>JAEEON010000001.1 GCA_016284305.1 Bacteroidales bacterium
CCCGGCCCCTCCCGCCTCGGACTTCTTTATGCTGGCCTCAAGCTTTCAAAGAACTCGTGTCCCCGGCCGCTCCCCTCTTCCTTCCTCATTTCTCAGGGCCGAAAACGGGTGCAAAATTACAGCTTTTTCCGATACGCGCAACACTTTTTCCGTCTTTTTTTTCTTAAATTTTTTTGCCCACTGATAACCAGTCGGTTACACGCATAAAAAAAAGGATGCGCACCGGGGCACATCCTTTTTTTCTAGCTAAATACCAGTTCTTACTCTGCTGTCAGGTCAACAATGGGAGCTTCTGGGGCATTCTTCTGGACAGAAGCAACACCATTCAGCATATTTTTCTCGTTGGCATACATCTGGCTGGATCCGATAATCTGGCCATTTGTGGCTTTCAAATTGAAGAAAGGCTTGCCGTTGGAAGCAACTTTCTTGTCGAAACGAGCCTCCACAGCGCTGTTCTTTTTCACAGATTCAATACCATTCAAGCAGGCGGCTTTGGTAGTGTAGCCCTCACTGGTGAGGATAGTTTGGCCATTGGTGGCTTTCAGATTGAATTGGAACTCTCCGTTCTTTCTGAGTGTGATGACGAATTTTCCCATCTTTTTGAGTTTAAGTGTTTATTATTGAATTTATTAACTGATCTTTTAGAACTGCAAATATAATCAATTTTTAATAAACAACAAAAAACTAAACCATTTTTTCAATAGCCCACACAAAAGCCCTCAATCCCAAGTCTGGTGTCTTGAGGTCCTTTTCATGAAATCGTTCGAGGATGCCGTCCACAACATCGTCAGGAACGATGCTGATGATGGCGTTGTTCAACGTAGGCCAAGCATGGCTGCCAAAATGCGGCTCTCCCGTATTGCTGCCATGTCCCTTGATCTCATTCCACTCCGTGAAGCCTTTCACGCCATTGTCATTAAGTACCTTGGCGATTTCATCATAATAGGCCTGGTTGTATGTAATAAGTATTGCTTTCATGACTTATCGGATATTTTCGGTTTTTGTCAATGCCTCCTCGGCTTTTCTGCGCTTTCTGCGAACAGCACGGGTCTCCAAAGAGCAATATAACGCCGGTATTAATAATAAGGTGATCAATGTCGAAATCGTCAAACCCCAAGCAACAGTGATACCCAGGCCGTTCCACATCTCGGCACCCTCTCCCCTGCCAATGGCCATCGGGATCATGCCAAGGACCGTGGTCAAGGTGGTCATCAAAATCGGGCGCAGACGTGAACGAGCCGCCTGGACAGTGGCCTGCTTCACCTCTACTCCTCGCTCCTCAAGCAAGGTGGTATAGTCGATCAACACGATACCATTCTTCACCACTATACCCATCAAAATCAAGATACCCACCAATGACATGACGCCCAAAGCAGCGTTGTTGACCCACAAGCCCAACAAAACTCCAGTAAAGGTGAACGGCACGGAGAACATGATGACGAAAGGTTTCATCAAGTTCTCGAACTGGGCTGCCATCACGATATACACCAAGATGATGATCAGGATCAACAACACGATCAAATCGCCGAACATCTCCTGCTGAGTCTCATAGTCACCCGCAATCTTGGTCATAATCTCTGAAGGGATCTCCGTTTCTTCAATCACTTCGTTGGCCATCTTCACCACTTCACTCAACACCATGCCTTTGCCCACAACTGCGGTGACGCTGACCATACGTTCACGGTCCTTGCGTTGGATGTTAGGCGGGGTCAATGCCTCGACCACGTTACCAAGGTCACCTACGCGAACGGCTTGGCCATATCCATTATAAATCTTGATATCTTCGATATCCTCGATGCTAGTACGGAACTCTGGAGCATAACGCACTCGGATGTCGTACTCATCACCGTCCTCTCTATAATAAGAGGTGACCGACCCGCTGATCCTGTTCTTCACATAGGCAGCAGCCGTAGCACTGTTCATGCCATTAAGGGCCAGCTTCTCACGATCAAAATCAATTTGGAATTCGGGGGTATAGTCGTCACGGCCGACAATGACTTGCTTGATGCCACGGTCACGGAGTTTTTGAGCGATGGTATTGGCCACCCTGTCGGTGGTTCCGAAGTCATAGCCATAAACCTCCACCTGAACGGTACTCATTCCACCCATGCCGCCACCGCCTTCGTTGACGTTGACTTTCTTGATTTGCGGGATGGCGTTCAACTTTGCTCTTAACTCATCAGCAATCTCCGTCGAGGTGCGCATCCCAGCCTTGCGACGCTCCGTCTTGGTACCAATGCGCAAGTTGAAAGAGATGATGTGCGTGCCATTGTTTCGCATAGAAGCGAAAGCGTTGTCGGAGTCGGCCTGACCAAAGCTGAAGTTACAGATCTTGACTTCTGGGATAGCCATGAAATCAGCGGCCAACTCCTTGGCAAAAGCACCGGTGACGTCTTGGCCCGTACCTACAGGCAACTCGA
Organism: Bacteroidales bacterium; assembly: GCA_016284305.1. Classification (GTDB taxonomy): domain Bacteria; phylum Bacteroidota; class Bacteroidia; order Bacteroidales; family F082; genus Limimorpha. The sequence goes on from JAEEON010000001.1 coordinate 2,421, forward strand.
TGCTGATAGAGATACGCTCCGAGTCGGACTTGGGCATCATTTCGGTCTTCAATGAAGGCAGGAACAGCACCAACGACAGCACAAAGATGATCATCATGCCAAAGAACACCAGCTTACGATGATTGACCGCCCAGTTGATGAGTCGGGCATAACCATTGCTGATGGCATCCAAGGCCTTGTTGATTGGGCGGAAGATGGCTTTGTGGAACTTGCTTTCGTGCGGATTCATCACGAGCATCCTCGAACACATCATCGGCACCAAGGTTAAGGCACCGCAAGTTGAGACGATCATGATGATAGACACAATCCATCCCAACTGACGGAACATCACACCCGTGGTACCCTTGATCATAGTCAACGGCAAGAACACCGCCAACATGGTCAAAGTGGAGGCAATTACTGACAATGACACTTCCTGGGTAGCATGCACTGCAGCCTCTTTGGGTTTCTCCCCTTTCTCGATATGCGTCGTGATGTTTTCCAACACCACGATAGCATCATCCACGACCATACCAATTGCGATGGAAAGTGCCGACATGGAAATGATATTCAGTGTGTTACCTGTTGCAAACAGATAGACCAACGATGCCAACAAAGAGATAGGGATAGCCAAAACGATGATAAAGGTGGCACGCCACCGGCCAAGGAAGATGAACACCACGAGCATCACCAACAAGAAGGTGATGAAGATGGTGTTTTCCAAACTGGTGATGGTGTTGATAATACTAGTGGAACCGTCAACAATGATCGTGACCTTCACATCGGATGGCAAGGTCTTTTCGATAGCTGCCAATTGTTTTTTGATGCCTTTGATAACGTTCACCGCATTGGCGTCAGTCTGTTTCTGGATGCTAATGGTAGCGCCCTGAACACCATTGCTGTAAGATTCCTGGGAGCGTTCCTCCGGGCCATCCACCACAGTGGCCACATCCCTCAGATACACCGGAGCATTGTTACGCGAGCCCACCACAATGCTTTCCATCTCCTTAGCTCCACTGAATTCTTTCTGCACACGGAGATTATAAGTGTTCGACCCGATGTCGATGTAACCTGCAGGAATGTTCTGATTCTCATACATCAGGGTCGAAGAGATCGACTCGATGGTAAGTCCATAGGCCTCCATCTTGTTAGGATCAACATAGACCTGGATCTCACGTTTCGGGGCACCATTGGCGGAAACGGTACCCACACCGCTCACACGGGCCAAGGGCGTGGTGATACGGTCGTCGATGATCTTTTCCAAGGCGGGAAGACTCTCCTCTGCGGTCACACTAAGGAGCATGATAGGCATATCCTCCGCATTGAACTTGAAAATCACCGGGTTGGTGGCCCCATCGGGAAGGTAATTTCGGACCATGTCCAACTTGTCACGCACATTATTGGTGGCCTCTTCGATATCGATGCCACTCTCAAACTCCATGGCAATCACCGAGGTGTTCTCTCTTGAGGTTGACGATAAGTGCTTCAGGTCGGGAACGGCATTGAGGGTGTTCTCCAATGTTTTGGAGATGTTGGTCTCGATATCCTCCGCACTTGCTCCTGGATAGGAGGTCAACACCATGATGAAGTTGGTCTCCATGTCAGGGAACTGATTGATGGAGAGATTCATCAAAGAATAGATACCGAAGATGGCGATGGCGATAAACACCAAGGCTGTCGTTACAGGATTATTGACTGCTGTTCTTTGGATACTCATGGGAATTGAGAATTGAGAGTTGAGAGTTGTGATTTCACTTTTCAGCTTTTACTTGGACAGCGACCCCGTCTTTGAGACGGATTTGGCCTTCTGTGACGACTTTATCCCCTTCGTTGACACCACTGATAATCTCGTATTTGTTGCCCAAGCGCTTGCCTACTTCTACCAGTTGGTATTTGACGGTATTATCAGGCTGCAACACATAGATGAAATGCTCACCAGATCCCATCTGTTTCACCACGGCAACATCGGGAACGACCACATGATGGTTGGTGCCGAAGGTAGCCGTAACGCGTGCAAACATGCCTGGACGCAGACGTTGGTCGGCGTTCTCGCAGATGACCTCCACGGGGAAGGTATGCGTAGTAGCACTGACGGTAGGATAAATCAGGTTGACCTTACCCTTGAAGGTCTCGCCAGGATAAGCCTCAACACTGATATCGAACTCCATTCCCTTGTTGACTTGGGTGAACAGGCTCTCGGAGATGTTGATGAGCATCTTCACCGGCGAGATCTGCTGAACCACAAAGATGGGTTGAGTCATGCTATACATGTCGCCCTTGTCGAAATTGCGGGCAGTCACCACGCCATTGATGGGGCTGCGAAGCAACGTATTCTCGACCAAGTTGCTATAGGTCTTACGGGCTATTTCCAAAGAGAGTTTAGCCAGGTCATAATCGGCTTGTGAGACAGCTCCAATCTTGTAAAGTTCGGTAAGGCGGCTCAGCTCGGTGGAGTCGTTTACGATTTGCAAACGGGTCTTGGCCAAGTTGACGTCATCCATCTTCGCTAAAAGCTGACCTTTACGGACCTTGTTCCCTACCTCAACATTGATGTTAACGATACGGCCGGCGGTTTGCGGCATGATGTTGTTCGTCGCAAAAGGCTCAACATTAGAGGTATAGGTGTTCACGACGTCGATATCCTCGGCAGTAGCAGTGACCACACTCACTATGGGAGCTGCTTGTGCTGGGACATTCGTCGTTTCGTTGGTCTTGGAGCCGCAAGAGACAAGCATCAAGCCTGCGGCCATGGCAAGGAGAGTGTTTTTCAGGTATTTCATATCTATATGCTATTTATTCTTTCTTATTCTTTTCCGATCAACTCATTCAGAGCGGCTTTGGCTACCATGAAGTCATACACGGCCTGGGCCTGTGTCAGCTGAGCTTGTTGCAGCGCCAGTTGAGCGTCATTGAGTTCCACCAACGTCGTCTTGCCAACTTCATACATTTTCTGTGAAATCTCATAACTCTTTTGGGCGATGCTGACGGTAGAGCTAGCGGCGGTATAGTTCTTCACACATAGAGCGATACGGTCGTTATAGTTGCGAATGGCAATCCTAATTTGGCGTTCAGCGTCCTCACGTTGAAGGGAAAGCATGTCCTTGGCAACCTTACTCTGTTTGATGTTATAATGTTTTTGGAATCCGTCAAAGACGGGAATGTTCAGGCTCACGGCAGCTACCGACGAGGGGAACCAGCTGAGCTTATCGTCACCCATGGCGTTATAATTGAAATTGATGGTAGCTGCGAGCGACGGAAGATACTGCTTTCTTTGCATCCTCAGCGTGGATTCGAGCATCCGATCTTGGATATCCAACTGCAGCAATGAGCTGTTGTTACTGATATCATCTTCGCTTACATAAGGCGTAAGCAATTCGTTGGTGTAGTCCATAATGTCACCCACCACATCGATTTCCGTGGCCAGATCCAAGCCCATCACCGCCTTCAGCTGCCATGTAGCCAAAAGCACAGCGTTCTCACTACTCGACACGTTAGGTTCGGCGTTCTTCACATTCACTTCAGCACGAAGCTTTTCCAACTCTGAGGCCTTTCCCACCTGATAGCGTTGCAAGGTCTTCTCGTAGTTGGCTTGGGCGTTTTTGTACATCTCGGAAACCACATCGAGCGAAGCCTTAGCCAGCAGCACTCCGTAGAATGCCTGCTTCACTTGCGACACCATCGACACCTTCGACGAACGAGCCTGTTCCACAGCCATCTCCACATCAAGGGCCGACAGCTTAAGGCTTTCCCACAGCTGTGCGTTGACCAAAGGCATACTGGCACTGGCTGAGGTGTTGATGTTGTTGTCGCGACCCACCTTGATCTCCATGGCCTGTCCACCCATGTCCATCACCATGACCTGCTTCAGAAGGGTACGTTGGTAGGAACCACTGACGCTGACATTGGGATATAAAGCAGAATAACTGCCCTTTTGGGCATAACCACTCTTTTCAACCGTTTTGTCGGCGATCTTGATAGTGTTACTCTCCGAAAGGGCGATCTCCAAGGCTTGGTCCAAGGTGAGCGTCAAGGTCTCTTGAGCCTTGACATTAATACATAATAGATTGGTTATCAGTAAGATAAATAGAATTCGAAAAGAATACTTACCCATGAGTCAAATGATAATAATAGAATTTGCAAAGATAGTATATTCCGTTAAACCTCTTACCAGATTCAACCAATACTTTCGGCGATTAAAGAAAGAAAAAGGACGTTTCAAGAATCACTGCAATCGTATTATTGATTACGACCACTCATCCAACTCCAGCCATCGCAACTCCTTCTCGTCAAGTAGCCCGTTAATCTCCTGAAGGCGGTTACCTAGTTGCTGCAGCTTTTGATAATCGGTTTCTTGGTTCATCTGTAGCCCAATCTGGTTCTTCTCTTCCTCAAGCGATGCGATTTCTTCTGTCAAAAGGGCAAATTCACGCTCTTCCTTGAAGGAACGCTTCGTCTTCTCACGGACCTTCTTGGGCTCCAACTGCGCATTGGGCTTCTGGGACTGCTGAGCGAGACGCTGTTCGGCCTCCTTAGTTTGCAGGTAGTCCTTGTATTGCGAGTAGTTGCCCATAAAGCCCTTTACCTTTCCATCTCCTTGAAAAACAAATAATTGATCGACGACTTCATCCATGAAATAACGGTCATGCGACACCACGAGGAGACAGCCCTTATAGCCTTTCAGGAAGTCTTCCAGCTTCTGCAAAGTCAACAGATCGAGGTCGTTGGTGGGCTCGTCCAAAATCAAAAAGTTAGGATTGGCGACCAATACTGTCAATAGATAGAGCCTCCGTTTCTCACCCCCGGAGAGCAAGGCGATTGGCTGTCGTTGCATCTTATAGGGAAACATGAAATGCGACAGCAGTTGGTCGGCGGTATAGACTTGGTCCTTGCCATAGCTGATGACTTCTGCAATATCACGAATAGCATCGATGACCGTCTTGTCTTCGTCAAATTGAATACCTTCCTGCCGATAGTAGCCATAGGTAACCGTATCGCCCACGATGATTTTGCCATGGTCGGGAGCAATCTGCCTGGTAATCAAATTCAAGAAAGATGACTTCCCCACCCCATTTTTGCCGATCAGGCCGATGCGTTCACCACGTTTGAACACATAATCAAAGTCGCGAAGCACCGTGACATCATCATAGGTTTTGGTGACATTATACATCTCGAGAATCTTTCCACCGAGACGTTGGGCTTGAAGGCCAAATTGAAGCGAGTCGTCTTCTTTCTGGTAACGGGCCTTATCTTTCAAGTCATAAAAAGCATCGATGCGGCTCTTTGACTTTCCTGTTCTGGCTTGTGGAGTGGCGCGTATCCACTCCAACTCGCGACGCAACTGAGACGCAGCCTTCTCAGCAGTGGCCCGCTTCACCTCTTCACGTTCGCGGCTCTTCTCCACATAGTATTCGAAGTTGCCATAATGCGTATAGATGACACTCTGATACAATTCGAAGATCTTGTTGCACACCCGATCGAGGAAATAGCGGTCGTGGGTGACCATGAGAAGGGTGACGCTAGACTGCGAGAGGTATTTCTCAAGCCATTCCACCATCTCCACGTCGAGGTGGTTCGTGGGCTCGTCAAGGATGAGCAAGTCGGGATCATCGAGCAACACCATAGCCAGGGCCAGTCTTTTCACCTGACCGCCTGAGAGGTTTCCAATACGTTGCTGTTGGTCGGTAAGCTCAAAACGGGTCAGCATCTGCGTGAGGCGTTGTTCGAACGACCAAGACTCCATACCATCGACTTCAGCTATGGCGAGATCTGCAGCGGTTTGGGCAACTACGTCCTTTATAGTGAGGTCAGGATCATACTTTGGCAGCTGTTCCAGATAGCCCACCCGGATGTCGTTAGCGTAGGTGACGATACCTGTATCCATCGACTCTCTGCCCACAAGGATCTTGAGCAAGGTCGATTTGCCAGAGCCGTTCGAGGCAATCAAGGCTGTCTTGTCACCTTTCTCGATGCCAAAGGTGACACCGGAAAACAGCGTCTTGATGCCATACGACTTGGAGATGCCGTCAACGCTGAGATAATTCATTGTTTGGAAGAAGCAACGCTGAACTTATAGATGCAAGTTTGCGTATAAGTCTCGCCAGGGTTCAACACTGGTTTGATAGAGAAATTCTCCTGGTTGATGGCATCGGGGAAGTTCTGGGTCTCCAGAGCCACAGCGCCACGATAGACATGTTTGCCCCATTTACCTTGGGACTTGCCGTCAAAGAAGTTTCCGCTATAGAACTGAATTCCCATCTGGTCGCTATACACCTCAACCATGCGACGGCTACGAGGCTCATAGAGGGTAGCGCAGTACTTCACAGCATCGGACTGGGAACCGCTGATAATCCAGTTGTGATCATAGCCATGACCCATGACAAGTTGTTCGTTCTTGGCATTGATGCTGTCTCCAATGTTATGCAACTCCAAAAAATCAAAGGGTGTCTTTTTCACCGAGATGAACTTCCCGTCAGGAATCAGCGTGCTATCAACGGAGAGAGCCCATTTCGAGTTGATCTTGAGTTGATGTTTCAAGATGTTGCCTCCCTCACCCCTCAAGTTAAAGAAAGTGTGATTGGAGAGATTGCACAAAGTGGGTTTGTCGGTCGTTGCCACATAGTCGATACGAAACTCATTCTGCGAAGTCAACGTATAAGTCATGGTGATGTCAAGGTTGCCCGGGAAACCATCCTGTCCATCAGGGAGCAGCACATGCATGACAAGCGTACTATCGGTGGTTTCCATCACATCCCACACCATGCGGTCAGTGCCAATGACACCGCCGTGAAGGGTGTTGTTGCCATCGTTTTTGGGCAATTGATATACGGTATCGTTCAAAGTGAATGTGCCGTTGGCGATACGATTGGCACAACGTCCAACGACAGCACCCAGATAACGCTCTCCAGTATTGTTGAGGTACTTGTCGATATGGTCATAGCCCAAAGTGATATCCTCAAAACTTCCGCGTTTGTCAGGAGTCCACAAGGCGACCACACGGCCACCGTAGTTGGTGACTTGCATGGTGACATCACCGTTGTGCATGGTGTAAAGTGACACTTGTTTCCCATCCACTTCCTTGTTGAAATTGGCAGCGTCGATCAGCTGCACTTGTTTCTTTCCACAGCCGACCAACAACATGGCGCAGGCGGCCAAAATCCATAGTTTCTTCATGCTCATTAAAATTGATGCGCAAAATTAGTATTTTCCATGAAACGTTTCACAGAAAAGAGCGACAAACTCACTTCACTCGAGTCACACCTCTATACGACACAGAGGGATGTTCCTTCAGGTATTCGATCAGCATCTCCTCGCTAGTCATGTATGTGTTTGTGCCATCATCAACGCTCTCGAAACGCACGGTGGAGGCCATATAACTATTCATTGCCACTTTATATGTCGCCTCAGGCGAGTAGCGTCCTTTATCCAACGTGATATTCACCGACTTCGGATAACCATCCGTAGATGTAAGCACTTCATAGCTCATTCCTGAGACGTATGAAGGAGTGCGTCCATTTTTCTTATAGCTCTCCATGATAAAGCGCTCGATTTGTTTTCCTTTCATGGCAAAGACAACAATGTCGTTGGTAAAAGGATCAATTTCATAAACCTCCTTGACGGTGATAGGGCCTTTCTTGAGTCGGTTAAGCCTAATGCCTCCCGTGTTGTTGAAAGCAAAATCGGCATCCGACTTGTCACGGATGGCATCCGTTAACATACATCCCAACTCCTCACGAGTCTCAAAAGGAGTGATTGCGGTTGACAATGGCTGTGAATAACGTTGGTCATTATTGAAGTCATCCACCATTTTTTTAACCTCGGCATTTTTCTTCTTCTCATGTTGCACATCCAAAGTCACGGCATCGACATTCGCCACTTTCCCCTGCTCCACTTTGATCAAGGTGAGGGTGGCATTGCTCAAACTCGAACCTGCTTGGGTGATCATTACACCGTTGTGTTTGGTGGGATGCTCAATCAAGGTATGGGTATGTCCACCGATGATGGCATCGAGCATCGGATAACGTTCTGCAATCTCAAGGTCATCTTCAAAACCGACATGCGACAACAGGATGAACACGTTGCATTGATTGCGAAGATGGAGATAGTTTTGCAAGGCATCATAAGGTTGTTCAAAGCTGATTCCTTCGAAGTTCTTGGGATGCGCTCCAGGCAAACCCGTGGCACGAACTTCCAGCATACCCACGACACCTATCTTTAATCCCTGAACCTCAAGAATCTCGTAAGGCTTAATATTCAGTTTGGTTGTCTGAGGCAATATGATATTGGCACAAAGGAAAGGGAAATTGGCATCCTCTATGTTCCTTTGAAAAGCCTCTTGACCAGCATCCCATTCATGATTACCCACAGCGCACAAATCGAACCCCACCTTATTCATCAAAGCAATCATCGGATAGTTGGTAGGTTGGTATTGGTCGTTGATGGGATTACCCGTACGGTTGTCGCCAGCGGAAAAAACCAACAGGTCGGGATAGATTTGCCTGAGGCTGTCGGCTATGGCGGCAAATTGAGGCATAAGGTCGATAGCAGCGTGCATGTCGTTCACAGACAGAATGGCCACCACTCCACTTTGTGAAGGTTTGGCAAACTTGCAGGAGCTCATCCCAACGAAAAGGACGAAGGATAAAATAAAAGGCAGAAACACTCGTTTCATAATGTAGAATTTTTTTGCAAAAATACACATTTTTTCAAATTAAGTAGTACATTTGCAAGATAATGAGAAAACATGTAGAACGAAGAACGAGTTGGAAGGTAGTCATTGCCTACCTGTTTGTCATCGCACTATGCGGTGCCATGTTCTATTATGTTTACAAGATCCAAGGCAGTATCCAAAACCAGCGAGTCAACATCAGCATCCAAAACCAGGCCCTCGACCTCACCAACCATTTCACCCAGCTTGTGCACGAGGCGCAGTCTGAGGCCAACCTCTTTGCTTTCACCGACAACCCTAAACACCTCAAGAAGTTCGGAAACATCAATAACGAGATCAATGCCTGTGCCGACAGCCTGCTGAAAATCATGCCCAGTGAGCAAAACGAGCATCGAATTCGCGAAGTGGAGCGGCTCATATTAAGGAAAGGACAGATCAGCTATGTGCTCTCACGACAGTTTTATTACTACGACCCTCTCGCCGAGATCGATGCCAAACTACAATCATATGTCCCTAGGCAAAGCAGTGCGACCACGGTGACCACAGTGACACAAAGCGACACCATCATCCACAACCAGCCCAAGAAGAGTTTTTGGCAGCGCATCGGTGACGTGTTTAGTCCCTCTGAAACCGATAGCATCGTGCAAGTCACCAGCCAGACGGTGGACACCGCCAAGACCCTTTCCAACGATTCGCTCGACATCCTCAATGACCTCAAAATCCTTTCGGAGAAAGCGCGTATCGAATACAAGCAACGCATCAAGGAATACGAAAAGAAAACCGCCGAGCTGATCACTGACGACAACCATCTCTCAGAACAAATCGCCGAGCTGCTGTTGGCGTTGAACAAAGAGATTTTGGACAGCTCCATCGTGGAAATCGAGACGAGTGAGAACCTGATCAACGAAAACACCCGATCGTCCACCATCATCGCCGCTACGGTGCTCGTGCTTATCATCATCTTTGTCATCCTGATTCTCAGTGACGTCAGCAAGGGTTTCCGAGCAAGAAAAGCCGCTGAGGAAGCCAAGGTCATCGCTGAAGAAGCCCAAAAGAAAACCGAGGAAATCATGGAGACAAGACACAAGATGCTGCTCTCCGTCTCCCATGATATCAAGACCCCCTTGTCTTCAATCATGGGTAACCTGGAGCTGATGGACAACACGGGGAACGAAAAAGAAGTCTTATCCATTCAAAAGTCAGCTGACCATATCCTCAGCCTGCTAAGCAACCTGCTAGAGTTCTCAAGTCTGGAGCAAGGCAAACTTACTGTCGAGAAGAATCCGTTCAATGTCAGCGACTTATGCACAGAGACCGCGTCCATGTTCGAACCAATAGCGCATAAGAAGAACTTAGTGTTCAACTTCAAAAACGAATTTCGCGAGAATTTGGTCGCCAATTCCGATGCTTTGAAAATCAAGCAAATCATCAGCAACTTGATTTCCAACGCCATCAAATACACCATCGAAGGAAGCATCGGTTTCAGGGGTTCTTTAGAGAACGGCAGTCTGGTGTTTCGAGTGGAAGACACCGGCATCGGCATTCCCGACGACAAGATCGAGGATGTTTTCAAGCCCTTTGTCCGCACCGACAGCGGAAGCAAGATCTCGGAAGGCAGCGGCTATGGGCTTTCGGTGGTCAAGGGTCTTGTTGATTTGATGGACGGCGAGATCGAGGTCGAATCGGAAGTAGGCAAAGGAAGTCTGTTCACGGCACGCATCCCAGTGGAATTTGAACTTGCTGACGAGACGCCCGTAGAAAACAGCACCGTTGAAACGCCCCCTGAAAATGAAGCAACCGTGCTTGTACCCCAACGGCATATCCTTATCATCGATGACGACGACACCTTGCTTACCGTGGTGAGCAACATGATTGGCAAACTCGGCCATCAGGTGATGATCTGTCGCTCGAAGGGCGACATCGACAGTGCCCTCAGCCAAGTGGAAGCTTACGACTACATCCTCACCGACCGCGAAATGGGAGCCTTGACGGGCAACGACATCCTCAAACTATTCAAGAAAGCCGACGTCAACAAACCCGTGTATCTGATGACTGCGCGCATGGACTACACCAATGAGATCGCCAAACAGGAAGGCTTTGACGGATTCCTTCAGAAACCCTTCAACCTCAAGAATTTGGAGAGCATCTTCGGGCGAAGCATCGAACAAGAGGCTGACATCGACGACGCCAAAGAATCGGGAAAACACAGAAGTGGCTTTGAGGATTTCCCCGAGCTGTGCGCTCTGATGAGTGATGACGACGAAGCCATCCGTAACATCCTCACAATCTTTACTCATACCACCGCTGATAATTTGGTGGCATTAAATGAGTGTATTGAGAACGACGACTTCAACACTGCCCAGGCACTCTGCCACAAGATGCTACCCATGTTTATCCAACTGCAACAAGAGGAGGCTATCCCCTTCCTTTCAAAGATGAATGAAACTCGAGGTGATGCTGATGCGGAAAAGGTCTTCCCCGAATGGAAAAGCCAAGCCACTCATTTCATGACCTTGGCTGACGAACTCATCGAGCTACTTAGCGAAAAATACGGAATAGAATAAGGTATTCCAGACCATCCTTTTATAACTCGATACCCAACTGGTGCATCTTGTTATACAGGGTTTTACGGTCGATTTGCAGGAGTTTGGCGGCAACTGTCTTATTGCCACGGGCTTTCACCAGTGCGGCCTCAATTTGTTCTTTCTCGTTGCCGGGACGAAGGGCGTAATCATCGTTCGATGCAGTAGCAGGCTTCTCAGGAGCCTCGATATACACAGGCAGATCCTCAACTTCAATGTAGTCGCCTTCCGCGAAGAGGACGCAGCGGCGAATCACGTTACGAAGCTCGCGAAGGTTACCCGTCCAAGGCATCTTCTTCATGGCAGCGATAGCTTTAGGCGACACCCCCTTAATCTCCTTGCCCAGCTCTTCGTTGGCTTGTGAGAGGAAGAAAGTAACAAATTCCTCTAGATCCTCCATGCGTTCACGCAGCGGAGGCACCTGAAGGGTAAATTCATTGATTCGGTGATAGAGGTCCTGACGGAACTTCCCTTGCTCAATGGCCCTTTCAATATTGTCGTTGGTGGCTGCCACAATACGCACATCAACGTTGATATCGACCGCGGAACCCACAGGACGCACCTTTTGTTCTTGAAGCGAACGCAAGAGTTGCATCTGCACTTCATAAGGCAGGTTGCCCACCTCATCGAGGAATACGGTACCCCCCTTGGCTTGTTCAAACACGCCTTTCTTGTCAGCGATGGCCGAGGTAAACGATCCGCGAAGGTGACCAAAGAGCTCACTGGGGGCTAGTTCCTTGGAGAGACTTCCACAGTCAACGGCGATGAAAGGCTTGTCATGGCGCGGGCTGCTTTGGTGGATCATCTCAGCGATGTATTCCTTACCCGTGCCACTCTCTCCAAGAATAAGCACGGAGAACTTCGTCGGTGCCACAAGTTCCACATGTCGATAAAGGCGTTGTATAGCCTCGCTGTTCCCTTTGACCATCACCTTCTTAGGAAGGAAAAGTTCCTCTTCTTCCTGACCCGATTCGAGTGCCGCCACGATCTTTTCTTCAAGGAGGCTGGGGTTGATTGGCTTTTTGAGGTAGTCGAAGGCACCGAGTTTCATGGCCGACACGGCGGTCTGAACTTCGGCATAGCCAGTCATAACGATGAATGGGACACGGCTTTTCTGTTGCTCTCGCACCCAGGTCATCAGCATGATACCATCCCCATCAGGCAGACGCAGGTCGGTCAAAATCAAGTCAAAATCCCTGGATACAATAGCCTTTTTTGCCTGCGCATACTGGGTTGCCAAAACGACGTCATAGTCGTTTTTCTTCAGCCAAGTTTGAAGCATCACTCCAAAGGCCGCGTCGTCCTCAACGATCAAAATGGTATTCTTCATCGGTTGCAAATCTGCTGCAAAGATACAAAAAACTACGCAATAACAAAAAAAAGAAGCCTTGCAACGGGGAGAAGCAAGGCTTTCTTTAAAAATTGAAAACGAGCAGAATTTTTATTTGATGGATATAATCAAATAATTAGATATATTCCAGAAAGCTTCCTTGTCAACGATGACGAGAGAGAGCATGCCATCGTCGTTTTTAGTTATTTGATAACTGCTTTCCGGATGATTTGTCAGTATGTTTGCTTTTTTGGTATTCAGCGGGAGCGTGGTCAACTCACGGCGATCGGCGACGTTGAGCACATTTTTGTTGATGACATTGGAGACGCTTTCTTTCTTGAAGAGTCCACCTCCAGTCACCAACTCATATTGTTTCAAGGTCTCCATCGGAGCCACGATATAATAAACGGAGTTCATCATTGCGTCTTGCAGACGGATGGTGGCTTGTTGTTCTGCACTTTGCGCACTCAAGTTGTCCACATCTTCTGTCAAGACCTCCACGTTTTTGTTAAGGTGTTCAACCTTTGTGGTGAGTTCCACCACCTGAGCCTTGCTAGCATTCAACTCATTGCGAAGGGTGGTCATCAGGGCGTCCTTGTCATCGAGCTCTTTCTTGAGACGGTTGATTGTGGCGTTCAGTTGTTTCGACTTGGAACCGGCATCGGCAAGTTGCTTCTCAAGTTCTTCAATCTTTGCCTTGTTCTGTTTGATGGTACGGTCGATGGCTTCGATTTGGGAGACCGCATAATTGTTGTTGCCTTCCTGATTTTCCATGATGATGATGCTTTCTGCTTCACGAACGGTTTGCAGAGCCATCTCAATCTCATTGATGGTACGCAATGACGACTCAAAATCAGTGGTCACATTAGAGGTAACGACTAAAAGGGAATCCCTTTCAGCTTCCAATGCCTTGTATTTCTTCGAGGATTCAGCGCAGGAACCCAGAAGCGCTACAAGGGCAAAAACACTCACTATATTTACGATCTTTTTCATATCAAAAAATTCGGCTTCTCATTTAGCCAATATTATGCCAAATAAAATATATCATGTAATTATTTGATTTTCAATAATTTATTTTTTATCAAACAATAGAATAATTGTGGAATATTGTGGAATCAATTCCACAAAAATCGCCAAACGTGGAAAAATGTGGAATTGGTAGAAGCTATGGATAGAATTTGTAACTTTGCACCAATTGAAATACAATGACTATGGAAAACACTTTTGACCCCAACGCCGCTGCTGTTGCAGGATCGGGCATTTATGGACTTCCTTGCACGGCTGAGGAAGCGCAGATTATCATCATCCCTGTGGAATGGGAGCTGACCACAAGTTACAACCGTGGCACGGTTGACGGACCGGATACCGTCATGGAAGCATCCTTGCAGGTGGACCTCTGTCACCACGACTATCCCGAATTGTGGAGAAAGGGCATCTTCATGGACGAGTTCCCTGTGGAACTGAGGGAGCTGCACGACCAGATGGCTCCGATAAGTGAGGAAATCATCGAAGCTTTGTATGAGGATCTTGTTGATGAGGATCCCGAGAAATATGCCGCGATGTATGCTGACATTGAGGCAGCCACTGAGCGCAAGAATGCATGGTTACGAGAGCGCATTGCCTACTGGAAGGGCCAAGGCAAGGTAGTGGGGCTTTTGGGTGGCGACCACAGCTGTCCCCTCGCCTACCATCAGTATCTTAATAAAGAAGGTGTGGAATACGGCATCCTCCATGCCGACGCACACATGGATCTTCGCGAAGCATTCGAGGGATTCAAGTACTCACACGCCTCCATCTTCTACAACACTTTGAAGTTCGACAACGTGAAACGTTTGGTACAGATTGGCATCCGAGACTATTGTCATCAGGAGAAGGCCTTGGTCGAGGATCAAGCAGGACGGGTGAAAGTGTTTTACGACCGTGACTGTCGTCGGCGCCTATTCGAGGGCGAGCGTTGGAAGGACCTCGTTGACGAGATGATCGACCAGCTGCCTTCGAAGGTCTATCTCTCCATCGATATCGACGCCTTGGATCCTAAACTCTGTCCAAACACCGGCACTCCAGTCCCAGGAGGCCTGGAATACGAGGAGCTGATGTACGTGCTGAACCGCATCCGTGAAGCTGGTCGCGAGATCATCGGTTTCGACCTTTGCGAGGTTTCACCTTCACCTGACGGAGGCGACTGGGACGGTAACGTGGGTGCCCGAGTGTTATTCCATCTTTGCGGAGTGGCAGCCAGATAACCCTCGATCACCAAGACTCAATCTCCTCTTTCGTCAGCTCCGTCACCTCAAGCACCGTCTCCAGGTCCATCCCCATTGACAGCATCTTGCGAGCGGTAGCCATTTTCACTTTATACTCCCCTTCGGCGAGGCCTAGTTCTTTTCCTTCGGCGAGGCCTTCCTCCATCCCGGCATCCTTCCCTTTCTCGTAGGCATAGTCCAACGTGTTCTTGTTGTCCCAGTAATGTTTCTGGCTTTCCATGTACGCAAACCGTTCCTCCTCATTGAACATCCCGATTCGCGCCTCCTCGAAAAACTTCGTGAACACACGCTCTTGGAGTTCCTTCGGCTGCTCCAACAGGTAGCTGATGTTTTTCAGCACGTATAGCCACTTGTCCTGCATCGTCACCAACTCCTCTTCCTTCTTCTTGAACTTCGGCATCTCCACATAGTAGAATGTCAGCTTCTTATACACCTCATGGTTGTCTTCCGTGTCCTTCAGTCGCACCCGGTGAAGGTAGCTGTCACCACCATATTCCTTGTGGGGAAACACGAAGTTGAGGATTCCCACCACGCACACCTCGGAGAGTTGATAAGACCAGTGTTCGCCTTTGGGAGCCTGCTGCACGATCGACGCTGAGGCGTAATACACCGTTCGGTCCTTGAAGTACGGCTGGTCCGAGCGTTGCATTTCCACGATGAACTGACCCCCATCGGCGGTATGGCAATACACGTCGAACACCGAGTTGCGGTCGCCATAGTATGGGCCGAGCACTTCCGTGTTGAGATAGCTGATGTCAACGATAGGTTTGCGGTCGCCCTCGAAGAGGGCGTTGAGGAAGCTGATCAATATGTCCTTGTTCGGCTCCGAGCCGAACAGCTTCTTGAACCCGAAATCCGTGTAAGGGTTCATGAAGACTGCATGGTTGTTGTCTGTCATAATTGTATAATGTATTAATGTTTTCGATGCAAAAATAGAGAATATTTTTAATATATTACACAATTATTGAAATTATTACAAAAAAAACATATAAAAAAAACAATCGGCAGCAACGTTATGTTGCTGCCGATTGTTTTATTACTGAAGCGAACGGACCAGACGCACCGAAAAACCGTAAACGCGATAGTATCCGTCACTCCATGAGATGTAAGACGTGTAGAAGTTTAGGTTCCACGAATAGATGTCACTGTAGCCGCCACTGTCGCGGGACGCTGTCCAGTAATAGCCGTAGTTACCAACTCTGTTAATGGCAGTCCCCAAACGGTTGCCAGCGGCAGGCAGGAAGACGGCACCATGTTGTTCAAGAGTAGCCCATTCCGTTTCGCTGATGATGTTACTGTTATAGCGGGCATTATCAGTGTTCGTGTTGCTCAGCGTATAAAAGGAAGCATCCCAGTCGTCAGGCAAAAGAATCACGCCATTCACGTTGTTCACCTCGGCCTTGGCATAGCGGATACCGCTTGTCGTGGTGCGGGTGTTGAACACATAGTCCCATTCATCATGGCTGAGGGTAAACCATTGGTTCTCCGTGTTGCCTCCGTTGCTGATGGCGTTGTAGCCCCAGTCGGCCTTGCCCGTCTGGTCATTCAGGTTGTAGCTGCCGCTGCCGTAGGCATAATAGTCACGATTGTTCTGGCTTGTGCTCCAGGGTTGGTAACAATTGGCTCCGTGGTCGTAGCCGCTGGTGCCCCAACCAAACAGGTCACGGTCAACGGTCTGAGAGTCACTACCCTGTCCGTTATCGCCGAGATAGTCCCACTGATGGTCGGCGAACTTCCAATAAGGCGTTGCGGCACTGCCGATGTATTGCAGGTTACCCTTCGAGAAATAGACCTGGTCGCCATCAGCGTTCACGCTGAACTTGCCGTTGATGGATCCTTCGGGTGAGGTTGGAGCCAACTCGAAGTTGGCTACCAAGACACGGCTTCCCGTCACACGGAAGGTATATTCTGCGTTAGTGGAGACCACATTCGGGGTTCCCGTATCGTCAACGACCTCGGTCCAATTTACAAAGGTGTAGCCTTCGGCTGGGGTGGCTGTCAAGGTGCAGCTCGTCCCGAAGTCGTAGGCGCGAGCACCGCTCAACGTGCCGCCCGTCGATGGATTGGCCACGACACTGATGCCAAAGGGACCTTCCTGAAGCGGAAGGACTAGACGCACCGGGAAAGCGAAACTGCGATCGCTATTGCTTTCAGTGCTGAGGAACGAACCGCCGTAGTACAAACTCCAGGCGTAGTTGCTATCATCGTAGGATGCCGACCAGTAGA
>JAEEON010000013.1 GCA_016284305.1 Bacteroidales bacterium
TGAAACGAGGTGATGTGTCAAGTTGCTTGACCACATCCTCATCAACGCTGGGAATGGAAACCGTGAAGGTCATCATCTCGCTACTGTCGGCAGCGACCTGTATCTCCACCTCAGTACCCGCTGGCACCTCATGCTTCACATCCTTGCCAGTGATGAGGACATCCCCGACATACTCATAAAGAGAGGCTGGCGAGTTAATCGTGTAGCTTCCTGCCTGATAGACTGGAATCTTCAGAACCGTTTTCTTATTGCCAGGAACGAGTTTCATAGTTGTCTTCCTCCCATGGGCTACGCCAATGGTGGGAAGCGGCTTGCCCTTTTCGAGGCCAATGAATGGGACAAAAGCCTGACGCTCTGTTTCGTTGTCCCACACCCCGAAACCGATATGGTAAGGCAGCGGTGCAGCCGATGCAAGTGTGCCTTGGAGTATGGTCAGGTTGTCGGGTGACACCTTCACATTATGGCCAAAATCGTTGTAGAAGCGAACGGTGAAGTTGTTGGCAGCATGTTCCACCAAAGCAAGCTCCACGACGATACCATTATCCTCGTAGGGCACAAGGCCGCTCCTCCAAGCGCCATCATTGCGAATCACCTCCACAGTCATGCCTTCGGTCATTACTTTACGGCTCTTGACCATGATAGCGATATAGGTGGTCAAACCCACTGCCATGGTGTCGTAGTGGAGTTCCAGCTCCAGGGCACCGGCATCGGGAGCAGCCTTAAACTCCACTGGGATATCACGGGTGGCAGCGTAGAGGGTTGCTCCTTTGGCGACAGCTGTCATCGGGTCAACCGATGTGTCAATGTTGGGAGAAACCTCATCCTTCAGCATCTGGCGGAGATAGGGAGAGTAAGTGGGGCCACCAACAAGAATGAGCTTGGTAAGCTGACTCCCATCAATGTGGTTACGCTCCAAAATCTTCCGGCAGATAGTAACAGCCTTCTTGAAAAAAGGCTCCATGACGGGATAAGCCATCTCACGGGTAATGGTCAGGTCGAGTTCAATCTCAATACCGTTGTCGTCACAGCCAAACTCGCCAAGGTCGGAGAGCACATCAACGCTGGGTGCGGTGGAAAGAGCCACCTTAGCAGCTTCAGCATAGACCTTTAAAGCTTCACGAAAGATGGCAGCTCTCTTCTCCGAAGCCATAATCATGTCGACCTTGTAGTTCTTCTTGACGAATGGGATGAGTATGCTGTCCACCAATGCATAATCAATGTCCTTGCCACCAAGATAACTGTCGCCCTCAGTGTCAACGACCTGCTGAACACCGCCGTCAACACGAAGCAGGGCAGCATCAAAGGTTCCACCGCCGAGGTCGAACACCAACCAAAAGCCATCGGTCTGTCCCGTTGTCACTCCGAAAGCAATGGCAGCAGCGATTGGTTCCTGAATCAGTTCCACGTACTGGAAACCTGCCAGACGTGCAGCTTCCACCGTAGCGGTCTTCTGTGTGGCATCGAATTTGGCTGGCACGGAGATGACAATGCATCCCCCATCGTTGATACCAGCGTTGGCAGCAAGAGCCTTGATGATTTCGGCAGAGAGCTGCTGAGAAGAAAAGTCCTGCTTGAGGTTCTTGCTGATGTACACTTCAATAGTTCCCATGGTGCGCTTGAACTCCTTGAAAACGTCAGTCGAGGAAGAACATCCATCCCATGTCTTGGTGGCACGGATCATCTGACTAGCCAGTTCGTTGGCGGCCGTATCGCCAATGTGAATGACACCCTTCCGGTTGATAGACACGATAGAAGGTGTCGTATCCTTTTGCGTGCTGCTTTTCTTGATGACGGGGACACCATTCTCCATGACGGCGATGGCCGAGTTGGTCGTGCCGAGGTCAATGCCCCTGTTGATCTTTCCATTGTTGTCCATATTAAGTAATGTATGAAGGTTAGTTATTTTGTCCCACTGTTACACTTGCTGCTTGAATCATTTTGCCGTTTCGGTTCACCTGAGGTTTTTGTACAGAGGTGATAATCGAGCTTCCCAAAGGAAGACTTTCGTCAGGAACGAACACGGCAGACATCTGCATCCCTTCTTTGTATGGGTTTCCCAAAAGAGGAACCACGGCATAGCCTTCAGCTTGCAAGGCTACTTTCATGCGCTCAAGTGACTTTGATACTTGCTTGCGGCCAGGCACATCTGCCATGCGGTAGAGGTTGTTCTCCATACGGACAATCTCACCCGCAATGGCCAAGACGGTGCTTTCGCCAATGCCGCCAGCGTCAGCAACATGTGTCATCCTTTCTTCAAGGAGATTTTTTTCGTTTTCAGCTTCGACCAGCGATGCTTTCAGGTGTTTCAATTCGCCAAGCAGACGGCGGTTGTTACGTTTGCACCTAACGGCAATCCATAACATGATGGTTGCGAAGATGATAGTAAATGCAAGAAACATGTTCATTGGCAATAATTATACGTTGTATATAGATATATATGGGCGTTTT
>JAEEON010000014.1 GCA_016284305.1 Bacteroidales bacterium
ACATCAGTTTCAGGTATTTTTCCGTGAAAACAACTCCTGGGTTCATAAACGTTTTATTTTAATGTACGGCTGCCACGGTGTGACGGCCCTACTTATTTGATTTTCCGGCTGCCACAATGTGACACCCCTACACCCCTACACTCTAAACTCTAAACTCTACACTAATGCTTCTGGTATATCTTCAAATCAAACATCGGCGCAGCCGAAATGATGTGGTCAAAGATGTCGCTTTGGATCTCCTCGTAGTTGGTCCATTGCTTATCGCTGCTGAAGGCGTAGATTTGCAAAGGCACGCCAAACTCCGTTGGTTGGAGTTGTCGCACCATCATGGTGAGGTTATGGTTCAGCTTCGGGTTATTGTTGAGATAGGCCTTGATGTAGGCGCGGAAGATGCCGAGGTTGGTCTGCTGGCGACCGTTCATGATCTCGCTTGTGTCGATATTGTTGGACTTGTTGTATTCGAGGATGTCTTCTTCTTTCTCGGCGATGTAGTCCTTTACCAAAGAATAATGCTTATATTTCTCCAGCATCTCCGGTGTACAGTAGCGGATGGTGTTCACGTCGATGTTGATGCTGCGGGCGATGCGTCGTCCACCCGACTCTGACATACCACGCCAGTTGGTGAAGGGAGCCGAGACCAGCGTGTAAGTCGGAATGGTGGTGATGGTGTTGTCCCAGTTCTGCACCTTCACCGAGGTGAGGTTGATCTCCAACACGGTGCCGTCGGCTTGTCCCATCACAATCCAGTCGCCGATACGGAGCATGTCGTTGATCGACAGTTGTATGCTGCCCACAAAGCCTTTGATGGAGTCTTGGAAGATGAGCAGAAGCACGGCCGAGATGGTGCCCAATCCGATGATGATGCTGCTGAGGCTTTTGCCTAACAGGAAGGTGGTGATGAGCAACACGCTGACGGCGATGATGATGCCTTTGATGACTTGTACCAAGCCTTCGATGGGTTTCAATTTCGAGGTCTCAAACGAGTTGTAGAGCTCATGTGCTGCGTTCACCAAAGCCATCAAGATGGAGGCATAGACCATGATTTCATAAATCTTCGTAATCTTGGTGATGATGGTAACGGCTCCTGGGAAGTCAGGTATGGCGTCATTGAGGTAGTATTTGACAAGTATGGCTGGGATGAGCAGGCAGATGCGAATGAATACCTTGTTTTTCACAAGCAGGTCGTCGTACTTCGAAGGTGTCTTCTTGATGAGGACGTTGACGGTCTTGCTAATGATGAAACGTGCAAGGAAATATAAAAGGATACCCACGACAAGCAGTGAGACGAAGGCAATGCCTTCGGCGATGCCTAGTGAGGTGCTCTGGCCAAAATGAAGATACTTTCCGATGCCGCTAAGGATCTCTATGTATTTTTCAATCATATTCCGCTGATTTTAGTCTTTGTATAACCTTTCTGCACCAATAGCGCCAGCACTTTCTCCCTGAAGTCGCCTTGAAGCAGGATCTCGCCATCTTTCACGCTACCACCCACACCGCAGGCCGACTTCAATTCCTTGCCCAAGACGGCCAGGTCGTAGTCGGAGCCTTGGAAGCCTGTGATGAGGGTCACTTTCTTGCCGCCGCGTTGTTTCTTGTCGAGCATCACGCGTAGGTTCTGCTTGCCTGGCTCTAGGGTAATGACTTCATCCTCGCCATAGTCGAAGGCAAAGTCAGGGTTGGTGGAATAAACGGTACCGTTTTTGTCACTCTTGTGTTTCATGGAGACTGTCGTTATAAATAATGGTATCGGTTGGGATATAATATAACTCGTTGTTAATCATTCTGTTGTTGTATTCTTGCAAGAAGCGATAGAGCTTGTCGTAAACGTCGGGGCACTGCAGCCTGTCGATGAGGTTGTCGTTCAAGAGCGAGTCGCTGATGGGCTTGAAGATGCCGAAGGAGTTCTCGCCGTCCGACTGCACCAGATAGGTGCCGTCGCAATATTGGTAGGTCAGGTTGTAATAGCTGACGAAAGAGGGTTCGCTGATGGTGTCGAACAGGTTGCGGCCGAATGAGAACAGCGTGTCGTTGACTTCCAACGCGGAGAGTATGGAAGGCCCAAGGTCGATTTGTTGGGCAATCTCGTTGCTTTGAAAAGCCTTAATTTTCCTTGGATAATAGAAGGCAATGGGGATGGAATACATGCCCCAGACGTTGCTGTATTCGGGCTGGAAGTGCTCGTTGTTGGAGTAGTCCGCTGTGATGACGAACAGGGTGTGGTCGTACCACGACATTTGTGAGGCGGTCTTGAAGAAGTCCCTCAAAGCGCAGTCGACGTAGTAGACGGTCTTCTCGAAACCGGTCCAAAAGTAACTGCCCTCCGGGAATTCGAAGTCTTTGGGCACTTTGTAGGGATAGCGCGATGAGAGGGTATAGATGGCTGTGGCGAAAGGCTCGTGCACGCGGTTGAGGGTCTTGGCGGCATATTGCAGGAAAGGCCCGTCGTAGAT
>JAEEON010000015.1 GCA_016284305.1 Bacteroidales bacterium
CATTTCTAAATTCTCAATTCTGGTTGGTTTGCTTCGTCGCTGCGCTCCTCGCAATGACGTACCCGACCAAAGGCTACCGAGCTTTAAGCCCTAACGGGCTATCTCTAAATTCTAAATTCTAAATTCTAAATTCACCTAAAACGTCATTCCCACTCCAATCTTCGCTTCCATCGTCTTGAAGTTCGTCGTCACAAGGTCGAGGCTGAAAGTGAAGCTTCCAAAGACGAGTTGGGCACCCGCCGAGGCATCTACACCCTTCACACAGTCGCTCGACGAACGAACCAACGTGTCGTCAACCGTCCAAAGACTACACTCCCTCATGCCATAACCAATGCCAACCCGTGCATATAAAGGATCAGCTACCTTAATCAAAACGCCACCCATCACTGAGATACGGGTACGCTCCACCTCACCAGAATATACGGGGTACTCCCCTTCTACATAACCATCGGCATCGCATTCCAGCTTGGCATCCAAGGCTTTGAAGTTAAAGTTGCTCATGGCCGTCAAAAACCATCCCACCTTGCCTAACATCCCGAATCCAGAGCCAAACGACAGCTGAGGTGCGGGACTATAGGCCATGTTGATTGTCGCAAAATAGCGTTTATGAGCCTTGTTCGCCGCCGGCAAAGCTTGAGGATCAGCAGGCTTCACGGGTTCGTCAACTGTGGTAACGGGTTTGTTGCTGCCATCGGCTTGAAGGGTTTCCTCCAAGTACAAGGTCTTGTTCTCTTCAATGACGATGCTCTTGGTGAGTGGCAGCCAGCCTTTCTTTTCAACACGAACACTATGCTGACCGACCATGATACTGTTGAGCTGCATCGGGGTCTCACCCACACGTTTGCCATCGATGATCAGCGTGGCATCAGCAGGCGTGGTGCTGACCACCAAGCGTCCGACAATGGGCTTAGGAGCCTCCAACTGGAACGTCTGTCCCGACATTTCCGCAGTGACGGTCATGCGTTGCACGGTCTTCTGATGGTTCTCCTGGCGGCATTCCACCGTGTAGTTACCCGCCACCAACTCGCCAGTCCAGCTACGTACACCTTTCCTCTCACCATTCACCCAGATCTCGGCATCAGCATCGACTTGTAGGGTCACCGTGGCGAAGTTGACATTGAGATCCACATGCACCGTGCTGGTCTCAGCATCAGTGACGGTCACCGTCTGTTCAAAAGGTTTGTATTTCGGGTGCACCACACGAACCTTATGCTGTCCGCTAGCAAGCCGCATCGCACTACGCAAGGCCTCCGTGCCGTTGGCATTGTCGATATACACCGACGACTGCGAAAGCAGATTTTGGTCGCCCTCAATCTTCAGGAAACCGTATGCAGGGCGGAGCACCACCTCCACCACTGCCTTGTTGTCGGCATCGTTGACATCCACCTTACCTGCGGAGGCATGGTAGTCGAGAGCTTCGACACGGTACTCGTATCTTCCGAAGTCAACCATCTTCTGGGCCACACCGTCAATTACCGGCCATGGCATTCCATCAACAGTCACCATGGCATCCTTGGGGGTCACCCTGATCACCAAAAACTGTTGCGTCACCGTGGGTCTCACCACTGTCTCCACCTGACCCGAAAGCAACACCATCTCGTAGGTGCGTTCGGCCTCTATTTCCATAGGAAACACATAGTCGCGCAAGACACCGAGTTGAGGATGGAATATCGAGATCCTTCTCAGTCCGTGTGGCACCCACACCCAGATCTCGCTCACCCGCTGTTTCGTGTCAACGATACCCAGCGAGCCTCCTTCAAAAGTGAAGCCTGTCTCCGTAGTCACCACCCGAATCAAGGCGGCCACCTCGCCGTTTTGGTCGATGCGACGGCCCTCGCGACTCGAAGCCGTCATGTCGTTGGGCAAAGCCCTGAACGACTTCACTGCCAAGTTATTCTGCGCGCTCAGCATCATCGCCGAAGCCAGCAGAAAGAAAAGTAACAGATTCCTTTTCATCTTCTATCATCAAAAACGAACCACAATGGGCGTCACCGTCTTAAGGGCGGTCATGCACCTTCCTATAGAGGCACCGATATAGGTCGGGTCACAGATGGTGTAAATCTTGCCTTCCACCTCGATATAGTCACCGGGGACACGTTCGGTGAAGCAGACCGCCGTGGCCAGATGTTCGGGGAAGTTAAGCAGCACCACGTCGAGGCCAAGGAGTTCGCGCACCAGGCAGGAGTAAAGGATGGAACGGTCCTCACAGTCACAATAAGGATAGAAGAAGCTCTCGTCGGCGAACAGGGGACGTTCGTAGCCGAACTGATCCTGGTCGGTGGCATAGGCGAATCCCGTCTGGATGAAGTTGAGCAGGATGTTGGCTGCCTCGGTCTCCGACTTGCCCTCGATGGCCTTGCGCAGCGCTGGGTAAAGATCCTCCTTCACCGTCTCGCTAATCGAAGCCAAGGAATAGAGATGCCATTTGTCGGTCACAGGATAGGAGTTGTAGAAGTCGATGAGGTTACTGTTAGTAGCCACCTTCACGCTCAATTCAGGATAGCGTTTCGAGGTGAACGTACGGTCGTCGGTAGTCAGCACCGACAGCTTGGGTTGCTCGACGTTCAGCGAGAAGGCTTTCTCCTCGGGGAAGGAGTGTTCGTAGATATAGAAGGCATCGTTGCCCAGGTTGGGATCCATGACATAGAAACGTCCGCTGAGGAAGGTGAAGAACTTACGGCGATAGATGACCTCTTCCGATCCGAGCAGGATGCAGAGGCGGCCTTCAGAGCGAGACAGTCTCACCTTGTATCCCGACTGGGTGAGCAGGTACATCTGCATCACCACAGCCTCGTCAGTGCCCTCGCCACAGCTGGCCTCGGCCACTGCCTTGGTCAGCAGGTAATAGGCCCAGTCGCACAAGTTTTTCTCTTTGCGACTCTGCAAGCACTCGGCAATGAGGTTGTCGTAGTACTCGTCAGATAGCTGTTTCCAAGCCTCCGCCACGCTCTTCTCTTTGAGGTCCTTGAGTTTGAGGGAATGCTTGTCCTTGTCAAAATGGATGGCCATGGGGGTGCCGAAGAAGTAGAACGACTGTACCGGCTCGTTAGGACGAGGACGATAAACGATAGGTTCCATCGGTTGCGGGTTTTCGATGGGCTTGGGTACGATGGGTTTTCCCGAGAACGGGATGGGGTCCATCGTCGGACGCTCCTGTGGCTCAGCGACCACCGGCTTAGGCGGCTTCGGCTTTCTTGGGGTAGGCAAGGCAGGTTTCGAATCAAAAGGTTTCCACTCCTCTTCCATGAAACGAGCGTAATCTTCGTTGGCCTGACGGCGGAAGCTCTCGAAATCCTGATGGATACTGTCCCTGAAACGCTGGAAGTCCGACATGGCCTTGCCAAAGTCATCCTCTACTTGGGCTCTCGCCAAGACGACACCCATCAGCGTCATCATGGCTACAAGAAACAATCGTCTGTGCATACCATTCATTTTTTGAAACTGGCTTCAAAGATACGATATTTCCTTTATATTTGCATCCGAAACCACAGCGACATGAAAAAAAACTTTCGACTTCTCATCGTCACCCTCTTTTCGACACTTGCCTTGGGTGCCATGGGACAAGTCAACCCCACCGACAGCACCCATCGCAACAACAGTTTTGATCGTTTCAGACAACAAGTCAACGACGAGTTCGACCTGTTTCGGTTGCAGGCCCAGGAGGAGTTCAACCGTTTCCTGGCCGAGGCCTGGACTGAATACGAATGTTTCATCGGTGAAAGCGGCATCTATAGCAACCCCAAGCCTTCGCAGCTAGCTTCACCTTCCACCAAGGCTGGGAAGTCAAGCACAGCGACTTCCTCCTTTCAGGTGCAGACCATACCCGAGACACAAAGGCGGGATGCTATAGATCCG
The DNA here is from genome assembly GCA_016284305.1 of Bacteroidales bacterium. Lineage (GTDB taxonomy): Bacteria > Bacteroidota > Bacteroidia > Bacteroidales > F082 > Limimorpha. The sequence continues at coordinate 3,856 of JAEEON010000015.1, forward strand.
ATACCCATCGAATCCGGCATGGAGTCCATACGTTTCTATGGTCGTACCTTGCATTTTCACTTCCCCGAAGTGCTTCGGACCACAGCCAAAAGCATCAAGGAAAGCGATGTGGCCAAGTACTACAAAACCATGAGTTTATGTAATGAAGGCAGGCTGCTGCATCGTGAGTTGACCCTCACGGTGAAACGCCTGGGACTCAACCCTTGGGGCTATTATCTGCTTGTGCGCAGCCTTGCCGAGAAAGCTTTTGCCAACAACAACGACCGGGTGCTTTTCTGTTTCTATATGCTCCACAGCAATGGCTTCATGGCTCGCGTGGGACGTGGACTGAAAAGCAAGCAGCTGATCCTGCTCCTGGCCATCGACAACAAGAAAGAGGTCTATTCCCTACCCTTTTTCCGCATCAATGGGGTGAAATACTACTCCGTTTATGGAGGAGAACTAGGCGAAGACGCCTATTCCTACAACGAGAAGGCCGATGAAAGTCACCTAAAGCAAGTCGGACTCGACTTCCGCAACATCCTCAACCTCAGCCCTTGCGACAAAGAGCGGGTGCTGCAACTGACACTAGCGAACCTTAAGCTAACCCTCCCATATAGCACCTCCAACCTCCGCTATTATGACGACATCCCATTGACGGTGTTTCCCGTCTATTTCAAGTGTGGCATGAATCCCGAGGCACAAGAAGCACTATCGACGACGATGGCGGAGTTGAGCAAGAGGTACGACAAGAAACAGTTGGTGGGAATCTTGCTAGATTTTGTGCAGAACGCCTTCGCTTATAAGATTGACGAGGATCAGTTTGGTCACGAGAAGTATTTCTATCCGGAAGAGGTCATCGGCTATCCTTACAGCGACTGCGAGGACCGTTGTGCTTTGTTTGCTTGGCTAGTCAGAAAATACGTGGGTTATGATGTCGTAGGCATCCTCTACCCTGACCATCTGGCCACGGCAGTTTGCATTGGCGAAGAGCAGTTGTTATGCGACCCGACTTATCCAGGCGCCCCCATGGGCAAGATCTATCCAAAATATGAGGGCAAGTCATTCGAGGTCATCCCCATCCCCTAAAGAGACGACATCTTCTTCCACCCGTTCCAGCGCGTAAGCAGAATAGGCGTCATGGAAACGCAGGTCGTAGGCGTTGAGCTGGTCGAGTTTATAATAACGAGGCACGACGCCACGAAGAATCATCTCATGGGTAATCATGATGGCTTCCTCATATGCTTTCCATTGGAATGGAGAGGCTTCTGTCTCGCTCACGTCGTCGGCTTCATCCCACGTATGGCCGGTACCGTCGTCGTTAAAGCGATAATACAGGTGGTTGTCTTTTTGCCATAGTCCGACGATGATATTGGCGTGTGTTGGGCTGGCATGTAGTGTCCGCGGGTCGATGATCTCAGCATGGAACACAGTTGGGCGAAGCCAAAAGTACATCGCCAGACCGATGCCCAAAGCCGCGACAATTGTCAGGATAATCCAAAGTCTCTTTTTCTTGTCACTCATGAGATAGCTATGATCTTTCATTGAACATTGTGAACCAAACGCACCGAATACCCATAAAAACGATTGTTGAACTCGTCGGTGCTAATACCAGCCTCGCCAATGTACAACCCCCGGGCTCCGGTACTTGTACAGATGGAAGAAGACCAGTAATAGCCGCGACTTCCGACATGATGGAGCACAGTCCCATCACGATAACCAGTAACAGGCAGGAAAACTGCACCAGCCATTTCACAAGAAGCCCATTCCGAAGCAGGTATCGTGTTAACACTAAAATCAGCACTACCCGAGTTACCTTCATTAAGCTGATAGTAATTGCTATTCCAATCGTCCGGCAACAGGATCAAGCCATTGACATCATTAACCACTGCCTTCACAAAACGAATTCCACTTGGCGTTTCTCTGGTATATAACAAATATTTCCATTCCTCATATGTTGGAGTGCGCCATATATTTATCAAATCGCCTCCATTGCTGATGGCGTTATATCCCCAATCTGCCATGCCCGTCTTGTCGTATAGGTTGTTGTCACCCTGACCATATGCCAAATAAGTGGTATTGTCTTTACTCGTACTCCATGGTTGATAAGAAGAAGCCCCATGATTATATCCACTGGTGCCCCAGCCGAACATATCGATCCAACCATTGAATGATTGCGAGATGTTGGCGTTAGCTTCGCCATTATAATCCCACTGGTTTTCAGCAAATTGCCATATATTGGAAGAAGCATTATACTGCAAGTTTCCCTGCGAGAAATAGACTTGTTGTGTTTCACTCACTGAGAATAAGCCATTGATGGCTCCTGTTGGAGCAACGACAGATGGCGGCAACGTTGAAAACACAAGCTCTTCACCATAGGCGACCAATCCCATATTGTTCTTAGCATAGGATCTTAGATAGTAGGTTTTTGCCGCTGACAATCCAACGATAGTCATCGAGAATCTTCCCGTGCCGACGCCACTGGTAGCATGGGCTCCATTGATGGTAGGATCATGACTGAAACTCCAACAGAATCCTCGCTCTGGCACCGTTCCATCACCTATGGTGGCATCAACTTCACCTTCAGCAAGCGCAGTAGTCTGGGTGATTTCAACAACCCGCAACGTCCTTACAGTAGGCAGGGTGATAAAACTCACTTCTTCTCCATAGCTAACGAAACCATCGTCCAACTTGGCATAGGCTCTCACATAGTATAATGTATTAGCGGTTAATCCCACCAAGTTCACTGAAAAGCTCCCCGTTCCAGCACCGCCTGTTCCGTGATTGTCAGCCGTTGTTGGGTTATGAGTGTTACTCCAACACACCCCTCGCTCTACCACTAATCCGTGGTATGAAGAAGACACGACGCCTCCACAGGTTGCGGTAGTTTGCGTAATATTTGTGACTTGTGATGTGGTGATTATTGAAGACATGCCATGGAAAACAAACTTCTTCACCTCATCCATGTATGTATCATAATGATTCCACACCACATGCCGATAATAGTAGTTTTTATTGTCAATTAAACTATCCACCTCGACATTAAACTGTTTCTTGTCGGCAATCTGATCTGAACCATAACTGATGGCGTCAGCTAGGTCAGCTTCGGTACCGACTTGCACCATTGATCCGATCATGCCCGGATAATCCACCTGCCAGGTGAATGTAGCCTTATTGAAATCAAGCAACAAGGAGTCAACAGTAATTTTTGGCTTCAGATTCGTCGGCAGATCAGGTTTTTTACAACCCACCATCCAAAGAGCAGCAACCGCTACAAATAAATATATCAATCGTTTCGTCATGAAGTATCAATTTTTTTTCAATTCAAAAACAAAGTCCCATTCCCGCTCTAAACTCCAATGTCTTGAAATTCGTGCTAGCCCCATCAATGCTGAATGTGAATCGATTCAGCTTCAGCTGCAATCCAACGGCCAGATCCAAGCCGTTGGTGCTACCCTCCGGCCAACGAATCAATGAAGAATCATTAGTGTAACAACTCAACACCTGCATGCCGTATCCCAAGCCCACCCGGGCATAAAGGGGCTCAACCAAACGCATCGTAACACCCCCCAACAAGGAGATTCGCGTCTTGGAGTAGTTTCCAGTGTAGCCTGGCCACTCACCGTTAACGAGGCCATCAGCATCGGCAGTGGCAGAATAACGCATTGCATCAAAGACAAAGTTACTCATCAACGAGACAAACCAGCCTATCTTTTTCAAGGTTCCAACAGAAATACCATACGACATGACCACAGGGTTGTATGCCACATTAGCAGTGACGAACAACGGATGATCTCTGAATGCGTTATCCGAGGTGGGTTTTGATGGATTTGTTTGCGCCACAGGTTTCTCCACCATCTCAAGGTCAATACTCAAGGTCTTGTCAGCCTCGATGACGAACCTTCTGGTTAGAGGCAAATAGCCCTCTTTTTGCAAGCGAAGGGTGTGCTCACCTATTGCTATCTCGTTGATTTGTATCGGGGTCTCCTTCTCTTCCTTGCCGTCAATAAACAAGGTTGCCATAGCAGGTGTAGAGTTTACCACAAGACGGCCTGTTATCGGTGTGGGAGCATTCAGGATCATGGTTTGTCCGTTCAAAGACTCGTTGACCGTGATGACCTGCGTGCTTTCATGGCAGTCTGTCTTACGACAAATCACCGTATGTCGTCCTTCCAGCAAAGGGCCGGTCCATTGGCGAACTCCTTTGTTTTCACCATCCACCCACAACTCGGCATCATCATCAACCTCAAGGGTGATGATGGCAAAGTTAGCTGCGAGGTCAACTTTTACCGTATAGGTCTCACCGTCACCCACAGTGCATTGCTGTTCATAGGGTTTATATAGAGGATGCACCACCTGCACGCGGTGTTTTCCACTGCTTACTTTCATAGGTGTATTTAGGGCTTCAGCGCCATTGGCATTGTCGATATAGATGGAGGCCTGAGAAAGCAATTGCTTGTCACCTTCGATCTTCACAAAACCATAGGCTTTCTTCAGAGTGATGTCGATAACCACTTTGTCGTCAGGGTCGTTCACCACGACCTTGCCCGCGTCGGCATGGTGGTCGAAGGCTTCCACTGAGTAGTTGTGTTCGCCAAAATCGACCAACTTGGATGCCACGCCATCACGCACTGGCCAAGGCATTCCGTCAACCGTCACTTTGGCATCTTTCGGGTTCACGTTGAACACCAAAAACTGTTGGGTCACCACGGGACTCACTACCGTTTCCACTTTGCCGGTCACCAATATCATTTCATAAGTCCGTTCCGCTTCGATTTCCACGGGGAAGAAATAGTCGCGCAACACACCGAGCTGTTGGTGTTTCACCGTCATCTTACGAAGGCCGTGCGGCACCCACACCCAAATCTCGCCGTTTTCCTGTTTGGTATCGACGATGCCCAAGGCACCGCCTTCGAAAGTGAAGCCGTGTTGAGTCGTCACCACCTTGATCAAGGCAGCCACGTCACCATTCTGGTCAATCCTCTTCCCGTCACGACTCGCTGCCGTCATGTCGTTCGTCAACGCCTTGAACGACTTCACCGTGATGCTCTGAGCATGAAGCCATGAAAACGCTGACAACAACAAAAACAAGAAAAGCCCCTTTTTAATCATACGTTATTAAATGTTCTATAATATAAGATATTATTTTACTACAACAAATCTAGAGAACGCGACAAATCCATCTTTGAATTCCACTTTTACGATGTAGGTGCCTGAGGCATAGCTGTCGAGGGACCAAGTCATGCCATCACAGCTGACTTCACGATCTTCCAATTGGCCACCCATGAGGTCCATCATAGTCACCCTTCTCATGTCCTCTCCCACGATCGTCAACGAGGAACTCGCAGGATTGGGATATAGCTTCAGCTCCGGCCGATAGAGGTCGTTGACTCCCAAATGGACAAATTGGGCATGTATCGAGTGGTTGCCATTCACATTTCTGAACGTGTATGTCTCCACGGCTCCCACGTCTTCTCCGTCAACAATGACACTGCCCACCTTGTATCCTTCGTCGGGCATCATGGTAAAGGTACGGTCCTCTCCGGCGGTCACCTGCACTGTCCCTTCAGGCAATATGGAGCCATGCGAGCTTGATGAAGCCGTGATGGTATATTGTGCGATTGGGACGAACACCGCTGTCAGGGTTCTCGAGCCGTTGACCACAAACGAATACTCCGTCTGTGCGAAGACCACGGTTCCGTTTTCGATCCAATTCTCGAACCGGTATCCCGAAAATGCCGTGGCAGTCAAGGTGCACTGTGCTCCTTCCCCGTACTCGCCACCGCCCGACACCATGCCACCTTCGGCGGGGCTGGCGTTTGCAGTAATCGTATAATGCGAAATGTTTTGCTCAAAGACGGCTATATAGATCACATTGTCGGTCACGGTAAACGTATAGTTGACATCGGTCGAGACCAGCGTCCCATCTGCTTCCGTCCATTTCACGAAGGTATAGCCTGCATTGGCGGTGGCTTTCAAGGAACAGGTCGCACCTTGATTGTAGGTGCCGCCTCCTGACACCGAGCCTCCTTCTGATGGTACGGCTATGGCCGTCACGGTATAGCTGCCGACGCTTTCAATGAAATGCGCCACATAGGAAGCATCCTCCGTCACGGTGAAGCTATACGCCGATTCATCCGACACGAAGTTTCCATTCTGGGTCCATTTTTCGAAAACATAGCCTGAATTCGGCTGGGCCACCAAGGTACAGGTCTCTCCTGCAGGGTAGCTTCCGTCGCCTGAGACTGAGCCTCCGGTAGCGGGACTTGCGCTTGCGGTTATCGTGTATTGGATCGGCTCGAAATTTGCAACATAGGATCCATTGGCCATGACCGTAAAGCTATATTCGGCATTCGTTGACACCTCAGTGCCGTTCTTCGTCCAATTCACAAAGGTATAACCGCTGTTGGCTGTAGCCTTCAAGGTACATAAGCTTCCCGAGTTATAGGTTCCAGCACCTGTCACCGTGCCACTGAAGAGCGGGTTCACGCTTGCCATAATAGTGTATTGAGTCGTCTCAGGGAGAAAATGGGCGACATACGCGCCACTGGCGGTTACCGTGAAGCTGTAGTTTGCATTGGTCGATACCGTCGTTCCGTTCTTGGTCCATTTCTCAAACGTATATCCCGACTTGGCAGTAGCCTTTAATGTGCAAGTGCTTCCTGAGGCATAAGTACCAGCTCCCGCCACCGTACCACTGTTGGCAGGACTCACGCTTGCGGTAATTTCATAGGTATTCACCGTGCTCACGAAGTGAGCGACATACGAGCCGCTAGCCGTGACGGTGAAGCTGTAGTTTGCATTGGTCGATACCGTTGTTCCGTTCTTGGTCCATTTCTCAAACGCATATCCTGAGTTCGCGGTGGCTTTCAAAGTACAAGTGCTTCCTTGAGCATAGTTCCCTGCACCAGTCACCGTGCCGCTATTAGCGGGACTTACGCTTGCTGAAATAGAATATGTGGTGGTTGGAGGAGTGCCATTGAACAACTCGCTCAAGTTATATACATAACCTGTGTAGTAGTTGTCCTGACCATTGGTATCATCGCTTTGGACATAGGTACCCGTGCCTTCGTCAACTTGGGCGACAACAATGAGTTGATCACCGATGATGGCAGCTTGGGGAAAGACCATCTCAGTGTTTTCATACGACCAATAATCATCGCCACCGCAGAGGGAAACCATATTACCCCAGGTCAGTCCACCATCAGGGGAGTAATTAGCGAAAAGATGATAGTAGAAGAGGCCAGCACCGTCGGTGCAGTTCTCGTCAAGAGCCACCCATACAGCGACCAAACCATCACTGTCAGGAACCTTACAGAGCACAGGCATAGCACAAATACCTTGGTTGTAGTGGCCATGTTCGCCCAAGTTGTTGCCATCGCCAACAATAAAGTTCATCTCAGTGGCTTCCCAGTAAGGATCAACGTGACCTTCGTCAGTAAGGGGGGTCAGATAACCCATGTATTCTGGCCACATCGGGTGGGTAGCATCGCTCCACCACCACATGGAAGCATAAATGTCTTCATAGATGTAAGCAGTGTCCATGATAAAAGGTTGGCCTGGGACGAGATTGCCTGGGATAGCGCTTTGGGCAGCACCTTCTGCACCATAAACCAGGTTTTCACCCCAAAATGCAACACCACCAACGCTAGGATAGTAGGAACCAGAACCAGGTGCACCTTTGCAACCATTCCACTCGTAAGCAAGCTTCAGTTGGTCGTCATCCCACACAGCAGAGACCCAACGAGGATAGAAGAACCAGGTAGCGGTGTCAACACCATGAATGTTCGGGTGTGAGTAGAACACTTTTCTTTCCCAGGTCTCACCGTTGTCGTCGCTATAGAGAACGAAACCATCAGACCAAGCGTTGTTGACCACGAGGGTAAGGCGGTTGTCATCAGTGGTTTCCATCCAGTGAGCACAGTTTGAAGTCCAGTCAACAGCGTAATCCTGGTTCATGTATGGGAGAATGACATTTTGCTTGTCCCAAGTATGACCACCATCAAGTGAACGGAAGTAAATCAAAGGATCGGTAACGCCGTTCATGATGAGGTTGCTGGTGGAAGAAGCGGTAGCAATGACATGGATAATGTTATGATTCGGACCCGAGGTCATGACGTTGGGCCAACAGGGCTCATAGGTATTGTCGAGGACACTGGTGGCCGTCATAGAGCCTGAAGTGATAGCATCTCTGTTGTTAGTGACATAGACACGGCAATCCGTGGCGGTGTGTGATGCTACCACGAGGCCGTTTTGTCCGTATTGGGCGATGGAACCGAAACCGGTCTTTTCGTTCTCAACACGGCCGCCCATACCTGACCATTCGCCAGTGTTGGAGTCGTAGGTCACAATACCAGTACCACGAGAGTTGAACGGGATGTCATCGGTTGACTGAGTGAAAGCGAAATCCACCTTGCCGTTGTCCCAAACATGGGTCCAAGTACGAGCACCGTCGTTGCTCTGCCAGTCATACCAGGTTTGATCTATTGCATTGCCTATGGTTCTAGTCATGACAGTCTCAGCCTGCACGTTCTGCATGACCCGCTCGTTCTCCATACGAGAGGCTTTTCTCATTTGTTCAGCCTTCGGCCCAACGCTATTTCTGGAAACTTTCTTGACTTGGGAATAACTGGTGCTTACGACAGTTAAGGCCAAAAACAATATAGTAAATAATCTTTTCATATTTATTTCATTTAATTATTCAGAACTTGAACTAAACGAACGCTTTGTCCATAATAACGGTAATCCCTAGCTAAAGGGGAAAGGCTTCCATTTTGAAAGCTGACAAAGTAGGCATAGTACATATCGTAAGAAGTTGAGGACCAATAATAACCCGAACTACCGACACTATTAACCTCCAATCCATCTCTGCTTCCTGCTGCAGGCAAGAACACCACCCCAAAGCGTTGCAGGTTCTCCCAATCCGAAACAGTAATAATGTTACTACTAAAGGAAGAACTATTGTTGTTATAGTCTTTTAATTCAAATGAAGAAGGGATCCAGTTGTCAGGCAAGAGCATTACCCCGTTCACTCCATTCACCTGAGCTTTGACAAAACGATTCCCGGAATACGTTGTTCGGCTATTGAACAAATAGACCCACTTATCCTTGGTCAACGAACGCCATTGCTTAGCAACGTTTCCTCCATTACTGATCGGATTTGCGCCCCAGTCTGCACTTCCATCGTTTGAATACAAGCCGAAAGCATCGTTACCATAGGCATAGTAGTCCATGTATTGCTGATTAACTGACCAAGGTTGATAACATATTGCGCCATGATTTATGCCACTGGTTCCCCATCCAAAAAGATCTATCCAACCCGAATAAATATTGGATATGTGAACATTATTATCTCCAACGTAATCATACTGATTAGTTGCAAAACGCCAAGCTCGTTCCGTAGCTTTGAATTGAAGATTTCCTTGGGAAAAACAAATCTTCTGGCGGTCACTGACGGAATAGACCCCGCTGATTGCCCCAACGGGCAATACAAAAGTCGTAAACGAGACCTCATCTCCATAGGTCACCTGACCGTCTTTAATCACATAGGCACGAGCATAATAAGTTTTACCAGCTTCTAGACCGTCCATCCTCAACAGGAACGTTCCCGCTGAAGAGCTGTTGGAAACGACATGATGATCACTTACTTTAGGTGATGACTGTTCGGACCAACACAGACCTGATTCTTCATACTCATCATCGTCAGAAGCAGTATTCACCGTGACCTCACAATCTGCCGAACTAAAGGTGATATAAGTCGCTGGCTTTGTGAAGACATCGATTGAGTTCGTGACCACTTGACCAGGTTCAAATTCATATTCTCCAACCTGATTCCTTACCACAAATCGATAATAATAGGTATGTCCAGCATCCAAATCGTCGATGCTAGCCGAAAACATGCTTCCATCATTTACCGCTTCGACTTCCTTCTCCAGACAGCACTCTTCTTCGCCATACCTAACAAAAAGCTGAAAATCGCCCCGATAGGTTACTATACAAGAGAGTTCTATCTTCGTTATGGAGGTGAAAACAGTAACATCGGAGATCTCCGGTGTCACCACCTCAACACTATGGTCTTTCCCACATCCAAACAGCGAGATGATGACAAGATATAGAAATATTAACCTAATCTTCTTCATGACAAAATCTTAGTGATTTGTTGAACTCTTTTTGATTCGATTCATCCCGAATCCAACTCGGAATTCCATGAATTTAAAGCCCTCGCTAACTACATCAACCGAGACACTAAACCTACCGAAATTGAACAGGGAACCTATGCTAACATCAACACCGGAATAACTATCCTCTAACATCTTCACAGGCACATTATTATTGTCGAGCCAGCACTTCGTTCGCATTCCGAAACCAACGCCGGCACGCAAACAAACCGGTTCAGCGACCCTCCAGACCACACCTGCAATAGCTGACAAACGAGTACTACAAGATTCTCCAGTATAAAAAGGATAATTGTTTGAGATATACCCATCCGTATCACAAGTATGGTGCACACTCAGAGCTTTAAACTGGAAATTACTGGACACTGAGGCAAACCAACCCAATCGTTTCACCGAACCCACAGAGAAACCGAACGAAGTCTGAGGTCCTTTTCCTAAAGCGAAATCAAGGGTATAGAAGGACAATGAAGGTATCGTGGATAAAGTGGTATCTTTCAGAGGATGAGCAGGTTCCTCCTTCTTCACTTCAGCAATCTCTATCTTATTCAGTGATTCCTCCACTATCATCGTCTTTCCATCTTCAATTTCCACTTCTTTGGTCAACGTGACATACCCGTCTTTTTCAAGCCTCACCTCATGCCTTCCTATTAACAAGGAATTCAAGCGCATCGGAGTCTCTCCCACCTTTTTCCCATCGAGAATAATAGAGGCCATAGGAGGCGTTGAATTCACGACAAGCACGCCAGTAATGGGGATGGGAGACGACAACCAAATGGTGTCGCCCGTCATCTTCTCCGTAATCACTTTTTGCTCTTTTGTGGGACGGTGTTTTTCTTTTTTACATTCCATGATGTATTTTCCGGCTTCAAGGTCGCCCGACCAGCTTCCGACCCCTTTTCGTTCTCCATTCACCCACAGTTCTGCACCTTTATCGCACATGATGGTGAGATGGGAGTAGTTTACATTCAAGTTCACCTTTAAAAGATAAGTCTCCCCATCGGCAATGGAAATCACTTGCTCAAAGGGTTTGTATTTGGGATGAAGCACTCGGACATTATGTTTCCCGCTACTGAGCTTTCTTGCTGCGTTTAAGGCATCCGACCCTATGATATTGTCGATATAAATCAAGGATTCCTTAAGAATCTCTTCATTCCCTTCGATTTTCAGGTAGCCAACCGACTGTTTCAGCGTCACGTTCAGCATCACCTTATTATCAGGGTCATCGACAAGAACCTTTCCCGCACTGGCATGGTGCTCATAGGCTTCAACACGGTATTCATGAACTCCAAAATCAACCATCTTAGAGGCCACACCACCAATTACGATCCATGGTTCGTTATCTACAGTGACGACAGCATCTTTTGGGGTCACGTTAAACACTAAAAACTGTTGGGTCACCACAGGAGTCACTACCGTCTCGACTTTGCCGGTCACCAGCACCATCTCGTAGGTTCGTTCCGCTTCGATTTCCACGGGGAAGAAATAGTCACGCAACACACCGAGCTGCTGGTGTTTCACCGTCATCTTACGAAGGCCGTGAGGCACCCACACCCAGATCTCGCCGTTTTCCTGTTTGGTATCGACGATGCCCAAGGCACCGCCTTCGAAAGTGAAACCACGTTGGGTCGTCACCACCTTGATCAAGGCAGCCACATCACCGTTTTGGTCAATCCTCTTCCCGTCACGACTTGCTGCCGTCATGTCATTCGTCAACGCCTTGAACGACTTCACGTTGATGCTCTGAGCCAAACCACTGACCCACAACCCAATACAGAAAAGAAATAATAAACTCCTCTTCATAAACCTCTCAATTCTCCACCAAGCTTTAAGCCCTAACGGGCTATCTCTAAATTAACTTCGTTGAATGTTTCGCAATTCTAAATTCTCAATTCTCAATTCTGGTTGGTTTGCTTCGTCGCTGCGCTCCTCGCAATGACGTACCCGACCAAAGGCTACCGAGCTTTAAGCCCTAACGGGCTATCTCTAAATTCTAAATTCTAAATTCTAAATTCTCAAAAGTCTCCCAACCCGTAAAGCCCAAAATCAGGATCACGGTCCGGCTGCCAGGTACGCACCTTGATAATCGGATTGTCAGGATCGTTCAAGTCAACATAGAGAAACAGATAGCCTGTGTCACCATAATTGGTGGAATAGTAGTCTTGCTTGATTTGGATGCCATACACCTCGCCGTACCTATCGCCTGCTTTCACAATGTCGTTGTTCGCAAAACGGATATTCACGTATTCGTTACTGGCAAAACACCGTTCAAGGTGTTTTATGTATTCGTTTTTGGTGAATCTGTTGTAACGGATGATCTTGTTATCCATGAAACGGGCCCGTTCCTCGTTGTTCTTATAGACCGAGGTCTTCACCTCTGTACCAGTGATAATCAAAGCGTTATCATCGAAGATGCTCTGGATGTAATCCAAACGTTTCAAGGCGAAAGCCGTCTTGTAGTTCTCCAAGAACTGGGTAAGGATCATACGAGCCTGTTCGCTGTAGCTGTCGCGGTTCAAAATATCGGCGGTAGATTCTTCGCCAAGGCCGAAGGCGACGCAATTGATCTTTTGCGAGGCATCAAAGGTGAAAGTCACATTCTCGACGAACTTGCGGGTGTTGTTACGGAAGCTGAAGCTCATCGGAATGCTACGGCATAGCACCTCATCGCCCATGCGGAGATAACTCAGGTCAGGTTCTTCAAGGATTCGGGCATTGCCGTAGTTCAACAGTTTACGGAACATCTCGGCGCCATTTTCGGTGAAATAAGGTTCTGCCGAGTGATAGTCTTTGGCCTTGATGCATCCGATCACTTTCTCCATCACCTTTTTGTAAGGTGCCAGGTCATTTTTCGAGAACTGTCCGGCATCCATGCTCAACACAGCATCTTCGACAGATGAAGCCAGCAGGGAGGCATCTTTGGCTTTTAGCGACAGGCTTTCATCGCTCACGTTAATGTAGGCAGAACGGAAATTCCTGCCTTTCATCACCTCCACCACGGTGGCAATCTCCTTGTCGATTTGAGCTTCACCCGCATATTCGTACTCGCATTTGATTTTCAGATGCTGTTTCGAGACCCCAGGTTGCATCTCCATGATGCCGATGCCGTCGGTGGCGCTGTAGATGTTGGTGTAGCCTCTTCCATCGAAGTAAGTGTAGTCGAGGCTGGCCACGGGCTGATCATTATAGGTGATGTAGATAGTCACGAAATCCTCATCGACACTCGACTTTTGCACTTTAAGATTCGAAAGCACTTCGTTGATGCGATTCGGAATCCAGGTCATCAGGACGGCTCCATCCATCGATGTGACGTTGTTGGCATCGGGAAGGCTTCGCAGCAAGCAGAAGCTCCAGTAATAATAGCGAAGCACATCGTCGATCTTGCGTTTCTCCAAAGCCTTCTCTGCCAAACCAACCATGTCGATGACCTTGTTCTTTCGGCCTTCGAAGATCTTCTCGACCTCATCGCGACGCACATAGCGAAACACCTGTGCATCAGGTTCTTGAGAGACAACTATTTGATCGGTGTTGGTAAGGGTGGCTTGAGAATAGGTCTTCATCACCGATTCGATGGCGGTGGAAGCATCCATGACGCCATTGACGGCGACTTCCTTCTCCACGTTGACAAAGGCGTTCTCCACACTCAGTGAGATCTTGCTCACCAAGGTCTGCAAAGCCATCTGATCGGCTTCGCGAATGGATTCGCCCCATCCCTCGCCCCAAAGGTAGTCGGGACTGCTCTTGATCGTCTCGACACTTTGGGCCAACGAAAACAACGGGAGAAGCAAAAGAAGCAGACAAAAAAGCTTATTCCTCATTATCAGAAAAAAGGCTTATTCTTTTTTTGAGCAACAACCGTCCTGCTTCTCGTCATTGACGAAACCCGAAATCTGGTCAGCATACTTCTGTGCAGCCTCGCTCTCATCGATGGCATTCTTGATGGCACGTAAACGAGCTCTTGCAGCAGCAGTCTCATTCAGCACGAAAAACGACTGCATCTCGAAGATCTCTTGGCCTTTGTCGTCCACACCCTTGGAACGGATCACCGAATAGGTTGGAAGCAACTCGCCTTTGATCTCCTTCTCCACCTTCGACTCGTAAGCGGCATAGAACTTGTCGAACTCCTCCGGTACCTTGTCGGCATCACTGAAGATGTCGCTCACCATACGTCCACGAATCTGTGATTCAGCCATACGAGCATAGTTGTTGCAAGCGGCGTTCATGGCAGCCTGCTGGCCGACATTTTTCGACACAAAAGCTGAAGCAGTACCTGTAATTTCGACGGCGCCTTCTTCTGCGAGCTTCTCATAGTGGTTCAACAGAGCGACATCAAGGCTATGGGCAGTGCCATACACCTTCCATCCCTCTTTCTTGTATTCCTTCATCTTGGTTTTGTATTCTTTCTTCAGCGCTTTGCGCATAGCTCTACTTTGAGTTTGAGCGTTAACCATAGGGGCTGCCACCAGTAAGGACAGAACTAACAATGATAATAGTCTAAGTTTTTTCATGGTATTATTGGTTTTAAAATCGAGCAAAGATAAGAAAAAAAAGGGATTAACAAGCATTTACCTGAATTTCCCTATTTTTTTCACATTTCAACCCCGAAAAGCTGACACTTTTTGTATCGCCAAGACTCCCTTCCCGACCTTAAAGCGTAACCTTAATTGATTAGCTTTAATTGTCTGAAAATTAATAATTCTCTTATATCCAATCGTCGTCATTGGCTCCTCGGTTCTCACGGGAAGCCACATTCCATTCGTTTTATAGGAAATGCTAAATCCTTTGACATTTTGGCCTAGACGGATGAATTCCTGTATGACCACGGTGTTGAGTTCGGTAGGCTCAGGAAACTCGAAGATCAGCTCGGCACGGGTAAGACCGTCTTCGGTGGCCCAATAATGTGTAGCGTCATCGTCAAGCACCTTCGAAGCCGCAAAACGAGGAGCACGGGTGTTGCTGGCGCTCACCTTGCAGCCTTGCAGCAGGTCATTGGCAAAAATTTCTTGAAGCCTCTGATGCCAAGCCACCGCATTGGCGGAGTCGATGGCTGGGATCCTACCCTCTTGATTCACTGGAAAATTCAAGAGAAGGTTAGCGTTACGGCCTACGCTATGATAATAAAGCTCCATCAGCTCATCCACGGTTTTGACTTTGGTGTCTTCGGCACGATGATAGAACCATCCAGGACGGATAGAGACATCGACTTCAGCAGGCAACCAGACATCGCCATCGGGAAGTCCGGTAGCCAGCAGGCGGGTATCGTTCAACGTGTTGTAGTCGTAGGTATAGGAGCACCACTGGGTGGCCTCTGCCCGACCCTCTTCGTTGCCGATCCACCGTAGCGTTGGCACAGTGCCTCCGAAGATGGCTGCATCGGGACTGTGGCTCCAGACGATGTCACGGGCTTTCTCATAGTCGTAGTATTTTTCCGCCACGATGGAGCGACGCTCGTTAGCACCACCATACCATCCGTCACCGCCATTGGCACCGTCAAACCAAAACTCGAAGAGCGGACTGTAACGGCTGACCAGCTCCTCAATCTGTTGGTGGTAGGTGGACACATAGCCTGGATAACCATACTCCGCATGGTGTCGATCCCAAGGTGAGAGATAGAGTCCGAACTTCAGGCCATGCTTCTTACAAGCTTCACAGAGTTCCCCTACGATGTCACCCTGGCCATTTTTATAAGGTGAGTTCTTGATGGAATAGTCGGTGGTCTCCGTCGGCCACAGGCAGAACCCGTCATGGTGTTTCGCAGTGAGGATCACCCCTTTCATGCCACAGGCTTTCAAGGTAAGCACCCATTGCTCACAATCCAGGTGGGAAGGATTGAATGTCGATGCCGGTGTATCACCATAGCCCCATTCCATGTCGTTGAAGGTGTTAAGCCCGAAATGGATGAAGGCGTAAGTCTCCAGTTGCTGCCATTCGAGTTGTTTCATCGTAGGCACAGGATAGCTCCGCTGCGGCCGGTGGGCGCATGAAAAAAAGAGAAACAAGGACAGGAAATAATACCATTTTTTACCCATAGCAATCAGATTTGACACAAAATTAAAAAAAATCGCTTTATTCGTATAATCCAATCACATTTCATTTCTTTTTCGTAACTTGCGCCCTAATTCGAAAAACAAGCTATTATGAACGTCACTGAACTAAAGAACACATTCTCAGAGCGTTTCGGGAAAGAAGGCGTCGTTTATGCCTCACCTGGACGCATCAACCTCATCGGTGAACACACCGACTATAACGGAGGCTTTGTCTTCCCTGGAGCCATCGACAAGGGCATTTACGCCGTCATCCGTCTCAACGGCACCGACCGCGTGCGCACCTATTCCATCGACAAGGAGGAATACTGCGAATTCGGCCTCAAGGAGGAGGACTTGCCTGAAAGCCACTGGGCCAAGTATTTGTTTGGCGTGTGCCGCGAGATCATCAAGCGTGGCTATGCCATCGGCGGCTTCGACACCGTGTTCTATGGTGATGTTCCCATCGGTGCCGGCGTGTCGTCGTCGGCGGCCCTCGAGAGCACCTTTGCCTATGCCCTCAACGACCTGTTCCATTTGGGCATCGACAAATTCGAATTGGCTCGCATCGGACAAGCCACAGAGCACCATTATGTAGGCGTCAACTGCGGCATCATGGACCAGTTTGCCTCGCTCTTTGGAAAGGAGGGCCATCTGATCCGCCTCAACTGCGCCACCATGGAGTACGAGTACTTCCCCTTCCGCCCCAAAGGCTACCGGGTCGTGTTGCTCGACACCCTCGTCAAGCACGAGCTGGCCTCATCGGCCTACAACAAACGCCGCGCCTCCTGCGAGAATGCCTGCGCCCATATTGCCCAACGTCATCCTGAGGTGAAGTACCTCAGCGATGCCACCATGGCCATGCTCGACGAGGTCAAGGCCGAGATTCCTGCCGAAGACTATATGCGTGCTGAATACGTCATCGGCGAGAAGCAACGTGTTCTCGATGTCTGCGATGCTTTGCAACGTAATGATTATGAGACCGTTGGAAAGTGCATGTATGGAACCCATTACGGCATGAGCAAGCTTTATGAGGTGAGCTGCGAGGAACTCGACTTCCTCAACGACATCGCCAAGCAGTGTGGTGTCACGGGGTCTCGCGTCATGGGCGGAGGCTTCGGTGGATGCACCATTAACCTCGTCAAAGACGAATGTTACGATGCGTTCATCACCACCGCCGTCAAAGAGTTCAACGCCAAATTCGGTCACGAACCCAAGATTTATAACTTCGTCATCTCCGATGGCGCCCGTAAACTCTAAATTATAAATTTTAAATTCTTAATTAAAATGAAACCCACATTATTAGTTTTGGCCGCCGGCATGGGATCCCGCTATGGTGCCCTGAAACAGATGGACGGTGTCGGCCCCAACAACGAGGCCATCCTCGATTATTCCATCTATGATGCCAAACGCGCCGGCTTCGGCAAGGTCGTCTTCGTCATCCGCGAGGACTTCGCTGAGGCCTTCAAGAAAGTCAACAACACCGAGAAATACGGCATTCCCGTCGAATATGTATATCAGTCGCTCGACAAGCTTCCCGCGGGATTCAGCGTCCCTGAAGGACGAGTGAAGCCTTGGGGCACCTGCCACGCCGTGCTGATGGCCAAGGATGTCATCCACGAGCCGTTCGCCGCCATCAACGCCGATGACTTCTACGGCAAGGAAGCCTATGAGGTCCTGGCCCAGTTCCTCAAGGCCTGCGAGGGCAAGAAAGGTGCCTACAGCATGGTGGCCTACAAGCTGCGCAACACCATGTCGGACTTCGGCACCGTCAGCCGCGGCATCTGCACCGCCGACCAAGAAGGTCATCTCCTCACCATCGTCGAACGTCTGGGTATCGGCCACACCCCCGATGGGGGCGCAGCCTATAGCGACGAGACCGGTGAGCATCCGCTCGACATGGACTCGCTGGTGTCCATGAACTTCTTCGGCTTCACCCCCGACTTCTTCGACTACTCGGAACGCGGATTCGTCGAGTTCCTCAAGGGTCCCGCACAAACCAACATCAAGGCAGAGTTCTACATCCCGCTGATGGTCAACAACGCCATCAACGACGGCAGTGCCAAGATGAAGGTGCTGTCGAGCAACGCCTCCTGGTTCGGAGTCACCTATAAAGAAGACAAACCCGAGGTGATGCGCAAGATCCGTGAACTTATCGACAAAGGTGTTTACCCAAACCATCTCTGGTAATCTTCTTACTTCTGACTTCTTACTTCTGACTTCTTAAAAAAATGACCATCGAAGTAAAAACTTGGGGCAAGACCCCTGACGGTAAAGACATCAAGCTTTACACCATCACCAACAGCAACGGCATCCGAGTGCAGCTCAGCGACATCGGTGCTGGCATCGTCTCCATCTTCACTCCCGACCGCGACGGGGTGTTTGAAGACATCGTGCTGGGCTACCCCAATGCCTTGGACTACTACGGCGACGGTCCCTGTGCCGGCAAGGTGCCAGGACGCTTCGCCAACCGCATCGCCAACGGCAGGTTCCGCATCGATGAGCACGAATACCAGCTCGAGCTTAACACTGGCGACGGCAAGCATCACCTCCACGGAGGCAACATCGGCTTCGCCAACCAGAAATGGGCCAGCCGCATCGAAGGCGACAGCGTGCTCTTCACCTATCTCAGCGCCGATGGCGAGGCAGGCTACCCTGGCGAGATGGTTGCCAAGGCACGTTACACCCTCAACGACGAGAACGAACTCAACCTGCGTCTGGGAGCCACCACCACGGCCATGACCGTCGTCAACATGACCAACCACACCTATTTTAATTTGAAAGGTGAAGGCCATGGCGACATCCTCGACCACAAGTTGTGCATCCACGCTTCACGTTGGCTTCCAGCCACTGAGGAGCTCATCACCACCGGCGAGATGGCCTCCGTGACCGACACGCCCATGGACTTCACCGAAGGCAAGCTCATCGGGCGCGACATCCGTGAGCCCTTCCCCGCCCTTGTCAACGGCAAAGGCTACGACAGCTGCTGGGTCCTCGACAACCTCGGCAAGGACAAACTCAACCTCGCCGCTGAGTTATGGCATGAAGGCTGTGGACGCAAGGTTCAGCTTTACACCACCCAACCTGGAGTGCAGGTCTATACCGGAAACTGGCTCAGTGGTTGCCCCCAAGGGAAGAACGGACACACCTATCATGACTATGAAGGCGTAGCCCTCGAATGCCAAGCCTTGCCCGACGCCCCCAACAAGCCTAACTTCCCCAATGCCTTCCTTCGTCCCGGAGAAGAATACAAAGAAATTATCATATTTAAGTTTTCAACGTTCTAATTCAAACTAACATGGAAAAAACCGTTAACAAACAGAACTACACCATCCCGATCATCGTGATGATCCTGCTCTTCGGCATGATCTCCTTTGTGACCAATTTGGCTTCGCCCATGGGCGACATCCTAAAGCACCAATTCAAGATTCCGAACTGGCAAGGGACCCTTGGCGTCTTCGCCAACTTCATCGCTTATGCCGTGATGGGCATCCCCGCTGGCAATCTCCTGCAAAAGAAGGGTTATAAGAAAACCGCGCTGGTAGCAGTCACCGTCGGCTTTATCGGAGTCGCTATCCAGACACTCTCTGGTTATATAGGCAGTTTCGCCGTATATCTGCTCGGCGCCTTCGTAGCCGGCTTCAGCATGTGTCTCCTCAACACCGTTGTCAACCCGATGCTCAACAAACTCGGTGGCGGTGGCAACAAGGGCAACCAGCTGATCCAGATTGGAGGCACCTTCAACTCCTTGTGCGGCACTGCTGTCATCATCATCACGGGTCTGCTCATCCCGAGCATCGTCGATGCCAAAATCAGCGATGTGTTCCCGCTGATGTATGCTGCCCTGGCCATCTTCGCCATCGGTTTCCTGGTCATCTCGCTGACCAAGATTCCGGAGAACGAGAAACAAATCGTTGAAAAAGCAAAAGGCGGCAAAGGCCCCATGGCTTTCCGTCATTTCGTGTTGGGCGCCATCGCCATCTTCATCTACGTCGGTGTGGAAGTGGGCATCCCGAACATCCTCAACAAATGGCTGCAGAACGCTGACCTCAACGTACTCGGCGCAGGCGTCAATGCTGAGGCTGTCGCTGGATCGGTAGCAGCCACCTATTGGTTCATGATGCTGATTGGCCGTCTCATCGGTGGCATCATCGGCAACAAGGTGTCGGCAAAGGCCATGCTTACCGTGGTCTCGCTGGTAGGCATCATCCTGACTTTATTGGCCATGTTCGGCCCACAAAACATGGTGAAGTTCCCTGCTTTCAACGGTGCCAACGGCTTTGGCATGGTGAACATCCCGCTCAACGCAGCCTTCCTGGTATGTATTGGTCTCTGCACCTCGGTGATGTGGGGCGGCATCTTCAACCTCGCCGTCGAGGGATTAGGTAAATACACGGAGAAGGCCTCCGGCATCTTCATGGCCTTGGTCTGCGGTGGCGGTATCCTGCCTCTGCTCCAGAACGCCATCGTTGACGGTCTCGGCGGCACTGGATATCTCCAGAGCTACTGGGTCATCGTGGCTGGCCTCGCCTTCCTGCTGTTCTACGCCCTCTGGGGTTCCAAGAATGTCAATAAGGACATCGTGGTAGAATAAGCTATTAAGCAAATAAGCTAACAAGTTAGCAAGCTAATAGCGACGAAATCGTCATTGCAAGCGAAGCGAAGCAACCCAACCAGAACGGGCAAAAGCCTTTGATAGTTCAGGTTGGGTTGCTTCGTCGCTACGCTCCTCGCAATGACGATCCCGATGCTTTCTTCTAATCATAATGATTACGTCGCTAACTTCTAATCATTACGATTCTGACGCTAGTTTCTAATCATTACGACCTCGAAACTTGTTTCTAATAATTCGATTCCGTTAAATAATAACGATTGCGTCGTCGGATTAGTTATTGTTTGCGAACGGGATCGCACGTCAATCCGACACCGAGTTTCTTGAAGATCTTACGATCCACCTCACTGAGCATGACGGTGGAATGCACTTGGCATCCTTCGAGTTCAGGAAGGACCTCCAAAGCACGGCGACAATTCTCATCCTCCGGACTGAGCACAGAGAGAGCCACCAAGACCTCATCGGTATGAAGCCTCGGGTTGTTGCCCCGCAAGTACTCCACCTTGGTCTTTTGTATCGGCTCGATCATGTACTGAGGAATCAATTTCAAATCATGGTCGATGCCTGCTAGATATTTCGTGGCATTCAACAGCAGTGCCGCACTCGGTCCAAGCAAGGCACTGGTCTCCGCAGTGATAATGGTCCCGTCGGCCAACTCGATGGCGGTGCAGTCCACCCCACTGCGTTCCTTGCGCTCACGAGCCGCTGTGACCGGCTTGCGGTCCTCGACGGAAATCTGCGCTTGGTTGAGCAACATCTTGATTTTCGAGACCTCATTCTCATTACAGCCGCCCTCAGCCATCGTGTTCAAGGCCGTGAAATAACGACGGATGATCTCGTCTTTGGCCGCCTTGCAGCACACCTCGTCATCGTTGATGCAGAAACCAACCATATTCACGCCCATGTCGGTAGGCGACTTATAGGGACACTGTCCAAAGATGCCTTCAAACAGCGACTTCAACACCGGGAAGATCTCGATGTCGCGGTTGTAGTTGATGGCGATCTTGCCATAGGCGTCGAGATGGAATGGGTCGATCATGTTGACATCTGCCAGGTCAGCCGTCGCAGCCTCATAGGCCATGTTGACAGGATGCTTCAAAGGCAGACTCCAGACCGGGAAGGTCTCGAACTTGGCATAACCAGCGTTGACGCCACGCTTCAGCTCATTGTAGAGCTGGCTTAAGCATACAGCCATCTTGCCGCTGCCTGGTCCAGGTGCAGTGACGATGACCAGAGGACGTGTCGTCTCCACAAAGTCATCTTTGCCAAAGCCGTCTTCCGAGTCAATCAAAGCCACATTATGCGGATAACCGTCAATAAGATAATGGTAATACGCCCTGATGCCTAGATGCTCTAAACGGTTTCGAAAAGCTTTAGCGCTGCTCTGACCGTTATAATGGGTAATCACTACCCCACTGACCAAGAAGCCACGCTTTTGGAACTCAGTACGCAAACGAAGCACATCTACATCATAGGTGATGCCCAAGTCGCTACGCATCTTATTCTTCTCGATGTCAGCGGCACTGATTACGATGACGATCTCAGCACTGTCGCTGAGATTCTGCAACATTCGCAACTTGCTGTCAGGTTGAAAACCAGGTAACACACGACTGGCGTGATGATCATCAAACAGCTTACCCCCCAGTTCAAGGTAAAGCTTGTTGCCGAACTGACTTATCCGCTCGCGGATGTGTTCAGACTGAATCTTGAGATATTTCTCGTTGTCAAAACCGTATTTCATAACGGATTACAAAAATAAAAAAATTATTAATGAGCATCGCTCAAAAAGAATTTTTTTATTTCCCTTTCTTCCATGTTTCGGAAGCCATATTCATGAATGATTTCTCCATCCTCCAGCAAAAGAAGGACAGGAAATACACCATTATTAATCTTCAACAAACGCTTCAAATCATCATAAATAACATATTGATAACGTGTTGATTCTGATTCTTCAAAAAACTGTTCAACACCTTCCTCCGTCCCCATAAACACATAGAGAATATCTGTTTCGGGAAAGTCATAAAACCGCTGCATCAGACTTAGTTTTTGGGCGGTCATCTTGCAGAAGTCGCAAGAGGAAGAGAAGATGCATACCACTTTTTTTCCCTGGCTGAGATGCCATTCTTCCAAGGGAGGATCCTGCAAGGCCTCGTCGAAGAGCTCGCGGTTGAGGTTAAGGTTGTTAGCCTCCTTCAACGCCGGGATGAAAGTGTCGGGAGGCGATACTGCAAAGACGCCTACACTACAGGCAAGAGCCATCCCGATCAATGCAGGCCATTGGAAACGGAACTTCCAGCCTTTCATGGGGTAGATCAGCAAAAACAGGATGATGAGGACGATGTTTTTGATGATGGATTGCTTGGGATCGAATTGAAGATAATCGCCGAAGCAATGGCAATTGTCGGTCCGACCGAGGACCAAGGCATAGCAAAGCAAACCAATATAGCCCAGAAGCATCAAGACGCTCCCCCACCACATCAGTTTATGGAAGCAATTGGAAATCAGTCCGATGCCCAAAACCAGCTCGAGGATGATAGCGCCACGGGCTACCAATGCCGAAAAATCAAGGCTAAAGAAATGATAGCTATAGATATAAATCTCAAAGGAGTCGATGTCGATAATCTTCAGGATTGCCGACACGACAAAAAGCAGCCCCAAGGCCATTTTGATGACCAAGGAAGCTGCTTTTACAATTCGTTTCTCGTAAATCGAATTCAACTACGTTCTTACTTACGTTCGCAATGGAAAGTGGCATCAGCAAGGTTACCAACGTTCAGGTTCCAAGCACCGGCATTCTCCAAGTCGTTGCAGGTACCTGATTCGATTACTTTCTCGCCCAGCGGCACATTAGTAACGACTCCAAGAACATTAATGTCATAGGAACAAACGCAGGTCTTTTGTTTACTGCATGAGGATGCCAAGCAAACCATGGCGACCAGGCCGATAGCTAAAACTAATTTCTTCATGATTATGATTTTTTAATTGGTTAGTTCGAATTATTGTGGTTATTGTTATTGTTGTTATTGTTTGGTTTGAAGAAGTTGAGGATCTTCGAGTACCAGCTGTCGTCTTCCGATTCCACGTTCACTTCCTTACAAGTCACTGCGCCCCACCCAACGATTTCCTTGGCTTTGTCGTTGCAGGTGCCGTCTTCCACAATGTAATAGTCCTCGCCCAAGGCAATGTCTTCATTATCAATATAAGCGAAACACTGGCAATACTTGGTCTTCGTACAAGATGAGGCCAAAACCAGCATCAACATCACCGCTGACAATCGCAAAAACCTTTTCATTTTTTCTATTTTTTGCAAAATTACAAAAATTCATTATTGTTCGCCCTGCTTTTTTTCTCTTTTTGAATAGGCCTCGTTGAAGGTCTCCCAAGGTGTGGTCTTGTAGGCATCTTCTCCAAAGAAATGAAGGATAGGCAGGAAGCTTTCTGTTTTCTGGTAACCAGGGATGACCTGCATGAGTTTCATTTCTTCGTTGAAGAGCACGTATGAGGGGTACGACAACTTGTTTTGCAGCATGGCCGCGGCCAGCTGATGGATGCCTTTCTTTCCATTGGGGTTCATGACATACACGAAGTCGTGGCCTTGGAACCGCACCGTGTCTGTCCGCTCCGCGTTGAACTTGACGGCGTAATAGTTCTCGTTCATGTAACGAGCCACTTCAGGATCGGCAAAAGTAGTCTGGTCCATCCGTTTGCACCATCCACACCAGTCGGTATAGACATCAACAAAAATCTTCTTAGGTTGCCTGCGGCAGGCTGCTTCAGCCTCTTCGATATCCATCCATTGGATTCGTTCTTGCGACATCACCCATGAGCCAGCCATCAGAAGCAGCGCCAAAATCATCCATTTTCTCATATCAATAGCCTTTCAATTGTTTTTCAATATCACGTTTCGAGTCTTTGGTCTTCAGCGTCTCGCGTTTGTCGTAGTAATGCTTGCCTCGCGCCAAGGCGATATCGAGCTTCGCCAGACCTTTCTCATTAATATATAGGAGTACAGGCACGATGGTCAAGCCCTTCTCCTGCACCTTGTTCTTCAACTTCCGCAATTCACGGGCCGTCAACAGCAGTTTCCGGTCGCGTTTCGGGTCGTGATTGTTATAGGTGCCTTTGTCGTATTCGGCGATGTGCATCCCGATCACGAAAAGCTCATCGCCCTTGAACATGCAATACGAATCGGCCAATCCTGCTTTTCCGTTGCGGATCGATTTGATCTCGGTACCTGTAAGCACCAATCCCGCCGTGAGTGTATCCATCAGGAAATACTCATGTTCGGCACGTTTGTTCTTGATATTGATGACGTTGTTGTTTTTCTTCTCCATGATTCAACCACACTACAATTCCTTAGAAACCAAAGCAATAGCCAACCCTCACCATTAAGGGACGGCTATAGGGGCTATTCACTTCACCGACGCTGTAATCCCATCTGAGATTATACAACAGCGTGACATATGCATATGCAGTCTCACTGATATACTGGCGATAGCCCGCGCCCACGAAAAGGCTGTTGTACCAACGAGGGCCGCTCCCGTTCGACATCAGTCCGTCAAACACCAGCCGACAGGTCTCCTCATCCTCCAAATGAACGTAGATTCCTTTGATAATCTCATAGTTGATATAGGCGCCTGCCGAGATGTGATGCACCGACCAGTTTCCATAATAGCGATCAAATGTATAGTTCAAGTCGTATCCTAAACGCACACCGGCTTCCAATCCGCGTGTCAACCGGTAACCGATCTGGGGAGAAACAGAAAAATAGAGGGTATTCCCCCACATGTCGAAGCCGAAGTTACCGCCAGTGACGATCTTGCCTTTCATCTCCGACGGGGCCTTCGGCAGTTGAGCGGATACCGTGGCGGTGCACATCGCGAGAACGATCAAACAAAAACTTACAAATCTCCTCATTGGAATACTATTTTGCAGCAAAGATAGTTAATAAATACATTAAAATAGCTAATTTTGTGCCAAATTTCAATCCATGAGACGTTTTCTGCTCTTCTCGACCCTCCTCATTATCGTAGGTTTCAGTGCTTGCCGCAAAGAAAACAGCATCAGCAGCGACCCTTCACACAAGCTGCTGTTCTCTGCCGACACGGTGCTGTTCGACACGGTTTTCACTTCCCTTGGATCTTCGACACATCAACTGAAGATTTACAACCCTTACGCTGAAGACCTCATTATCAGTGAGATGCGTCTTATGGGTGGAGAGACTTCGCGTTTCAAGATCAACTTCGACGGTGAAAGCGGTTCCCTGTTCCACGACAAGCTCATCCCTGCCAACGACAGCCTCTTCACCTTCCTCAACGTCACCATCGACCCGACCGACCAGAACACGCCATTTATCGTGGAAGACAGCATCCTGTTTGTCACCAACGGCAACCAGCAGATGGTGCATCTCACCGCCTGGGGACAGGATGCCATCTATGTCGTCGGCGACCATTGGGTCTCCATCCTACGTTATCCCTACACCATCGTGGCCGACAGCTTGGAGACGACACATTGGACCAACGTCAGGCCTTATGTCATCTATGGCTACGCATTGATCAACTCCTACGGCACCTTGCACATCCACGAAGGCACCCATGTGTATATCCATGACAAGAGTGGCATCGTGTCATGGAGCGATGGCCAGCTGATTGTGGAGGGAACGGCTGAGAACCCCGTCATCTTTGAAGGCGACCGTCTGGAACCCTATTTCAAGAACCAACCCGGGCAGTGGGACCGCATTTGGCTGCAGGAGTGCCGACCAGGAGCCGACCATATCATCAACCACGCCATCATCCGCAATGCCTATATCGGACTCCAACCTGAGTCGGTGTTCAAAGCCACCCAAGCTGCACTTCGCATCAACAACACCATCATCGAGAACCACTCGGGCATGGGCATCTACAGCACGCTATACGCCATCGAAGCCAACAACATGGTCATCGACAACTGCGGACAATATGCCTTTGCCATAACCCTTGGCGGCGACTATGTCATCAAACACAGCACCATCGGCAACTTCTGGTGGAGTTCTCCGAGAACAACCAACTCACTGTTTTTCAACAACTATTTCGATGATGACAGTACAGGAACCCGTTACGAGTATCCGTTCCGTTTCGAGATGGGCAACAGCATCGTTTATGGTGCTGCCGAAGAGGAGTTCGGAACCAACTTGAGTGCCAATGAAGTCGATACCACCTATCACTTCGACCACTGCCTGTTCAAAAGCAAGAAATGCAGCAACGACCTGCCAGGGTTCATTAGCTGCATCTTCAATCAAGACCCGATGTTTGTGGATTACCGCAACTACGACCTACATCTCAGCGATGTGTTGTCGCCCGCTGTTGGCGCAGGCAGTCCCGCTATTGGTGCACTGGTACCATTCGACTTTGATGGCAAAAGCAGGACGGGCACACCGGACTTGGGGGCATACCAATATTGAATTTAGAATTTAGAATTTAGAATTTAGAATTTAGAGATTTACAAATCGGGGTGTTGTTTGTAATAATCTTTGAGGAATTCGGGAAGTTTGCGCATGGCGGCTTGTTCGCGCCATTGCTTGCGCACGTCTTGTGCGGGTACGCCGAAGACGGCCTTACCGGGTTCGATGTTCTTATCGACGGCTGAGGTGGCCAGCACCACGGCTCCTTCGCCAATCACCAGGTCTTTGTTGACGCACACACGTCCCCAAAGGATCACATCGTCTTCGATGCGAGTGACGCCGGCGATGGCAGCATGGCTTCCGATCAGGCAGTTACAACCGATATAACTGTCATGTCCCACCTGGCAGTGGTTGTCCATCTTGGTTCCTTTTCGTATTAAGGTGTCGGACGTCACCCCCTTGTCGATGCTGCAGAGGGCACCGATCTCCACGTCGTCTTCGATGACGACACGTCCGAATGATTCGAATTTCATGTAGCCATCGGCGCGACGCTGGAAATAATAAGCGTCGGCACCGATCACGCTACCTGAGTGGATGACTACATTATCGCCGATCACGCAATAGTCATAAATCGTGACATTGGGATGGATGACGCAGTTCTTGCCCACCTTGGTATGGTTGCCCACGAATGAGCCAGGCATGATGACCGTCCCCTCCCCGATTTCGGCTGTCGGACTGATGGCCTGGGTACAGGGTTCGATGGGACGGTAATGCCTCATCAGCTGGATGAAAGCCACAAAGGGATCGTCATGGATCAACAGGGCCTTCCCTGCTGGGCATTCCACCTGCTTGTTGATGAGCACCACCGTAGCCGCTGAGTTCAAAGCTTTGCTATAATACTTGGGATGATCGACGAAAGTCACATCACCGGCCTCAACCTTGTGGATCTCGTTGAAGCCGGTGACGGGGAATCGAGCATCTCCCACGTAGGTGGCACCGATCAACTCGGCGATATGCTTTAATGTAGTCTGCTTGATTTTCATTAGGCCTTCACACGTTCACAGTATTCACCAGTGCGGGTATCGACGCGGATCATGTCGTCGGTGTTGATGAACAGCGGCACGCGGACCATGGCGCCAGTCTCAACTGTAGCCTCTTTCAGAGCGTTGGTGGCAGTGTTGCCCTTCTCACCAGGTTCCGTGTAAGTCACCTTGAGGACGGTCTTCACCGGCATCTCAGCATAAAGAATGGTCTCCGTGGAAGCGTCAACGACCACATCGACGATGTCGTTTTCCTTCATGAACTTCACACCCGTGATGTTATCACCGGGAATCGGAATCTGGTCGTAGTTCTCCGTGTGCATGAAGATGAAGTCTTCACCTTCTTTGTAAAGGTACTGATAAGGACGATGCTCAACGCGGACATCTTCGAGTTTGACACCGATGTCAAATCTCTTTTCAAGCACGTTGCCGCTGAGGACATCCTTCAGCTTGATACGCATAATAGTGTTACCTTTTCCAGGCTTAACATGTTGGAAGTCAATGCAGAAATAAATCTTTCCATCCATACGGATAGCACTTCCGATCTTTACATCTTGACTAAGCATAAATTATCGTATTAAATGTTTTTATCCATTAAGGGCGCAAAATTAGTGAAAATCAACAAATATCACAAATTTTTCTAAAGATTTTCACGCAAATCACTGAAACACAATGTCAGTGATGACTTCACGACCTGCCAAATCGTTGAGGTGTTTCTTCAGCATGGTTTTGGAGAAACTGAGTTCGGCACGGAGGCTGTCGGAGCTGATTTTAGCAAAAAGCACCCCGTTACGGATATACAGCTCCCGGGTGTACTGTGCGATGAAAGGGCCCACTACCCCCGGCCATCCCTTGATGATCTTCACCTCATCGAGATACCCTGGCCCCTTGCGTTCGTCATAAAACGCCTTGATCAAATCGCCGATTGTGCTCTGGTTGGGGTCATTCATGGTCAATACGTTTTACTTGTCCGGCCTCCACCTCGAAGATCCGGTGATTGATGTCGGTGTCCACAAAGAGTCGTTCGATGCGTTGCTGCTGGGTGTCGGTGATAAACACCTGTCCGAAATGGTTGTCGCCCACCAAGCGCACCAGCTTCATCACACGTTGGTCGTCGAGCTTGTCGAAGATATCGTCAAGAAGCAGGATGGGTTTATAGCCGATCTTTTGGTAATTGTACTCGAACTGCGCCAAGCGGATGGAGACCACGAACGACTTCTGCTGACCTTGCGAGCCGACCCGTTTCAAAGGATGACCGTCGAGACGGAACTCCAGATCGTCCTTGTGGATGCCGACCGTGGAATAGCAGGCACTGAGGTCGTGCTGCAGGTTCTCCTCCAAAAGCTGATGCAGGGGTTTTTGGTCGAGTTTGGAAGAATAGCCCACCTCCACCTTCTCCTTGGCCCCCGAAACCACCTCATAATAATGTTGGAAGATCGGGCGGAACTCCTCCAGGAAAAGCCGACGTTTGGAATGGATGTCATCAGCACAGACACAAAGTTGATCATCCCAAAGCTGAAGCAAGGAGCGGTCGAAATGATGCCGTTCGGCAAACTGTCTGAGCTGCATATTGCGCTGCAACAAAGCACGGTTGTACTTGAGCAGGGCGCTGAGGTACATCGGATCGAATTGTGAGATCACGCCATCGATGAACTTACGCCTGAGGTCGCTGCCATCGTTGATGAGGTCACGGTCATAGGGCGAGATCATCACCAAGGGAAATTTCCCAATATGGTCCGAGAGCCGGTCGTATTCTTTCTTATTGAATTTGAACGACTTCTTGGCGTCTTTCTTCTGAACACATGACACCATTTCGTTGTCTTTGTCGTCAAAGCCATAGATGCCATGAATGCTGAAGAAATCCTGATCATGCCGGATGTTCTGCTTGTCAACAGAGCCGAAGAAGCTCTTGCAGAACGAGAGGTAATAGATGGCGTCAAGGATGTTGGTCTTACCCGCACCGTTGAGTCCGACAAAACAGTTCACCTTCTCCGAAAAGGCCAAGTCGGCCGATTCGCAGTTCTTGAAATTAGTCAGACGCAACTCCTTAAGGTACATGAGGATAGTCTTAGAACTTGTTGAGATCCATGGTAATGGTGAGGTAGTTGGGCGACATCACGATGCTTGAACGAGAGCGGGCATAGCTGATTTCGAACATCTTGATCTTGACGCCGACACCGGCGGAGAAGCCCACCAAGGTGCGGTTTTGCGGGACATCCATAGCGTGGCGTTGACCGTAGTTATAGGCGGCACGAAGCACGATGTTTTTTCCCAGGTATAGTTCGCCACCGATGACGAGGTGCGAGGCCAGGTTCTTGGCGAAGTGCAACACCTTATTCTCTTGTTTAATCTCGTTGGTGAGCGGGTCATAATTACCGGCAAGGTCGAGCGGATCGTCGAAGAGCTTGTTCCAACGCTGGATGTCGTCATACCATACCATGAACGTCAACGGCAGGTGATCGAGATGGCGTGAAGCCCCCAGGTCAATGGACCAAGGCAATCCCGTGGTTCGATAGTCATAGTTGTTGAACAGCTGGGCTCCGACATTCCTGGCGGTCAGCGAGAACAGCCAGCCGGAGTTGGTTTGGTAATATCCTGCCACATCGACGGCAAGCGCTCCTGAGGCGTAGGTCTCAAGTTGACGGCCAGCGTATTTCAGGGCGGCACCGATGCTCCACTGTGGGGTGAGATGGCGTCCCCATCCCAAGGTCACAGCATATTCCGAGGCAGAGAAGTCACCGACGATCACTCCACTCTCAGAGGTCTCGTCGAAGTGTCCATAGTTATGGTACTGCACCGTAGCTGCGAAGCTTCCTATTTTATCAAAGGTATAGGAATACTGCGCTGAAGCGAAGTTGATGTCGGAATAATAATCCACGTATGACAGGCCGAGTTTGTTGTGCATGTTGGCGTCGATGGCCGCGGGGTTGAACGTGCCCAGCTGGATGTCGCCGTCAGCCATGGGAAGTGGAAGGCCTCCCAATGCAGCCACACGGGCCGAGTTGGTAGCCCTCAGAAATGAGTAAGTGCCGTTAGCCTGCTGGGCGGGCAGTGTCACCGCCAACCCAAACATCAGTGTCAATAGTATCAGAGTCGTCCTTTTCATCGTCAATCGTGTTGGAGTCGGGGCTTAGAGCCGTCCCCTCCCTGTTTTTACCAGCTTCCCATCCGCTGTAAGTTCTGCGGCAAGTTTGTCGAGGATGCCATTCACAAAACGGCGGCTGTCGGGAGTGCTGAAGAATTTCGAAATCTCTATGTATTCATTAATGGTGACCTTCACCGGGATGTCGTGGAACTGGCAGAACTCGGTCAGGGCCATGAAAATGATGATTTTGTCCATCAAGGCGATGCGGTCGTAATCCCAGTTGGAGATATGGTCTTTGACCAGCTGCTGGTAGGTGTCGGCATCGCGCAAGGTATCGCGGAAAAGCTTCACCACAAAGTGTTTGTCATCGCAATCCTCATCCCCATCCGTCTTATATACTGGTGGAAGAAGGGTGTCGGCGTTGAAGGATGCATCCATCTCGTTGATGAACTTCCACAACAGGAACAAGCCCATCTGATAATCGCTGTTATAGTCAAGATTCCTATCGGCATAGAAGTCGAAAAGGAAGTCGTCCTCTGCCATATGGTTGTCGATGACATCGAGAATCAGCTGTTTGTCGTGGGCGAAGTCATCCACTTCACTATTCATATATTCGACATATTCCGGGAACTCGCGAAGGCGGTTATAGAACGAGCGGATGAAATCTTCTCTGTTATCGACCCAGCTGATCTTATATTTCTCCATCTGGCGCTGAAGATCAGTGTTGGCTTCCAACACGTTGAGCACGCGGTTGTTGACAAAGCGGCGGTTGGGATTCAGGTCCTCTTCCGTAGGGAAGTTCTTGTGCATATTCTCCTCGATCCTGCGTTCAGCGAAGCACTTCACCTCTACCCAAAACGACAGTTGACGGATGAAGAGGCCATAGAGATCCTCTACGTGGTTGAGAAGCTGACGTTCAGCGGCCAGCCGATCGGTCTCTTCAGCCTGATGATATGCGTAAATCTGCTGCAAGACCTTGATTCTTAAAAATCTTCTATTCAACATAAAATAAGAACAAAGAATATGATGATTATTAAACGGCAAATGTAAGAATTTATTCTTAATGAGAAGGGGTGTTTGTAAAATAAAAGTTATCTTTGCGACACGAAAAAAAGAACTTTTATTAACCATCAAATTCTAAGACAATGATTAGCAAGAAACTCGCCAAGGCCATCAACGACCAGATCAACGCTGAGATGTGGTCGGCCTATCTTTATTTGAGCATGTCGCAAGACATCTATGCCAAAGGCTTCAAAGGCATCGCCCATTGGTACAAGGTTCAATTCCTGGAGGAGCAAGCCCATGCAGCCATCATGATCAACTACCTTCACTCGCAGGACGAGCGTGTGATCCTCGCCCCCATCGCCAAAGTGCAGACCGAATGGGACAGCGTCCTGGCTGCCTTTGAGGACACGTTGGAGCACGAAAAGAAAGTGACCGCGATGATCAACAACCTGTGTGACATCGCTGAAAAGGACAACGATCGCGCTGCTGGAAACTTCCTTGCCTGGTTCATCGATGAGCAGGTGGAAGAAGAAGAGAACGCCCGCGACCTCGTGCGTCAAGCCAAGATGATCGGTGACCACATCGGTGGCATGATCATGCTCGACAAAGAGTTGGGAGCTCGCGAATATCACACCCCTTCCCCATTGAAATAATCCCTACGACAAAAACAGGGCGGTGTCATTGACACCGCCCTGTTTTTTTTATCTTGCCATGACGAGTTTCAGCGTTTGAGAACCTCGGTCAGAGACCGCATTGATGAAATAGACTCCGTTTTTCAGCTGGTTGAGATAGGTCTCCAGCGTTGTATGGTTCAAACCATTGAAATGATACCCCATCATTTTTCGTCCCATCAGGTCATAGATGCCGATCTCTGCCTGATAGCCATCTTCAAGTTGAATGTGGACCTGGCCGCTTGATGGATTCGGGAACACCTTGATGATTTCATTGCTCGGGGCCGAGGTGTCTTCCACATGCAGCATTAGCATGGCCTGTTCGAAATTCGGAATGCCATAGCCATAGCGGACGTCAGGATTCGAGGCGCGGTTGCTACACTGACGGACCGCATCGCAGATCTCCTGCACGGAGGCATGGGAGTTGGCCTGCCACAAACAGGTCACAGCACCTGCCAGCACCGGGGTGGCAAACGAGGTGCCGTCACCATTATAATAACCGCCATAGCCAGCCACGTAGGTGCCACCACCTCTTGCCATGACGTCAGGTTTGATACGTCCATCGTAGGTAGGTCCCACCGAGCTAAACCAGCAGCGTTCACCCGAACCATCGACAGCGCCGACGGAGAGGCAGTGCTCCGCATCGGCTGGGATGCCTAAAGTGCATTCTCCAAAAGAGCTATCTCCTTCATTGCCCGCGGCGATCAAACACAACATACCGCGACTGGCGGCAACCTCAACGCCTCTGGTCATCGGGGCGGTTTGTCCGTCGAAATGCTCAAAAGGATGGTTCCACTGGATCATGTCGAAGTCGATATATCCCAACGAGGTGGTGCAGACATCTACTCCCAAGCTGTCGGCATATTCAGCTCCAGAGACCCAGTTGTATTCTTCTACGATATTCTCGTAATCGCCATTCTCCGTATGAATCAAATAAAACGATGCCTTAGGAGCCGTTCCGACCATGACGTCAGGCACAAAAGCTGCGATGGTGCTGAGACAGCTGCAGCCGTGACCACTCTGGGTATAGACCGAAGGCTGTCCAGGAAGGAAGGAACGAGTACCCAAGAGACGACCTTCCTCGCGCATGTTGTCGAACGCCGGATGATTCTCGGCACCCACAAATCCACCATCGAGGACAGCGATGACCATTCCTTCGCCACGGTATCCTTGGCTATGCATGTAGTCGGCCCTGATTTGACTGACCTGGGTGGCGGCACCACCATAGTAACCATCCATAGTGGCTCGAGGCATCTCTGTCATCCGCATCTCCTCGGCCAACCACTGCTCCTTGAGTTCTTGAGCTTTGGGGTCGTTGGGGCAATCTCGCACCACAGAAACGAATTCCAGGGCGTTGATGGCATCGATGACCGATGGGTTGGTGGTATAGACGGAGACTCCATTCAACCATTTCGAAGGGTTGATGAGCTCAGCGCCACAGTCAGCGACAGCCTGCAGGTATTGTGGATTCACCGGCAAGTCGTACTCGTCGATGGCGATACCCAGACGGGCCCGACGATCCAAGGCGCGCTGCGAGAGGTAAGCTTCAGGGTTGTCAATAGTATAAGGTGTACCATTCTTATCGGTAAACTGCACCCAATAGATGTTAGAGGCAATCTGCGCCTGGGCACAGACAGTAGCAATCAGAAGAACAAAAAGAAGAATTTTTTTCATGATCATGAGAATTAAAAATGAGAATTAAATAGTATGAATTTCTTTAAAGAACGCAAAGGTAACAATATTTCTTCATCTCCTAGGCCCCATGACTTATAAAATTCGTACTTTTACCGAAAATTTCAACCATGCGCATCGACATCATCGCTGTCTTCCCCGAAATGTTCGAGGGACCTTTCACTGAATCCATCATCAAACGCGCCATCAACAAAGGCATCGTGGAGATTGAACTTCACAACTTACGCGACTACAGCACCGACAAACACAAGAAAGTCGATGACTATCCCTTCTCTGCCGGTGCCGGCATGGTGATGATGATTGAACCCGTTGACAACTGCATCACGCATCTCAAGAGCCAACGCGACTATGACGATGTCATCTACATGAGTCCGGACGGTGAGCTCCTCGACCAGCCACTCTGCAACCAGCTCTCGCTGAAAGAGAATCTCATCATTCTTTGCGGGCACTACAAAGGCATCGACGAGCGCATCCGTGAACACCTTATCACCCGTGAAATATCCATAGGCAACTACGTGCTATCCGGTGGCGAACTCGGCGCTGCAGTCCTCGTGGACAGCCTCGTCCGTCTCATCCCAGGCGCTATAGGCGATGAGACCTCCGCCCTCTCCGACTCCTTCCAAGACGGACTCGTCTCACCACCCGTCTATACCCGCCCCCGAAACTACAAAGGTTGGGAAGTCCCGGAAGTCCTCCTCTCGGGCAACGATGCCGTCATTAACGACTGGAAATTGGAACAAGCTTGGCAACGGACCAAGGAAAGAAGACCAGAAATGTACGGAAAACTAAAAAAAAGCGAAGATTTTCCGAATAAAAAGCGTTTATAATCAAATTATTTGTATATTTGCACCCGTTTTCTTAGGTAGAATATATTAAATAATTATATACAAATGAAGAACGCATTGATTCAATTCGTTGAAGATCAAGTAATTGTAAAAGATTTTCCGAAGTTTAGAGCTGGTGACACGGTCACCGTTACGTACAAGATTGTTGAGGGAAACAAGGAACGTCTTCAGAAGTTCCAAGGCGTGGTTCTGAAGCGCAGTGGCAGCGGCAAGACCGCTACCTTCACCGTGAGAAAGATTTCAAACAACATCGGTGTTGAAAGATGCTTCCCTATCGCTTCTCCTATGATTGACAGCATTGAGCTGAACAAGGAAGGCGCCGTCCGCAAATCACGCATCTACTATCTCAGAGGATTGCGTGGAAAGAAGGCAAGAATCAAGGAAGCCAAGCGCAAAGACTGATTCCCCAACTTCATCACAACAAAAAAGCCCGACCGAATGGCCGGGCTTTTTTCGTGTTACTTCTTCTCTTTCTTGAAGATCCTCTTCCTCAACATGAACACCGTCAAAATGGCCCAGAAAACCACCAAGACACCCAAGGTAATCCATGTCGCCTTCAAACTCTGAGGAGCAAAGCCCATCAGCAACAGCACCGGGAAGCCCAACACGATGGCAGCCAGGGTCTGCAACACAAGGTTGTTGGCCGCCGGAGTCTCAAACTTCGGGTCGATTTCACGCAACAAGATCATGCCGTTGGAAGCCGTACCCGTCAACATGCCAAACATGGAGAAGAAACCCTCGTACTTATAGTCGGGATAGAGATGCTTGCAGATGAACAGCACATAGATGAAGGTTACCAAAGCACCCAATGCACAGATGATGGTGAAAGGCAAAACGAACTTGCCAAACTCCTCGAAGCTGATGGCCGCCGTTCCAGCCACAATCATGATGTCGAAACAGAAGCCGCTGATTCGGTTCAGCATATAGTTGTTGATGTACTCGCGCCGCATGATCTTCGCCTTCTTGAAACGGCCCAAGATCCATTTGAAGAGGATGCCGAACAAGGTACCAATCAAGAAGTTGAATCCCCATAGCATCGGCTTCAAGGTGTTGGTGCCGAAGTTGCCCAGCTCCATGCCTTGGATCCAATGCGTGAACAGATACACCAGGAAATACACGAAGAGCACCATGCTGATCTGCACCGAGAGCTTGTCGATCGACTCCGCATCGGGAATCTCGTTTTTGCCCTCATAGTCTTCAAGCTTATTCACTTGAGCGTCAGCGATTTTCTTGGAGGAGAGCTTGCCTTTTCTCCTCAGGATGTTCATATAGATCACGCCGATCAAGCTGCCCACGATGAATCCCATGGCTGCAAT
This sequence comes from Bacteroidales bacterium, assembly GCA_016284305.1. Classification (GTDB taxonomy): domain Bacteria; phylum Bacteroidota; class Bacteroidia; order Bacteroidales; family F082; genus Limimorpha. The sequence goes on from JAEEON010000015.1 coordinate 40,675, forward strand.
GGAAAGGCCGAAGTCTGCTCCCGCAAAGTCCATCCCCTGCTCAGCAGCCCATCCAGTGAAGATCTTGCCGAAGTTCAGGGCCTGTCCGGGTCCTTGGCCGTAGCCCATGGGAAGCAGCAAACCGGCTGCATAGAAAAGGCGTTTCCCAAGGAAGAAGAAGATGATGGAGACCAACAGGCCAACGATGCCCTGGATGACATACGTCGATGCCGTCAAGGCACCCGTCTCAATCACCTTCATCGGAGAGGACTTCGACTCGATTTTGTTGTTTTTCAAGGCCAATGCCACGAATCCCAAGCCCAAGGCATGATAGGTGACAATTTCCATCATAGGCTTGTTGATCAAATCACGACAACCCGGTATTGCCTTGAAAATCAACAGCAATACGCCACCAAGCAAGGCCGAGGGCAAAAGGCTCTTCTTCAGGAATGGGATATTCGTCCGCAAGGCATTGCCCAACAGCAAGGCCGTGGCAAGAATGCAAAACTGAACCAACCATTGCCAGGCCTCCGGCCGGTCAAAGGTCATCACTTGAGAAACTTCCAGTAGATTCATAACTCTTTCGCTAATTAATTGAGTGCAAACCTACTATAAATTCCATTAAAAACAAAAACAAAAATGTATTATTTTTGCACCATGAAAACCACTTTTCAGCTTTTCACCACCTTTTTCAAGATCGGCGCTTTCACCCTCGGGGGCGGCTATGCCATGTTGTCGATGGTGGAGAAAGCGGTGGTTGACAAGAAAAAATGGATTCCGTCGGATGAGTTTTGGGACATGATTGCCATCATCCAGTCGCTGCCCGGGGTATTCGCGGTGAACACCGCCCTGTATGTCGGCCACAAGATCGACGGTGTCAAAGGCGCCATCGCTGCCATGCTCGGGGCCATCATCCCATCCATCACCATCATCTTGTTGTTGGCCACGGTCTTCAGGGAATACCGCAACCTGCCGGTCGTCGAGCGCATCTTCAAAGGCATCCGTCCCTGCGTGGTAGCCCTTATCCTTGCTCCCTCGCTGAGGATGATCAAGTCGGCCAAAGTCAACTGGAAGACTGTCATCATCCCCATCACTGCCGTGTTCTTAATCTGGTGGTGCAAGGTCTCTCCCGCCATCGTCATCATCGCTGCCATCGCAGGCAGCCTGGTCTATGCGCTCATCATGGAGCGCAAGCTACGACAAAAAGGAAAGGAGGAAGCGCAATGACCTTGTATCTTCAACTGCTCTGGGTCTTTGTCAAGATCGGCGTCCTCGGCTTTGGCGGCGGCTACGCCATGCTCTCCTTGATTCAACATGAAGTGGTGGACCATTACGGATGGATGACGACCACCGACTTTGCCGACATGGTGGCCATCTCCCAGATGACCCCCGGGCCAATCTCCATCAACATGGCCACGTACGTGGGTTACACCACAGGAGGTTTCTTCGGGTCGCTCCTCGCCTCTTTCGCCTTGTGCTTACCCTCCATCATCATGGTCTATTTCATCATCCGTCTTTTCATGAACAAGCGCAACAACACGCTGATGAACAACGTGCTGAAAGGACTTAAGCCGGCCATTGCCGGATTGATTTTCGCGGCAGGCCTCGCCATGATGAACGCCCAGAACTTCGTAGAGATAGGAAAAGGCGAGAACAACATCAGCATCGTGATCTGTGTCCTCGCCTTTGTGGCCTCTTATTTCTTCAAGGCCAACCCGATCCTACTCATCGTCCTCTCGGGTGTCGTTGGATTCATTGTTTATTAGTTTCCTTCGAACAACTTGTCAATCAAGTCTTTGTATTTCTTGGTAATCACATTGCGCTTCACCTTCAGCGTTGGGGTCAGCAAACCATTGCCGATGCTCCATTCGTCGGCAAGCAACACATGTTTCTTGATCTTTTCCGTCTCGCCCAGGCTCTTGTTGAGGTTGTTGACTTCCTTGGCGAAGCGTTTCAGGACTTCCGGATGACGAATCATCTCCTCGTTGGTGGTGTAAGGAATCTTCTCCTCAGCACACCAAGCTTTCAAGTCGGTGAAACTTGGGATGATGAGGGCACCGGCGAATTTCTGGTTCTCGCCCACCACCAAGATCTGTTCGATCAACTTGGAGGCACTGAATTTGGCTTCGATGACATCGGGGTTGATGTACTTGCCGCCTGAGGTCTTGAAGAGGCTCTTGATACGGCCAGTGATCTTCAAGCGATTGTATTGGTCAATCTCACCCATGTCGCCAGTATGGAACCAACCATCCTCGTCGATGACCTCTTTGGTGAGTTCAGGATGTTTGTAGTACCCCATCATCACGTTGTGTCCACGGCAAATGATCTCACCGTTTTCAGCAATTTTCACTTCAGTGCCAGGCAGGGGCTGTCCCACATAACCGACCTCACGGCCATGAGGATTACGGTTACTCACCGCGATAACGGGCGAAGTCTCCGTAAGGCCATAGCCTTCAAAGACCGGCATCTTGATGGCGGAGAAGAAACCTGCGATCTTCTGAGAGATGGCCGCGGCTCCAGAAACGATGATGTCGAAGTTCTCGGCGCCGAGATTACTCCTGATCTTGGAATAGACCAACTTGTCGGCGATACCGAGCTTGAAGTCATAGAACCTGTTTCGGCTCGTGGCGTCGATCTTGTAACGTTCGCCAAGATGCAGAGCCCAGAAGAAGATGGCTCTGGCAATGCCTTTCTGTTTCTTTCCCGACTGATAGATAGCTTCATAGAATCGTTCCAGCACACGTGGAACAGCACACATCATCGTCGGATGGACATCACGCATGTCGTTGGCGATGGTGCCCAGGCTCTCCGCGTAATAAATCGACATGCCGCGGTATTGGTAGCAATAGTTCAGAGCGCGCTCGTAGGCATGACAAACCGGCAGGAAACTAAAGGCCTTGTCAGAAGTATCGCTGATGGTGTAATGGAAGTTCTTGAACTGGTTCATTAGGTTATGGTGCGAGAGCATGACGCCCTTGGGAGTTCCCGTCGTACCAGAGGTATAGATGATGGTGGCACATTCCATCTCGTCAACTGAAGCCTTGCGAGCAGCAAGTTCCTCGGCATGGGGATGTTCCCGCCCAAGTTGCATCATCTGGTCAAAATAAGGATACTTCTCACGGTCGATCATGGTATAGACCATCTTCACATTGGGAGCATCAGGCAAGATGTTCGTCACCTTCTGCATCACGGAGAGGCCGTCGATGATGACTAACTTGGCATCGCAGTCACTGAGGATATAACGATAGTCCTCCTCGCTAATGGTGGGATAAATAGGTACGTTGATTGCACCAACCTGGCTGATGGCCATGTCAAGCATGTTCCATTCAGGACGGTTGGTAAGAATCATCGCCACCTTGTCACCTTTTTCGATGCCTAACTCGATGAGGGCATAACTCAGTGTGTCGGTTTGCTCTTTATAGGCATGAGAACTGTGTTTCACCCACTCACCATTCTTTTTACCAGCCAAGGCAACCTGTTGGTTGGGGTACTTCTCGACATAGTTGTCAAGAAGGTCAAATACTCGTTTTATTTCCATAATAATGCTCGTTTCAAAAAATGAATTTGCAAATTTAAAATCTTTTTAATTGCAAGTCAACTAAAAAAATCACAAACACATGAAAACCAAAGCAGCAAGCACCATCAGCAATGGAATGATCTTGCTCCTGATGTTCTTTTCCTTGAAGAACAAGGCTCCATAAACGAACGAAACCACCAAGCGGACCCCATATAATATAAGAGGTATAAGCACGATGACCGCTGCCTCTTGGTTCAATCCCGAGAGATAGATAACGTCGGCAATCGTCACGAAAACCGCCATCGCCACAATACCCCAACGCCATTCGAACGGTTGTTTCGCTTTCTGAGGACTCCAGATGAAAAGAAGCATCACCGCCATCATCAAGAAATCGTAGATGGTGTACCAAGCCTGAATGGTGGCTGGGGAAATCGTCTCCTTACTCAACAGGAACTTGTCGTAAACCCCACTCAAGGCCACCAACACCGCTGATGCCAACAGCATATAAACCCATTTGTCGCGGACGAACTGAATCCCTTCCAACTTTCCAGAACGGTTCATCAGATAAAACGAGACCAATGCCAAGGCGACACCAAGCCATTGCGTCCACAACAGATGCTCTTGAAAGATTATGAATAGCAAAATCAATGAGATGGCCGGACGCAGTTGGTTGACCGGACCCACCACCGTGATGGGCAGGTGTTTCATAGCCGAATAGCTGAACATCCAAGAGACCAGGATCATTGCTGTTTTACCAGCAATCAGCAGATGCTGTTTCGCCGTCAAAGGCTCCACATAGAAATGACTCCAGAAATTGCCATCAAAAAGCTCAGGACGAAGCCATGAGGTGACGATGAAGGGCACAAAAAGCAACCCACTCACCAACGTGCTATAAAAGAGCACCGGGATGATGGCATTCCCCACCACCGTTTGTTTCTTGAAGATGTCATAGAAGCCTAACAAGACGGCGGAGATCAACGATAGTACAACCCACATGATGCTAAGGTTTTAGGCCGCAAAATTAGGAATAAATTTGATTGAAAAAACACTATGTCAAAATGTCATATTGTTTTAAAATATATGTCAAATTGTCGTAAAATAAGGCTTTGGACAAGGATTTGATGGTGAGGGAGGCAAATAATCAATCAAACAACAAACTATGGAAAACAAGTATGAATCGTTAAACCGCTACGCCAAGAACCTCAACGAGTTGGCGAAAGCGGGCAAGCTTGACCCAGTGATTGGACGTGACGAGGAGATCCGTCGAGTTTTGCAGATTCTGTCACGTCGAACCAAGAACAACCCTATCCTGATCGGTGAGCCCGGTGTGGGCAAGACCGCCATCGTCGAAGGTCTCGCACAACGTGTCGTCAACGGCGACGTGCCCGAGAACCTGAAGAACAAGATGGTGTTCTCGCTCGACATGGGTGCGTTGATTGCAGGAGCCAAGTACCAGGGCGAATTTGAGGAACGTCTGAAAAGCGTCATCAAGGAAGTCGTTGACAGCAGCGGCGAGGTGGTCCTTTTCATCGACGAGATCCACACCTTGGTCGGTGCTGGCGCCTCTAGCGGTGCCATGGATGCAGCCAACATCTTGAAACCCGCCCTATCGCGTGGCGAGCTGCAATGCATCGGTGCCACCACCCTGAAGGAATATCAACAGTACTTCGAAAAAGACAAGGCCCTGGAGCGTCGTTTCCAAACCGTCATGGTTGACGAACCCGACGAGGCCTCGGCCATCTCCATCCTCCGTGGACTGAAGGAACGTTACGAGAACCACCACCACATCCGAATCCTCGACGAGGCCATCGTGGCATCGGTGCAGCTTTCCGTGAGGTACATCTCCGACCGATTCCTGCCCGACAAAGCCATCGACTTGATCGACGAGGCGGCAGCGAGACTGCGTCTCCAAATCGACTCCGTGCCAGAGGATCTCGAAGACGTGGAACGTGCCATACGGCAACTGGAAATTGAACGCGAGGCGCTGAAACGCGAGAACGACACCAAGAAGGTGAAAGCCTTGGGTGAAGAACTCGACAAACTCAACGCCAAGAAAGCGGAGATCAAAGGCAAATGGGAACAGGAACGCCTTTACGTGGAACGCATCCAAAAGGAGAAAGACAACATCGAACGCTACAAACGCGAAGCTGCCGCTGCCGAACGCGACGGCGACTATGGCCGTGTGGCTGAACTGCGCTACGGCAAAATCCGCGAAGCGGAAGCCACCATCGAAAAAGCCAAGAGCGACCTGCTAGTGGTGCAAGGCGACCATCCGCTGATCGACGAGGAAGTCACCTACCAGGACGTGGCCGAGATCGTCTCCCGTTGGACCGGCATCCCCGTGAAGAAGATGATGCAAAGCGAACGCGAAAAGCTCCTGAACCTGGAGAAGGAACTGCATAAACGTGTGGTCGGCCAAGACGAGGCCATCCGTGCCGTCTCTGACGCCATTCGACGCAGCCGTGCCGGACTGCAGGACTCGAAACGACCCATCGGATCGTTCATCTTCATGGGCACCACCGGTGTCGGCAAGACCGAGCTGGCCAAAGCCCTCGCCGAATTCCTGTTCGACAACGAAAACAACATGGTGCGTATCGACATGTCGGAGTATCAGGAACGTCATACCGTGTCGCGACTCATCGGTGCACCTCCAGGATACGTCGGCTACGAAGAGAGCGGACAACTGACCGAAGCGGTACGACGCAAGCCATACTCCGTGATCCTGCTCGACGAGATCGAGAAAGCACATCCCGATGTGTTCAACATCCTGCTGCAAGTGCTCGACGACGGACGACTCACCGACAACAAGGGACGTACCGTCGATTTCAAGAACACCATCGTCATCATGACCTCCAACATTGGAGCCAACATCATCCAAGAGCGGATGTCGGACGCTGCCACAGCCACTTCTGAGGCCGTGTTCGAACAAACCCGAAACGAGGTCATGGACCAACTGAAGATCTTCATGAGGCCGGAGTTCCTGAACCGTATCGACGACATCATCATGTTCCGCCCGCTTAACGAAAGCGAAATCGCCGAAGTCGTCCTCATGCAGTTCAACCATGTCAAGAAGATGCTGGCCGAGAACGGCATCACCATCGACATCGCTCCCGACGCCGTTGATCTCATCGCCCACCAAAGCTACGATCCGCAATATGGCGCCCGTCCTGTGAAACGTATGATGCAACGCGAGCTCCTCAACGAACTCTCGAAGATGATCCTCGCCGACAGCATCGACAAGACGAAGCCTATCGTGGTGAAAGCCAAGGATGGCAAACTCAGCTTTGAAAACTGATCGGGAGACTAAATCCTCCCAGAGCGCCTAAAGCCCAGTGAGAACATCAGCAATACCGTGACAATCTCCAAACGGCCAATCAGCATGTCAAAAGCCAAAATCCATTTCGACGCTGTAGGCAGGTCAGCCAAACATGCATCTGGGCCCGTGGCTCCTGAGCCCGAGCCCAGATTGCTGAAATAGCTCAGGAAGGAGATACACGAATCTTCCAAACTCAAACCCGACAATGTCAACACCACCGCGTTGACAATGAAAAGAACCACAAACAATGACAGGAAGTTGATTACGCGCCGAACTGACGTCTCGTCAACCGTCTGCCCTGAAACCTTCACCGAAAACATCCCCGTGGGATGAATCAGCTCTTTCAAGGCATTCTTGATGACTTTGAAAATCACGATGACTCGAATGATCTTGATACCCCCACTAGTTGATCCAGCACATCCACCGATAATCATCATCATCATGGTCGGGATCACAAAGAGCATCCCCCACCGATCATAATTGCTGTTGCCCGCAGCAAAACCCGTGTTCGACAACATCGACGACACATGGAAGAACGATGTCCGGATGATGGGCTCCCCACGGTCGGGATAATCCGCCAGCTGCGACTCCGTGACCCCATGGAAATTGGGCGTGATGTAAAACAAGAGCACAAAAAACGCCGTCATCACCAAGATCGAGATCAGATACACCTTGAACTCCTCGTTCTTGCGAATCACATCGAAACGGCCAATCAGCGTAAAATGATAGATGGCAAAGCTGATGCCAGAGAGAAGCATGAAAACGGCACAGACGTACTCCAGATAACTGGACTGAAAATAGCCTATGCTGTCGGCATGGGTGCTGAACCCACCAGTCGATGTCGTGGTCATGGCATGGCACACAGCATCAAAAAAGTCCATTGGGCCCAACCAATAAAAAACAGCACAAGCTACGGTGAGGAAGATGTAAATCGCCCAAAGGATGCTTGAGGTGCCTTGCATGGTAGGTGCCAGCTTCTCCACACTGAGTCCAGGAGCCTCAGCAGCGAAAAGGGTGATGTTTCTCGAGCCTTTGGCCACCGAAGGCACAAACGCCAAGGTAAACACCACGATACCCAAGCCACCGAGCCATTGCATCACGCTACGCCAGAACAAGATGGCGTGCGACTGGCCGTCCACATCCCTCAAGATCGTCGAACCCGTGGTGGTGAAGCCCGACATCGTCTCGAAAAACGCATCCGTCACATTGTCAACCACTCCACTCAGCAGGAAAGGCAACATACCGAAAACCGAGAAAAGGACCCACGAAAGGGTCACGATGACGAAAGTATCCTCGATCTTCAAGGCATTCTTGCGGCGCCTGCCAATCAAGGTAAGCACCAGTGCATTGAATCCAGTGATTCCTGCCGTGATCAGAAAGCTATCCAGGTCCTGCTCTCCCCCATGCACATGGTAATAGGCCGCCACTCCCGCTGTCGCCAGCAAAGCCGCGGTCTCAATAAAGAGCAAAATACCGAATAGCCTGCTTTTCATCGGTCAATGACTTGGGTAAGGGATCACCACTGCTCTGCCCAACCGTCGCCGTAGTCGAAGTCATCATCACCGTCCTCTTCCGGCTCCTCGTGATACGAGTCGTCCGACAGAGGCTTGACCCATTTACGGAAATTCGACGAGGCGATGGCCATGATCTCACCGTCTTTCTCGGGCGACACAGCGATGTCGATCTCATCGCGGGTGAGCTCCTTGAGCCAAACGGCAAGCTCCGAGAAGCCCATCTCCGTCACCTCGTAGCCTTCCCAGTCCTCCACTGCAGCCTTTTTTGCCAAGGCTTCCGACTCCCAAATCGGGATGTATGAATTTCCATCAGCGTCTTCCAACATGGCAAACATGCCGGTCATCGCCTCAAGCAACCACACCTTACGCGTTGCAGCGATGGCATCAAGAAAGGTTTCGAGTGTATTCATGATCATTAACGTTTAGCGTTTCTAAGTTGCTGTTGTTGTGCCTTCTGAGCCTCTTCAAGACGCTGCTGGAAGCGCGACTTCTTGACGGGCTTACGCTTGTTCTCCTCGATCTTCATACGGATCTTGTCTTCGTCAATCAGCACTCTGAAGAGATACATCTGCAAGAAGGTGATGATGTTGGCCAGCATATAGTAGTAACTCAATCCGGCCGAGTAGCTGTTGAAGATACCCAGGAAGAGGATCGGCATGAGGTACATCATGATCTTCATTCCCTTCATCTGTGGATTAGCCCCAGTGTCCATCTGCTTGTTGTTGACATAGGTGTAGATGAAGGTAGTGATGGTCATCAGCAAGCAGAACAAACTCACGTGGTCGCCATAGCCCGGGATGCGGAACGGAAGGTCAAGGATGCTGTCGTAGGTGGAGAGGTCCTCCGCCCAAAGGAAAGATTGCTGTCGCAACTCAATCGACGACGGGAAGAAACGGAACACGGCGATGAGGATTGGGAACTGGAGCAACATAGGCACGCAGCCCGCGGTAGGACTCACGCCTGCCTGTTTCTGCAAGTTCATGACAGCTTGCTGTTTCTTCATTGCGTCCTCCTCACGGGGATATTTGGCGGCGATGGCCTCCATCTCCGGCTTCAACAGTCGAGTGACAGCCGTTGACTTGTACGAGCGGAAGGCAATCGGGAACAACAAGATCTTAATGAGGATGGTCAAAATCAAGATAACGATACCATAGTTCCATCCATACGAACCCAGCCAGTTGAAGACATAGATGACACCGTAGTTGATCCAGCGAATCAGGAAGAAGTTACCCACGTCGATTTGGCGTTGAAGTTTCAGACCGTAGCTGCGCAGGGTCTTGAAATGGTTCGGGCCAAAATAGAACGACATCGGGAACTCATTGACCTCAGCGGTGTTATCGTATGGGATCTCCATGCTCGACGACATCGTCTTGAGGTATTTGGGATTCCCTGGATGATCCGTGTTCACCCCGATCTTGGCGCTTGAGAATCCATTTTTGGCTACCAAAACATTGCAGAAGAAACGTTCCTTAAACGACACCCAGTTGACGCTCGAATTGATCACCTCCTCCTTATGTTTCCGATCTTCAAGACGGTCCACGTCGTTGTCGTTCATCGGCTTGTAATAAACGGTCGAGGTGGTAAAACGGTCCACGTCCTTCTCATGTTGCAGGAGATCGACTTGCCAATCTAGATTCAAGTAGTTGATATTGTTGGCGATAATCTCTTTCATTCCGACGGTACGCAGGTTGCAGTCGAACATGTAGTTGTCATCGCGGATCTTGAATTCGTATTCCAGGTAAGCGTCATCACTGTCAGCATAGGCTCTCAAGGCAAAGACGAGGCTGTCGCCCTCGCCTACTGTGATATGGTCGCTCTGGCAAGGCTGGCCGTTGAGATAGGGTTGGAAATACAGCTGAGAGGTGTTGATGATTCGGTTATTGGAGAAGAACGAAAGGTCGAACAAAGCGGTGTTGGGGTCGAAGCTGATCAGAGGCAGTGAGTCGTAAGTCTTATAGTCTTTCAGCTCCACCTCCTTAATGAATCCACCTTGGCTTGAGAAGGTGATTTTTTGGAGTTTGTTCTCCACGGTCCAGTACCGTTCCTCACCGTTGGAGGCGGTGGCGAAGGCGCCGAATTTATCTTTTCTTACGCGTTCCTCTTCGGCGGCGAGGGCTGTCGAGTCCATCGTAGCGCGGTTGAGTTCAGCGAGTTGCTGTGCTTCAGCTTCATGTTGTTGTTCTTCGAGCAAGCGTAGCGAGTCGAGTGCGGCGGCCTCACGGCGCGCGGTCATGATTGAGTCCTGGATTCGTTTCTGCTCAGCCAGCTGTTCTTTCGAGGGTTGCATCCAATACATCCAACCAAACAGGATGGCGGCGATAAGGATAAAACCAATAAGGGATGATTTGTTCATTAAAAAATAAGATCGTTATCGTTGAAAATATATAATGAGGGCGACCGAGTGAACGGTCACCCTCATTGAATGGTTCATTAATAGTATCTGTAGCTCTTCACTTCGCCGATATGGCGTGCGAGGCGGATTACCTGGTTGCTGTAGCCGAACTCATTGTCGTACCACAGGTACAGGATCACGGTCTTGCCATCAGCGGAGACTTTGGTGGCCGGAGCATCGAAGATGCAGGCGCAGGAGTCGCCGATGCCGTCGGACGAGACGAACTCGGTGTTCTGGCTGAAGCGGATCTGCTCGATGAGGTTACCTTCGAGGCAAGCGACGCGGAAGGCTTCGTTGACTTCTTCGACGGTGGTCTCACGTTCCAGGTCGAGGGCGAGCACGGCCAACGACACGTCGGGTGTAGGAACACGGACGGCATTGCTCGTCAGCTTGCCTTTCAGCTCAGGGATGGCCTTAGCGGCAGCCTTGCCAGCACCCGTCTCGGTAATCACCATGTTCAACGGGGCTGAACGACCACGACGTTCTTTCTTGTGGTAGTTGTCGAGCAAGTTCTGGTCGTTGGTATAGCTGTGAATGGTCTCGATATGGCCTTTCACGATGCCGAAGTTCTTGAGCATGACCTCGAGTCCGGGGACGATGGCGTTGGTGGTACATGAAGCTGCTGAGAAGATCTTCTCGTTCTTCAGGTCGAGCGTATCTTGGTTGACGCCGTAAACCACGTTCGGGATATCGCCCTTGCCAGGAGCGGTGAGCAGCACCTTGCTGACACCCTTGGCTTGCAGATGGCGCGAGAGGTTCTCCCTGTCGCGGAAAGCACCCGTGTTGTCGATGAGCAGAGCATCGTGGATGCCGTAGGCTTCATAGTCGATGTCTTCCGGATTCTTGGCTTCGAGGAAGAGAATCTTCTGGCCGTTGACTTCCATGGCGTTCTCCTCAATCAGCGGACGGCATACACCATGGAAATAACGGTGCACTGAGTCGGTACGGAACAGGTTGATACGCTTGGCGATGTCTTCGGGTGAGTTCTTGCGGGTGACGATGGCACGGACGCGCAATGCAGATCCGTTACCCACCATCTCCGTCATCTCACGGCAGAGGATACGACCGATACGGCCAAAACCGTAAAGGATGACATCCTGCACCTTGTTGCTGCGCGGCAGTGCATCGATAATGTAGTGAAGCTTGTCGCGAACAAAGGCGGTGATGTTGTTGTCATACTTCTCGTGCTCGTCGGTCCATTCGGAGTTGAGACGTCCAATATCGATACGGGCGGGTGCCAGGTTCTCAGCAAGAAGAGCCTTGGCGATGAGCAATGAGTCTTGAACACGCACGGGTTTGCCCAAAACAGCCTCTGCACGGAGATGCTTGTTCAGGATCTTACCCGAGCCACGGTTGACCAGCAGCGAACGCAACAGGATGAGTTCCACTGACTTGTCATACCACAGCTTACCAACGATGTTGATCAACTCGTTGGCGGCTTTCTCATTCTCATTCCAAACTTTTAATGAGCTTTCGTAATTATCCATGTGTATTATTTTTTGTTAAGGTTTTTAATCTTGCAAAAATAATAAAATATTCACTCCAAATGACATTGAAGCGAAATAATTCATCGGCATTTTACCAACGGGCATTGACGGCATCCCAATCGATGATCTGCCACAGGGCGGCCAGATGGTCAGGACGACGGTTCTGATAGTCGAGATAGTAAGCGTGTTCCCAAACGTCGAAAGTCAGCAAGGGCTTCAATCCGCGTTGCACCGGGTTGCCAGCGTTAGTCTCTTGGGTGATGACGAGTTTACCTTCAGCATCAGCGGAGAGCCACACCCAACCGGAGCCAAACAAGGTGGCACCTTTCTTGGTGAATTCCTCTTTGAAGGCTTCGAACGAGCCAAATTGCGCATTGATGGCTTCAGCGATGCGACCGGTAGGTTGGTTGTCGGCCTTGGGAGCGCGGAACTGGGTGAAATACAGGTTATGGTTCAGGATCTGTCCGGCGTTGTTGAAGACGCCACCTTCGGACTTCTTTACAATCTCCTCCAAAGGCATGTCGGCATAGGCCGTGCCCTCGATGGCTGCGTTGAGGTTGTTGACATAGGCCTGCAAGTGCTTTCCATGATGAAAGCCTATGGTCTCTTTGCTGACCACAGGCTCCAAGGCATCCATTGCATAAGGCAACGGGATCAGTTCATATTTCTTCATTCGTAAAAAGTTTTAAGTGATTCAATTGATTTATCACTTGCAAAGATACAAAACTTTTTACTGATTCAAATACATTTGATACAAAGCTGAAGAAGAATCGGATTTCAAGCGCCGCAAAGCACGGTCGCGGATTTGTCGGGTACGTTCACGCGAGATGCCCATGTCCATGGCAATCTCATCGAGCGAATATTCCCTCGGGGTTCCAATGCCATAGTACATATTGATGACATGACGTTCCTTTTCGGTAAGTTGGCCAAGCGAGCGTTGGATGGCGTTTTGGTTCGACTCGTTCTCCACCGCCTCATCCGTTGCTTTGGAGTCCTGCTCCACATACACATCGAGGAAGTTGCCTTCATCGTCATCATCGAGCGGGGCGTCGGTCGAAATCTGGCGCAGGTTCATGCCCATCAGCGACTGCACCTTCGACTCGCTGAGGTCCATCTCATTGGCAATCTCTTGTGCAGAGGGTTTGCGCTGGAACTCCTGCTCAAGGATGGCTGCGGTCTTTTTCATCTTGCTCATGGCGCCCACCTGGTTGAGGGGAAGGCGGATGATACGCGACTGCTCAGCCACGGCCTGGAGGATGCTTTGACGGATCCACCACACCGCATACGAGATGAACTTGAATCCACGGGTCTCGTCGAAACGCTGCGCCGCCTTGATCAAGCCGACGTTACCCTCATCGATGAGGTCCTGCAACGAGAGACCTTGGTTTTGGTATTGTTTGGCGACGGAGACGACGAATCGGAGGTTGGCTCTGACCAACAGGTCGAGAGCCTTGGCGTCACCTGCTTTGATGCGCTGAGCCAGCTCCACCTCCTCTTCGGGAGTCACCAACCGCTCCTTCGCAATGTCCTGAAGGTACTTCTCCAATGTACCCGCATCACGATTAGTGATGGATTTTGTGATCTTAAGTTGTTTCATAATCTTTTAAAATGTTTGTTTTTTAATTGTAATATTCAAAGTTCATCCTCATACCGTTCGGATACACGCCTCCGATATAGGTCTTGCGTCCCCGGTTCGATGCGATGGCTTTCTCAAGGTCGTTCTTGGTATTCACACTCTTGCCGTTGACATCAGTGATGATAAAACCTTCGACGTTGGCGCCTTGGAAAGGTCCCTGACGAATCTCAACGATCTTGAGACCGCTGTTGACATGAAGCGATTTCATCTCCGACTGCGAGATGGGTTGAAGCATCAGACCAAAAGTGTCGTTGAAGAAGCTCTCCCCTCTCTTGACCACTTCGGTGGAGCCGACCTCGTTGAGGAGACCCACGGTGAAGTATCGTTCGTTGCCATTGCGGATGACCTTCACATTCACCTCATCGCCTGGGCGGTACTGACGGATGGCTTCCATCAGCTGAGTGGTAGTGTTCACGCCTGTGCCGTTAATATCGACAATGACGTCGCCCGACTTGATGCCTGCCTTCTCAGCTGCGCCGTCCTTGGAGGCTTCAGCCACATACACGCCCTTGATGTCATGCATCCCGGCCTCTTCTGCCAAATTGGCATCCATCTCACGGATCTGGACACCCAGGTAGGCGCGTTGAGTCTCACCATACATCAACAGGTCATCGACGACCTTGCGGACGATGTTCGACGGGATGGCGAAGGAATAGCCTTCATAGGAGCCGGTGTGCGAAGCAATGGCGGCATTGATGCCGATGAGCTCGCCACGGGTGTTCACCAATGCACCACCACTGTTACCACGGTTCACGGCAGCGTCAGTCTGGATGAACGACTCAACGTTGCTGCCCTCACCGAGGATGCCGATGTTGCGAGCCTTGGCACTCACGATACCAGCGGTGACCGTTGAAGTCAGATTGAACGGGTTGCCCACAGCCAACACCCACTCGCCTACCTTCACCTTGTCGGAGTCACCGAAAACCAAGTAGTCGAAATCGGAGCCCTCCACCTTGATCAAGGCCAAGTCAGAGGACGGATCTGTGCCCACGATGGTAGCCTTGCTGACCACCTTATTATTAAAGGTGACTTCCACCTCATCGGCACCTTCAACCACGTGGTTGTTCGTCACGATGTATCCATCGGGCGAGAGCACTACACCAGAGCCGTATGCAACCATGGTGTTGCTTTGCGATTGGCCGGGGATGCCATAGAGATGCTCCAGGAAAGCACCGAAGAAATCGTTGTACGAGGAGCTCTTCTGGATGATTGTAGTCTTGATGTGAACCACGGCGTTTACACTGGCTTCAGCCGCATCAACAAAATCAGGGGTATTCTCCGTAGGAAGGAAAGCGGTGCGTTGCACCTTGGGAGCAGATTGAACTTGCTCTATTACAGTCGTTTGTTCATTGGTGGCAACATCGTTCGATGTCGTCTTCTCAGCACATGCTGTCATGAAAATCATGGCGACAGCAACCATGACCGCCTTTGAAGGGGTCAGCTTCATTTTTCTCTCGAACATCATTACTATCTTTTAGTGTTTGGTTGGTATTTCAAATTATTTTGGTCTTCTTATTAATGCACTTTTTTTGTCTTTATTGTCCTAAAATGTGTAATTTTGGCAAAAAAAGAGCACGCGAATTTCATCAAATAATATGCCATGTTTATTTCTGATGACAAAATTTCACTTCGCATCGCAGAGCCCGAAGACGCAGAGGTGATCTACGCTTGGGAGAACGACCGTAGGGTGTGGCGCGTCAGCGAGACCAGCAGCCCTGTCTCCCGTTTCCAGATCGAGCAGTTTCTGTTGGGCAACGGCGAGCTGAGCACCAACCGACAACTGCGACTCATGATCCAGACCCTTGGCGACCCGAAACCCATCGGCTGTGTTGACCTGTTCGACTATGACGCTGTAAACCAACGTGTAGGCATCGGCATCCTCATCGATGAAGACCATCGCCGACAAGGCTATGCCTCACGTGCCATCCGCCTGACTTTGGACTACCTCTTCCAACAAGTCTTGGTCCATCAGGTCCACTGCCTCATCGACGTCACCAACACCGAAAGTCGGCAACTGTTCGAACAGCTCGGTTTCGAACAACAAGGACGAAGGAAAGACTGGATCAGGACACCTGAAGGTTATATCGACACCTTATTCTATCAGAAGTTCAATCAACCCACCCCAAACCCATGAAACAGAAACACAGCGAACAAGAGATCCGTCGCAGACGCATCCGTCGGATCATCGTCATAGTCTTTGGCCTGCTAATCGTCATAGCCTTGGTCATCGGATACCGGCTTTTCCAGACGGTCATGAAGCCCAGCGTCAGGACGCCTGAAGGCAAGTCCTTCTCCTTGTATGTCCCCACGGGTGCCTCCTACGACCAAGTGCTCGACTCGCTCAAAAGGCATGACCTCATCGGCGACCTGCATGGCTTTGAATGGCTTGCACAAAAGAAGAGCTATCCCGAGCATATCCATCCTGGACATTATCTGCTCAAAAACGGCATGAGCAACAACCAGCTCATCAATATGCTGACCGGTGGTTTGCAAACTCCCGTCAAGGTCACCTTCAACAACATGCGCGACGTGAAGATGCTTGCCGGAAGAATTAGCCAACAGATCGAGGCCGACTCACTCTCCATCGTTAGCCTGCTGACCAACCCCGATAGCCTCAACACCATGGGGTTCAACACCAAAACCATACCCGCCTTGTTTTTGCCCAACACCTACGAGTTCTATTGGAACACCTCAGCAAAGAAGTTTGTCGATAAAATGCACCAGGAATACGACAAGTTCTGGAACGCCGAACGCCTCGACAAGGCCAAAGCTGTCGGGCTCACACCGATACAAGTCAGCACCCTGGCCTCCATCGTTGACAAGGAGACCAACAAGACCGACGAGATGGCTCGTATCGCCGGCGTCTATCTCAACCGTCTCCGCAACGGATGGCTGCTCCAAGCCGACCCTACCCTAGTATTCGCCGTGGGCGACTTCGAGCTGAAACGCGTCCTCAATATTCACAAAGAAGTGGAATCACCCTACAACACCTATAAATATGCAGGTCTCCCTCCGGGACCGATCTGCATCCCTTCACTGGCGTCCATCAACGCCGTGCTGAATCCCGAGAAACACAACTATTACTATTTCTGCGCCAAGGAGGACTTCTCCGGTTACCACAACTTCGCAAAGACGCTCAGCGAACACACTAGGAACGCGGAAAGGTATCAGAGAGCGCTGAGGGGGAGGTGAAAGGTGAAAGGTGATAATTGAAAGGTGAAAGGTGAGAGGTGAGAATTGAGAATTGAGAATTGAGAATTGAGAACGGCGAAGCCCTCAACGAAGTTAATTTAGAGATAGCCCGTTAGGGCTTAAAGCTCGGTAGAGAATTGAGAAATGCGAAGCATTCAACGAAGTTAATTTAGAGATAGCCCGTTAGGGCTTAAATCTCGGTAGAATAATAAAAAATATTATACGAAATTAATAAAAATATGAAAGCATTTAAAGCATATGATATTAGGGGCGAATGGGGCAAAGACCTCAACGAGTCCATCGCCTATCGCATCGGTTATTTCCTGCCGAGCATCCTCAATACAAATACCATCTTGGTGGGACGCGACATGCGCTTGTCGTCCGACACGCTGTTCGACTGCCTCACCCGAGGCATCACCGATAGCGGGGCCAACGTTGACGACATCGGTCTCTCCACCACGCCCATGGTGTATTGGAGCACTGCACGTTATGGCTACGACGGCTCCGTGATGATCACCGCGTCACACAACCCAAAGAACCACAATGGCTTAAAGATCTCGAAGACAAACGCTTTGCCTGTCGGATACGACACAGGCCTGAATCGCCTGGAGGCTCTTGTGGATAGCGACAAACCCTGCATCCCAGCAGCAAACAAAGGAACAATACGTCATAAAGAAGTCAAGGACGATTACCTGGAGTTCCAACGTGGCTTCACTGGATGGCACGACAACCTCAACATCGCAGTGGACTGCAGCAGCGGCATGTCTTCACTCTTCGTTCATCAACTCATTGGCAAAGCCCATTATATCAACGACCAACTCGACGGCAACTTCCCCAGCCATGAGCCCAACCCGCTCGAAGCCTCCAGCCAAGAGCAGATCAAGGCATTTGTCAAGAAAGAACAATGCGACATCGGCCTGCTCTTCGATGGCGATGCCGACCGGATCACCTTCATCGATGAACTCGGCAACTTCATCTCGCCTGACCTGATCATCGCCTTCCTAGGCAACTTCTTCCTGGGTCAACGCTATGAGTCAGGCATCGTCCTGCAAGACATCCGCAGTTCAAGAGCCATCCAAGAATACCTCAACCGCTACCAAGCCAAGGTCGAGACATGGCGTGTCGGCAGAGCCTATGCCGCACTAAAGCTGAGAGAACTCGATGGATGCTATGGCGGTGAACTCGCTGGACATTATTATTTTCGCGACTTCTACTACTCCGACTCCGCCCTCCTAGCCGCCTCCATCGTGCTCCGACTGCTCGCTGAATTCAAACGCCAAGGACGCAGCATGAGTTCCATCATCCACGAAATCAGCGCCTATCACAACTCCGGCGAAGTCAACTTCAAGCTCGATCGGAAACAAGAAGCCATGGATGCCGTTCGCGACCATTTCATGCAACAGCAGAAACCCGAACGCTTCCTCGACTTCGACGGCTATCGCCTCGACTATCCCGACTGGTGGCTTAACATCCGTCCCTCCAACACCGAACCCTACCTGCGTTTCCTCGCCGAAGCCAAAAGCGAAGAACGACTTCACAACATTGTCAACGAAGTAACGGAAATTATTCATACCTTTGCCGACGAAAACAACGAATGAAAAAGCGAGACATGAAAATATCCCTTCTCATCATGATGGCAAGCCTCTGCCTCCTGATCTCCTGCACCGACAGCCCCGAGCGCTCACGACTGATCATGGACAAAGGCATCAACCTGCTGTACAACTCATCACAGTTCGAAGAAGCTGACAAATGCTTCACCGAGGCCATCAAATACGACAAAAACAACTACGAGGCCTATTATTATAGAGGATGCTCCAAAGTCAACCGCGAGATGCTCGACGAGGCCATCCTCGACCTGCAAAAGGCATTGGAAATCAAACCCGACTACGCTGATGCGGAGTTCACCTTGGGAAGGATTTATTTCCTAAAGGAAGACCGCGACATGGCTTGCTATTACTTCAAAGCTTCCATGCAGCACGGCAGAGCCAACGTGGAGGACGACATCAAAGGCTGTCCATAAGTTCTTCCTTAGGCTTGCTGTAGTTTTCGGTGCTCACCACGTCACCATCCTCGTTGTAGGTGGTCCACACGCCTATCTTGACTCCTTTCTGAAACGCCCCTTCTTCTTTCAGCGCACCCGAAGGATAGTATGTCTTTGACGGACCATCCAACTGATCGTCCTTATATTGGCATTCCATCATCAGGATTCCCGAGTCGTAGTACTGCTTGGCCGGGCCGTTGCGATGACCATCGACATACCATGACTCTTCGGCGACGCGCTCATTAAGAGGATTATACACCTTGGAGCTGCCATGAGGCTTACCTGCCTTGTTGTCTTCGACCAGCAGCAATTTTCCATTCTCTTTGGAATAGTACCGCCACTCCCCTTCTTTTTTCTGGTTCACGTAATAACCGGTAGCGATCAAGGTACCATTGGAATAGCTTTTGTTCAAGGCCCGTGTGCCTGCCTTGTCAAAAGTGTTAGTGGCTTTGAGTTGACCTTGTTCATCGTAGTATTTAAACTCACCTACACATTGGTCATTCTTGAACTGACCTTCATAGCGTTTCTGTCCGTTGGGATAAAAATCGGTCCAGGCGCCTTGCCTACGGCCTTTGCTGTCGGTACGGTTCAGCTCTTGTGCTGCGAGAGATTCCAAAGTGAGGATGCAGATCAGAAAAAAGAGGAATTTCTTCATGATTTGGATTTTTGCGACAAAATTAATAAATTTGCAGTTTTCTAAGCGTAAAACGAAACAACAGTAAAAATAGTATAGCAATGACATTGATCAAATCCATCTCAGGCATTCGAGGCACCATCGGAGGTGTTCCCGGCGATAATCTCACTCCCATCGACATGGTGAAGTTCACCGCAGCTTTTGTCAAATTTGTCCAACGTGGCGGCATTGAGCGTCCTCGCATCGTCGTAGGTCGCGACGCCCGC
The DNA here is from genome assembly GCA_016284305.1 of Bacteroidales bacterium. Classification (GTDB taxonomy): domain Bacteria; phylum Bacteroidota; class Bacteroidia; order Bacteroidales; family F082; genus Limimorpha. Next base: position 60,649 of record JAEEON010000015.1, read on the forward strand.
ATGTCGGGTTTCTTGGTCAACCAAGTGGTATGCGGCACGTTACAAGCCATGGGTGCTGACGTCCTCGACATCGGATTGAGCACCACGCCCACCACCGAGATTGCCGTCACGGGACTGAAGGCTGATGCAGGTATCATTCTCACAGCGAGTCACAACCCGGCGCAATGGAACGCGTTGAAGCTCCTCAACAATCGAGGCGAGTTCATCAGCGCTGCCGAAGGTGCATGGCTGCTCGACGTGGCCGCGCGCGACGAGTTCGAGTTCGTGCCTATCGAGAAGATTGGCAGCTACGAGCAGGTGGACGGGTGGATCGACAAGCACATCCAGCTGGTCCTTGACCTCCCATTGGTCAATCGTGAAGCCATCAAAGCTGCCCATTTCAAGGTCGCTGTTGATGCTGTCAACTCCACGGGTGGCATAGCCATCCCCAAGATGCTTCGCGCCTTAGGTGTCGATGACATCTTGGAACTCAACTGCGAGCCCACAGGCAAGTTTGCGCACACCCCCGAGCCCTTGGCTCAGAACCTCACCGACATCTGCCGTTACGTCCGTGAACAAGGATGCGATTTCGGAGTCGTCGTTGACCCTGACGTCGATCGTCTCGTGTTCGTCAAAGAAGACGGTGAGCTCTTTGGCGAGGAATACACCCTCGTCTCCGTGGCCGACTTTGTGCTGCGACACACTCCAGGAGCTACCGTGTCAAACCTCTCTTCCACCCGCGCCTTGCGCGACATCACACTGTCGTATGGACAAGAGTATCAAGCCGCTGCAGTAGGCGAAGTCAACGTCGTGGAGAAGATGAAGGAAATCGGTGCTGTCATCGGCGGCGAAGGTAACGGTGGTGTCATCTACCCTGCCATCCACTACGGCCGTGACGCCCTCGTCGGCACCGCCTTGTTCCTTACCCAGCTTGCAGAAAGACAAATCAAATGCTCCGAACTCAAAAAGGCCTATCCCGCCTACTACATGTCGAAAAACAAAATCCAACTCACCCCCGACATGGACGTTGACGGTATCCTAGCCCAGTTTGCAGCAAAGTTCAAAGACGAAAAAGTCACTACCATCGACGGCGTCAAGATCGATTTCCAGGATGGATGGGTCCACCTGCGCAAGTCGAACACCGAGCCGATCATCCGTATCTACTCCGAAGGAAAATCACCCGCCGAGGCCGAACGTTTTGCCCAATTGATCCTCAGCTGTGACGACATCCTCGGGCATCATTAACCAAGCTCTATCACCATGGGAAACGCACGGAAAAACAAACGGTCGCGTCGAAGCTACCAATATCACGCGATCACTTTCAAACTCTCCAGGGGACAGTACCAATCCCTCAGAAACTACTGCAAAGCCCGCCGCACTACCCCCATCAAACTGATCAAACGCAGCATCTCCCGCTTTATCAGCACCTACGAGTACGAAGTCCCACCTGAGCTGTACGTCACTGAAAACCAGCTTCTTCTCTTCGACGACGAACAGCCATAGCCGCATCGTGAAAAAAATTATTGCTTATTTTATTTCTATATAAGAATTATCTATATATTTGCGAGATAATTCAAACGAAATATAAAAAGCAATGACAACAATCACGAACGAAATCATCAAACAAAAGAAACGTCTCGAATTCGTCTATCAAAAGGCCGAAGAAGGATGTAAGTTCTTTAACGAAGACATGCCCACTGAGGCAGAGATCACTTTCACTGAAGCCATGGAGTTCAGTGAGGAACTTGTTGACAAACACCCGAGCGATTTCTCCTATCACGTATTACTGGCAGAGACACATCATATTCTCTCGTTGGCATTTTCCAACATTGAGGAATATGACAAGGCGCACATCCACCTCACCGAAGCTTTTTCGATTTATCACGGCATCAACCAAAGCGATTTCTTGTATGAACAGATCCTGAATTCCTCGTTGGCTCGCATCGAGAACGCAGAAGGCCATTATCGCAACGCCTCCAAGATCCTCGAAAAGATCATCCGCGACATCGAGCAAAACCCAGACGGAGAGCCAAGTCTGGACGGTTACCTTTACTGCTCCGACCTCCTGCTGCTTGCCAACATCTATCTCGATGATGACCAATACGCAAAGGCATCACGAACCATTAAGCACATCATCAAGCTGAAGAAATCCCGCAAGGAAAGCACGCTGAATCAACTGCCCCAAGACTTCATCGATTTGCTGAACACGGCGTCAGTTTATGCCATGAAGAAAGAGGATATGGATTTTCACCTTTTGTTGTTGGAAGAAGGCATCTCTGCTTGCCAACAAGCCGATGCTGCAGGAATCAAGATCAACCTGCTTTGCTATGGGACGTTTTATCAGGATCTGCTAAAACTCCTGTTCCCTACCGATGACAAAGAACGCATGAAACGTCGATACGAGGAGTTGATGACCCTTTGCGACAAGTACCTAAAGGAAGAGCCTCGACTTTGGAAATACAAGATTGCAGGTCAGTTGAACTATGCAGTGTTTTGTGGCAAAAACGGTGACCATCAGGAGTCTGAAGACATCGTATGCGAAGCCATCAGCGAATGCACCGAGTTAGGCGATGATGAAGGTCCGGAGTTGACGCTTTTCATGGTTTCGGCCTTGAACATCCTTGCCAACCTGCAGTGGGAAAAAGGCGAGTCACGGGGTGCCTTGCGCGACTTGAGTAGCGAGTGCAAGATCCTGCAAGACTTCCTAGAGAGCCATCCCGACATGTCAGTGGCCTTGATGCCTCTTTTCTTTGACCTAAAGCTGAATCAGACGCGGCTGCATTACGAGTTAGGTGAACCCGAGAAGGGCGAGGCCATCATCGACGAAATCAAGGCGGGATTCGACATTCACGAGGAGAATGATCAAGAGGCTGTCCTCGGTTCGTACATCTTGGTCATGCTGAAGATCGCCGACCTTCATTGGTCGTTGGGGAGATATAATGAGGGAAAGCGTGAGTATGAGGAGTTGCTATACATCATGAAGGACGTCGGGGTTCGTTTTCCGGAGTTGTCGGAGTCGATCCAGTCCATCGAGAGCGACATCAGGGAGATTTTATCTGGAGGCAAGTCCGACAAGGCTGGTGAAGGTCCTTGGGGAACGTGATTATCAATATTTTACGATTTTTTTCAAAAAAAAGCGAATAAAATGGTTGTTTATAAGGAGAAAAGTACTATTTTTGCAGTCGCAAATCGCACCTGGAGAGGTGGGTGAGTGGCTGAAACCAACAGTTTGCTAAACTGTCGTATCCTGCAAAGGGTACCGGGGGTTCGAATCCCCCCTTCTCCGCAAGAACAAGAACGATGTTAAGGCATCGTTTTTTGTTTCGGGGTATGGCGCAGTCCGGCTAGCGCACCTGCTTTGGGAGCAGGGGGTCGAAGGTTCGAATCCTTTTGCCCCGACTTGAAAATCAAGGAGTTACAAGGGTTTGTGACTCCATTTTTTTTGGCCTTTTCAAAAAGTTACTTTTGTTTGTCTTTGTATTCCTTGGCGATTAGGATGGAACGGTTCAGTTTGTCAATGAACCACTGCGATGAACGCTTCAAGTTGTGTAATGATGGCATCTTCCAGTTCTTCTTCCGAATAGTAACCGTTCAAGCCGAGGAAATCGAGGACATAGGAGTTTTTCAGCACTACATCAGGTTCCATGTGCTGTGGTGTGATCATTGTAGCACAAGGCAACTTTCATCATTTTGGTTAGAGCGGAATAGGTAAAGCCCTTACCATAGGCGGCCGTCAATCTTTGCGATGTCGCAAGCTATCGGCTTGAAAACAGGAAGACCATCTTCCACAACGAACCAACAACACAGGAAAGCAACAAGAAAAAGACAATGAAAACTGATTAATCAACCAGGACGCCGAGTCCGCTAAAACGAATCGGCAAGTGTCGAAACAACTTTACGAAAAAAAATCGAAATTAAATTTGCTCATTACTAGAACCTGTCCATCTTCTTCATCGCTTCTTCGTTTTCTGGTCTTTCGCCCTTGGGCTTGTAGTAGACGGCGTTGCCGCTGATGCCCCAAAGCTTGCATTGTTTCCGTATGCTTAGGCCCTTCCGCCCTTTTTGCACAAGCGTCCTCTTCTTCCTCATGTCAGGCCTAAACGCTTGCAGGCATCCTCGAAAAAAACACGCTCGATGGTCAGCTCGCCGACCTTCTCCCGCAACTTCCTTATCGACTTCTCGTCCTCCTCGCTCTTCTCCTTTCCCTTCTCCCCGAAAGCTTTCTCCATGTTCCTTATCGCCTCCTGCTTCCACTGTGATATCTGGTTGGGGCTTACCTCGAACTCCTT
>JAEEON010000016.1 GCA_016284305.1 Bacteroidales bacterium
TGAAAGGACGGATGTCATGGTGAATGAACAATTTCTTGTTGTTTTTGAGCGAGCCTTTGTAATCGGGAAATCCGTATTTGTCTTCTTCCGGTTTTGGCTTGCGAAAGCCCATCAAAAGTTTCTCCACGTTCCAACGGTTGTGTTCAACAGCAGCTAAGGTTTGGATTTCTGCTTCCGAAAGAGGGTCTCGGTCGTGACTTTTGTCGTCAGGCTTCAGTCCCCGCATAGCGCGAAGGGATGCCATTTTGCATGGTATGTTGAAGGCACAATAGAGGTTCGACCATTTCAGGGCTACGGTTAGTTCTTGCCAATAGCGTTCGGCATCTGCCCATAGGGTTTCCGATGGTGTCTCATCAAGGACTGATAGCTCCGCGAAACGGTATGTACTGTAGTCTGCTGTATTATAAAGGTAGTTGATGAGCTTCGCCCTCTTCATTGAAGTCTCATTGCTGCAATAGGCCATATCTTCCATACCGAATGGATACAGGTTGGCATATCGACCTTTACGCTTAATGGTCTTCAACTTGCCGTCTTCAACGATGTTGTAATCGAAATCCTTGTCATCAGCTTTTCTGAGGTTGGTGACGAGGTTGTCGGCGTGGTCTTGTCGGATGAAGATGGGAACGGCATTGTCGTAAACCTCGTCTGGCATATTCATGCCCATCATAAAGTTGTTACGTTGGTCGGCTATGGCGAGGAAGATGGAGAGGTATTGATGTTCTATATCCTTGGCCCAACTCGTGAGAAGGGTTTGAACCACTTCCGAATATACGTCACCTTTGATGAACTCGAACTCCACATCCAAATAGTCGCTTTTTGAAGCTTGTTGTGGATGGCTCGCGGATATTGATGTCAAATCTTGATAGAGATAGGATTGTACTTCAAAGAAATGACGGTTTCGGGTGAGGAACAGCTGCATTTCCTTGTCCATGTTCTGGTCAATGAAGGTGATGCGGGTTTTAGGCTTTTTGGTGCCTTCGTTGAAGTTGGGGAAGTGGAACATGTGTGCAGCCTCCATGGCAAATGAAACAGAAAAATAGGTGGTACCTACAAAAACCAGATGCATGTACCTCGAATCCTTTGGTCCAATGCCTTTGTCGTATATACGTGGATAGGAAATGGGAATCAGCGGATCGTTTTTTTCCTTGTATGAACGGTTGATGAACACCTGATGGGCCCAACCTGTGTAGAAGTTGTATGGTATGAATTCGATGTTCAACGCTCTCACGTTATCGAAGATTTCCGTGGTTTTGAAAGCGGCGTAGGTGTCCAGATCCTCGAAGACGCATATGATGCGCTTGGGCATTTGCTCGGATACGTGGTCTTTCAGGTAGGAGCTGACACTATCGACACATTCGATATTTGTGGCATCGTGGGAGGGCAGGGAACGTTTGCCCACGATGTAAATCTCCTTTGCGCTCTCAAGGTGGATTTCGTTGTAATACTCGCTGGCAGTACGTTGCCCATAGTTGACAATGATTTGGTCGAGTTGTTTCTTCGCTACTGATTTCTTCAGCTTTTCATTGATTTTTTTGGCATCGTATGCGGAAAGTAACAGGATGTATGCTTCTTTGTCTTTTGAGAAAATGTCCTCGATGATGGAAGGCACCATTTCATCGTAGCCCATGATGATGTGGTGGCCCGACTTGAGATAGTGGTTGAGCCCGTTTCTGTGGCTCTCCACACGGTCAACGATAGCATTGGTAATGACACCGACCAGCATGCCATTGAAAATGAGCAAACCGCACAGATAGGTCAAGATGCTTGCGATGAGCATCCAGCCAGTAACGTTTCCACCCATATAGAGGCGGTTGAGGGCATTGGTGTCAATCAATAAATAGATGGGAAGGAGCCAGGTTTTCAAACCATTGTCATGGCAGAATTGTCTCCATTCGCAACCTGAGAAGGATAGGAAGAGATAGGATAGCAACAAGGACACCAAAAGGATACCTATCAGTATTCCAATCTGTTTCCAAAAACTATTTGACAAAGCCCTGTCGAATCGGAGGAGCAGTTTGTTGCGTGTTTTAGACATTTTCAGATTCTTTGTTTGGTTTATTCTTTTGGCTTTTTCTCGATGCTCCATCCTTTTGCTAGGATGAATTTCAGTGTCTCGACCGCTGTGTTTCGGTCATATTCCTTCTCACTTTCAGGGATGCTGTCGTAATCAACAAGGCAAGGATGTTGCTTGAGGGCATCGTTTCGCTCGGGGCCATAGGTCCAGCCTTCGTTAATGCGGCCTTGGGCCCACTTCTCGTGTACGTTGCGCGCCGATTGTTCGATGAGTTGGAGCAGCTCATCGGAAAGTACAACATCGGAGGTGTCGATGGGGGAGGGGGTGTAGGGAGAGGCGCTCATTCCAACACCCTCCTCATCGCCCTCACCATCTGCTCCTCCATCATCGTGCACTTCTCATCGGCTTCGATGATGGCGCAGAGGTCGGCCAAGAGGTCGATGCGGTCACCCTCGGTGGCAGCGTATAAGGGCTTGTTCTCGCGGATGCAGGCGATGACTTCGGCATCGCTCATCTTGGAGAAGAGCTTTTCCATCTTTTCAACGGTGTCGAAACCGCTCTTTTCGAGCATTACTTTCACTTCTTCCGATTTGATGTTGCCATCGATGTTGGCGGCATAAAGCATCACCAAGGTCTTGAATTCTTCTTTGTTGAGTGTCATGGCGTTATGTTGTTTAATTGTTTAATCGTTAAATTGTTTAATTGTTGATTTGTCGACGGTCAAACAGTTGAACAGTTCAACAGTCAACAATTCAACAAAGGATTAACTATGCATCGGCTTCAGCAAATCGTTCACGGTCTTCACGGGGTTGAAGGTCTCGATGGGCACTTCGACGAAGATGGTGATCCAGTCGGCCATGGCGCCGTTCCAGAGACCGGGCAGCTCCAAGGCTTTCAACTCACGGCCGTCCTTCGACTTGTTGGAGATGAAGCCTGTGTTGGCATCCACATAGTCGGTCAGGCAGAAGGCCTCGCCCTTGTAGTTCCAGCAGCCGCAAACCAGGTCGACGGGGTTGAAGTGCGTCGAGCCTTGGAAGATGGCTTCTTGAGCCTCGTCTTTGTGGTTGATTTGCGAGGATTCAATGATTTGCAGCGATACCTCGTCGTCAAGGTTCTTCACCCAGAAGGGACCGCCTCCAGGCTCGCCTTCGTTCTTCACCATGCCGCAGATGCGCATCGGGCGGTTAAGTTTGTTGTACAGATAGTCGATCTTTTCGATGTCGTTGTAACCGTTTACGAAGTCTGGGATGTCCATCATCAGTTGCTCTTTGGCGAAACGGATGGCCTCGTTCAACTCATCGGTAGAGACCGCACCCTGGTCGAGCATTTCCAAATACTCGAACGTGCGTTGCTGGAGGTGGAGTAGGAGACCTGCCAACACCTTCTTATATACGATGGTGGTCTGCGCCTTGGTCTCGGGCACGATGTTGTCGATGTTCTTGATGAAGACAATTTCCTCCCCGAGGTCGTTCAGGTTCTCGATGAGGGCACCGTGGCCTCCCGGACGGAACAGAATCTTGCCGTTGGCCTCGCGGAACAACTCACCGTTGGCGTCGATGGCTACCGTGTCAGTGGATGGCTTCTGGCAGGAATAGGTGATGTCGTATCGCACACCGTATTTCTTCTCGTAGTCGGCTTTCAGCGCACTGACAGTTTTCTTGAAAGGCTCTTCATGCTCGGGCGAGACGGTGAAGTGTAGTTTGGCAACGCCTTCGTTGTCGGTGGCATAACGGGCGGCTTCCACCAAATGTTCTTCCAAAGCCAGACGGTTGAATCCGTCATAGTGGTGGAACTTCAGCAAGGCCTTAGGTAGTTTGCCGTAGTTCAGGCCGTCTTCCAAAAGAAGGGCTTTCACAATGTCAACTTTACGGCCTTCCTTTAATAAGGTGTCGATGTCGTTGCCATAAAGACGTTTGACGGCAGCATTGAGGTCGTCGAAGAAGGCGAAATTATGGATATGGGCGAAGAAGATGTCCGTGAATTTGGTCTCTTCGGCAGTCTCGATGAAGGCAAAGAGGTCTTTGAACATGCGCGATGCGGCACCCGAGGCGGGTACGAATTTCGTGAATTGGTAGAATTCCTTGTCGGCCTCGAAGTTGGCGGTCATCTGTTTCACCTGTTCTTCATCGAGGCGCAAAATGCCGTCGCCGAGGGTGGCGGGGCGCATCAGTTGGACATATTGCGTGCCACGTTTCAGCTGTGCAACTTGCTGTATTACTTGATTTTCGTTGATGTTTCTTTCCGAAAGCTGTTGAAAGTCTTTTTCTGTAAGCAT
>JAEEON010000017.1 GCA_016284305.1 Bacteroidales bacterium
CCACCGAGGCCGAGTTCCTGCAACGCATCCTCTTCAGCGCCTCCAAGACCATCATCGAGCATGTCAACTCCGGACTCGACTACACCCAGGTAAAGAAAGTCTATTCCGTCAACATCGTCTATTTCAATCTCGGCAAGGGCAGCGACTACCTCTACCACGGCCGCAACGAGCTCCGCGGCGTCAACACCGGCGACACCCTCGTCGTCAGCCAGAAGGACCGGAAAGGCATCCGCATGGTCGGCCCCGACGACGTGTTTCCCGAGTACTACATCCTCCGCGTGGCACAGTTCGACGAAGAGAACCCCACGACGCCCCTTGGCGAGTGGATGCGCTACTTCAGATGGGGCTACATCGACCCCAAGACTAAGGTCCCCGCCCTGCGCAAGGCCCTCAGAAGGCTCAACCTGCTGAAGATGAGTCCCGAAGAACGGAAGGCATACGAATATGCGCTCTACAACAAGCACTACGAGGAGGACATCGTCAACACCGCACGAAACGAGGGGCTCTTCATCGGTGAGCAACAGGGGCGTGTCAGCGAAAGGGCATTGATTATCGAACGCATGAGGGAAGCTGGTATCGACGCTGTATTAATCAACAAGGTCATCAACAGCTAAAACCGACAAAGGAAGGCTGACCATCAAACCACCTTTAATTAATAATAGTACCAAGAAACAAAAATTGTTAATTTATTTAACGATTATTTTACCAACTTTAAATATTCCTTATGGAATTTAAGTGCAATGTGAATACTTTAAGAATTATTATAATAATTTTTTCGTGAAGTTTTCAATAATTGACTAATTTTGCAGCCAAAATCTGAATTAGGCAATTTATTATTAATTAAATTATTATGAAAAGAAAAACTTTACTTATCACATTGATGCTTTGCTTCGCCTTCCTTGGCGTGGCTAAGGCACAGCAATCGTTGCCGTATAGCTACGGCTTCGAGAACAACGACCTGGCCGCTGATGGCTGGACTACTGCAAACCCATACAACAGTAACGCGTCTGAGTTTGGAATTAACTCGTCTGCTGCACACAATGGAAGTTATGGTTTCAGATTCTCCTCTTATAACAGGAACAATGCAGGTTATGACCAATATCTGTTCTCTCCTGAACTGAATGGTTCGAATCCTATCGTGATGACGTTCTGGTATAAGACCTCTTCGAGTTATGGTATGGAGGAATTCAGTGTTGGTTATTCCAGCACCGACACCGATCCTGATAGCTTTACCTGGGTTGATGATCTCTCCATTAGCAACACCAATTGGACCGAATCCGAAGAATACTCTTTCCCAAGAGGCACCAAGTATGTGGCTATTTGGTACTATTCAGAATATCAGTATCGTTTATTTGTGGATGATTTCAGCTTCTCAGTTGACAATCCCTGCACCAAGCCGACGGGTTTGAGTGTTTCCAACATCGGTGGTGCAACGGCTTATGCTTCTTGGACTGCAGGCGTTGCCACCCGTTGGAATCTCCAATACAAAAAGACTTCAGAAACCAAATGGACTTCAGAATCCGGCTTAACTAACGCTGAATTTAATTTAAGAGGCCTTGATCCAGGCACTGTATACGAAGTGCAGGTGCAAACCGATTGTGGCGACGGAACCAGCGCTTGGACCAACAGTGTAACTTTCACAACTGCGTTTTGTGATGTTGAAGACCAATGCGAAATCAACTATGATCTAACTGACAGCTATGGCGATGGTTGGAACGGCAATTACATCGAAGTAGTGGATGTGCAAACCGGCACGGTTCTTGCCTCTTGGACCATCTCCTCTGGCTCTTCCGCCTCAGGTACCTTCAACGTATGCGATGGCAGACAAATCCAGTTCAAATATGTGGGCAACAGCTATCCTAGTGAGAATTCATTCGTCATCACCGACCACCTCAATGAAGTGATTTGGGAGGTTGGGCAATGCTCTTCCTCAACTGGAAACATGACTTACACCGTTGACTGTTCCGTGCCTTCTTGCTTTAAACCTACAGACCTTGCTGTGAACAGCATCACCAACGAAAGTGCTGTAGCAACTTGGACTGCTGGCGACGAAAAACAAACCTCATGGAATCTCCAATACAAAAAGACCTCAGAAGTCCAATGGACTTCCGTGAATGGCCTGAGCGAACCTAACTATACTTTTGCCCATCTCGAAGCTGGCACGGTTTACGAAGTGCAAGTACAAGGCGACTGCAGACAAGAAGGCCTGAGCGACTGGACCAGCAGCGTGACCTTCACAACCGCTTTGTGCGGAGCTGAAGACCAGTGCGAAATCACCTATGAACTTTATGCCAATTATTCCGTCAATGGTTGGACCTACAATGGTACTTCTTATCTCCAAATTGTGGATACTAATACAGGTACAATTCTTGCCAATTTGACTGAAAACAGTGGCACAGGCGTTACAGAAGGCACTATAGCTGTTTGCGATGGACGCGACATCACTTTCCAATGGATTTCTGGTAGCAGCTATGATTCTCAATTAGTGGCTGGATTCATTATTTACGATGCCACCGGTGAACAGATTCTCAACAATGAGGGCGCATTGTCAAGACCTTTCACCTACAGTGTGGTTTGCCCGACCTGCTTCAAACCCACCAATCTCGAAGCCACCAATGTCGGTACTGAAAGTGCCGTATTGAACTGGGAAGGCACCAGCGCCAGCTATGTGCTGCAATACAGAACCGCTGCACAAAACATCAACATGACCGAATGGCATCAGATTGGCGAAGATGTTACCGCCACAGCGACAGAGACCACCTATACTTTCGACTTGAGCGATTACGAAGGTGAGGGTTACGTTGCCATCCGCCACTATAATGTGACTAACATGTACTTCTTAGATGTGGACAATATCACGGTGACCGATCCTGATGGAGAAACCGTCCTCGTTTCTGCAGATGGCACCTCCATTCCTTCCACTTGGACCAACCAAGACGTTGATGGTGACGGCTATGTTTGGACAACTTCAGCAATTAGTGGATATTTTGTTTCCCAAAGCTACGAAAATGATTATGGACCGTTGACTCCCGACAACTGGCTGATCATCCCCGTTTCCAATTTGGGTGGCACCCTCTCCTTTACCGCAAAGGGCCAAGACTCCAGTTTCCCCGCTGAGAACTTCGGCGTATTTGTAACGACCTCCACGCTGACCGATGCCTTGCAACCTGTTGCCGCAGGCAATTGGTCTGACGAAATCACTACTACCGATCAATCCTACCAAATCACCGGCCTGACCGCCAACACACCCTACGAATGGCAAGTGAAAGGCGTTTGCGACACCGATGATGAATCCACATGGGCTACTTCCACCTTCACCACCACTGAACTTGGTGCCAAGAACTTTGTCACCGAAGGCAATTGGGATGTGGCTGACAACTGGTCACCTGTCGGTGTTCCCACCATTGACGACAAGGTCATCATCTCCGCCAATGCCACCGTTCCTGCCGGTGTGGTTGCCACAGCCAAGAAGATCACCCTCAACGGTGGTACACTCACCATCGCCGATGGCGGCCAACTGAAGCAAAATGGCAATGTAGAATTGGTTATGGAAAAGGAAATCGAAGCCTACGGCACAAGCAATGGCAACTACTACTTCATCGCTTCCCCGCTGACTACGACTAGATTGACCTTTATCCAAGACTGGTCCTACGTGAACGCACTCACGGGCAACTATGACCTGTATGCCTTCGATCCCACTCAAGAATTGGAATGGATCAACTATAAGAGCAGCTCCGACCATGCGCTATTCACCTCAGGCCAGAACAATCCTGTGTTAGTACAACAAACAGGTTACCTCTACGCCAATGAGGAGGGCATTACGCTGCAGTTTGAAGGTACCACCGCAGTGAAATCAAACGAAAACGTTCTCTATCAAGAATTATCATTCAACGCCGAAGCCACTGATAGTTTCAATGGTTGGACGCTAATTGGCAACCCCTACACCTGCGATGCTTACATCAGCTACGTCGATGCCGATGGCAACGCACTGGATGCCGACTTCTACACCTTGAATCTTGACAACACCTATACTTTGATGACCTCACAAGACGGTTTGGCTCCTTGCACTGGCGCCCTCATCAGCATGAGCGCCACGGGTAAGGTCCAGTACTCCACTGAGGCTCCTGCCGGTAAGGCTAGCATGCTCGATATGACTGTTACTGAAGGCCGCGGTAAGGTTGACCAAGCCCGCATCCGCTTTGGCGTGGGCTATGGCCTTGAAAAGAAGAGCTTCCGCGCTAATAGCAGTAGCCTCTACATTCCTCAGAACAATAAGGACTACGCTGTGGTTTATGCTGAAAACACTGGCGAAATGCCTGTCAACTTCAAGGCCGAAACTAATGGTAACTTCACCATCAGCTTCACCAACGAAGAAGTCGAATTCAGCTACCTCCATCTCATCGACAACCTCACTGGTGCCGATGTTGACCTCCTCGCCAACCCGAGCTACAGCTTTGAGGCCAAGACCACTGATTACACCAGCCGCTTCAAACTCGTCTTCGCCACGGGCAACAGCGTCAATGGCAACGACTTCGGATTCATCAGCAACAACCACCTGAAGATCTTCGGCATCGAAGGCAACGCCACCGTCAAAGTCATGGACATCACCGGTCGCACCCTCAGCACCGAGAACTTCAACGGTAGCTACGACAAACAACTTAACCTCAGCGCCGGCGTCTATATGATCCAACTCATCCAAGGCAACGACGTCAAGACCCAAAAAATCGTCATTAGATAATAATAAAATCATCCATAAATAAATGAAAAGACTAGTTTTAACTATCGCAGTGGTCCTCGGACTGAGCATGACCACCTTCGCTCAAGGCGGCGGACTCTTCCAACGTGGCACTCAAAGTGAACAAACAGAAGGCTTCATGAACCGTGGCGACAGCAAGAACCCCTTCCTGCCCATTCACGGATCCGGAACCGACGAAGACGCTGATCAAGCTCCTCTCGGCAGCGGAATCGCCGTCCTTCTCGGACTCGGCGCAGCCTACGCCTGGAGCAAAAACCGCAAAAAATAATCTAGATTATTTTATCCTTCACATAGGGACGCATCATCATGCGTCCCTATTTTTTTTGATACGCCGTTCCATAATATTTCTTACCTTTGCAAGTTATCCATCAAAAGGATTCAGAAAACAACCTGAAGCATGACAACAGCGATCAAAGGAAACATCACCCAAGTCATCGGACCCGTCGTCGATGTCTATTTCCAAGGAGGCGAACACGACCTCCCAAAGATTCACGACGCCCTCGAGGTGATTCGCCCTAACGGCAAAAACCTCATCTTGGAATGTCAACAACATATCGGCGAGGACTCCGTGCGTACCATCGCCATGGACTCCACCGACGGACTGCAACGAGGCATGGAGGTGAGACTCACAGGCAAACCCATCTCCATCCCCATCGGAACCCAAATCCGCGGACGACTCCTCAACGTCACAGGCGATGCCATCGACGGCATCGGCGCCCTCGACCGCCGCGAGGAATACCCTATCCACCGCGAGCCCCCAAAATATGAGGACCTGGCCACCTCCAAAGAAGTGCTCTTCACCGGCATCAAAGTCATCGACCTGCTCGAACCCTACTCCAAAGGAGGTAAGATCGGTCTCTTTGGCGGCGCCGGTGTGGGCAAGACTGTCCTCATCATGGAACTCATCAACAACATCGCCAAAGGCTACAACGGCTACTCCGTGTTTACCGGCGTGGGCGAACGTACCCGCGAAGGCAATGACCTGCTGCGTGAAATGATTGAGTCAGGCATCATCAACTACGGCGAAGAATTCCGCAAGTCCATGGAAAACGGCGACTGGGACCTCTCCAAAATCGACCATAAAGCCCTCGCCACTTCACAAGCAACACTCGTGTTCGGACAGATGAACGAACCCCCAGGAGCCCGCGTGTCGGTAGCCCTCTCCGGCCTCACCGTCGCTGAGTCGTTCCGCGACGACCCCAACAGCGACATGAACGACATCCTGCTCTTCATCGACAACATCTTCCGCTTCACCCAAGCCGGCAGCGAGGTGTCAGCCCTCCTCGGACGTATGCCCTCAGCCGTGGGCTACCAACCCACCTTGGCTACTGAGATGGGACAGATGCAAGAGCGTATCACCTCTACCAAAAACGGCTCCATCACCTCCGTGCAAGCCATCTATGTTCCTGCCGACGACCTCACCGACCCAGCTCCCGCCACCACCTTCGCCCACCTCGACGCTACCACCGTGCTGTCGCGTAAAATCGCCGAACTCGGCATCTACCCTGCCGTCGATCCCCTCGACTCCACCTCCCGTATCCTCGACCCCAACATCATCGGTGAACAACACTACAACACCGCACAACGTGTCATCCAACTGCTCCAACGCAACAAAGAACTGCAAGATATCATCGCCATCCTCGGCATGGAAGAACTCTCCGAAGAAGATAAGACCATCGTCCACCGCGCCCGCCGCGTGCAACGATTCCTATCACAACCCTTCCACGTCGCCGAACAGTTCACAGGACTCAAAGGCGCCATGGTACCTATCGAAGAAACCATCCGCGGATTCAATATGATCATGGACGGTGAAGTGGATCAATACCCCGAAGCAGCCTTCAGCCTCGTCGGAACCATCGATGAAGCCATCGCCAAAGGAGAAAAACTGATGAAAACTGAAAATTAAAAATTGAACATTGAAATTATAACACCGGCAACAAGCCTCTTCAAAGGGGAAGTCAAGGCAGTGACCGTGCCTAGCATGCAAGGACCCTTCACCATGCTCGAGCACCATGCCGCCATCGTGGCCATCCTCGATCAAGGCAACATCGTGATGACCCTGCCCGATGGCAATACCCAAACCTTTGCCATCAAAGGCGGTTTCTGTGAACAACACGATGACCATGTTATTCTTTGCGTGGAGAATTGAGATATGAAGAAAACAAATACCAATGCATATTATCTGGCGCTATTTCTGCTCGTCGATTTTATTCTCGTAGGTATCTTGCTCTGTTTCTGCAGCGGCAAACCTTGGTGGAACAATTGGATGATCACCCCTCCGAACCTCTACATGGTACTCGGTGCCTTGTTCTGCCCCCTGATGAAGAAAAACCTCGACGTGCAAGTCAGCCGCCAATCCTGGCTCTATGTCTATAAAGGCATCAAAGCTGGACTCACCATACTCATGTTGGTCCTGTATATCTTCCTTGTCAAAGAATACAGCAAGACCTTTGTCATCATCACGGCCATCGCCTATTTTATCGGACTGATTTTAGAGACCTTCTGCATCATGCACTATTTGAAGCATCACGCCAAATGAGAAACTCTTTTAGATATGGTTTTTTATTCCTATTCCTGCTTCTGATTGGATTACCTGCGATGCGAGCAGAAGAAAAGGAATCGCTCGATGTGAAGTCGTTCATCTTCGGCCACACCAGCGACGCCTACTGCTTCCACATCACCGAGATCAAAGGCAAGCCTATCTGCGTTTGGCTCCCCGTCATCGCCCACAGCAAAGAGACAGGCTGGCACTGCTTCTCATCGAAACACGTTTGCGAGCTGGCTGATGGAGAGACCTACCAGGGATTCTACATCGCCCCGATGACCGACCCAAAATATCCTGGCAAGCTAGTGGAAGTCAATGCCGCAGGTGAGGTCAAACGGCCGTTTGACCTGTCGTTCACCAAGAACGCCTTTGGCATTTTCCTCGTATGCGGATTCATGCTTGCATTCTTCCTCCCTGCAGCCAAGAAATACAAGAAAAACCCGGAGGGAACACCCACCAAATACCAAGGACTGGTAGAATGGCTAACTTACATGGTGCTCGATGGCATCATCAGCCCCTCCATCCCCAAGGAAAAGGTGCCAAAGTTCGCCCCTTATCTGCTGACGGTGTTCTTCTTCATCTTCTTTTGCAACCTCTTCGGACTCATTCCCTTCTTCCCCTTCGGTGCCAACGTCACGGGCAACCTCTCCATCACCCTGGTGTTGGCCCTATGCACCTATGTCGCCGTCAACATCTTCGGCAACCGCCATTACTGGAAAGACATCCTTTGGCCTGACGTACCGATGTTCCTGAAATTCCCTATCCCGCTGATGCCCGTCATCGAGCTCGTCTCCACCCTCACCAAACCCTTCGCCCTGATGATCCGTCTCTTCGCCAACATCTTAGCCGGACACATCATCATCATGGTATTGATGGCCTTGATCTTCATCATTGGAGGCATGTATGGTGCTGGCATGGGTGGCGCCACCTCTATCATCTCCATCTTCATGATGGTGTTTATGACCGCTCTGGAATGCCTCGTCGCCTACATCCAAGCCTACGTGTTCACCATGTTGAGTTCCATCTTCATCGGCATGGCCCAAGAGAATTGATAATTTAGAACTGAGAACTGAAAATTAAAAACTGAACAACTGATCAACTGAACAACTGAACAACTTAAAACTATAAAGTCATGTTAAACACAATCTTAACAAACATTCTTGAAATTGGCGCATATGTGCCTGGTATCGTGGCCATCGCCGCTGCATTGGCCGTTTTCGGAGCTGCCTGGGGTATTGGTGGCATCGGCAAATCAGCCATGGAAGCTATTGCCCGTCAACCTGAAGCTGCCGGTAACGTGCGTTCCAGCATGATCATCGCTGGCGCCCTCGTCGAAGGTGCCACCCTGTTTGCCATCGTGGTCTGTATTCTTGCCGTCCTTAAATAACAGGCTCCATGGAACTGTTTCTTCCTGAAAGCGGTTTGATGATCTGGATGCTCATCGGCTTCCTCATCGTCCTGTTCATCCTTGCCAAGGTGGGATGGCCTATGATTATGGGGGCCGTCACCAAACGCAACCAGCATATCAGCGACTCACTCATAGCCGCCAAAGAAGCCAACGAGGCTTTGGCTGGCATCGAGGAAGCCAAGCAGAAGGCTATCGCTGAGTCGCAGGCCGAACAGCTCCGGATCATGAAGGAAAACCAAGAGCTGAAGTCGCAACTCATCGAAGAGGCACGCAACCAAGCCAAAGCTGAGGCAGAGAAAATCGTTGCCGACGCACGCCTGCGCATCCAAAAGGAACAGGCCGAGGCCATGAACCAAATCAAAGCCGAGGTCATCACCCTCTCCGTTGACATCGCCGAGAAACTGCTTCAACGTGAACTCAGCGACAAGAAAGCACAGAACCAATACATCGAAGAAATCCTCAAAGACACCCCACGAGTCGAAGCCTAAACCATGGACAACGGAAAGATATCGGTACGTTACGCACGCGCGCTGCTCAACACTGCCCTCGAATTGCATTGCGAGGATGAGGTTTATGAGGGCATGGTGCGCCTGAGCAACAACTACAGCCTGGCCATCAACGCTTTCAACGAGGCTCTGTCGAACCCCATGAACAGCGACGATGACAAGGTGCGGTTGCTGATGACCGCCATAGGTGAGCCAGTGCATCCCTGCATCGAACATTTCCTTCAGTTCATGACTGAGAAAAAACGCATCAACAAGATCTTCCTCACCTCCCTGAAATACCAAGAGATGTACCGAAAGGCAAAAAACATCCTCCGAGCCAAGGTCACTACTGCCGCCGAGATGGATGAACCCACCAAGGAGAAGATGCGCGACTTCATGGCCAAGACCTTCGGATGTCAAATTGAGATGCACACCGACGTCGATCCCTCCCTCATCGGAGGCTTCACCGTTGACATCGAGCACGACCGGATGGATGCCAGCATCGCCGGACGACTCGAGGCCCTAAGAAAACAACTGAACAACTGATCAACAGAACAACTGAACAACTGATGAACGCAAGCGAGATCTCAAGCATCCTCCAGATGCAATTACAGAACCTGAACGACCGGGCCCATTTCGAGGAGATTGGCAAGGTGCTGCAAGTCAGCGACGGCGTGGCCCACGTATATGGCCTCGACCGCGTGCAGGCCAACGAGCTAGTCCAGTTCGAGAACGGCACCATGGGTGTCGTGCTCAACCTTGAGGAAGACAACGTCGGCGTGGTGCTCATCGGCCCCACCGAAGGAATCAAGGAAGGCGAGACCGTGCGCCGCACCCAACGCATCGCCTCCGTCCTGGCTGGCGAAGGCATGTTGGGACGTGTCGTCAACGGACTGGGTATCCCCATCGACGGCAAAGGACCCATCCAAGGCAAGACCTATGAGATGCCCCTCGAACGCAAGGCCCCAGGCGTCATCTTCCGCCAACCCGTCAACGAACCCCTCCAAACCGGACTCAAGGCCATCGACGCCATGATACCCATCGGACGAGGACAACGCGAGCTCATCATCGGTGACCGCCAGACTGGCAAGACCGCCATCGCCATCGACACCATCATCAACCAAAAAGAGAACTACAAGAACGGCGATCCCGTATATTGCATCTATGTCGCCATCGGGCAGAAAGGTTCTACCGTGGCCAACCTCGTCAAGAACCTCGAGGACCACGGCGCCATGGACTACACCATCGTGGTGTCGGCCACCGCTTCCGACCCGGCAGCCATGCAGTTCTACGCCCCCTACGCCGGCGCCGCCATCGCTGAATACTTCCGCGACACCGGCCGACATGCCCTCGTGGTTTATGACGACCTCTCCAAACAAGCCGTCGCCTACCGTGAAGTGTCGCTCATCCTCCGCCGTCCCCCAGGACGTGAAGCCTATCCCGGCGACATCTTCTACCTCCACTCCCGCCTGCTGGAACGAGCCGCCAAGATCATCGGCAACGACAACGTCGCTCGACAGATGAACGACCTGCCCGAAGCCCTGCGCGACATCGTCAAAGGCGGTGGCTCCATGACAGCACTGCCCATCATCGAGACCCAAGCCGGCGACGTGTCTGCCTACATCCCCACCAACGTCATCTCCATCACCGACGGACAGATCTTCCTCGAGACCGGCCTCTTCAATGCTGGTATTCGCCCCGCCATCAACGTCGGCATCTCCGTGTCGCGCGTCGGCGGCAACGCACAGATCAAGTCCATGAAAAAAATCGCCGGTACCCTTAAACTCGACCAAGCACAGTACCGTGAAATGGAAGCCTTCTCACGCTTCGGAGCTGAACTCGACACCGCCACCCTTGCCATCCTCGACAAAGGAAGGAAGAACGTCGAACTGCTCAAACAACCCCAGTACTCGCCTATGCCCGTCGAAAAACAAATAGCCATTATCTTCTGTGGTACCAACGGACTCCTGAGCAAAGTCCCCATCGACAAAGTCCACGAGTTTGAGAAACAGTTCATCAACATCCTCGAAATCAAACATAAGGATATCCTCGAACAGCTTAAGCAAGGCACCATCAACGATGATATTAAAACCATCCTCAAAGAAGAATGCGAATTATTAATTAAGAATTATTAATTTAGAATTTAGAGAGTTTGATTCAACACCCTCTAAATTCTAAATTCAAAATTCTAAATTACTACCCATGCCCAACCTCAAGGAAATACGAGCCCGCATCAATTCCGTCGCCTCGACGGAGAAGATCACCAATGCCATGAAGATGGTGGCCGCCGCCAAGCTGAAAAAGTCAGAAGGTATCACCACAAACTTCCTGCCCTACCGCAACAAGCTCTCCGAAGCCCTGTCGAACTACCTTAGCTCACTGGAAGAAAAGGTGAACATCCCATTGGCCGAGTCACGCGAAGTGAAACGGGTCGCCATCCTTGCCTTCGCCTCGAGCAGCGGACTCTGCGGCGTGTATAACTCCAACGTCAACAAACACTTCAAGCAGACTTACGACGAATACCTCACCCTAATAGGCGCCGACAATATCGACACTTATCTGTTCGGCAAGAAACTCAACGACTATGCCAAAAAGATAGGCTTGAAACCCACTGAGGCCAATGAAGGCCTCGCTGAAATCCTCAGCTTTGACAAGGCTGCCGAGATCAGCGACCGACTGGTACAACATTTCCTCGACCATCGCATCGACCGCGTGGTGATGGTTTACAACCATTTTAAAAACACCGGTGTGCAAACACCAACCTGCGAGACCGTGCTGCCCTTGGCTACCGACACCCTGGAACCAGGAAAGAGCTACGATTATCTGGTGGAACCCTCCAAAGAAGAATTTATTAACGCATTGGTTCCCAAGGTAATACGCACAAAATTCTATTCCATTATGCTCGATGCCCTCACTGCCGAACACGGTGCACGAATGACCGCCATGCATATCGCCTCCGACAACGCCAACGCTTTGCTCCAAGACCTAAAGATACAATACAACAAAGCCCGACAAAATGTCATCACCAACGAATTGATCGACATTGTGGGCGGAGCGGAAGCTTTGAAGAGTTGAAAGATGAAAGGTGAAAGGTGAAAATATAAAAATGGAAATCAGGGTGTTTGACGACATGGACCAAATGACGTTGGAGAAGGTGAGAGACCTTTTGCCGATGGTTTCCGAACAACGACGTGAGGAGAGTCTTCGCTACAAGCACCTTTTCGGCCAGTTCACCTGTCTCCAATCTTATGTCATGCTTCGCCAGATGCTCGAAGAGTTAGGGCTCACCCATCCTTTTGTTTTTGAGAGAAACGAACATGGAAAGCCTTTCTTGAAGGGTTATCCTGATATCCATTTCAACATCAGCCACTGCAAGAGCGGTATCGCTGTTGTCGTGGCCGACCATCCAGTAGGCATTGACATCGAAAGTTACCGCAAAGCCAGTGAGAGTCTGTTACGCCACACCATGAATGAGGAAGAGCAACACATCATCAGTGAGAGCGGAGACCCCATACGTTGCTTCACTGAATATTGGACCAAAAAGGAGGCGGTCTTCAAACTTCATGGCACCGGCATCTTGCGCCATCAGCTCCATGAGTTGCTACAGGGCGATGCTTTGGTCAACACTTGGGTCAACGTCGGGAAGCGCTATGCCTATTCCGTAGCTACCAATGAAAAAGGATGACCCGAGGGCCATCCTTTCGTTTTTAAGCTTACTGTGAATAGGAATTATTCACCCAATTTAATGCGGACAAAATTGACCACCGTAGCTTCCTTGTCGGCATCCATGATGTACTGACCAACAGTCTTAGGATCGGCAACCAGAGAGACCTGGTTGAGGAGGCAGTTCTCTTTGAAGAACTTACCCAGACGACCCTTGGCGATGTTTTGGATCATGCCGTCGTTGAGTTTCACGGTACCAGGAACGTTAGCCTTGATTTCGCGAGCCATGTTGACTTGTTCTTCAGTGATCCAGCCTTTACCCATGTTGGAGGCCATGTGATCTTCGCTGTCAACGTGAGCGGGGTTGATACCAGCCTTACGGAGGGCTTTCTCAATCTCCTTGTCGATCAGCTCTTGCTTGGTCTTGTCAACGGCGACAGCCAGCTCACGGTCTTTCACCTCTTGGGAGATGGAGTCTTCGCTGACGGCCATGGGGTTCATGGCGGCGACGTGCATAGCCACTTCATGGCTCACTTCGTCGATACCATTGAAATTCTTGTTCATCTCAACGATAGTGGCGAGGCGGTTGCCAGGGTGGTTGTAGTTGGCCACGTAAGCACCTTCGAGCACTTTGAAGGCACCGAGTTCGGTCTTTTCACCGGTGACGGCGCTTTGGTTGGCGACGAGGGCTTCGACGGTCTGGCCGTTGAGTTCCATGGCTTTGAGTTCGTCGATGTTCTTGACGCGTTTGGCAACAGCCATGTCAAGGACGTCTTTCGTGAACTTCACGAAATCGGCGTTGTTAGCCACGAAGTCGGTCTCGCAGTTCACCATGATGACGGCGGCATAGGTATGGTCGTCGGTGCTCTTGGAGATGACGCAACCTTCGGAAGCGTTACGGTCGGCGCGTTTGGCGGCTTTGGCCATACCCTTCTTGCGAAGGATATCGATAGCGGCCTGGATGTCACCGTCGGTTTCCACGAGGGCCTTCTTGCAGTCCATCATGCCGGCGCCGGTCATTTGTCTCAGTTCATTAACTTGAGAAGCGGTAATATTCATAGTTGTTGTTGTTCTAAAAGGTTATTTCTTAGCGACAGGTTTACGAGGGCGACGGTTGGCGCGAGGTCTGCGTTCGTCCTTGTTCTCTTCTTCCTCGGTATCTTCGGCGACTTCTTCGACGACCTCTTCAGGTTCCTCGACGTTGTTCTCCTTGTTGAGTTTACGTTCGTTGAGGCCTTCTTCGATAGCATCGACCATCTTACCCACGATGAGGGCGATGGACTTGGAGGCGTCGTCGTTAGCTGGGATGGGGAAGTCAACCAGGTTAGGATTGGTGTTGGTGTCAACGATGGCGAAGACCGGGATGTTAAGCTTGCGGGCTTCGGCGACGGCGATGTGCTCCTTCATGATGTCAACGACGAACACGGCGGAGGGCAGACGGCTCAGGTCGCTGATGGAACCGAGGTTCTTCTCGAGTTTCTCGCGTTCACGTTCGATCTGCAGCTTTTCGCGCTTGGAGAGGCTCTTATAGGACTCGCTCACCATCAGCTTGTCGATGTTTGACATCTTACGGACAGCCTTGCGGATGGTGGTGAAGTTGGTCAGCATACCGCCAGGCCAACGCTCGGTGACGTAAGGCATGTTGACTTTGGTGACGAGCTCAGAGACGACGTCCTTGGCTTGTTTCTTGGTGGCGACGAAAAGGATCTTTTTGCCCGACTTGGCGAGTTGGCTGACAGCAGCGGCGGCCTCGTCAATCTTAGCTTGGGTCTTGTAAAGGTCGATGATGTGGATGCCATTGCGCTCCATGAAAATATAAGGAGCCATGGCGGGATTCCACTTTCTCTTCAGATGGCCGAAATGACAACCGGCATCCAATAATTCTTCAAAAGTTACTTGTGTCATGAGTTTTCTTTTTAATGTTTACATTCGCTAAATACAATCACTGAGTAGTTTTCCCAAAGAAAAATCTCAGCAATTTGGATACTAAACAAAATCGCTCGGCTTCGAATAGCTTAACGTTTGCTGAATTGGAACTTCTTACGGGCACCTGGCTGACCGGGTTTCTTACGCTCGACCATACGTGGGTCGCGGCGCATCAAACCTTTGGCTTTCAGGGTAGGACGATACTCGGGGTCAATCTCGCAGAGGGCGCGGCTGATTGCCAGACGCAGAGCCTCGGCTTGGCCGTTGATACCACCACCATCGAGGTTCACCTTGATGTCGAACTTGCCGAGGTTGTCGGTAAGCATCAAAGGCTGTTCAACCACATAGTGGAGGATGCTCGTCGGAAAGTACTCCTTGTAGTCGCGCTTGTTCACCGTAATGTTGCCATTGCCGACCTTCATGTAGATGCGGGCGACGGCGGTCTTTCTTCTACCTAAAGCGTTGATTACTTCCATGATTATTTCTTAATAGTGTTAATTTTAAGTTCGGTGGGTTGCTGTGCCTGATGCGGATGCTCTGAACCAGCATACACATAGAGGTTGTGATAGATGGCGTTGCCCAGCTTCGTCTTGGGAAGCATGCCCTTGATGGCGTGCTCGAGGACAGCCTCAGGCTTTCTGTTGAGCTGCTCCTTGACGTTGCGGAAACGCTGGCCACCCGGATAACCCGTGTAGTGGACATAGTACTTCTCGTCCATCTTGTTACCCGTGAGACGGATCTTCTCCGCGTTGATGATGATCACATTGTCACCACAGTCGCTGTGGGGAGTGAAGCTTGGCTTGCGCTTGCCGCGCAAAATCATGGCGACCTCAGAAGCAAAACGTCCGAGGATCTGGCCTTCAGCGTCAATGACATACCACTTCTTGTCGGCATGTTCCTTGTTGACACTTACAGTTTTGTAACTTAATGTATTCATTTCTTTCTTTGTGTTTATCTAAATCGAGGAAAATAGATAGAACAGTTTTTACTAACGAGGGCGCAAAGGTACGAATATTTTTAATACCTTTGCACGGAAAATGAAAAAAAATGTCCATCGAGATCCAACATATCACCAAACAATACGGTGAACAACTGGCCCTTAACGACGTCACACTCAACATCGACAAAGGCATCGTAGGCCTACTCGGCCCCAATGGCGCAGGTAAGTCAACCCTCATGAAAATCATCACCTGCTTCATCCCACCCACCTCAGGCACCGCCAGCGTCAACGGATTCGACGTCATGGAACAATCCATGGAAGTCAAGCGCATCGTGGGGTACCTCCCCGAACATAATCCACTCTATCTCGACATGTACGTGCGCGAGTATCTCGACTTCGTGGCCGGAATCCATCAACTCAAAGGCGACACCGCCCGCAAACGCATCGAAACCATGGTCGAAGTCACCGGACTCGGCCCCGAAGCCCACAAAAAAATCGGCGCCCTCTCCAAAGGCTACCGCCAGCGTGTCGGACTCGCCCAAGCCATGATGCACAACCCACAAGTGCTCATCCTCGACGAGCCCACCTCCGGTCTCGACCCCAACCAACTTATCGACATCCGCAACCTCATCTCCGAACTCGGCAAAGAGAAAACCGTCCTCCTCTCCACCCATATCATGCAGGAAGTGGAAGCCATCTGCCAACGCGCCATTATTATTAATAAAGGTGTGGTGGTCGCTGACGACAAAATAGAGAACCTCAAACAAGAAAACTCGGCAAGCAATGTCGTCATCGTGGAGTTTGAGAACGAGGTGACGCAACAACTACTGCTCAGCATCCCTCAGGTGTGCAAGGTGAAACGTGTCAAGGACAATCACTGGATCCTCGAACCCGAAGGCGACGCCGACATCCGTGCCAACCTCATGAAGTGGTCCGTCGAACACAACCTCATCATCAAAACCCTACAAAAAGAAGACCTCTCCATCGAAGAGGCCTTCCAAAAATTTACTCGGTAATAAACCTTTTATCAGCGGAACAACGCTTTGATCTCATCAACAAGGTCAAGCTTCTCCCATCCAAAGAACTCCACATTCTTGAAGATCTTACCGCCTTCGCGGAAGGTGTCTTTGTCCTCATAATAGACCTCGACCTTGCGAGTCTCAGGTTGGCGTCCGAAATGCCCGTACGAAGCCGTATCTTCAAAGATGGGATTGGTCAGTCCGAAACGCTTCACGATGGCGTAAGGCCTGAGGTCGATGACCTGACGGATCTTCTCAGCGATGACTTCGTCAGCCAAGGGTTTTCCATGAGCATCCTTGACACGGACAGTGCCGTTGGTATTGACATAGAAACCCACCGGTTCAGCCACGCCAATGGCATAGGCAATCTGCACCAGCACTTGGTCGCACACTCCGGCAGCTACCAGATTCTTGGCGATATGACGCGCCGCATAGGCAGCAGAACGATCCACCTTGGAACTGTCCTTGCCCGAGAAAGCACCGCCACCATGGGCACCGCGACCACCATAGGTGTCAACGATAATCTTACGACCCGTGAGACCCGTGTCGCCATGAGGCCCACCGATGACAAACTTGCCCGTAGGATTGACGAAAATCTTCATGCCTTCACCAAAGAGCTTGCGCAGCTTGGCAGGCAACTTGCGCTTCACTCGAGGAATCAGAATGTTGAGTACATCAGCCTCTATCTTATCCACCATGCGCTCGTCAGCCTCGCGTTGGGCTTCCACGCTGTCATCGACAGGCTTGATAAACTCGTCGTGCTGCGTGCTGATAACGATGGTGTCAATACGGATCGGCTTCCATCCTTCCTCATACTCCACCGTCACTTGCGACTTTGCATCAGGACGGAGGTATTTCATCTGCTTGCCCTCGTGACGGATGGCAGCCAACTCGCGAAGCAACAGATGCGAGAGGTCGATGGTCAAGGGCATGTAGTTGTCAGTTTCCTTGCAGGCAAAGCCGAACATCATGCCTTGGTCACCAGCACCCTGGTCTTCAGGGTTCTGTCGGCCAACACCCATGTAAATGTCGTTCGACTGGCCATGAAGTGCCGAAAGAACACCACACGACTGAGCATCGAATTGGTATTCTGATTTGTTGTAGCCAATACGGTCGATGACCCGACGGGCAATGTCTTGAATCTCGACGTAGGCGTTAGTACGGATCTCACCGGCAACGACAACGAGGCCAGTGGTAACTAGTGTCTCACAAGCTACCTTTGAGCTTGGATCATAACGAAGAATCTCATCCAATACGGCATCCGAAATCTGGTCGCTCACTTTGTCAGGATGACCTTCGGAGACGGATTCTGAAGTGAAATAATAACCCATAACAAATTGTTTAACTGTTAATTAAAAATTTGCGGGAAGAAGTGTGATTGAAAAAAATCGGAAAAAGCATTGGTTTAGCATTTTTTCGTGTGGTTGCAATCAAAACAAATCTTTCCACGTAAGCGGCTGCAAAGATACAAAAAAAAATCAGTTTTGGCTGCTTTTTATTTGTTTTTTTCAGCCTTTCACTCGCCTTGTTGGGATTCAAACATTTTGATCAGCTCTTCAGGTGTCATACCCAAGTGCTGGATGGAAACCTCAGCATCATTGGCAAACGGACTCTCCGGATACTCGTCAACGACACGCTGATAGGCGGCACGGGCCTGATCCAAATCGCCGAGCTGGTCCTCATAAACAAACGAAGCCAACATGAACAAGGCAACCGGGGCCTTGTCGGACTTCGGATAAGCCTTCAGGAAACGCTCAGCCAACTCAATCGACTGCTTCGGGTCTTGCTTGGTGTTGACGGCCACCTCGAAAGCCTTGAAGAGATATTCTGAGGCATTAGCGGCATCGGGGTTCTCTTCGGCATATTTGCTGAAGACCTCTATCGCCGAAGGCACAGCCTCAGCATTGGTGGTAAGGTTGTCATTAAACAAGGCTGTCTCAGCCTTTTTTACGTCTTCTTCAGTAGTTTTCACCACTCGGTTGCATGCTGCCGCAATAACCATCACAGCAGCGATTATTATAAAAACTTTCTTTCTCATCTTATTACATTAGCTTAATAATACACCTCTCAACTCTCAATTCTCAGTTCTCAACCATCCTCATCTTCTGATTTTTTTCTTCGGGAAAATCATCCGATAGTCGGCATCGCATTTCCCTTCAGAGATGGCACGCAGCTTGCCTTGAAGCAGGGTCTTTCGCAGAGGCGCGATGCGGTCCACATGGACATGACCTTCCAAATGGTCGTACTCATGCTGGATAATGCGCGAGCGGATGCCCGTAAACTCTTCTTCATGCACCTCGAAATGTTCATCTTGGTAACGCAAACGAATGCCATCGTGACGCATCACCTCTTCATAGATTCCCGGAAGGCTCAGGCACCCTTCCTTGAAAGGAACTTCCTCGCCGAAAGTATCCATCAGCTGAGCGTTGATGAAGACCTGGTAGAAGTCCTTGGCATCAGGATAGTCGGGATAGAACGGACGAGCGTCCACCAAGAACAAACGGATGGAATGGTTCACCTGCGGCGCGGCAAGTCCCACGCCCTCGGAATGTGCCAAGGTCTCCCACATGTCGGCAATCAGCTTCTCCAACTCGGGATAATCCTTGTCAATCTCTTTGGCCACCGCCTTCAACACTGGGTGACCGTATGCAACTATTGGTAATATCATTTTAGTTGTCAGTTGTTCAGTTAATCAGTTGGTCAGTTATAAAAAGCTATTTTTGAGGCTATCCATATAGGATTGGAGCAAGATTGTGGCAGCGATGGTGTCCACCAGGGCTTTGTCCTGACGTTGTTTCTTCTTCAAGCCAGCGTCAAGCATGGTTTGATGGGCCATCACTGAAGTGAATCGCTCATCGTAACGAACGATCTTCATTTCGGGCAACAACTTACGCAGGCGGTTCACCAAAGGCTCGATGTATTTTGAACAATCCGAGGGATTGTTGTGCATGTCCTTTGGTTCTCCAATGACGATGGTCTCCACTGGTTCCTTGCTCACATAGTCAACGACCCAATCGGCCAACTTGCCGCTTTCAACGGTGGTCAGTCCATTAGCGATAATCTGAAGCGGGTCAGTAACTGCCACGCCACAGCGTTTTCGCCCCAAGTCGATAGCCATTATCCTTGCCATAGTTATAAAAATCGTGCAAAGTTACAAAAAAACCTCTCATCTCTCAACTCTAATCTCTCAATTCTTGTTGTCAATCGCCGACCGAAGTGCATTCCCCATCAACATGAAAGCCAACACCAGCAGCATGATGGCGACGCCAGGCAAGATGGCGAGATAAGCGGCATCGAGAATAATGAAAGCGTAGTTCTCCTTGATCATGCTTCCCCAAGACGGCATGGGCGGCTGCACACCGATGCCGAGGAAACTCAAACCTGCCTCAAGGAGGATGGCCGAAGCAAAATTGGAAGCAGAAATCACGATAATGGGGTTGAGAATGTTGGGCAGGATATGCCTCATGATGATTCGCACATCCTTAAAGCCCAAAGCTTTGCCCGCTTCCACATAGGTCATCTCACGCACCGAAAAGATCTGTCCACGGACGATGCGGGCCACCTCGACCCACATGGTCAATCCGACCGCGATAAACACTTGGGTGATGCCTTTGCCCAAGGCGAAGGTGATGGCGATAACCAAAAGCAAGGTGGGGATGGACCAAACCACGTTGATGAGCCATACCACCACATCGTCAACTTTGCCTCGGAAGAAACCACCGAGACTACCGATGAAGATGCCGATGATCAAGCTCAACGCCACAGCGATGAATCCCACCGAAAGGCTGATCCGGCTTCCCAACACGAGTCGGCTCAGAAAGTCGCGCCCAAACTGATCGGTTCCAAGGAGAAACTTCTGATGCTTGACACATTTGCTCTTGACATAGACTCGAGCCTCCTCATCGGAGCTGAACCAACGCCCGGGGACCAGCTCCGCATTACTCACCTCTTGGACACGCACTTGGCCTTCGGCTTCGGGGTTGAACAGAAACACCTCGGTGCGATCAGCAAAAACGTGCAGGCTGTCGCAAGGAATATACGTGCAATCATCAGGAACACCATAAAGCAACCGGTGGATGGGACCGGTCGGCTTGGAAGGCACTTCTTTGGGCACCATGAGCATATCCACCTCGAACCCAGGCTTTTGAGTGCTGAGTTCCAGTAATTGCCGGTTAGCGTGAGGCGTTGGGTCGGGGATGATGTAATAAGCGAAGATGGCGAGCAATGCGACGAGCAGGATAAACCCCAACGCGGTCATTCCCAGCCCGTTGCGCCGAAACTTTTGCCAAGCCAATGCGCTTGGTGACTGTGACTCATTCTTCGCTCTCATGCTGCAAAGATAGATTTTTTTGAAAAAACTCTTGCGGTATTTGAAAAAAGTTGTAACTTTGCACCCGCAAACACAGATGGTGGATTTAGCTCAGTTGGTTAGAGTACCGGATTGTGGTTCCGTGGGTCGTGGGTTCGAGTCCCACACTCCACCCTCAAGCAAAAGCATCGGCAAGTCTTAAGACTTGCCGATTTTTTTATCTCCCTCTCCTGCGATAACGGGTCCCACACGCATCATAAAGGGGATCGAAGAGGCAATCGCCTCGGTCGAGCTTCAAGCGAATCGACATCATAAAGTCAATATTGCGGGTCTTGCCCAGACCAGTCAACGAAATCAAGTCGTTGGTACCCAAGGTCAAGGGGCCCACCCTCACGAAAACACCTGCCGTGACATAACTGTAATTATATAAGGTCATGGGAAGCATCACACCCACCAGGCTGGTCTCATATCGGGGGGTCACACTCAGCAAGGGTTCCCTTTCCACCGCAGCATCATAAAACCAACGAGACACAGGCTGCACCCATGTCGCATTGATATAGAAATCGTCATACACGTTGGCATCGAACTGCACACTCAAAGCGGTGGGCAAGCCTATGCTGAACTGTTGTTCTTCGGCAAAAACAGGTTCAGTGGCTCCAGCTAATGACTCCATCAACTCAGTTGCAGCATTGATCGACGTGACATGATCAAACGCAGGAATATAGACCTGAAAGTCGCGCCCCGACAGGTGACCTCCAAGCAAGTTCTTGCGGAACCCGACCTTGCCCAGGTCAATCAACGACACGCCGAGACGCCAGAAATAACGCGTCGGTTGGTCATCACACGCCGACCGCTTTGAAGGTCGAAGCATTGAATTTCGCTTGTTTGTCAACGTAAAACCCAGATCAACGCCTAGACCCCGTCCTCGGAAAAACGGGTCGGTTAGAGTGATCAGACTGTCCACATTTTGAAACGAGGTGCCATAAGACAAGGGCAGGGCGAGATTCGCTTCCGCATCAAGATGGTTGAAATAGAGGTTGTCCTCATCAAGCACCAAATAGTCCAGAGCATTGATGTTCAGAGCAGCTCCCGCCATTGCATTGAGAAACTTGCCGGTCACACCCGCATCCATCTTCACGTCACCATAGTCGAACACCGTGGTAGCATAACTCAGATTAACCTCTGTCCAAGCCATCGTAGAAAAGCGCATCCCTTCGGAGACATAAGGCTGGTTTTGCAAGCTGTCGTAGGCAAGTGTTTCGGTAATTAGCACCGGGATCTCCCAAGGCATCCTCGTCACGGAAGTGTACATCCTGGTTTTCAACGAAAACGCGATGGAATGGTTTTGACCGAAGGTCATCATCAACGAAGGCAAGGCCAATTCCAAGGACTGGTAAGCGTTACGGCTGTCCTTATCGTTGGGATACTTATAATAATAGGTCATATCCGGCTGTATCCCTTCAAATTTTGCCCAGTCGCCGCCTTCTGTCATCAGTCCTCGCAACGATGGCCAAAAGGTACGAGGCGGCAAATAGGCGAAGTTGTTGTCCAAATCGAACGACAGCGACATCAACCCAAGGTCATCATGCACAAAAGTGGTAGCGATGTTCGATGGATTAAGCCAGGCCGACGCAGAACCCGAATAGTTGTCCACTACACCTGGCACAGACTGTGCCAACGCCCTGACATTCATAAAAAACAGCAAGGCAAACCAAAAACCTATCGATCCATGCTTTTTCATAAACACAATCTATATAACGCAAAACCCGCATGGATATTGCTTTCAGAGTAAAATCTTCATTTTTCAATTAATAATAGGTGCTGGCAAACAAAAAAAACGTAACTTTGCAGGCTCTTAACCGACCTATACGCGGGTGTGGCGGAATTGGTAGACGCGCTAGACTTAGGATCTAGTTCCGAAAGGGGTAAGGGTTCGAGTCCCTTCATCCGCACTGGTCGCTGCAATATACAACAAATCCAACGACTGAACACGGTCATCAAACAGTAACACCTTATAATGAACACAACACAAAGCAACAAGGGAGAACAACTGATCTCCATCCAAATCAACGTGGTCAAGGACGACTACGAACCACAGGTCAAGAAAGAGCTCAACAAGCTCCAGAAGAAAGCCAACGTCCCGGGATTCCGCCCAGGCATGGTGCCTTTCGGCATGATCAAGAAGATGTACGGCACCCAAGCCACCATAGAGGTGCTCAACAGCCTTGTCTCTGAGACCCTCAACAACTACATCCTTGAGAACAATCTCGACCTCATCGGCTACCCGCTCAGCGATCCCGACCATCAACAACCACTTGATTTCGACAATCAGGACTCCCTCGACTTCTTCTTCGAAGCCGCCTTGCGCCCCGATATCAACATCGATTACTCCAAGGTCAACATCGATTTCACCCACGTCATCGCTGACGATGCCGCCATCGACAAGACCATCAATGAGATCGTCGAACGCAACCCCAACGTCACCCACCCCGAGACCGTCGGCGAAGACGACATCCTCGAACTCAAGGTGCGTGAAGCCGAAGACGGCAAGGAACTCGAAGATGGCTTCCAAAAAGAGTATGTGATGCTCTCCATGAAGGACATCCGCACGAAGACCAACAAAAAACGTTTCATCGGTAAAGAAGCCGGCTCTGAGTTTATCGTCAACTTCGCCAACATCCTCACCGCTGAAAAAGCTGCACAGATGCTCGGCAACGACGCCCCGGCCGACAGCGACTATAACATCATCATCGACGACATCCGCCGCGAAGAGAAGCCCGAACTCAACGAGGAACTCTTCAAGAAGATCTTCCCCAACCAGGAGATCAAGGACCTCGATGCCTTCCGCGCTGCCGTCAAAGAAGAGATGGAAAAACAATACACCAGTGAGACTGACCGCATCCTCCTCACCAAGATGATCGACGGCCTCATCGACAACACCCCGTTCAACCTGCCCGACGAGTTCCTTAAACGCTGGATCACCGAAAACAACCAAGGCAGACTCAGCGCCGAAGACGTAGAAAAGAACTACGAGACCAACTACAAGAAAGGCCTCCAATGGCAACTCATCGAAGACCGCATCGTGAAAGACAACATGGATCTCGCCATCAAAGACGAGGAAGTCAACGCCTTCATCCGCAGCCAAATCTTCCCCGGACTCGACTACAATACCATGGACGATGACATGAAAGGACGCATCGACAAGATTGTCGAGAGTTACCTTAAGAACGAGGAACAAGTCAACAACGTCAAAAACCAACTCGCCGATATCAAGATCACCCAGTTCCTTAAGACCAAGGTGAAGATCAACTATACTGACAAGACTTACGACGAATTTGTCAAACAACTTGAAGAAGAAAACAAGAAATCATGAACGAATTCCAGAAATACGCCACCAAGCACTTAGGCATCAATCCTTTGGGACTTGAGAAATACATCTCTCAAATCAACAATGCTGGCGGTGGTTACATTTCCCCCACCGTCATCGAGGAACGCCAACTCAACGTCGCCCAAATGGACGTCTTCTCTCGACTGATGATGGACCGCATCATCTTCCTTGGCACCGCCATCGACGACTATGTTGCCAACGTCATCCAAGCCCAGCTGCTCTTCCTTGAGTCAACCGACCGTCAACGCGACATCCAGATCTACTTGAACTCCCCTGGAGGTAGCGTCTATGCCGGGCTGGGAATCTATGACACCATGCAATATATCGGTCCTGACGTGGCGACGATCTGCACTGGAATGGCCGCTTCCATGGCCGCTGTGCTGATGTGTGCCGGCACCCCAGGCAAACGCTCTGCCCTGCCCCATTCACGCATCATGATCCACCAACCCATGGGTGGAGTGGAAGGCCAAGCCACCGAAATCGAGATCACTGCTCGCGAAATCCAAAAACTCAAAAAGGAACTCTACGAGATCATCTCACTCCATTCCGGACAACCTTACGACAAGGTGTGGGCCGATTCCGACCGCGACTATTGGATGACCGCCCAAGAAGCCAAAGAGTATGGCATGATCGACGAAGTGCTCATCAGAAAGAAACCCGATGGCAAGTAAGAAAACCATTCGCTGCTCTTTCTGCGGACGCACCGAAGAACAGGCTGGAGGCTTGATCCAGGGTGTGGACTCCTACATCTGCCCGGATTGTGTCGAACAAGCCTATCAACTGGTACAAAACATCCACGCAGTGTCAGGCGAGAAATCAACGTTTCATTCGCCTGACTTTGCGTTGCATAAGCCCAAAGAAATCAAAGACTTCCTCGACCAATATGTCATCGGCCAAGACGATGCCAAACGAACCCTCGCCGTGGCCGTCTATAACCACTACAAACGCATCAACCAAAAGGTGCAGGATGACGAGGTGGAGATAGAGAAGTCTAACATGATCCTCGTTGGCGAGACCGGCACGGGCAAGACCCTGCTCGCCCGCACCATAGCCAAGATGCTCAACGTGCCCTTTGCCATCGCCGATGCCACCGTGCTCACCGAAGCAGGCTATGTGGGCGAAGACGTGGAGAACATCCTGGTGAAACTGCTGCAAGCCGCCAACTACGACGTGAAAGCCGCCGAACACGGCATCGTCTTCATCGACGAACTCGACAAAATCGCACGCAAAAGCGACAACCCCAGCATCACCCGCGACGTGTCGGGTGAAGGCGTGCAACAAGCCTTGCTGAAACTCCTCGAAGGCACCATCTCCAACGTGCCACCCCAAGGCGGTCGCAAACATCCTGAACAGAAGATGATTGCCATCAACACCAAGGACATCCTCTTCATCGCTGGAGGCGCCTTCGACGGCATCGAACGCATCATCGCTGCACGCAAAAGCACCAACGTCATCGGATATAGCACCGGCACGGACAAAGAGATCGACAAAAGCAACATGCTGAAGTATATCGCTCCCGCCGACCTCAAGAAGTTCGGTCTCATCCCTGAGATCGTCGGCCGTATGCCCATCATCACTTATCTCAACCCTCTCGACGCCACCGCCCTCAAGCGCATCCTCACCGAGCCGAAAAACGCCCTCGTGAAACAGTTCACCAAACTCTTCGCCATGGACGGCATCCAGCTCATCATCGACGACGAGGTGCTCGACTTCGTGGTGCAGAAAGCCATCGAATTCAAACTCGGCGCCCGTGGCCTTAGGTCCATCATGGAAAGCATCCTCAACGACGCCATGTTCGAGATGCCCTCCGAAAACAAAACCGGCAAACTCCATATCGACAAGGCCTACGCCGAAGAGAAAATATCCAAGGACAAGAAACTGGCACAATAGTTGCTATACTCATTTTTTGGACTTAAAAATTCAAGAAATGAAGAAGATTTTTCTCGCCATCCTGATGATGGCCGTCACGACAGCATTCAGCCAAACCAGCACCAAGAAATTTCATTTCGTCAAGAAAGCCATGCCTTCTAAAGAGGTGGTCCAAAAAGACACCCCTTCCGATATGCAAAACCTCAACGTCGTCTATGGACGCATCGACGGTCGCGACACCTTGCTCTATGTCTATCTCCCCGAAGTCGATATCGACCTTATGAGCCGTTACTATGAGATTACCGGCACCCGCCAAGGCCGACGCCTCGTCAGCAACGTCAGAAAGGTCTATCCTTACGCCAAACTCGCTGGCGACAAAATGAAAGAGTTCGACCTCATGCTGGCCGACGCCAAAAGCGATTCCGAACGCCGCCGACTGATGAAAGAAGCCGAAGACCAAATCGCCACACAATACACTGAGGAACTCAAGAAACTCACCTTCTCTCAAGGTGCCATCCTCATCCGCCTCATCGACCGCGAGACAGGCAGCACCTCCTATCAAGTCGTCCGCGAACTGAGAGGCCGTCTCAGAGCCTTCTTCTATCAAGGCTTCGCCCGCATCTGGGGCTACAACCTCAAATCCGAATACAACCCGCAAGCCAATCCCGAAGACGACGAAATCGAAACCATCGTCACCCTCCTAGAACGGGGACAAATCTAAGCTTACTTGCCACGACCTTGGATGACGATGAGGACCGTGTAAATCAAGATCTTCAAATCCAAACTGATACTCACATTCTCGATATATAGAATGTCGTACTTCAAACGCTCGATCATCTCATCCACATTCTCCGCATAACCAAACTTGACTTCTCCCCAGCTGGTAATGCCCGGCTTGACCAACAGCAACATGCTGTAATAAGGAGCGCGCTCCATGATTTGATCGATATAATATTGACGCTCGGGACGATATCCAACTATCGACATATCCCCCTTCAACACAGTCCAAAACTGCGGAATCTCATCCAAACGCACCTTGCGCATGAACTTGCCAAACTTGGTGATGCGTGGGTCATCGTCACTGGAGAGTTGCGGAGTGCAGTCAGCCTCAGCATCCACCCGCATACTGCGGAACTTCGCCATCTTGAAAGGCCTGCCGTTTTTGCCAATGCGTTCCTGTACGTAAAACACCGGTCCGGGTGATGTGGCCTTGACAATGATGGCAGTGATCAAATACACCGGCGACAACACCACCAAAACCAACAACGACACCACGATGTCGAAGATGCGTTTGAGCACTCGTTGCCAAATCGGCATCAGCTCAGGACTCACCTGCACCAAAGGCGTACGCCAAATGGCCGACTGCTTCACGTTACCAAACACCAAATCCTGCATCTCAGGGATGATCTCAACCTCGGCATCCGTCTGGTTCATCACCGGAAGGATAATGTTCATGCAATCCTTCTCCGATCGCTCTATGGCGATGATCACCTCCTCCACATCATTGGCGCGGATAATCTCTACCAAATCACTCACCGAACCCAAATGGGGCAGATATTCGCTCAACCTGTAAGTGTTCTTGTCGTAAACGTTGACAAAACCAATAAAACGCTGCCCAGTAGGCTTTTCCTGCTCGGTGACCTCCTTGTATATTGCCACAGCATTGTCATTGCTGCCAACGATCAAGGTATTGAAGCAGATCCGGCCCGTGTGAACCCCATGCTTGACCCAACTGGTGATGATCAGACGACCGATATAGGTCAAGCCAAACTGCAAGACAAAGAGGGTGATGAACGACTGATAATACATCTTGTAGGTGAAGATCTGATCGTCGAGAATGGCCACAAAAAACAACACCGTGACCCCCAACAAGGTAATGAAGAAGGTCTGCGAAAGCTCCTTTAAACGCGACTTTGAATACACACTCTGGTAAGCCCCCGTGATGCCATACAGCACCACCCAACAAACAGGAATGATGGCAACAGCGACCCAGAAACTTTGATCATGGAAAGCCAAGCCAAAACGCTGCCAGGTGTTCACGTTGGGGACTTCATAGGTCTTTCTGAAATAATAGAACAATGTCCATGACACGGCCGAGAGCAGCCAGTCAACAAAACCATAAAGATATGGTAGTCTGCGTTTGTGTTTCATCGGTCGCGATAGATTAACTTCAGGTTGTCAAAATAAAAATACTGCGTTCCATCGTTGCGCGGATTCCATGAGGAGATATACAATTTGAAATATTCGGCATGTTCGTTTTCCACAAGATAGGGCCCAATATTGATATAGACTTTTTTCCACTGGTCGGGATCCACACCTGACTCACAAGTGGGATTGACCCGATAAAAGGGATAGTCGTAGATGCTTCCGTCTTTATAATAGAGTCCAATCATGCAGGTGTCGGAACATTTGTAATCCATCTCTAGCATACAGGCTGAACCCGTGGTGGGAAGATCCTCGAACTGCTCCGAGGTGACCACTCGAAACTCCAAGGTGTCGGAGGTCAGGACAAACTGCCCAGAATAGGACGAATAGATGCCTGCAGGGTCATGCCAAGCCTTGGGTCCGTTGACACGGTTGAAGGACACATCACTCGAGGTGGTAGCCTCCAATGACACGAAGCCTCCATCGAAATCCTCTATCCAGCGAACGTGAAAGTTGTCACCATCAGGCAAGTAATTGAACACCGGCCTTAACGTGATCACACTATCGGGGACAAGGATCAAGTCAGGATAATCCACAGCGGCAATGAAAGGATAATCGGCTCTGGTTTGTGCGATGCCGTTAACCTTGATGCCTGGACGAATCTCCACCTCATGCGGGCCTTGTTCCAGCACAGGAATCATGGCAGGCAACTCAAAGGTGCCGATGAGGTCAGCGTCAATATAGACCCAAGCATCCGTGAAACTATGGGTGTTGGCTCCGTAGGTGTAATAATCACAGCTCAACAGCATCGTGTCGATACGGAGATAAGCCGGCACCGTTTGTGGGCCTTCGAAATTGTTGCACGAAGGCAAGGTGAAAAACAAGATGGAAAGTAGGGTAAGCAGCGTAAAATGTCGTGTCATAAGCGTTCGCTTTTATAAAAAACGATTCATCACAATGAATATTGTCTTATTGGGCCATTTTTTTCAAAGAAGAATCCGCAGCCCTCAGAATGTCGTATGCAAGGTTCAAAACCCTGACGCCATCGTGGATGGAGACCACTGGGGTCGTGTTGTGGATGATGCTATCGTAGAAACTCTCCAACTCGGTCTGAATCGCATTGATGGGATGAATTTCAGGAAGTTCCATGGTGATCTGTCGGGTAGCGCCATCGGCCAAATCAAAAGACAAGGAATAAGGATAACCCGAGGTCTCCTCGTCGTGGATACGGATAATCTCGGTCTTTTTATCAAGGAAATCGACCGTAATATAGGCATCATCTTGGAAGATCCGCATCTTTCGCATGTTCTTTAGTGAGATACGGCTGGCAGTAAGGTTGGCTACCGAGCCATTCTCGAATTCGATGCGAGCATTGGTGATGTCAGGGGTTGAGCTGACAACAGCGACTCCACAAGCACTCACCTTGGCTACAGGCGAATTGATGATGGTAAGCAAGATGTCAAGGTCATGGACCATCAGGTCGAGAACTACGGGGACATCGGTACCTCTGGGATTGAACAAGGCCAAACGATGGGCCTCGATGAACTTGGGCTTGGTGATGAAAGGTTCAGCAGCGATAAAGGCAGGATTGAAGCGTTCCACATGACCCACTTGCACCTTCACGCCTGCGGCATCAGCTAGTTCAATCAGCCTTGAAGCCTCCTCAGGAGTAGCCACAATGGGTTTCTCAATGAAGACATGACGGCGGCGATTCAGAGCCTTCGAAGCGCAGGCAAAGTGCTGGACCGTAGGCGTCACGATATCAACCACGTCCACCGCCTCTATCAATGCTTCCACCGTGTCGAAACACCGCACTCCCGTTGCTTCTACCTGTTGTGCAGTAGCCATATCAGGATCATAGAAACCGACAAGTTCATACTGGCTGATTTGCTGGATGCATTTGAGGTGAATCTTACCAAGGTGACCGGCACCCAAAACTCCAATTTTAAGCATATCCTTTAAAATTTGGGCAAATATAGTGATTTGTTCAGGAGCGTCAGCCAAAAAAAGCGTAATTTTGTGTCCGATTATGATGGCTATCGAAGACAACTACCGGCACAAAGGTTTACGCAAGCAACTTGTTGACTTGTTGCGCAGCGGAGGCATCCATGACGAGAAAGTCCTCGCAGCAATCAACGAGGTTCCAAGGCACGTGTTCCTTGACTCGTCGTTTGTAGAGATCGCCTATTCCGACCAAGCCTTCCCTATTGGCTCCGGACAAACCATCTCTCAGCCTCGAACAGTGGCCGTACAAACGGAGTTGCTCAAAGTGGAGCGAGGCATGAAAGTGCTGGAAATTGGCACAGGCTCAGGCTACCAGGCCTGTGTACTGGCTGCCATGGGTGCACGTGTGTTCTCTATTGAACGGCAACGCAACCTCTACTTCAAGACCAAAGAGATTCTTGAGGCCCTACCCTTCCGCGTCAAGACCTTCCTCGGCGATGGCTTCAACGGGTTGCCCACCTATGCTCCTTTCGACCGCATCATCGTCACCGCAGGCGCCCCTGACATCGCCAAGGCATTGGTGAATCAGCTTAAGACAGGGGGCATAATGGTCGTCCCCGTCGATAACCCTGACGGACAAGGACAAACCATGCTACGCCTCACCAAGACAGGCGACGGACTACTCTCCAAAGAAGAGTTCGGTGAATACAAATTCGTTCCAATGCTCCACGGCACTGACAACGATTAGCGTCAAGTGTTATTGGGATTAGCGTCAAGTGTTATTGGGATTAGCGTCAAGTGTTATTGGGATTAGCGTCGTACGTCATTGCGAGCGAAGCGAAGCAACCCAACCTGAACCATCAATGGCCTGAGCCCGTTCAGGTTGGGTTGCTTCGTCGCTACGCTCCTCGCAATGACGCAAAGCGCATTAGCTCACTTTCATCGCAAAGCGCGTTAGCTCACTTTCATCGTAAAGCGCGTTAGCCCACCTTCATCGCGAAGCGCGTTAGCTCACTTTCATCGTAAAGCGCGTTAGCCCACCTTCATCGCGAAGCGCGTTAGCTCATCTTATTTTTTGAAGATACCTCCAAGGATAGAACGGAAGATCTGATTGCCCAGCTGACGACCGAAAGTGGTGGCAGTGGTATTGATGGTCTTCTCGATGGCTTTCTTGGTCGTCGATTTCTTCGTACTCGACTTCCTTGAGCTACTCGATGCCTTTGCCCTCTCCTTCTCTTTAGCCTCTTTGGCTTTACGTTTCTCCTCGGCTTCAGCTTCTTCCTTGGCAATCTTCTCCTCCCGTTTCTGCTGCTCCACCAACACCTCATAGGCACTTTCACGGTCGAAAGCCTTGTCATAACGGCCGTAGAAACGGGAATTGCGAATCAACGAGTGACGTTGGTCATCGGTAATGGCACCGATCTGGCTCAGCGGGAAGAGGATCTTTGCCCGTTCTACGATGCACGGAGCTCCCTTCTCGTCAAGCAAAGAGACCAAAGCCTCACCCGTACCCAGCTCCAAGATGGCCGACTCAGTGTTGAAACTCGGATTGGTTCGGAAGGTCTGTGCCGCTGCCCTGACTGCTTTCTGCTCTTTCGGGGTATAGGCCCTGAGACCATGCAAGATACGGTTTCCAAGCTGTCCAGCGATGTTCTCCGGAATGTCATCGGGACTCTGGGTGACGAAATACACACCCACACCCTTGGAACGCACCAATCGAATCACCTGCTCGATCTTATCAACCAAGGCTTTCGAAGTATCCTTAAACAGCATGTGTGCTTCGTCGAAGAAGAAGATCAGCTTAGGCAACTCCAGGTCTCCGACTTCAGGCAAACGAGAATACAACTCGCTCAACAACCACAGCAGGAAGGTGGAATAGAGCTTAGGATTCAGCATCAATTTGTCGGCGGCCAACACGTTCATTACACCCATGCCCGCCTCGGTCTGCAACAAATCATAGATGTCGAAGTCAGGTTCTCCAAAGAAAAGATCACCTCCCTCAGCCTCCAAAGCCAACAAAGCACGTTGGATGGCACCTACACTCACCGAAGTGATAGTCCCATAGGTAGTGGTGAACTCCTTGGCGTTCTTGGCCACGTAGTCAAGCATCAAGCGAAGGTCTTTCATGTCGATCAACAGCAAGCCACGGTCATCAGCAATCTTGAACACGATGTTCATGATGCCTGTCTGGGTCTCATTGAGTCCAAGAAGACGCGACAACAGCTGGGGGCCCATGTCGGAGATGGTCGCCCTCAAAGGATGGCCCTGCTCGCCATACACATCAAAAAACCGGGTCGGGCAACCATGGAACTGAGGGTCGGTGATGCCAAACTCAGGGCAACGTTTCTCGATGAAACCACTCATCGCTCCCGCCTGGCTGATACCCGAGAGGTCACCCTTCATGTCAGCCATGAAGCAAGGCACACCCGCCTGGCTGAACGACTCGGCAATCACTTGCAGCGTCACGGTCTTTCCTGTTCCGGTGGCCCCGGCAATCAATCCATGGCGATTCGCCATCTTACCCACCAAATAGAGCGGTCCATTCTCACAGTGAGCGATATAAAGTTGTTTGTCGTCAGTAAACATAATTCTGTCTCCTTTCTTACTTATTGATTCTGAATTTGATGTATTTTATCGTCAGCCCCTGGTCAAGCCACATCTGCTCATAAAAGGTACGGATGGTCTTGACTTCAAGGTTGTCGTTATTGGCATAAAGGTTGTCAGTATGATACAGCAACGGAAGCTGCTGTTTCTCCACCACCTCGTGAAGGGTGAACTCATACATGATGGGGCTGTCAGTCTTGAGATGCAGCACACCGTCGGGCTTGACAAACTCACGGTAGCGTTGCAAAAACTCCGGTGAAGTTAAACGATGACGGGCATTGCGCTCGCCTTCGCCCGGATGGGGGTCAGGGAAGGTGACCCAAATCTCATCAACCTCGCCAGGGGCAAAGAAATGAGCTATCTGATCGATGCGAGCCCTGATAAACGCCACGTTGTGAAGTCCTTCCTCACGGGCTTGGGTCAAGCCACGCCACATCCTAGCCCCTTTGATATCAACACCGATATAGTTGACTTCGGGATGCACTCGTGCCAAACCCACCGTATATTCGCCTTTGCCACAGCCCAACTCCAGCACGATGGGGTTGGCATTGTGGAAGAATTCATCATGCCACTTTCCCTTCAAAGGAAAGCCCTCGTTCATGATTCGTTCATACGAATATTGGAACAAGTTATCGAAGCTCTTGTTCTCTTCAAATCGCTGTAATTTATTTTTCTTACTCATGGGTGGTTCATTTGTTTAAGATCCAAGCCTTGTTGTTCGATTCAGCCTTGACTTTGGCCAGCACCTCTTTGGCCTCCTCGAGCGTTGCATAACCTCCGTAACTCACATAATACATCTTTCCGCGCACCAGGACGTAAGCCCTTTCAAATCCCTCCTCACGAATCTGGCTTACCAACTTTTCCGCATTCTCTTGCTGCGAGAAACATCCACCGATGATATTAATCCGGAAAGTCTCGGCCGGTTCAACAACAGGTTTTTCAGGCTCTTTCTCTGTCGTCACAACTGGCTCTTTCACGCTCACAATCTCAGGTTCCCGTTCCGTCGTCACCACGGGCTCTTCTTCGGCCATTACGGGTTCTTCTTCGGCCACCACTTCAGGCTCATCTTCAACGGAAACAGTGTCAA
Organism: Bacteroidales bacterium; assembly: GCA_016284305.1. Lineage (GTDB taxonomy): Bacteria > Bacteroidota > Bacteroidia > Bacteroidales > F082 > Limimorpha. Next base: position 34,089 of record JAEEON010000017.1, read on the forward strand.
TAGTCGCACTTGGAAGCGGGTAATAACACACCATCTGTGCCAACACTGCCGAATCAGGTTTGTAATGAATCTTAGGCACCTGTACCGGTCGAGGTTTGATCTTGAAGTCGAAATGGACAATTTCGAGGAAATAAAGCAGGATCAGCACGGCAGGGATGACCAAGAGGATGCTCAAGATAGTCAAGATCGTCGCTCTTCTGCGATGACGGTGGAAATCTCGCTCAGCGTCAATCTCATCATCGATGGGCGCATGAGTTCTCGGCTTGTATTCGTTGGTTTTCTTGCTGTCATAAACGGGTGTCGGTGTGAAATCACCAAGTCCGAAAGCGTCTCCGTTGAAGTTTGCCGTGTTGTCGGGAATGAAGCTGAGTTGGCCGTTGTCATCCATGCTCAGCGTCCCCAAACCCTCCAGTTCCACCTTCTTGCCGTTTTTGAGTTCGGCAAAACAGTCGGCGACAAACTGATTCAACGTCTGTTGGGCTTCGTCTTCAGTAGTGCCGTTATTTTCTGCCATGGCCTTGACGAGGATGCCGTCCTCGCCACGTTGTTGAGGATCGAAGGAGAGCGTTGTTGAGGGTTTCTCGAAATGGTTGGTGATGACGTTCACCTTGGCGCCGTCATAATGTTTGATAAACATGCCAAGTCCAGGCACCACGACGGTGTCGCGTTCAAAAAGCAAGGCTGATATGACGGTCGATATCGGGTTCATAGAAGCAATTCTTTGGGAATTTTGTTGAGGTCCGAAGGGGTGTCGATGGCGATGCTGCTATGGATGTCACTCACGGCCACACGAATACGGAATCCGTTTTCAAGCCATCGAAGCTGTTCGAGCGACTCGGCTTGTTCGAGCTGACCAGGGAGCAGCGAGGCAACCCTTCGCAGGGTATTGGACTTATAGGCATACATGCCAATATGTTGATAGAATACAGTTTGTTGAAGCCATGACTCTGGTGATGTGCCACGGACAAACGGGATCGGATGGCGGCTAAAATAGAGCGCATTGCCGTCTTTGTCAAGCACTGCCTTGACCACATTGGGATTGAGCAAGGTCTCTTGGTCTTCGATGACCTTCACCAAAGTGGCCAACTCCACGTCGTCGTGACGGATGAGTTCGGCCAAGGCATCGATTTGTCGCGGGTCGATGAAAGGCTCATCCCCTTGGATGTTGACCACGGCTTGGTACTCGTCATGCATGGCATCAAGGGCCTCTCGACAGCGGTCGGTACCGCTTCGATGGTCGGAACGGGTCATTACTACCTGGCCGCCGAAATCCCGCACCTCGTCAAAGATGCGTTGGTCGTCAGTGGCCACGATGACGGAATCCAACGAAGACTTCATCACCTGGTCGTAGGTGCGGTGAATCATCGTTTTGCCACCAATCATCGCCAATGGCTTTCCCGGGAAACGGGTCGAGCCATATCGCGCCGGTATGATGCCCAATACCCTCATCAGAACAAACCGTTCAGCGAGGCTTCAATCTTCTCGATGATGCCACCGAGATCCTCAGGGTTTTCCAACTCGAGGTTGTCACTCTCGATGATCAAGAGTTTACCCTCCTTATAGCCACTGATCCACTCCTCGTAACGGTCGTTGAGGTTGCTGAGATAGTCGAGCCGGATCGACTGCTCGAAGTCGCGGTTGCGCTTGGCAATCTGCCTGATCAGCGTCGGCACCGAAGCACGCAAATAAATGAGCAGGTCGGGCGCTTGGAGAAACTTCGACATCAGGTCGAACAACGACCGATAGTTCTCAAAGTCGCGCGACTCCATCAAACCCATCGAATAAAGGTTGGGGGCGAAGATCATGGCATCCTCGTATATCGTACGGTCTTGGATGACATCCTTGCCGCTGTTACGAATGTCAATAACCTGACGGAAACGGCTGTTCAAGAAAAAGATCTGTATGTTGAACGACCAGCGTTGCATGTCTTCATAAAAGCTGTCGAGATAGGGATTGTGATCGACCTCCTCATAGTGCGGAGTCCAGCCAAAATGCTTGGCTAACAAACGGGTCAACGTGGTTTTTCCAGACCCGATATTTCCTGCAATAGCGATATGCATAGTAGTTAATTTTTCAAACTGCTAAAATACGAAATTTTTTTAATCGCATGCGAACCATCCAGAAAATAAAAAAATTGATTATTTCGGTGCTTTTATGAGCAAGATGGCGGCCACAAAAAGGAAGATGATGTTAGGGATCCAGGCCGCCAAGACGGGTTTTACGCCCCCATTGACCCCAAAGGCCATGGCAACCTTCGCAAAAAGGATGTACGTGAAGGCGATGGTAATACCCAGTCCAAGATGCATTCCCATGCCTCCTCTGATCTTTCGACTCGAAAGAGCTACTCCTATGAGGGTCAAAATGAGGATTGCTGCAGGCTGGGCCATCCGCTGATGCATCTCCATCTCATAATTACGGACCCCCTCCGCCCCACGCAACTTCATGTCCTCAATCTGGTCGCGCAACTCATAATAGTTCATCTCCTCAAAGTCTTCCTTCATGTTGTAAAAGTCGCTTCCACTCAACAAAGGAATCACCGTGTCGAGACGACGACCATTGACGATATGCTCACGATCACCATCGATGTACCGCTCCGTATAGAAGTCGATGCGCCAAAGATGGTCATCAACAGAATCGTGATAGATGACATCCGAGCTCATCTTATAGACCAGCTCGTTTCCCTTGTACCTCTCAATGGCAAACAGATAACCCAGATCGCTATTCATGTTGTAGATTTCCACATACACGAACTCATCTTTCTGTGTCTGAATATGGATGTTCCTTCCTGAGCTCTTTGCAAGGTGTTCGATATACTCGTCCTTGAATTCTCGCCGGATCTCGTTCATTTCTGGAATCATGAAATTACTGAAAAAGAGCGACATAATTGCAAGCAAGCAGGCTCCAACGACATAGGGAACCAAGAATCGCCAAAAACTGATGCCACTGCTGAGGATGGCCACGACCTCGGTATGAATTGCCATCTTAGAGGTGAAAAAGATGACCGAGATGAAGACAAAGAAATGGATGAATTGATTGATGAAATAAGGAATGGAGGTGAGATAGTAGTTGACCGCTACCTTTTGCCACGGAGCATTATGTTTGAGGAAGGCATCGATATTCTCCGAAAGGTCGAACACGATGATGATGACCATGAGCAGAGACACGGCGAAGAAGAAGGTGCCGATGAACTTGCGTAATATGTAGAGGTCGATTTTCTTCACTACGGTTACAATCTTCGGGTGATCTTGGGCATCATGTCGGCTTTCCAACTGGTGAAGTCGCCGTTGATGATATGGGTGCGGGCGGTCTTGACGAGCCAGAGATAAAAGCCGAGGTTGTGCAAGCTGGCAATCATCGGGCCAAGGATCTCGCCAGCAACGAAAAGATGACGCAGATAGGCCTTGGAATATTGTGCATCGACGAAAGTTTCGCCGTTAGGATCGACTGGCGAGAAGTCGGTGCGCCATTTCTCGTTTTTGAGGTTGATGATGCCCTCAGAGGTAAAGATCATGCCGTTACGTCCGTTGCGGGTAGGCATGACACAGTCGAACATATCCACGCCCCGTTCGATGGATTCGAGGATGTTGGCAGGGGTTCCGACGCCCATGAGGTAGCGTGGCTTGTCGAGGGGCAGGATGGTGTTGACGAGTTCTATCATCTCGTACATCGTCTCGGTGGGCTCGCCGACGGCGAGCCCACCGATGGCATTGCCGTCGCATCCCTTCGAAGCGACATGCTCCGCCGAACGCTCCCGCAAGTCGCGATACACACACCCTTGCACGATGGGGAACAAGGCCTGCTCGTAACCATAGCGAGGCTCCGTCTCTCCAAAACGCTGAACGCAACGGTCGAGCCAACGTTGCGTGCGCTCCATCGACTCCTTGGCATACCTGTAGTCAGCCGTCCCCGGAGTGCACTCGTCGAAAGCCATCACCAGGTCAGCCCCGATGCTTCGCTCAATGTCCATCACCCGTTCAGGGGTGAACAGATGCTTCGAACCGTCGATGTGCGAACGAAACTCAACACCCTCCTCTTTCATCTTTCGGATACCCGTCAAAGAGAACACCTGAAAACCTCCACTGTCGGTAAGGATGGGACGATCCCAACCGTTGAAACGGTGAAGCCCTCCAACAGCCTCCAACACATCCAAACCTGGACGCAGGTAGAGATGGTAGGTGTTGCCTAAAATGATTTGTGCCTTGACCTCGTCGCGGATGTCGCGGATGTGGCAAGCTTTGACAGAACCCACGGTGCCCACCGGCATGAAGATGGGAGTCTCGATAACCCCGTGGTCGGTGTGCAGCAAACCCGCTCTGGCATGGCTTCGAGAGTCAGTGGATGATAAAGTGAATTTCATCGTGCGATATTTTTTGCAAAGGTAAAGAATTTCGTCTATCTTTGCGCAAATTTTTGGAGGTCCTGCCGTGAGCGTCAGCTTTTTTTATAATCGATTGTCATTCTACATCTTAGCCTGCTTCATCTTGATGCTCGTCATCCAATTGTGCATCCATTGGATCCGTTTCTCGAGGCTGGCATTCCTCAAAAAGAAACTCCGTCCCAAGCTCGACGAGGAGCTGGAGCCCGTCTCAGTGGTGGTATGCACCCGCGACGCCTACGAGCAACTCACCGAGCTGATTCCCACCTTGCTGCGCCAAAACTACCCTCAGTTCGAGGTCGTCATCGTCAACGACTGCTCAGAAGACGAGACCGAGGCCTTCCTTAAAGACTTGGAACGTCGTGAGCCGCGCATCAAATGCGTTCAGCTACGACAGCATCTCAACTTCTTCAACGGCAAGAAATTTCCGCTCTCCATGGGCATCAAGTCGGCATCGTACGACCTCATCGTGCTCACCGACGCCGACTGTCTCCCCACTAGCGAAGACTGGTTGCGCAACATGGTCAGCTGCTACGACCATGGCACTGAAGTCGTTGTCGGCTACGCCCGATATGAGAATACCTCGCGACTCACCAACCGATTGATTCGTTTCGACACCCTCCAAGAGGGGATGCTCTACCTCTCCGCTACTTTGGCGGGACACCCCTTCTCTGGAACAGGCAAAAACCTATCCTACCGGAAACGGCTCTTCTTCGAGAACAAAGGCTTCACCTCACATTATACCATGCCCGCTGGCGACGACGATGTGTTTGTCAGCCAAGTGGCCACTAAAAAGAACACCAAAGCCTTCATCGACGCTGATAACAGCATCGTGGCCACCCCCACCAACTCGTTCTGGTTCTGGGTGAGGCAACGCTGTAACAAATACTCCACCATTCGAATGCACCGCATCGACACCCGAGCCATGATGGCTTTGCATTACTGGTCGCAGTTCCTGTTCTACGCCTGCTTTGTCGCCCTATTCTTCCTCAAACCCGCCTTCAGTATCGCTACAGAAATCCCCTATTATACATACTATTTCCCTACATTAGTGGTGCTATTTCTACTTCGCTATATAAGCCAAATGATCATCTATAGAGGAGCTTCTCGCCGCCTCGGAGAACACGGTCTCCTACCCGGCCTCATCCTTTGGGACGCATTCTTCGCCATTGCCACACCTTTGTTCCGCATCACCGGCAGGATGACCAAAGAGTGATTCCGTTATGAACATTGTTCATAATTAATCAAGGGGAAAGATTTTTCCATTCAAAAAATATGCTATCTTTGCATCAATTATGCAAACTCTTTGATCATGAAAAGACCTTTTACCCTCTTGATGACCGCCGTCCTGTTGCTGATCGGTAACCTGGGATGGGCACAAACCAGAACAGAAGTCACTGACGTGTTGAACCGCGAACTCACTGGAGTTTCAGGAACAACATACACTTCGTGGAGCGACAAGACGAGCAACTCCGATGCCGTCTATGCCGGACAAAGTGCAGGTGGCAACGAGTCAATCCAACTTAGAAGCAACAACAACAATTCAGGCATTATCACCACTGCCTCAGGAGGCACAGTCTCAAGTGTTTCCGTAGTCTGGAACAGTAACACCCTCGATGGCAGGACACTGAACATCTATGGAAGCCACACCGCCTACACCTCGCCCACTGAGTTGTACGACGAAAGCACCCAAGGCACCTTGCTCGGTACGATTGTAAAAGGGACAAACAACGAGTTAATCATCAATGACACGTATGAATTCATTGGAATGCGTTCTGCATCATATGCTATGTACCTGACCGAAATCGACATCATCTGGACTGACGGTGAAGGCCCAGCCATCGCGACACCTACCTTCAGCCCTGCTGGCGGCACCTATACTGAAGCACAAACCGTGACTATCAGCTGCGAGACCCCAGGCGTGACCATCTACTATACCACCGATGGCTCCAACCCCGACGACGAAAGCACGGTCTATAGGAATCCCATCACCGTTAGCGTGACCACCACCATCAAGGCCATCGCCTTCGATTCCAACGACAACACCAGCTACGTCGGCACAGCCACATACAACATCGTCAATCCCGATGCCCCTGGCAGCGAAAGCAACCCCTATACCGTGGCTCAAGCCCGTGCAGCCATTGATGCCGGAACCGGACTCACCAACGTCTATGTCCATGGCATTGTCTCGGAAATCGTCACAGCATTCAGCCCTCAACATGGCAACATCAGCTATAACATCTCCGACGACGGAACTACTAGCAGCGACCAGCTGCAAGCCTATCGCGGCAAAGGACTGAATGGTGAAAACTTCACTTCTGCCGACGACATTATGGTGGGCGATATCGTGACCATCTTTGGAAACTTGACCCTTTACAACAATTCCGTTTACGAACTTGCAGCCAACAACTATCTTGTATCCATCGTCCACAACCAGACCATGGTGACAACGCCGACCTTCAACCCTGCTGCTGGCAACTACACTGGCGCACAAACCGTGGAGATCAGCTGTTCCACCGAAGGAGCCACCATCTATTACAGCACCACCTCAGAAACGGGTCCTTGGACCGTATATAACGCTCCTATTACAGTTAGCACCAGCTCAACCCTTTGGGCATATGCCACCAAGCAAGGCCTCAACGACAGCCAAGTCGCCTCGGCACAATATACCATCACCGAACCCGCCGCCGCTCAAATCTTCACCCGCGTCAATGGCCATGCCGTTGAAGAGGATCAGGTTTACCTGATTGTCGATATCACCTCTGGCCGCGCCCTCACCGCTGTCAACGGAGCGTCGAGCGCTCCTACCGCCGTTGAGGTGACCATTGACGAGAACAACCAAATCGTCACCGATGATATCAATCTGCAGTGGAACTTCGAATCCACCGAGGGAGGATACATCATCTACACTGTTGCTGACCATGAGAAATGGCTGTACAGCACAGACGCAAACAATGGCGTTCGAATCGGAACCAACGAAAACAACGTCTGGGAACTCGACATCACCAACGGGGAATCGTACCATGGCTTCAAGAACGTACCTCTGGGCCGTTATCTTGGCGTTTACAACAACCAAGACTGGAGATCATACACTACCATTGGCAACAATATCAAAGACACACAAATTGAGTTGTTCGTTTTAGGTGACGAACAATATCAAGACCCGCCTACCATCACCGCAAACAATGTGGAGATCGAATACAACATCACCTCTGGTAGTATCTCTTATACGATAGATAACGCTGTGGCAGGAGGGACTTTGGCCGCTACAGTAACCGATGGCGACTGGCTCACTTTGGGCATGGTCAGCAGCAGTGCTGTGTCGTTCACCACAACGGCCAACACCGAAGCCGCATCACGCACCGCCACCGTCACGCTCACTTATACCTACAACCGCCTGACCGTCACCAAAAACGTGACCGTCACCCAAGCGGGTAACCCCAACATCATCAACACCATCTCTGAGATTACCGCTAATGGAAACTACACTGTTCAAGGCACCATCGTCGCCATCAACACTCGTGGATTCATTGTTGGCGACGGCACTGGATATGTTTATTATTTCTTTGGCAGCAACTTCGACAGCAGCGGATACGCCGTCGGCGACATAGTAAAACTGGATGGTAGCGTAGTCACCTACGGAGGCGTCTTCGAATTCAACAACTCCACCACCATCACCGCCGCCGAAAGTTCCAACTATAACGCTGAGGATCCCACGGTGATCACAGGAGAAGAGATGGACGCTCGAGTAGCTTCCGCCACACCTGCCCAACTTTCGAGCTACGTCCAATACGAAGGCACCCTGACGATCAGCGGTACCCACTACAACATCAACGGAATCGATGGAGCCTCCACTGCCATAGGAAGCATCTCCTATCCTTTAGACACGGAGTTCACCTCCATGGATGGCAGTCTGGTAAGAGTGACCGGATATTTTGTCGGCATCTCCTCTAGCACCTATTATAACACCATGATCGGAACCATCGAGGAAATCGGTGGAGGAACACCTGTCATCAACGCCAACGACATCACCATCCCCTATAACGCTGCTGGAGGCGAAATCCCCTATACGGTAAGTCACGCTGTCGCCGGCAACACCCTCACCGCCACAAGCACAACCTCATGGATCAGCAACATCAGCGTAAGCAGCGACAAGGTTAGTTTCACCACCACCGTCAACAACGATGATGCTGACCGCACAGGAACCATCACCCTCGCCTATCCAGATGCAGTCAACAAAGTGGTCACCATCACCCAACAGCACTATGTCATCGACTATGCCGAGCTGCCTTTCTCCTTCGACGGCGGCAGAGCCGACATCGACACCGTCACTGGTCTGACCTACTCCGGCCTTGGCACCGACTACGCCAATTCACCTAAACTGAAATTTGACGGAACCGGCGACTGGTTGATGCTCAAATTCAACGGGGAACCCATCAACATGAAATTCGACATCAAGGGCAACTCCTTCTCCGATGGAACCTTCACCGTTCAGACCTCCGTCGATGGCGAGACTTTCACCGACTTGGAGAGCTTTACCGAACTCGGTAGCACAACCACCAAGACCTACACCAACCTGAATGCCAACATCCGATACATCAAATGGATCTATACGGAGAGAGTAAACGGCAATGTAGCCTTAGGCAACATCATCATCAACGATGACGACATACCCACCCCAATCGAAATCAACCCGACGCATACTTTGGCTACCTCCATCGTCTCGGGACGGCACTATATCATCGTCGGTCTTAAGGGCAACGAAGCCTACGCCATGGGCATGCAGAACACCAACAACCGCGTCGCTGTTGGCATCACCCTCGGTGACGGCGTCGTCGAAGTGGGCGCCGATGCAGCGGTGTATGAGTTCATCATCAACGGGCCTGACGCCAACGGCAACTACATCATTTACGACACCAACGAGGCATCCACTGGCTACTTATATGCAGCCAGCAGCTCGAGCAACAACCTTAAAACCAGAAACTTCAACTCTGACGGCAACAGCCAATGGGCCATCACCTTCGGAGAAAACAATAACGCCAACATCATCGCCCAAGGAGACAACGAGCGTAACATCATGCGCTTCAACAATAGTGGCAACGGTATATTCTCTTGCTATGCCACGGGACAACAAGACATCTATCTCTATGTGAAAGACTCGGAAACCGCCTATGAATTTGTCACTGATGTCGCTGGCTACGGTGAGGAAAACAACCATTGGCAACTCATCGCTTCACCTGTAGCAGGACAAACCAACCCACAATCGGTAGTCAACATGTTGGCTGAAAATTATGACCTCTACCGCTTCAACCTGGCCAATAGCGGCGAAGAATGGCGCAACTACAAGAAACAAACCTTCAACCTCACCAAAGGCAACGGCTATCTCTACGCCAACGCAGAAGGAACCGTGTTACGCTTTGCGGGACAACCCAACACCAATGGCAACGTGACCCTCAGTTACACCACCACCCAAGGTAATGAACACAACGGATGGAACCTCATCGGCAACCCCTTCGGCCAAGCAGCCTACCTGAGCGATGGCCGCTCCTTCTATGTCGTCAATGAGGAAGGCACCGAGGTGATCCTCGCTGAGACCACCGCCATCAACGCCATGCAAGGCATCTTCGTCGTGGCACAGAACAGCAACGACCAAAGCGTTACTTTCACCACCACCCCGAGCAAAGCCAAGACAATGGCCATCAACCTGAGCCAGGACAACCAACTCATCGATCGTGCTGCGGTACGATTCGACAAGGACGAACGTCTTGGCAAACTATTAATTAATAAGGAGAGCTCTGCCATCTTCTTCACCGAGAACGAACAGGACCTCGCCGTGATCAACGCTGAAGGACGCAACGAGATACCCGTCAATTTCAAGGCCAACGAAGACGGAGAGTATTGTCTCACTATCAAACTCAACGGAGTGGAAATGCACAATCTTCGACTCGTTGACAAACTCACCGGAGAAAGCATTGACCTGATGCGAAATTCAAGCTATCGCTTTAAAGCCACTGCTGATGAGCCATCCGGACGATTTGTGATTCTCTTCAATGAAAAAAAATAAAATATTTTGTGCGAGATAAACAAAAAAGCACTATCTTTGCAGCCGAAAAGTCGATTAAAAATAATTAATAAGGTATATAAAACAAGAGAAAATGAAAAAGTTGTTTTTTGTCTTAAGCTTAGTACTTGGTTTCAGCATCGCAGCTACCGCACAGAGTGAAGGTGGTCTCTTCCATCGTGGCAACTCTACCGAGACGGAAGAACGCGGTTTTGCCAAAGGTGGACTCACCCCTGGAATCCCAGGTCACGGTGAAAACACCAACCAACCTGCTCCTCTGGGTAGTGGTGCTCTTCTGCTGATTGGCTTCGGCGCTGCTTATGCCCTTAGCAAGAAGAACAAAAAGTAAGACCTGGCTGCTAAAGCCAAGAATAAGTTGGGATGAAATCCTAAAAAGGCATGTCGGTGACCTTCGGGTCACCGACTATTTTTGTAAATAGATGATCGGTTGAAATGAAAAAAAATCTTAACAAGCTTTCTATTCTGCTAGTCTTTTTGGGCATCGTAAACTTCGGCATCGCACAGATACCGAACGGATATTACAACAATGCCCAAGGCAAGACCGGAAACGATCTTAAGATCGCTTTGCATAACATTATCAAGGGCCACACCGTGGTCAGCTACGGTGGACTTCTCGATGCCTACGCCTACACTGATTGCGACGCCAATGGCAAGATCTGGGATATCTATTCCAACTACCGTTGGAACCTGAACAAATCTTGCGGTAGCTACGACGAAGAAGGCGACTGCTGGAACCGCGAACACACCTGGCCGCAAAGTTGGTTTAACGAGAGCAGCACCCCCAGAAGCGACCTCTTCCATGTCATGCCCACGGATGGCTACGTCAACGGCATGCGCTCCGCTTATCCGTATGGCGAAGTCAACAAGCCCACCTACACCTCGGGCAACGGCTCCAAACTGGGACCCTGCGTCACTCCTGGTTATTCAGGCAAAGTCTTTGAACCCGTGGACGAGTACAAAGGCGACATCGCACGCAACTTCTTCTATATGAGTGTCCGCTATTTTGGCGAGGACAGTGGTTGGAGCACTAGTGGCATGACGAACAAATCCACCATCCTTGACTGGGCTATGACCATGTTGCTTCGCTGGAGCGACAATGATCCCGTCAGCCAAAAGGAAATCGACCGCAACAATGCCATTTATGGATACCAAAACAACCGCAACCCCTTCATCGACCATCCCGAGTATGCCCGCATGATTTGGGATCCCAACTGGAGCGAAGGAACATCTTACGCCATCACTTGCGCCAGCAACCTCTCACACGGCAGCGTCACCGCCCCTGAAACCGCCTTCGAAGGCACCACCGTGGCTATCACAGCCATCCCCGATCCAGGCTATATGGTGGACATGTACACTGTCTATAAAACCGGAAACAGCTCCACCACCGTTAACGTCAGCAGCAACGGCACCTTCACCATGCCAGACTATGCCGTCACCGTCAGCGCCACCTTCAAACAAAACACCACCCTTTACAGCATCACTACCGCTGAAGTAACCCACGGCAGCATCAGCGTCAGCACCAACAGCGCCCTCTCAGGCTCCACCATCACCATGACGGCCACACCCGAATCAGGATATAGCCTCTACTCTTGGTATGTGTATAAGACTGGCGACATGAACACCACCGTCTATACCGGAACCACTGGTTCCTTCGTCATGCCCACCTTCAACGTCACCGTCAACGCCTCCTTCTCCACTCAAGGCGGAAGTGCTAACGGCGATTTCGTCAAAGTCACAGAAGCCCTCACCGATTGGAGCGGCGAATACCTTATCGTTTATGACGAGGGCAATGTAGCCTTCGATGGCGGTCTCAGCACACTCGATGCCGTAGGCAACACCATCAATGTCAACATCAACAATAACACAATTGCCGCCACACCAACTACCATTGCCGCCAAATTCACGATTGCCAAATCTGGCAACAACTACACCATCAAATCATCAAGCGGATCCTTTATCGGCAGGACATCCGACAGCAACGGCCTCGATAGCTCCACATCGACCGCTTTGACCAACAACATCAGCTACAACAGCAATGACGAATGCGTCGATATCATTGGCTCCGGAGGCGCCTATCTGCGTTTCAACAATGCAAATAACCAAAGCCGTTTCCGCTATTATAAGTCAGGCACCTACTCCCAACAAAAAGCCATCCAACTCTATAAACGTACCGTCAACGTCGAGACCCCTACCCATACCATCCATTTCCTTCCCAATGGAGGAGAAGGCAGCAGCTATGAGCAGACGGTGGAAGAATATGTCCCCACAGCACTCGTCGCCAACACCTTTACCCGTGATGGCTTCGAGTTCGACGGATGGAACACCCAGGCGAATGGAGAAGGCACTTACTATGCCGACAACGCTACCATCACCGTGATGAACGACATCGACCTCTATGCCCAATGGGATCCTAAATACACCATCACCTTGGTGCAACCTGACAACGGGAGCATCAGCGCCAACCCGACCTCTGCCATCGAAGAATCCACCATCACCCTCACTGCCATACCCGACGATGGGTATGAGCTCGGCTCTTGGATCGTCACCGACGGCTCAGGCAACGCCATCACCGTAGGAGAAAACCAATTCGAGATGCCTGCTGACAATGTCACTGTCACAGCGAGTTTCATCTTCATAGGAGCAGCATTCGAACATAAGTACTACCTCGTCACCTCAGCCGAACAACTGGTGGCCGGCAGAACCTATCTCATTGTGAACACTGCTAACAATAAAGCTCTTGGCGCCACCCAAAACAGCAACAACCGTTCCGCCGCCAGCGTCAGCATCTCCTCCGACATCATCTCCACCATCGACAACAATGTTTGCGAACTTACCCTTGGTGGTGAAACAGGAGCTTGGACTTTCTATGATGCCAACCAAGACGGTTACCTCTATGCTGCAGGAGGAACAGGCAACAACAATCTCCTGAGAACACAGGCCACCCTGACTGACGAAGGACGATGGACCATTACCATTGACGAAAACGGCACAGCCGTCATCAAAACCATCGTCTCAACTGTAGCCAGAAACACTATCATGTACAACAAGTCAAGCAACATATTCTCTTGCTATGCCTCCGGACAGCTCGACGTATGCCTCTTTATCCGAAGCGAAGAATTTGACATCACCGAGAACACCACGGAAGCCAATCTGTTTCCATTCGACAAGCACACCGTCCGCAGTGGAGCCACACTGACCGTCACCGGTACCGCAAACTGCACGGATGCCAATTTGCTCATCCTCGACGATGGAGCTGAATTCGTTCATCACAACGATGGAGTGAAAGCCACCTTCAAAAAGAACATCTCCGCTTATAGCAGCCAAGGAGGATGGTTTACCATAGCCACCCCTTTTAACACTTTCACCCCCTCCAGTGAGATGATCTCCGACAATTACGACCTGTACGCCTACGACGAAGATGCCCCCTTGGAATGGATCAACCACAAAACCGAAGGCTTTGATCTGGTTTCCGGACAAGGATATCTCTATGCCCATAACCCAGCCACAGCACTCTATGCTCAAGGCACACTCAACAACGGAGACCTCACCCAAACCGTTAACTTAAGCTACGCAAACACCCATGTGGACATCCAAGGCTTTAACCTCGTTGGCAACCCCACTGTTCACGAGATTCAATTCAACAAAAGCGAAGCTGTTTCAGATGGTTACTATTACATCTCCAATGGCAATGACTGGACTTATGAGCCGACCAACACTGTGCCAGCGGGACGAGGCTTCCTGGTCAAGGCCAATGCCGCCGACCAATCGATAGTGCTGAACCCTCAGTCACGTTCCACCGATTCCTATAAAAACGACATCATAAAAATCACCATCGATGATGATGCCGCATACATCAAAACCGACGAAGGCGTCTCCATGCCCCTCATCAGCCTCAACGAACATGGCAAAAGCCTTTTCCTGAGTCACGGAAACAAACCTTATGTCATGCTGGTTCGTAATGATGCACCAAGCATCGACCTCTGTTACCGTCCAAATAGCGAAGGGCAACACACCCTCACAATCGAGAATGAGACCTTGAGATATCTTCACCTCATCGACCATCTCAATGGAACAGAAATCGATTTAGTCCAAAATCCCAGCTACATCTTCAAGTCAACCAAAAACGATTACGAACACCGTTTCCAGTTGCTGTTCACCCCAAAAGAGAACGCTACTGAAGAAGAAGCGTTCGCCTACATCAGTAACGGACAGATTATCATTTCACTGACGGAGGCACCCAGCTCTACGTCTTTACAAGTGATGGACACCCTGGGACGGGTCATCCTCATCCGTAACGTAGAGACGTCATCTTGCAGCCTCTCCACTTCAGGAATGGCTCCAGGAATTTATCTATTGCGCCTTACTTCTCCCGAAGGAACCAAGGTCCAAAAAATCAGCATTGATTAAGAAGCCCGACTTGACACCAACGTGGTGTGAATCCTCTCAACTTGCTCCATCAAGAATCCGTCCTCGTCATCGTTTTCATGAATGATGACAAAATCCGCATGGGTAAGCTTTTCTGACTGAGGCCACTGCTTGGCCATTCGTGCACACACCTGCTCTTCACGGCAATGGTCACGGAGCATCACACGACGAATGCGTACCGGCTCAGAAGCAGCCACCACGATGATTGCATCAAACATCGATTCAAGATGCTTCTCAAAAATCAAGGCTGACTCATACATCACGTAAGGGGTTTGTTGTTGTTCAGCCCAAGCATCAAAACGCTCGTTTAGCACAGGATAGAGAACCGATTCGACAAAGCCTAGGGCACAGGAATCCGAAAAAAGCCGTCCTGCCAGATAGCTACGATTCAGGCTGCCATCTTCATGATATGCCTCCTCCCCGAACTGATGCGTAATACGTTGCCGAATCTCAGGAAGATAATACAGCTGTTTCGCCTCGTAATCCGAATCAAACACCGGTACGCCAAGTCGTTTGAACAGATCACACACATACGACTTCCCACTCCCAATATTACCTGTGATCGCAACTTTCAATTTTCAACTTCCAGTTTTTAATTCATAATAAGATACTCCACCTTATCCGGCGAGGTCTTCAGCACTTGAACCTGGTTGGGGACGCTGACCAGACGAATATCCAGCAAAGGATTCAGCCGATGAAGTTGGGCGGTGTCGGCTTCCACCACAAACGATGCCGGAGTGATGCTGCCATAATCCTTAATGGCCACCATGCACTTCACCGTCATTGTCTCGGGGAAGAAACGCACCGACAAGGTGTCGGGCACCGAAACGGGCACTTCCACATCCATTTCGGTGAAACGCTCCAAATCAACCATGACTTGGACGTTGTCGATCTCCGAACGGATGGCTCCTTCATGGAGATCCAGCTTCATGTCACGATTGAAGTCTTCGCTGACATTGTCAGCCTTAAGCAACTCCGTATTGACCGCCGTCAACGTGTCAAGAATATTCTTAGGACCATACACGGTAATCGTTGAAGGCTCAACCACAGGGGCACCATAGACTTTGAATTGACGTTGGGTCATGACTTGAAGAGGCACTACCACAGGAAGCTCCTTCGACTGAAGGTCTTCCATGTTGAAGAACTGCTTGTCATCGTTAGTAGTGACATTGCTAGCGGGGATGCCCAACCATTCCGCCACACGTTCCACTATGTACTGCGAGTTATAGGAATAGGTGTAACCGCCTTCCAAGCGATAGGGGACCTCACTCAAAGGAATCTCCACGACACGATTACGCTTTCGCACCAAGTTATGGCCCAAGGTGACAAATCCATCAGCCACAAAGGTCAGTTTTACTTGTTGCTCAGGCGTAGAGATCCATTTGTTGGCAGGGACCTCCGTGTATCGCACCCGAAAGACCGTCTGGGTGGAATAGTCCTTGGTGAGCTTGATCAGGAACCAAAGCACCATGGAGATTGCCACAAACACCAAGAAAGTCAAGAAGCGACGTTTATCCTTCTTGACAAATTCTTCCTTGATCTCTTTTATCTCATCGACAGGTTTCAAGGCATTCCGTATTTTTCAGGACGATCAACCTTGACCACCTACTTGAGCGGCATTTTGCACCAGAGCGGATTTCTCAATCTCGACTTCCATGCCGGGAGCCAAAGAAACCATCACGGTATGCTCCTTCACTTCAGTGATCTTGCCATGAAATCCACCAATGGTAACCACTGGATCGCCTTTCTTCAGCGACTCACGGAACTGTTGTTGTTCCTTGGCTTTTTTCGACTGAGGACGAATGAAGAAGAGCCAGAATACCACAATCAATAATAAGATCCAAATCAGACTGGTCCACATACCGCCTCTCGGTGCAGCTTGTTGAACCTCTTGTAATAAAATACTTAATAACATAACCTAAATAATATCTTTAATATCTATAATTTTAATGGTTTTCACCTTTCAATTTTCATTTTTCACCTTTCACCTCTCAAAGCTGTTCCGGGGTCCGGACCTCAGCCTTGATTCTCAGATTTGTCTGAGCGGGGTTGGTATTGGAACGAACCACCAAGGTCTTTGATTGGAATCCATGATGTCCTTTGCTGTCATAGGTGATTTTGATTTGCCCTGACTTTCCAGGAGCGATAGGCTCCCGTGAATACTCGCTGGCCGTACAGCCACAGCTTTTCTGCACTTCGGTAATCAGCAAAGGAGCCTCACCTGTATTGGTAAAATGGAAGGTGTAGGATACCACCTCCCCTTGCAGGATCTTTCCAAAGTCGTATTCCGTCTTTTCGAATGTAATCACTGCTTGTTTCTCCGAGCTGCCGTTTGCCGACTTGGGATTTGACACCAAATCCGTAGAGAGCTTACGCTCCTCTTTTCCACCACAGGCCAGCATCATCACCGCCAGCCCAATCATCATAATTATCGTATATTTCTTCATCTCGTTTCTACCGAGCTTTAAGGCCTAACGGCCTATCTCTAAATTCTCAATTCTCAATTCTCAATTCTCAACTCTCACCTCTCACCTCTCACTGTCTCGACTTCGTCACAATCATCACTGCACCTTGGTATTGGATCTCTTCTTTCAGTCCTTTACACTTCAACACATAGAAATATGTGCCATCGGAGAGACCTCCACCATCCCAATCGTTTTGGTAATCGTCGGATTGATAAACGATCCGTCCCCAACGGTTCATCACAATCAGTTCAGTCGATTTATAATAGACGTTCAATGGTTTGTCATCCGCATTTCCAGCACGTTTCGATGAGTTGTTACCACCTCCCGGCGTGTCACTGCCCTGATCCAAGCTGATTACAAACGTATCGTTGATATCATCGCCATTAGGAGTGAATACACTGGGAATAAACAACTTAACACCATTGACACGTACATTTTTATAATAGACAGTATCACATCCATAGTCATCATATACCGTCAGCGACGGAGAGAACTCGCCTTGTTCAACGAAAGTGAAGGTGGGCTCTTCCTGGGTCGAAGTCAGGCCATGTTCAAACGTCCAAAAGAAATGGTCGATGGAGATGCTGTCGCTCGACAAGTTCTCAAACGAGAAGGTGACATCAGGATTTTGGATATAGACCGTATCGGAAGGGTCGCAATAGATCTCGATGACTGGAGTCGGGAAGGCACGAGTATATATGCTGTCCATCGTGATGCAACCATTGCTATCCTCGACCTCCACATAGTACCAATGATAGGCTTTGAGGCCGATGGCTACAGAAGGGTCAGTGGGTGAAACATGAAGTCCGCTGAGATCACGCCACCTATAGGTGTAGGGAGCCACACCATTCGAGGCAGTCACCTTGATTTGGGCGGTCTTCCCGTTATCTTCTTCGCTGTTATTGCAGGTAAGCTTCAGCTGATTCATCTCCGTACGGATCATACAAGTATCCTGTGCCGAAAGCTCGCCTATCGAGAAAGCCAACAACAATAGCAGCAAAAGTGGAAGTTTATCGAGGAATATTCTTTTCATGAAATATTGTCATTATTACAAGTTTGCAAAGATAACACTTTTTTGTCAGCTCGATAAACAAAAAGTTATTAAATTTGCAACTCCAACGAAATGTAGAGAAACAAAACACAATACAATATGAACGCATTAAACGATTTCCAGAAAGAGATCCTGGCCGGCATCCCGGATGAGTTGCCGGAGGTGAAACCCTATGACACCACCATCAACCACGCCCCGAAGCGCAAGGACATCCTAAGCAAGGAAGAGAAGAAACTGGCCGTCCGCAACGCCCTGCGGTATTTCCCCAAGAAGTTCCATGCCACCTTGGCCCCCGAGTTCGCCGAGGAGCTGGAGACCTACGGTCGCATCTACATGTACCGTTTTCGTCCCTCCTATAAGATGTATGCTCGTCCCATCGAGGAATATCCTGCCAAATGCAAGCAGGCGGCAGCCATCATGTTGATGATTCAGAACAACCTCGACCCCGCGGTGGCCCAGCACCCGCACGAGCTC
This sequence comes from Bacteroidales bacterium, assembly GCA_016284305.1. GTDB lineage: Bacteria > Bacteroidota > Bacteroidia > Bacteroidales > F082 > Limimorpha. The sequence continues at coordinate 52,961 of JAEEON010000017.1, forward strand.
ATCATCTACGGCGGCAACGGCGCCATCTTCCAGAACTGGGCCCAATATCGTCTGGTGATGCAATACTTGGCCAACATGACCGAGGAACAGACCCTGGCCATGTACAGCGGTCACCCGATGGGACTCTTCCCCTCACACAAGGACGCTCCGCGTGTGGTCGTCACCAACGGCATGATGATCCCCAACTACTCCAAGCCGGATGACTGGGAACGTTACAATGCCTTAGGCGTCACCCAATACGGTCAGATGACGGCAGGTTCCTACATGTACATCGGCCCCCAAGGCATCGTCCACGGCACCACCATCACCGTGCTCAACGCAGCCCGCAAACAAGGCGGAGGCACAGCTGGCAAGCTGTTCATCACTGCTGGACTGGGAGGCATGAGCGGTGCCCAACCCAAAGCGGGTAACATCGCCGGCGTGGTCAGCATCACCGCCGAGATCAACCCGGCGGCCACAATGAAGCGTTACGAACAAGGCTGGGTGGACGAGATCCATGACAACATCGAGGAACTCTTCAAACACGTCAACGAGAGCATCGCCAAGAAAGAAGCTCGCAGCTATGCCTACCAAGGCAACGTGGTCGATCTCTGGGAGTATGCTGCCGAACACGACATCCACGTCGATCTAGGCTCCGACCAGACCTCACTGCACAACCCCTGGGCCGGTGGCTACTATCCCGTGGGACAGTCGTTCGAGGAGTCCAAGGTCATGATGGCTGAGAATCCCGATCTCTTCAAAGAGAAAGTTCAGGCTTCGTTGCGCCGCCATGTGGCTGCCATCAACAAGCTCACCGCCAAAGGCATGTACTTCTTTGACTATGGCAACGCCTTCCTCCTGCAGAGCAGCCGTGCCGGCGCCGACATCCTGAAAGCTGACGGTACTTTCCGTTATCCTTCCTATGTGCAGGACATCATGGGCCCAATGTGCTTCGACTACGGCTTCGGTCCCTTCCGTTGGGTCTGCGCCTCAGGAAAACCCGAAGATCTGGCAGTGACCGACGACATCGCTTGCAACGTCCTCGAAGAGATTGCCCGCACGGCACCTGCCGAAATCCAGCAGCAAATGCGCGACAACATCCAGTGGATCCGTGGAGCTCAAGCCAACCACCTCGTAGTCGGCTCACAGGCCCGCATCCTCTATGCCGACTGTGAAGGCCGCACCAAGATCGCTGCCGAGTTCAACAAGGCCATTGCCGACGGACGTCTCAGCGGACCTGTAGTTTTAGGACGTGACCACCACGATGTCTCCGGCACCGACTCACCTTTCCGTGAGACTTCCAACATTTACGACGGTTCGTCGTTCACTGCCGACATGGCCATCCAGAACGTCATCGGCGACGGCTTCCGCGGTGCCACCTGGGTCTCCATCCACAACGGCGGTGGCGTGGGCTGGGGCGAAGTCATCAACGGAGGCTTCGGCATGGTTCTCGACGGCACTCCAGAGGCTGACCGTCGTCTCCATTGCATGCTCCATTGGGACGTCAACAATGGCATCGCCCGACGCAACTGGGCACGCAACGAAGGTGCCACCTTCGCCATCAAACGCGCCATGGAAGTCGAGCCCCGGCTCAAGGTCACCCTTCCCAATCTCGTCGATGACAAGACCTTGGAGGGTCTATTCTAATACGTGACATTGGACAACACGCATCGCATCTATTCCGGCCTTACCGGCTCTGCCAAAGCCTTCGCCGTGGAAGAACTCTTTCGCGAAAAGGGCGGACAGCATCTGGTAATCTGCACCTCAAAAGAGGATGCAGCCTACTTCTATAACGACTTGGAAGCCCTCTTCGGCGAACGGGAGATGGACTATAGCAAGAAACAGATCCTCTACTACCCCACCTCCTACAAACGACCTTACGAACCGGAACGGCCAGACAACACCTATATCCTCTCACGCACAGAGGTGCTGCAACGCATCTCCACCAGTGAGCGACGCACCATCATCGTCAGCTACCCCGAAGCCCTCAGCGAAAAAGTCTTCACCCGAAGACTCCTCGCCAAAAACACATTCAAAGTAAAACAAGGTGACAAGATCAACCTTGACTTCCTCACCGACCTTCTCTTTGAATATGGCTTCGAAAATGTCGATTTCGTTGTTGAACCCGGACAATTCGCCATCCGAGGCGGCATCATCGACGTATTCTCTTTCGCCAACGACAACCCTTACCGCATCGAGTTCTTCGGTGATGAAGTCGATAGCATCCGAAGTTTCGACATTGCCAGCCAACTCTCCATCGAAAGGCTAAACCAAATCGTACTGCTGCCCAACATGCAACAGCAAGCCTTCATCGAAGAACGCGAGTCTATCCTGGAATACTTGCCCAAGGCCACCACGATATGGATCGAGGAGATGTCGTTCTTTGCGGCACAAATCGACAAGGAGTATGAAAGAGCAGTGGAAGCCTGGGAAAAGTTGGAGACATCACCGCTAGATGATGTTAATACACTGGGGAACGACGTCCACATAACTCCGGGGAAGTTGTTCGCTAAATCGGAAGAATTGCTGAAAGCCTTGGAGGCACATCCGACCATTGAGTTTGGAAAACAGAATACAGGAGACAAATCTTTCCACACCACCCCTCAGCCGATCTTCAACAAGAACTTCGGAATGCTTATCGACAACCTCAACGAATATCGCGAGCGAGGCTACCGCATCATCCTCTACTCCGAGAGCTCCAAGCAACTCGACCGCATCCAGGCTATCCTTAACGACATCCAACACCACGATGAACTGCATAGCGATTTTGAGCGCAAGCTCATTGCCATCCATGCCGGCTTCATCGACCACGACAACAAGGTGTGTCGCTACACCGACCACCAAATCTTCGAACGCTACCACCGCTATCACCTGCGTGACAATTTCAGTACCAAGCAAGCCATCACCCTTAAAGACCTTTATGACTTGAAACCGGGCGATTACGTCACACATATCGACCATGGCATCGGACGTTTTGAAGGACTGATGACCATGGATGTCCATGGCAAGTCGCAGGAAGTGCTTCGTTTGACCTACAACAAGGGCGACACCTTATATATAAGTATCCACTCGCTGCACCAAATCGCGAAGTACAGTTCCAAGGATGGTGCCGAGCCCTCCCTTAGCACTCTAGGCTCCAACACCTGGAACCGGCTCAAGTCGAAAACCAAGAGCAAAGTCAAGGACATTGCCCGGGAACTCATCAAGCTCTACGCTGAGCGAAAGCAGAGCAAAGGATTCCAATTCGCTCCCGACAGCTATCTGCAAAACGAGCTGGAGGCCTCCTTCATCTACGAGGACACCCCCGACCAACTCAAGGCCACCAACGATGTCAAACGCGACATGGAATCGGCCAGCCCCATGGACCGTCTCATCTGTGGCGACGTCGGCTTCGGCAAAACCGAGATTGCCATCCGCGCTGCCTTCAAGGCCGCCACCGACTCCAAACAAGTCGCCGTGCTAGTCCCCACCACCGTTTTGGCATTGCAACACTACCAGACCTTCAGCTCTCGACTCGAAGGCTTCCCTGTCAACATCGAATACCTCAACCGCTTCAAGACCGCAAAACAGCAAAAGGAGATCCTGAAACGCTTGGAGGAAGGACAAATCGACATCATCATCGGCACCCATCGCCTAACAGGCAAGGATGTCAAGTTCAAGGACCTCGGGTTGCTCATCATCGATGAGGAACAGAAATTCGGAGTCGCCGTCAAAGAGAAGCTCAAGGAGATGAAGGCCAACGTCGATACCTTGACACTCACCGCCACCCCTATCCCTCGCACTTTGCAGTTCTCCATGATGGGTGCTCGCGACCTCAGCGTCATCAACACCCCACCCCCCAACCGCTACCCGGTACAAACTGAGCTGCGCACCTTCGACGGCGAGCTGATCCGCGAAGCCATCCTCTTCGAGATGGCTCGCAACGGACAGGTGTTTTTCATCCACAACCGCGTGCAGAACATCATGGACGTCCACGACATGATCATGAGCTATGTGCCAGGCTGCCGCATCGCCGTGGCCCACGGCCAGATGGAAGGAAGCAAGTTGGAAGAGATCATGCTCGACTTCATCGCTGGCGACTACGACGTGCTTCTCTGCACGACCATTGTCGAATCAGGTCTCGACATCCCCAATGCCAACACCATCATCGTCAACGACGCCCATCGTTATGGGCTCAGCGACCTGCATCAGCTGAGGGGAAGAGTGGGACGTTCCAACAAGAAAGCTTTCTGCTACCTGCTCACTCCACCGTTCAACACCCTCACCGAAGAGGCCCAAAAACGACTTAGAGCCTTGGAGGAGTTCTCCGACCTCGGCAACGGCATCAACATCGCCATGCGCGACCTCGATATCAGAGGCGCCGGCAACCTCCTCGGCGCTGAACAGAGCGGTTTCATCAACGACATCGGCTTCGAAACCTATCACAAAATCCTCGACGAAGCCATCGCCGAACTCAAAGCCAACGAGTTCTCCGACCTCTTCGACAAGGAGAAGGACCTGGAATACGTCACCGACTGTGTCATCGAAACCGACATGGAGGTGCTCCTGCCTGCCGACTACATCAACTCCACCGCCGAGCGCGTCAGCCTTTACACCGAACTCGACCACATCAAGACCGAGGAAAGGCTTTTGGAATTCGGAAATCAACTCACCGACCGATTTGGACCGATGCCCAAACCCGTCATTGACCTCATCAACACCGTTAGATTACGCTGGATGGCCAAGGACCTGGGATTTGAAAAGATTGTATTAAGGGATAACTTGATGGTGGCTCATTTCGTAAGCAATCAAGAATCAGCATATTACGAGACAAGCATCTATCAACAGGTCATGCAATACATTCTAAATCATCCCAAACGTTGCACTGTCAAAGAAGCTCACGAGAAACTCATTTTGACCATCAAAGAGGTGGCCACTGTCACCCAAGCCCTTAGTATTATCAAGGGAATGGCTGAAAAATAATCGTATTTTTTTTTAGAAAAAAAATTAAAAATATTTCCACTAATTCATTTTTTTGTATATTTGCAAGTCCAAAGTAGGGTTTCAGCCCCTTTGGTTTTGTTAGAACAATTGTTTTAGATTTATAGTTTATTATGACAAAACGCAATGACACATTAAGTCGTCAACGCATCATGGAAGGCGGATCTCCCCGGTTCGCACCTGTTTTGTTTATAATAAACCCAAAGAACCAATTTTTAGGTACACCTTATTATATTAATGTCGGAACCCAAGAGCGGAAGAAAGTGGATCTGGAAGCTCAAAAAACTAAATTACTGAAATTCAATTTATTAATTAACTAAATTATTAATCAAAATTTCCAACTATGAAAAAAGTTCTATGGATTGCATGTTTATTATGTATGATGCCATTCTTAGGCTACACACAGATGCATGCAGGTCTTGCAGCGCAAGACGATGAGATTGTCTTTGGACAACCTCCAGTTTCGAAAGAACTGCCATCGCACATTGAGTTGAGGAACATTGCCCTCACGCCTAAAACACGTGACGGTGCTGATCCCGTTTGGGCCCACGCAATGTTCATTCCTCCGCACAACTACACGTTTGGTAGGTACTACGAAGTCACCGAAGGCGGTGAGATCACCCAGCGCATGATGTACAACAACTGGTACTACAGTTCAGCCGAGTACTACTATGATGCTGAGACCAACCCCAACCCACCCGAGTTCCCGGTTTGGGCTTACGCTGAGGATTACGTCCAAGGCTTCATGACACTGAATTACAACGATGGTACTCCAAACCAGAATTGGCATTCCCCAGTGTCGTTGAGCATGAACGATATTACTTATGACTACAATCATGGACGCATGCTTGGTATCAAGCATGGACGTATCTACAACATTATCATCGACGGTGACCAAGCCGGTAGAAGCGAGTTGCTCTATGACTACGCCGATCATGATAACCTGAAGCCGATCGCCATTGCTGCTGACCTCGACGGTACCCTGTATTTCGTCTCCACCAGTACTGACGGTGAAGAACCCTCCAGCCTCTACAAGTTCGAAAGCGACGATGAGGACCTGACTACCCCTGTTTTGGTTGGTGAAGAAGGAGCTCTCGATTGGGCTGCTTGGTCTATCCAAACCATGGCTTTCAACCACAAGACTCGCGAGCTCTTCTGGTGGGCCAATGACAAGGACGGTAACAGCCAGCTGAAGAAGATCAACAAGGACGACGCCACTCTCGTCGAGGATGTGACCGACCTCCTGCAAACCGGTATCGGTGGTCTGATCTTCCAGTTCGACTATAAACCTTACACCGCTACCTGCGTCGATGAAGATGGCAATATGTTAACTGACGGAACCCTGTTGCTCGACAACGGTGAGGCTGTTAACACCTACAAGCCTGGCCAAGACGTGACCGTCACCATCACCGCTCCTCAGTGCATGTCACTTTTGAACCTCTATGTCTATGCAGCTGAAGATCATAATACGATCATCGAAACCTTCACGGCTGACGACATGGAAGATGGCACCATCACCTTCGTCATGCCTGCTTGCGATGTTGACATCTATGCTGAATGGATCGGTAACGATCATGAGATCACTGTGACTTATGTTTGCGCAACAAACCCCTCCATCATGACCAACATGCCTGACCTCATCACCACTAACCCTGCTGGTACAGCACTCTGCGGTGATCTGGTCACCATCTACTATCAACATCCTGAAGGCTACATCCTGACCGAACTCACAGCCACCCCCAACTGCCAGGTGAGCACTCCGTACATCACTCCGAACAGCACCTATTGCACCTTCAACATGCCCGATAACGACGTCGCTGTTAATGGCAGATATGTCTATATCATTACTGGTGATGTTGAAGACATTTGCCAATGGCAACCTCTAGGCCACGTTCCGAATGAAGTATGCACCTTGTCTTCACCTCACACCCACACCTATTACTTCCAGAAACCTGGAACCAGCAACTGGCTTGTATTGAGTGAAGAACAAATGATGGATGGCAACACCTTCGATACTCCTGGTACTTGGCAATACTATGCCGCATTCCACAACCAATACGGCACCTTCACCGCCAAACCTAAGAGCTTCCAAGTCTATGCCGCTCCTCAGAGCATCGCTATTGAAGGCAACCAGTACAACTGCGAAGGCGACAGCATCGTCCTTAATGTTGTTCCTACTCCTGCCAACGCTGTCATGACTGGCACATTCGTTTGGTTCAAGGATGGTGAAGAACTTATGGAAACCACTGAACCCAAGCTCGTCATCAACCCCATCGCCAAGGCTGACGCTGGTTTGTATAACGTAGTCTATACTCCTGCTACCGACGCTACCGCTGATCAAGAAACTGAACCCGTCTGCGAGTTCACTCTTGAAGAAGGTTACCCCGTCAACGTTGCATCACTGCCGAACAACCCGATTGTCCGCATCAAGGACGGCCAGAACCCCATCTGCTACAACAGCCCCGTGGAGATCGAATGGGATCACGGTGTGTTGAACCCGGATGAATATGAGTTCCAATGGTACACCCTGGACGAAGAAGGTGAATGGGCCGCTATCGAAGGCGCTACCGGTTATGTCTATGAGACCGATGCTCTCACCGCAGCCACTGACTTCATGCTGAGCATCCACTACGCTGGTGAGTATAGTCTCTGCCACGCTGAAAGCGAACCCTTCACTGTCGAAGTCATGGAAGAAACCTTCCTCGAGTTCGACGGCGACATGGAGACCTGCCAAGGCTACAATCCAGACAACAACCCAACAGTGGTTGGCGAATTCAAGAATTTCCAATGGACCTTCGACGGCACCGTTCTGCATGAAACCAGCAACACTCTCCACTTCGAGAACACTGTTGCTAACGGCGACGGCGACCTCCTCGATACTCCTGGAACCTTCGTCGTGTATGTCAGCGCACAAACTGATGATGAAAACGAATGCACCATCAACGGCCAATTCGAATTCACTGTGAAAGAACTGCCCGACGTCACAATCGCCAACAACATCACTGACGATATCGCTCACTACGATGACAGCCCGATCCTCACCATCAACGTGTGCAAAGGCACCTCTGTCATCCTGACTGCTGAAGGAGCTAGCAACTATCGTTGGGATCCTACCAGCGAGACCACCCAAGAAATCAACTTCGTTGCTATGGAATCCACCGCTTACTCCGTGTCAGGCTACGATGAAAACACTGGTTGCTGGAACACCACCACCATCAACATCGAAGTTACTGAACTTCCTGAGATCACTTGGATTACCCCGAGTGCAGACACCACCTTCGGCATGATCATGATCATCAACGGCAGCATCACCAACGAATTCCAACTCGTGGCTGAACCTGCTGGCGGCATCTTCGCATGGGTCGAAGAAGGAGAAGACATCAACGTGATTGACCACCCAATCGAAGACGGTATCTTCAATCCGTCATTGCTCGGCATCGGCAACTTCCAACTGATCTACAGCTATCAAGATCCTACAACAGGATGCGATGCTGAAGAAAAGATCGACATCACCATTGAGAAGCCTTACTGGACCGACGAAGACAAGTGGGATCCAGAATGGTATGATGCTTGCGTGTTAGCTCACCGTTTCGAAATCACCAACCCAGCTCAAATGGGTTCCTTCATGGCCTATGTCTATGGCTTGAACGGCGTTCCACAAACCGACTTCGCAGGTGACACCATTTGGATCACCAACAACATCGACCTCCTCGAGATGCCTTACTTCTACCGCCCATTCTGCGACACCGCTCGCTTTGCCGGTGTGCTTGATGGTACTGGCAAGGTCGTCAGCAACATGACCATCACTGAAGACAACCTGGAGATGTTTATGGAAGAAGGCTGGATCCGTAACCTCGGCATCAAAGATGCTAACATCACCAGCGTCGGTGAACCTTGCATCGTCAGCATCGATGAAGGCGCTATGTTGCACAACAGCTACGTCACCATGCCTAACCTGGTCAACGTCATCCCGAACCTCCAACCCACTGGCGAAGTGAGAAACGTTTACTACCTGGATAACGAACACTCTGTCTATATTGACAACGCCTATGCTCTCCAAGCCTACGAATGTGGAGACAAGGAGGTAGCAGAAACCGAGACAGCTCAAGTGATTATCAACAACATCACTCCTGAAGAATTGCTCATCTCTCTTGGTGGAGAACCCGAGAAATTCGAAGGCATCCTTGAAGAGTGGGTCTGGATCCAAAACGACTTCATCTACAGAGACTGGCGCACTGACGGTGATGACGACCTGAGCCAAATCAACTACGGCTATCCGTTCCTGACCGAGGCATTTGTCCACCATCACTACATGTGCTTGGCCGATGACTGCTACGGCACTGGAGCCTACGAAGGCACCCAAACCCGTACCATCAACAGCCTCGTCACTGAAGAAGGCGTTGACTACGAATTTGCCATGAACGGCGATGCCATCACCTATGTTTATACTCCTGAATCAGAAAACGTGGTGGTTGACTCCATCCTTGTTGAAGCCCTCGGATACAATGGCATCCAAGACAGCACCTTCGTCGTCGCTGGACCTGGCTATGAATACGAATTCAACATGCCGGTTGACAGCATCTATCTGCCAGCTTACACGCTCCGCGTCACTCCTTATGCTAGAAGAAGCTACTGGACCGACGAAGGCAACTACGATGAAAATTGGTATAATGACTGCGTCTTAGCCAACCGTTATGAGATCACTTCTAATGAACAACTTGCTGCTTTGGCCTACATGGTCAACGTTGAAGGAGAGACTTTCGAAGGTGACACTATCCATATCACTGGAAGCGAAACCCTCAATTCCGAACTCCTCGACATGAGCGGTCACTACTGGAAACCGATCTACAACTTTGCAGGTGTGCTTGATGGCACTCACTACATCGTTGACAACCTCTTCATCAATGAGAACAACGAATGCGACGCTGAAGAAGGATTACTGGGCTACAACGCCATGTTCGTGAACTGCAGCGGTAGCATCATCAACCTGGGTATCCAGGATGCTGTCCTGCCCGAACCAAGCGAAGACTGCCACGTGGCTACCTTCATCGTCAACAACAGCGATAACTTCAATGGTTCCGTCATCAACAGCTTTGCCACCACCGATCCTGCTCTGCACCTGCAAGTGGAAATCGCTGAAGGCAATAGCGTTACGGTGACCAACACCTACACCCTCGACGAAGGCGGCAACATGATCGACCACAACCATAACGGCATCGATTTCGCTGCCCTGAGAGAGTGGGTCATCAACATGTCTGCTGAATACCCGATGATCTTCTGGGATTGGAAGTTGGATGACCAACTCATCAACTACAACTATCCTGTCCACAGCGTACAATATGTTGGAGGCTGGGCCATCACCTACATTCCTGACCACCTCAATCCTAACAACGGATTTATCAGTGGCGTAGAAACTGCTTACGCAGATGAAATCGTTACAGTGACCAAGAATCCTGATTGGTGCTATGACATGATCTCTTGCGTGGTTGATCTCGGCGATGAAATCCTCGATATCAGCAGCACCATGCAATTCACCATGCCCGACAATCCTGTGACTGTCACTGCAGAGTTCGCTCCTAAGAACTGGACGCTCACCGTCAACTACCTGTTGATGGACGGCACACCAATTCCGGATGCTGATCCTAGTGTCTATCCTCAGATGCATGTTGACGACGAAATCCTCGTTGATGACTATGCAGCCGAATTCGCTGACTACGAACTCATCACCGATGATGAAACGATCAACCAAGACGAAGTGATGGAGTGCGGTGACAAGGTTGTGAACTACTACTACCAAGGCAAGATGCACGAAATCACCTTCTGCGAGAACGACACCGAATACGAAGTTAACTACACCACTGATCCTGAAGGCGAAGCTCGCTATGGCGAAACAGTGACCCTCACCGTCGAGACTGAGGATGGCGTGTCAATCATGGGCGTCACCATCACCGACATGGAAGGCAATACAGTGCCTTACGAAGGCAGCAACGGTGTGTTCACCTTCGTCATGCCTGCTACTGATGTAATGATCTGCGCTGAATTCGACGAAGAATACTGGGATGATAGAGGTCCTGCCGATATCACCTGGTACCTCGAGAACCCCGGACAGAGCGAGTACATCCTGACCACCGACTCAATGCTTGGCGGTCTCGCCGCTCTGGTTACTGGCAGACAATGGATCATCGACGATGAATTGATCGACGCTGAGACCCTCGCTAACATCGACTTCGCTGGTGTGGACATCATCCTCCAAAGCGAACAAGAAGAAGGCGAGATCAACCTGATCGAGCACAAGTGGAGACCAATCGGCGCCCAGATTGAATTCTTGAAGCAATTCCAAGGCCACTTCAACGGCAACGGCCACATCATCACCAACATGAGAACCGCTGACATCACCCACTACAACGAGTTGTACAACGGCTCTTGCCAAGGCTTCTTCGGTACCGTTGGTGAAAATGCAGTCATCGAAGATGTCAACATCCAAGGTACTGCTGAAGGTCGTTACTTCACCGCTGGTGTCGCCGCCGTCAACTACGGTATCATCTTCAACTGCGTCGCTGACGTACGCGTCAGGTCAGAATTCCAAGCTGGTGGTATTGTCTGTAACAACTACAGCTCAGGCTACGTCATCAACAGCTACTGCATCTCTGACCTCGTAGAGTGCATCTCCGCTGCTCCTGCTAAGGACAACCCGACCAACAACTACTATGTCGGTGGTGTGGCTTCCTTCAACGAAGGTACCATCATCAACTGCCATAGCGCTGCTCAACTCGTCAAGGGTAACGGCAACAACCCGATCAATTACTACGGTGGTGTCGTCGGTATGAACGAAGGCGAAGTCAGCAACTGCTATTGGAAGGTTAACCCGATTGCAGAAGGTATGGGCGGTGGCCAAGGCAGCTTCGACGACTGCGCTGTCATCACCAACACCACTGCTGCCCTCATGACCACCACTGCTGAAGAACTCACCACCGACCTCGGTTACGAATTCTTCACTTGGACCAACGGTACTGAAGGCTACCCAGTGTTCGACCTCAGCAGCAGAAATATCATGAACAACGCCGACAACGAAATCAACGTCGTCCTCTATCCTAACCCGACTAAGGACGTCGTGAAGATCTTCAGCAACAACATCCAAAGAGTGACCGTGTTCAACATGTTCGGTCAAATGGTCCTCGATACCGAAGTCAACGGCAACGAGACCCAGATCAACATGAACGGCTTCTCCGCCGGTGTTTACATGGTGAAAGTCTCCACCGCTGAAGGCATCGCCACGAGAAACGTCGTCGTTGAATAATGATTCACTGACAACGATCGAAAGATCGACAAACAAAGAGGGCAGCTCACACGCTGCCCTCTTTTTTATCAACAGAAAAAGCTGACCGAGAGATTTTTAGCCATACCTTAGAAATAAATCGTAAATTTGCGGTTGATTAAATTGGGCTTATTGGGTAAGCTCGAAAGAAAAGAAAATCAACAACACAACAATATGAAAAAAACAGCATTACTCTTCCTCGCTGTCTTTTGCATCCTAGGCTTAAGCTTCGGACAAAGCAACAAGACCAGCATCATCATCACTATGGCGGAACAGTATGATGGATCAAAACTCGAAGAAAGCACCAAGTTTATGAACCCCGATGCACGTGAGAAATACGTCATCAACGAACTGAAACAATTCGCCTCGGAAAGCCAAGCCGATCTCTTGAATGATCTTTACGCCGCAAAAAGCGCCGTCAGCGACATCACCCCCTATTGGATCTTTAACGGCATCAGCTGCAAAGCCGATCAAGCTACCATCCAAGCCATCGCCCAAAGACCCGATGTCAAGAATGTAGAACTCGACCTTGACCACCCAACCTCTAGGATCACCATCGAAGAAACACAAGAAAACCTTCGCGACAACCTTTTTTGGAACCTCGAACGAATCCAAGCAGACAAAGTATGGAACTATAATGGCGAAAATAACGGCTATACCGGCAAGAACATCGTCATAGCCATCCTCGACTCCGGAGTCAATTACAACCATCTTGACCTTAAAAACCACATGTGGGAAGGAGGTTCAGCCTGTCCACACCATGGCTGGGACTATATGATGGGAGACAATAACCCCATAGACGATGCCACCTACGGTAATGGACAGGGCACCATGGTTGCTGGTGTCATCGTAGGCGACGGCACCACGGGCAGCGTAACAGGTATTGCCCAAGACGCCCAAATCATGGCCGTCAAGATTTCAAACTCCGCAGGAGTCACCAATGAAAGCAAAACCCTTAGCGGCATCCAATTTGCAGCTGATCACGGGGCTAAAATCATTTTAATCACCGCCTGTGAAACGGGAGTCGGACCTCGCGAATCCTACCGTACAGCGATGAACAATTTACTCTCAGCAGGCAAAATCGCCGTCACCGCCGCCGGTGAACAAGGACAGAGCACGGCAGTCCCTAACAGCATCAACTCGCCCTCCAGCACCCCTTCACCATGGCACAACCCCGACGAAACGCTCAACCAAGGCCACTCTGGCAATATCTGTGTCGGCGCCACTAACAAGAGCGACCTCAAGACTTATGCCTCCAGCATCGGACCCGTAAGTTGGACCAATGTCGGAAGCTATAACGACTATCCCTACACCCCAAACAGCACCACACAAGTGGGTCATATCCGTCCCGATATCACCGCCCCGGGTGTAAGCATCACCTCAGCGCACTATACACTAAACAATGGCTATATGACGGGCACTGGCACCGCCCTCAGCGCTGCTCACGTGGCCGCTGTCATCGCAATGATGCTCGAAGCCAACCCCAACCTCACCCCAAGCCAAATCGATCAATTCCTTGAGACTAGCGCTGTTAAATGCGACGGAATGGTACTCAAGAACAACTATTATGGTGCAGGACGTCTCGATGCCTTCGAAGCCATCAAAGCTGTCAAGGCTACCGTCCTACCCCCAACCAACCTCACCGCAACCAGCAACCTCAACCAAGTCACGCTGAACTGGACTGCTGCCAACAACGCCGCCTCATACGACATCTATTGCAACGAAGAATGCATCGCCCAAGGCATCACGGGAACAACCTATACCGATGTAACTACATTCAGTGGTGTGCACTTCTACACCCTGAAAAGCAACCACTCTAACGGCAGCCAATCACGCAAGTCGAGCTATGCCTACGTTTTCGTGATTCCCGAAGGCCCAATGGCCACGAACTTGAACGCTGGACTCAGCGGCCACACCGTCAACTTGACCTGGGAAGTGCCGACACCTGCTACGGTGATGCGTTATGGAAACGCTGAAACAAAGAAAGGACAAGGCGGAGAAACCAACAATCCCACCTATTGGGCACAACGGTTCATCCCTTCAACCTTGGTCAACTATGCTGGAAGCACCATCGACAGCCTCCAAATCCTTTTCGTTAAAAACGCCAACTATGATGTCTATATCTATAACGGTAACCCCAACGGTACCGATGAGGAGCTTTTCCATACCACATTCACCCCAACGGAGCTGAACAGCTGGAACTCGATTCCCGTACCCAACCTGATGATTGACCACACCAAAGACCTCTGGATCGTGGTTAAAGCCCCCAAAGGCACCACAAGCCCAGCCGCTTATGGCGCCAACAGCTTCGACCAGACTGGATTCCCCTGCATGATGAGCACTGACGGCAGAAACTGGTACACCTACAGTAACAGCTATGCTTGGTTAATCAAAGCCAAACTCTCCACCAGCGATTATACCTACAACGTCCTCCGTAACGGAGAAGAACTTGTGCATGGTATCACCGCCACCAACTACACAGACAACAACGTTCCTTCAGGTGTGCACTACTATACCATCACTACCAACTACAATAATGGCAACAACGTCTCCTTCCCCAGTGAATCCTGCCGAGTCGATATCGATACTCATTTCGTTGTCACACTGAATCCTGGAAGCGGCACCTGCTCCGTTCCTAGCGTACAACAAAGCGCACAAGGAGCTGCAGTGACCTTGCCATCTGCCACTCCATCAGCCTCCTGCCAAGCCGAAGGTTACACCTTCGCCGGATGGTCAACAGAGATTATAGAAGCTTCTTCTACAGCACCTGCCGACTTGATGGCCGCTGGCAGTAACTACACTCCTACCGACGACATCACTCTCTACGCCGTTTACAAAAACATTCAAGGCGAACAAGGCTGGATATTGGCACGGAGCATCAATGATGGCGACCTTATCCGTATCGTCAGCGAAAACAACCAACTGGAGTTCAATAATATCAACGCATCGGAATTCAATGGCACAAGCGTCGCTTTCAACATCAATAACGAAGCCGCTCACCCCTTCACCGTTATTCAAAGTGATGGAGGCTATGCCTTCCAAGACGAACAAGGGAACTATCTCTATAAGATGCCTACCAATCCGACCATCAACTTGTCAAACGTCCTCAACGAGACCTGCATTTGGCACGTGGTGATGATCAACGGCATCGCCTATATGCGCAACGACTCGGACGGAACCGACCATCAGCTGATGGTCAAATCCAGCTCTCCCACTCCATTCCAATGTTTTGATTACCTCAACTTGCCAAGTGGAGTCCAAAACATTCGGTTCTACCGCTATGCCCAATCGAGCTATAGTTCCTACGACCACACACCGAGCTGCGGCAACATTCTCCAGGCTCCCAAGATCGAACCTGTCGCTGACGGTATCTATCTCGATCCCGTGACGATTACCATGAGCAGCACCGCCTCTGGGGTCACCATTCGTTACACCGTTGACGGCAGCGAGCCCAATCAAAACAGTGAACTTTACCTTAACTCCTACAAGCCTGAAATCAGCACCACGACCACGATCAAAGCCAGAGCCTTCAAGGCGGGTTATGCCAACAGTGCCGTGGCCGTGCAGACCTATAACTTCCCAACGGAATATGCCAACATCGCAGCCTTCAAGGCCGCAGCGAACAGCAACGTCATCGCAAAGATCACCAGCACGATGAGGGTAACCCATCAATACGACCGATACCTCTACGTGAGCGACGACAGCGCGGGCCTACTCATCTTCGACGACTACAACCTTCTCTCTGGCACATACACGGATGGCGACTACATTGGAGACGTCCAAGGACGCTACCAGGTGGTCAACGGTCAACCCATGCTTGTACTCATGCACAGCATCGAAAAAACCGGCGAGAACAGCCCCGTCGAACCCAACAACAAGACGATCCAAACAGTCAACAACAACTACAATGCCTACGACGCCCAACTGATGCTCTTCGAAGGCGTTAAGTTCACCCGTAGCGTTGATGCGATCACCATGGACACGGTCAGCATCATCCAAAACGGGAAAAAACTGGCTGTACGCAACCAATTCCTCACCGTCACTGAAGGTGCCGACAACACCCATACCTACGATGTGATCGGCCTCATGGGCATTGACGGCACACTCAAAATGGTGTATCCACGCAGCAACAACGACATTCGCCAGTATTACAACATCACTTGCAACGCTGCGACCAATGGCACGCTTACCGCTGGCAAGACTTCAGCTGCATGCCACTCCACCATCAACCTGACCGTCATCCCCGACAGCGGCTATCATATCGAGAGCCTCTACTACTATGGCAGCGATCCCAACCAACATATCGACATCGACAAGAACACCTTGAGCTTCGAGATGCCCGAATATGACATTACCGTGGAAGCCGTGTTTGAGATTAACGTGTTTTACACTGTGAGCTTCAACGCCGGTAGCGGCACCTGTGCCACCACATCGTTGACCGAAACCTCCTATCAATCCGGTGTCGTCCTTCCCGCAGCTGCTCCCACAACCGTCTGCGCCAGCGAAGGCTACACCTTCCAAGGATGGGCCGATCATTTCGTCAATGAGACCATGGCACGTCCAGAGCTGTATCAACCCGACAGCACATATTATCCCTCTGAGAACATCACCCTTTATGCCGTCTATGCCATCGGTGAAGACGCAGACGAATGGCATGAGGTCACTGCCGTGGAAGACCTCATCGAAGGACAATACGTCGTTGCTACCTTTACGGGTAATGCCTACTATTTCTTGTACCAAGACGGAGCCAGTACTGACGTGAAAGCCAAACGAATGAACGTTACCAATGGAATTCCTACCAAATACATGACTCAACCCGACCCGAAACTCAATCTTTGGACCATCGAGTCACTGAACAATGAAGAATATTCCATCACCTATAGTGATGACAATAACACCTATTACCTGAAATCCTATAAGGATGCTGCCGAATCCATCGAGGTCACTGTCAACAACCCGAACGCCGGTTGGGTCTTCACCAACAACACGAACGTCAACACCAAGAAAGGTGTTCTAGCCCAATTCCCCACGCCAGTGCCTGACAAAGCGGTACGTTATCTTGATATTAGTAGTAACAAATCACGTTGGCTCAACCACGACAAGTATGGCTATATCGGTGAGATGCATCTCTACCGCAGCCCATCCAGCATCTATTCCACCAGTCCCGAATGCCAAATGTCCGTTGAGACTCCCGAGTTCGTCGATGTCCCCGATGGAGCCATCATCGACAATGAATACATGGTCACCATCACCTGCGCTACCCCAGGAACTACGATCTACTATACCATTGACGGCACTGAACCTGACAACACCTCAACTGTCTATACCGGACCTTTCGCCATCACCGAGGACCTCACCGTGAAGGCGATTGCCTACACCAGCCAAGGCGAATTCAGCTACGTGGCCACCCAAACCTTTACCTTCGTCCAACGATTCGCCACCATCGCTGAATTCAAGAGCGCTTTCAGCAGTTCAAGCCAAGAGGCAGTCAGAATCACCGGCGATGTCACCGCAGTCTATCAACACGAGGCCTACCTATACCTCGTCGATGAAACCGCAGCACTCCTCGTCAACGACATTAACGGTGTCATCACCAACAGCTACAACAATGGTGATGTCATCGAAGGTGGTATTGCTGGTAAATACCAAAAGCCTTCCAGCGGTCAAGTCTATATGCTGCCCGTGACCAATCCAGCCGTCGGCACTCCCGGAACTCCAGTTGAGCCTGAGGAAGTGACCGTGAACACCCTCACCGTCAACTATGATACCTACGATGCCAAGTTGGTTACCATCGTCGATGTCCAATTTGATACGGATTACGATTTCTCAGCTCCTGACGCTCTGTTCCAAGCAAGACAAGGCCAACAGAACTACATCAATATCAACAACCATTTCAACACACTCACAATCTCAGGCGAAGCCAACGACCACTTTGACATCAGCGGCTTCTTAGGTAAAGAAAGCACAAGACGCATCTATCCAAGAGAGGACAGCGACTTCATCCCATACTACAACATCAGCATCGATGAGGCAATCTTTGGAGGCTCTATCACAAGCAGCACCGACCATGCCCGCAAACTTGACGTAGTGACGTTGACCGCCACACCGCAAAACGGCTATGCTCTTGATATGTACATGGTCACCGACGCTGATGGCAACGCGGTCGAAGTTACCGGCAACAGCTTCGAGATGCCTGACAACGATGTCACCGTATCCGCCATCTTCAGCCAACTGGAATACAATGTCACCGTTGAGGCATTACCCCTCGAAGGTGGTGAGGTACTCCTGTCGCCATTGCAAGAAACCTATGCTTATGATGACAACGTGACGGTAAGTGCCACAGCGAACCCAGGATTTGACTTCTACGCCTGGATGGTCAATGATGAAATCAAAGCATACAGCTCGCCCTATACGTTTGCTGTCAAAGGAGATATGGTAATCACCGCTGTTTTCCACGCTACCGAGAACTACCACATCACCGTCCTAGCCGATCCAGAAAACGGAGGTACAGTCAGCGGCACGGGCAACTATAGCCAAAACGAGCCCGTCACTGTGACCGCCACGCCAAATAACCATTGGGAGTTTGTCAACTGGACAGAGGATGGCGAGGAGATCTCCACGGAGCTCACCTTGCATTTCACTGCCAACCGCGACCGCACCTTAGTTGCCCACTTCGTGATGAACGGGGCTGAACAAACCGTCAGTTTGACAAGCGGCTGGTCATGGTTCTCCTCCTATATCGAATACGACGAAAACTCATTGGGTCAAATTCAAGAAAGTATCGCTGCCAGTTCCACAAACGCTTTAATCAAGTCGCAAAACTCTGCGGTATCATATAGCGATGAAACTTGGGCTGGTCAACTCAACGTACTGCATAACGAGGAGATGTACCTCATCCTCTCCGAAGGAGGCGAAATCTCACTAAGCGGAGCCTTAGCTGAACCCACCGAACATCCCATTTCCATTTCGAACGGATGGAACTGGATCGGCATGATCTCACCCACCGCAATCTCGGTCACCGAAGCCATGGCATCGATTACCCCAGCTGAGAACGATCAGGTCAAGGGCCAAAATGGCTTTGCCGCCTATACCTCAGAGTTTGGCTGGACCGGAGCCTTGAGCAGTCTCATTCCAGGCCAAGGTTACATCTACCTGCACAATGGCGAAGGCGTGACGCTGGTGTATCCAGCCAATAGCAAGGGCACCGTGAGCGAGACTCCAAAAGAGACCTATTGGAAAGCCAACCACCATGCCTACCCCACCAACCTGACCATGATACTGACACTCGACGAGAGCCAAATCAGCACGGCTAACGACAGCCATGAGATCGGTGCCTTCGTTGATGGCGAATGCCGTGGTAGCGCCCGACTGCAAGACATAAACGGTCACCACATCGCCTTCCTGACGGTTAGCGGAGAAGACGGCGAAGAAGTGAGTTTCCGCCTTTATGATGTAGCCAACGGAACAGCATACGCTGAACTCGCCAAGGAACAAATTAGCTACCAAGCCGATGCAGTTTACGGTTCAATCACCAACCCAATGCGCCTGCATTTTGGCAATACAAGCACCAACGAGTTGGAAGCTTCCATCAACCTCTACCCCAACCCCGCCAACAGTCAAGTTACGATTGAATGTCCCGATATGAGCCAGCTCAGCCTCTGGTCGCTCACAGGTCAGTTGCTGCGTCAGGTCAACACCGATACTGACCAAACCCAGTTGCGACTCGATGGCATTTCCAAGGGCCTATACCTAATCAGCATAACCACCGCTGACGGCAACACCATCGTTAGAAAGCTTGAAGTGAGATAATAATAATTATCATACTTTTATAAAGAACGGAGTGGTATTAATATATCACTCCGTTCATTTTTTTTATTGTATATAGTTATGATTATATTTTTTAAATTTTCAAAATCATCAGTTTTTTTTAAAGTTTTTTTTTGTCAATCATTTTTTTTTCTATATTTGCCGTCATATTGAATTAGAATCAATCATTATTCACAAATTATTAACTAAATTTATAATGCTATGAAAAACAGATTTTTATTCGTTTTCATGTTACTATTGTTCGGTATGGGAACGATGGTAGCACAAACACCAGAAAAGTATTGGACTCTGGAAACCTATCCCGGTTATTGGGCATCAGGTAACATGACCGCCACGTTCCTCATTTATGTGGACGGAGAAATGCTCAATGATCCCAACATTGAGTTAGGTGCTTTTATCAATGGAATGCTGGTAGCAAATGGATCAATGCCATCAGATTATACTCCTCCCCGTCCCTACCCGGAATATGATATGGTGCTGAATGGTTTTTCCAATGAAGATTCAGAAGACGCCAACGGTAACATGATCGATTTCCAGCTTTATGACCATTCCACGGGCGAAATACTGCCTTATTACGCCCCGCAACAAGTTAAGTTCTTCCTCGACTGGGTCGCTTCACAACCCGGCCACCCCATCATCCTCAACTTCTTTACGGGTGAAACTCAATGGGAAAAAGTGACCGCCAACGACCTCCAAGTGGGTGATCTGGTCATCATCACGGGTAGCGAAACCGATGTTGCCCTGAATCAAAATCAGGCTGGCAACTACAGAAAGGGACATGCCATTGAAAGAGTTGGTAACACCATCACTTGGCTCCCCGCTGATCCCGACGAAGAAGAATTCGATCCTCAGTTTGTATTGATTCACCAATACAACAGCTACAACAGCACGAGTACGGATGTTCAATTGTTTGTTAGCACTGGTTATCTCTATGCATCAAGCAACACTGCTGATCAACTGAGAACCTTTAGAAACGAACTCGCTAACGACTTCGAAGAGCCCAACTCATTATGGTCCATTACTGTGGACGAAGATGGCATTGCCAGCTTGGTCGCTCAAGGTCCCAACTCCCACAATGTGATGCAGCTGAACCCCAGCAATGAAAGATTCTTGTGCTTCACTTCAAACTCTAAAGAAGATTTGAACCTCTATCGTTTAACCCTTTATACCGCCCCCACGACCTTCGACGTTACCGTCACCGCCACCGAAGGTGGTACCGCTGAAGGAGGCCAAGAGGATGTCGAAGCTGGCACTGAAATCACTGTGACCGCTTATCCTATTGATTGCTATAACTTCGCTGGTTGGATGGTCAACGATGAAATCGTTAGCACTGAGGCTGAATACACTTTCACCGTGGACGCAGACATTGCACTTGTGGCTACCTTCGAAAAAGTAGAATTCGAAGTGACTTTCGCCGCTGAACCGGCTGACGTTGTCTCTATTTCCAATGACCCCATCACCGTTGAATGCGGCGACTTTGTCAACGAACCTGTTTACACCATCGACGACGACTGCTATGTTTTTGACAAATGGACTGTGAATGGTGAAGAAATCGACCTCGCCACCTACGCCATCACCGCCAACGTGGATATCATTGCTAATTTCGTTAAGCAAACATTCGAGGCGACCTTCGTCGCCGAACCCGCTGACGTCATTGACATGACTGAAGCAATTGCTACGGTTGAATGTGGCGATTTCGCACCGGATCCCGAATTCACCATCACTGATGATTGCTATGAATTCCTCAACTGGACCGTCAATGGTGAAGAAATCGACCTCGCTACTTACGCCATCGAAGACGATGTCACCATCACCGCTAACTACGCCAAGAAAGAATTCGAAGTGACCTTCGTTACTGAACCCGCTGATGTCGCCACCTTGCCTGCTGAAGCCGCCACCGTTGAATGCGGCGCTTTTGCCACGGCTCCCGAATACACCATCACCGATGAATGCTATGAATTCGTCAACTGGACTGTCGATGGTGAGGAAATCGACCTCGCTGCCTATGCCATCAACGGCGACGTCACCATCACCGCCAACTTCGCCAAGAAGGAATTCGAGGTGACCTTCGTCGCAGAACCTGCCGACATCGCCACCATGCCTGCTGAAGCTCAAATTGAATGTGGAGAACTTGCCAACCCATCCTACGAAGACCTTGACGAATGCTACACCTTCGTCAACTGGACCGTGAATGATGTTGAAATCGATCCTGCCACCTACGTGGTGAACGAAGCTGTCGAAATCATCGCCCACTTCGAACTCAACAAATACGATGTGACTTATACCGCTAACCCAGCCGAAGCTGCTACCATGCCTGAAGCTGAAGAAGTGAACTGCGGAGAGACCGTCAATCCTACCTACACCATGGTCGAAGGCTACGAGTTTGAAAACTGGACCATCAATGGTGATGTCATCGATCTTCCTTACGAAGTCACCGAAGATGTGGAGCTGGTCGCTAACTTCATCCAACTTGAATACAACGTGAACATCACGGCCAACCCTGTTGAGGGTGGTACTGCCGCCATCAACGAAGCTGGTCCATACCACTATGGTGATGAAATCACTTTGACCGCTACACCAGCCGAAGGTTATCAGTTCGTCAACTTCACCATCGGCACTGAAGAGATCACTTCACCTTACACCGTCACTGGTGATGCCGAAATCGTTGCCAACTTCCTCGAAGAAAGCGTTACCCTCTACACCATCACCGTTACTGCTGAACCCGCTGAAGGTGGTATCGTGAGCGGTGCAGGCACCTATCCTGAAAATGAAGTTGTCACTCTGAGCGCCACTGCCAACACTGGCTATGACTTCATGGGCTGGAAACTGAACGGTGAAATCGTTTCTACCGATGCCGAATACCAATTCGCTGTCACTGAGAATGCCGATTACATCGCTGTCTTCGAAATCCAAACCGTAGAAATCGTCGTCACTGATGGAGAAGGTGGCACCCACACCATGAACGGCACTGGCACCTATAATTATGGTGAAGAAGTGACCATCACCGCTAACCCAGATGAAGGCTATCGTTTTGTGGGCTTCATCATCGGCTCAGAAACCATCACTGACAACCCATACACCTTCAACGCTACTGAGAATTTGACCATCGAAGTCAGCTTCGAGCTCATCCCGAACTACATGGTCACCATCGCCGCTAATCCTGCTGAAGCCGCTACCTTCGACGTCGAAAATGGTGAAGTTGCCGAAAACACTGAACTTACCATTACTGCCACCATGACTGAGGGCTACAGATTCCTCAACTGGACCGTCAACGGAGAAGTTCAAGATGAAACCGGTCTCAGCCTGACCGTTACTGTCACCGAAGCTATGGACATCGTTGCCAACTTCGAACTCATCCCCGAAATTGTCAACTACATGGTCACCATCGCTGCTAATCCTGCCGAGGCTGCTACCTTCAACATGGAAAATGGTGAAGTCGAAGAAAACACTGAGATCACTGTGATTGCCACCATGGCCGAGGGTTACAACTTCCTCAACTGGACCATCAATGGCGAAGTTCAAGATGAAACCGAACTCACCCTGACCGTCACCGTCACCGAGGATATGGACATCGTTGCCAACTTCGAAGAAGTCATCGTTCCTCCGACAGAATACACCGTGACCCTCCTCTGCTCACCTGTCGCCGGTGGTACCACCGAAGGCGCTGGCACCTATGAAGAAGGCACCTCTGTTACTGTCAAGGCTATCGTCAACGAAGGTTATGAATTCGTCAACTGGACTGTGAACACTGAAGTCGTCAGCACCGAAGCTGAATACACCTTCGATGTTACTGCCGACATCACTCTCGTCGCTAACTTCCACCTCATCCCCGTCGTCAACTACTACATGGTCAACTTCGAGGTCAATCCTGAAGAAGCCGGTACTGTTGACCAAGAGAGCGGTGAATTTGAAGAAGGTTCAGAAGTCACTGTAACCGCCACTGCTGCTGAAGGCTACGAATTCATCAACTGGACGGTCAACGGCACTGAAACCGAAGGTGAAGAGAACGTGCTGACCTTCACGGTCACCGAAGAAATGACCATCGTCGCCAACTTCGAACTCATCCCTGTCATCGTTGAATACAACATCACCATCGACGAAATCGAGAACGGAACCGTTAGTGCTCCTGCCACCTCACCTGCTGGCGAGACCGTCACTGTGACCGTCACCCCGAACCCGATGTACGTCCTGATCTCCTTGTACTACTACACCACCGATCCTGAAGAGACCACCGACATCGACCTCAACACCAAACAGTTTGTCATGCCTGAAGCAGACGTCACCATCGGTGCCGAGTTCATGCTGGTCACTGGCAAGGGTGATGTCAACCTCGACGGTGAAGTCAACATCCTCGACGTCCTGACGGCTCTGAACTACATCCTCGAAAAGAATCCTCAACCGTTCGACTTCGACCAAGCTGATATGAACGAAGACGGTGACATCGACATCAGCGATGTCATGGCCATCAACGCTATGATCCTCGGATTGAAGGCTGACTGCGAAGGTGATTACGCTGTCTATCAAGTCATCGACAACAAACTCTACATTGACGCCAACATGGCTCTCGCCGGTTATCAGTTCAGACTGACTGCTGAGCCTACCGTCATCGACATGCCTGGCTTCGCTACCGCTGGTAACTGGAGCAACGGAGAGTACATCTTCGTCATCTACAACCTCAGTGGTGAGAAAGCCTCTGGCCTCTATGCCATCCTCGACCTCGGTGATGCCAACGTGAACAACGTTGTCATGTCAACCAAAGAAGGTTGCCAAGTGAGAGGCGTTGAAGGTACCGTCAGCGTCAACAGCTTCGACGAAACCGCTTACACCGTGTTCCCAGTGCCCGCCAACACCAATGTCAGAGTCGCTGGTCCTGGCCTCAACGAAGTTGAAGTCTATAACACGATGGGTCAACGCGTCATGGTTGTCAACGACGTCAATGCCGACGAAACGGTCATCAATGTCATGAGCCTGACTCCTGGCAGCTACCTCTTCCGTATCATCACCAACAACGGTGTGACTACGAAGAACGTCATCGTCGTCAGATAACGACAGCGTCCTATTAAAAATAGGATGTTAAAAAATCGGCCCCAAAACGTTTTGGGGCCGATTTTTTTTTCATCAAATTGACATTGATTATATATTTTTATTATATTTGCGAGTTAAAATGTTTCTAATTTATATTATTATAGGCAAGAAATCTAAACACACATTTAATTAACTTATTATTAACTAACTATTTAACGTCATGAGAAGAGTTTTTCTTATCATCAGTCTTCTTTGTTTAATGCCATTCACCATGATGGCTCAAACAAGGAGTTCATCGTATGATGAAAAGCTTGAACAATTCTATGGGAGAGCTCCTTTATCACAGGAGTTGACCCGAGATGCGTTCAATGGAGGTGGCGATTGGAGTGTAGCGCCAAACTTTGGCTACGGCATTGTAAACGGCCAGTTTGTCAAGTTTGACCCTGCAAACCCCACATCAGATCCTTCATCAGCAGGAATGCAATTCGAAGGCTACGACTTTGTGTCGGCTGAGATTGTTGCATTCAATTCAACGACAGATCACATCTATGCGTTTGCATCAGATGGCAGATTCTGTTTGATTGACCCTCAGGCAAACGAGATCACCGTTCTTGGCAACGGAGACCCGATGACTGAGTTGGCCTATGACGTCACCACGAAGACCATGTATGGTCTGCGTTATGGCGTCTTGTACACTGTCAACATGGAAGACGGTACCAGTTCTCCAGTCAACGCAATGTTGACGGGTAGCAACAACTGGGTCGCTCTTGCAATCGACAAGGAAGGTAAGATGTATGGCATCACCAACACGTTCAGCAACGTGAATGCCGAATTGTACTACATCAGCACCACCGATTGGAACAGCACCAAAGTTGGCACCCTGCCCTACAGAACTCAGTACGCTCAGTCCATGGCTTTCGACCGTGACAATGGCACCCTTTACTGGTGGCAAGCTTCATCGGGGTTAGCAGATCCAGAACCTGTAACCAACTTCTTGAGAGTGAACCCCGCCAACGCCGCCTGCACCGCCCTTTGGCCCAACAACGGCTATGAAGTGAGCGGCATGTTCTTCAAGTATTCACCCTTCACCTACCCGATCACCTACGAAACGGTTGAAAACGGAACCTTCAGCGGCCCCGCTTTCGCAGCCGAGAACGACGTGGTCGAAGTGACCGTGACTCCGGATTATGGTTATCGCCTTGGTACGCTCACCTGGAACGGCAACGAAATCGATGTCGAAGCCGGTGCGCCTTACACCTTCACCATGATTGATGAGCCTGTGACCGTCAGTGGTTCCTTCCTCCTCAGCCTCCACAACATCATCGTTCTGGATCCTAAAGACGGAACCCTGGCTACCAACCCGGAAAACGAGGGCTTCTACTTAGACATCATCCAGGTGCTGCCTACTCCAGACCCAGGCTTTGGAGTCGCTAGCATCACCTACACCGCCAACGGCGAATCCAATACCATCACCGCCGAACCTTACGAGTTCATCATGCCTGACTATGATGTTACCGTGAGCGCTGTTTACGAACAGACCGGTGAGAACACCGTGTTTATTGGCACCGACTATTACGGCTACTTTGACGATATCGTCACCGTCTCCGTCGAAATGGACAATGAGAACCTCGTCGCAGGTACCCAGATGGACATCGCCCTGGGACAGAACCTTACTTTCGTCCCCGGTTCACTCACCCTCAGCGACCGCGCTGAAGGCGAAGGATGGGTCATCGCTGGCAATGTCATCGGCGAAAACGTCCTCAGAGTCAACACCTACAACAACGATCTTGGCTACTATGCCGGCAACACCGGAACCATCTTCACGTTCCAAGTGCAGTGCGCCCGCGTGGTTAGCAACAACACACTCGCCATCAGTGGCCTGATCGCCGGTACCCCTGACGCCACCAACCTTAACATGGTTGACGTCGATGGCGCCCTCGAGATCAAAGACGTGGTCATGAACCAGCCCGAGAACGTGGCCTACTGCCACAATGCTGAGACCGCTCCTATCGTCTTTGGAACCACCATCGAAGAGACTGAAGGCCCCATCACCTACGCTTGGACCAACGACAACACCACCATCGGCCTTGAAGCTGAAGGAGAAGGCGACATCGACGCTTTCACCACCGTCAACACCACCGATGCTGCCGTCGTCGCTAACCTTACCGTGACTCCTACCCTGATTCACAACGGTAATCCTTGCGTCGGCTCCACCTTGGAATTCACCATCACCGTGAATCCTCAAGTGGTTATGGAAACTCCTGAAAACCAAGTCGTTTGCAACGGCGCCGAGACCGCTGAGGTCGTGTTCGGCACCACCATCACCGACGGTGAGATGACTTACGCTTGGACCAACGACAACGCTGAAATCGGCCTCGCCGCTGAAGGCGAAGGCAACATCGATGCTTTCACCGCTGTCAACGAAGGCAACGCCGCTGTCACCGCCAACATCGCAGTTACTCCTACTTATGCCAACAATGGCTTGGAGTGCGTTGGCGAACCAGTCAATTTCAGCATCACGGTCAACCCGACTCCTGTCATGGTCGCTGTTGAGAACCAAGTCGTCTGCAACGGTGCTGAAGTCGCCGCTGTCGAGTTCGCTACCAACGTCACCGACGGTGAAGTGACCTACGCTTGGACCAACGACAACGCTGAAATCGGTCTCGCTGCTGAAGGCGAAGGCAACATTGATGCTTTCACCGCTGTCAACGAAGGCACTGCCGCTGTTGTGGCTACCATCGAAGTCACCCCGACCTACACCAACTTTGGTGTCAGCTGCGTTGGCGAACCCATCCAGTTCACCATCACAGTCAACCCGACTCCTGTCATGGTCGCTGTTGAGAACCAAGTCGTCTGCAACGGTGCTGAAGTCGCCGCTGTCGAGTTCGCTACCAACATCACTGATGGCGAAGTGACCTACGCTTGGACCAACGACAACGCTGAAATCGGTCTCGCTGCTGAAGGCGAAGGCAACATCGATGCTTTCACCGCTGTCAACGAAGGCAATGCCACTGTCATGGCTACCATCGAAGTCACCCCGACCTACACCAACGAAGGTGTCAGCTGCGTTGGCGAGCCCATCCAGTTCACCATCACGGTCAACCCGACTCCTGTCATGGTTGCTGTTGAAGACATGGTTGTCTGCGACAACACCGAAGTCAACGTCAACTTCGCTACCAACATCACTGACGGTGAAGTGACCTACGCTTGGACCAATGACAATGCTGAAATCGGTCTCGCTGCTGAAGGCGAAGGCAACATCGAGTTCCTCTCCGCCAACGTCAATGGCGAACCTCTCGTCGCTAACATCACTGTCACTCCTACCTACACCAACAATGGTATCGAGTGCGTTGGCGAACCTATCAGCTTCACCATCACGGTCTATCCTACCCCAGTCATGAACGAAGTTGCTGACCAGACCATCTACAGCCGTGAATACACTGAAGACATCATCTTCACCTCCAACGTCACGACCAACAAGGTCATCTTCAACTGGGTCAACGATAACCCGGCTATCGGTCTTGCTGCTGAAGGTACTGGCAACATCCTGAGCTTCATGGGTGCTGCTCCTATCACCACCACTCAAGTTGGCCACATCACTGTAACTCCTATTTACAGCGACATCACCACCTGCGAAGGTGCTAGCATCACCTTCACCATCACCGTTGAACCCACCTACCTGGTGGTCATCGCTGAAGGTATTGAGAATGGTACGCTGACCGACGACGCTCACGTTGCTGCCAATGGCGAACACTATGCTATTCCTGGTGAAGAAATCACCTTGACCGCTACCCCGGCCGATGGTTACGTCATCGAGAATGTCACCGCCTACCAGCTCGACAACCAATATGTCAACGTTCCTGTTGAGAACGATGAAACCTTCATCATGCCTGAATTCGATGTCGAAGCTAACGCTACCTTCATCGATTCCGACAACCTGTTGATTAAGCCCGGTACCATTGACCTGGGTTACCGCCCGATCAATGCTTGGATGTTCTCCAAGTTCTTCGATGCTACCAACATCAGCGCTGAAGACTTCGACATCACCGAGATGGATCTGACCGACTACACCTTCTTCGCTCTGGACGAAGTTGAACTTCCGTTCACCATCGAAGCTGGCCAAACCGCTCAGTTCGGCATCAACACCAACTACAAGAACGTGACTCCTGGTCTGAAGAACACCACTTTGGCTCTGCTCGCTCAACACAGCCGCAAGCCTTATCTGAGAAATGTGGTTGCCAACGCCTACACCCCAGTTGAACCTGACGTGTGGGAGCTTGCTACCAATGTCACCACTTATCCTTATGTCACCACTCAGGCTACTAAGGATGTCCTTTATGACAACTACCAGCTGCCTGGTGAAACTCCTGATGGATATGATGGCGTTTACAAACTCGTGTTCGATCACGACGTAATCCTCAACGCTGAGATCACTGAAGGCAACGATCCTAAGGTTGTCCTTTATGACAACGGCTTCAGACAAGTTGGTGGTCCTCACATCGACAACTACCACAATGCTCCTTTGGATATGGATAACACTGCCCTCGTCGGCAATGGTACTACTACGACCCAATATACTCCGTACTATACCTATTATAAGTATTCCATATCTCAAGTGATCTACCGTGCTGAAGAACTGGCTGCCGCTGGTTTGCAACCTGGCAAGATCAACAGCATTGAGTACACGATTACCAATAACACCAGCTACACTCGTGACAACATCAGCATCTGGATGGCCAATGTTCCTACCGCTACCGTTAGCAGCACTTCCATCTTGACTGCTGGCATGCCATTGGTTTACACCGGATCACATGTGCAGGTTCCTGAACAGAACGTATTCGTGTTCAATGGAGATCAATTTGTGTGGGACGGCACCAGCAACATCCTCGTCACCTTCGTGATGAACCATGGTGCTTACAACAGCAGTCCTTACACTTACTGGGCTGCTTCGAATCCTGGATTCGCTGCCACCTCTTATAATTATAGAGACAGTGCTCCATACGAAGCTACCACTACAACAGTCAGTATGACGACAAGCAGCACTATCCGTCCTGACCTCAAGTTCAACGGTGTCCCGATGCAATCTGAAGGCGTGCCTTGCGATGGCAGCCCGATTGTTGACCTCGGTCTGTTTGCCGGTACCTATTACCTGGTTGCTTCCTCAACGAGCGAAGACAACTACACCCTCGAGATTGATGTTGATGACATCCCGCTGCCTCTGGCTCCTACCGCCATCTACCCGGCTCACGAAGCTCAAGGCATCGAGACTCCTGTGACCTTCCAATTCGAATTGGGAGAATACACGCATGAGTATCAGCTGCTCTTAGGTACGGAATACAACAACCAAGAGGTTGTCGTTGACTGGACTTCAGACCTCACTGGCAGCTTCGACGCTGGTGAACTGCTCCACAACACGATCTACTTCTGGAGAATTAACGAACGTAACAGCACTGGTGTCACTGAAGGTCCCGTTTGGGCATTCACCACTGAGCTTAACGTTCCTATGAACCTCGCTCTTGTTGAAGACGAATTGTTCGAAGGCGATGCAGCTGTCCTGACTTGGGATCAAGTCGCCGACCGCACCCACATCGGATACAACATCTACCAGGATGGTATCAAGATCAACGATGCTCCTGTGATGGAGAACACCTACTCTGTCAACGGCCTCACCTACAACATGGACGGTTATGTCTTCAACGTCACTGCCGCCTATACCGAAGGTGAATCCGAATTCAGCAACGACGCCGTCGCTTACTACAGCGGCTATGGCACCATCGGCGGCCACGTCTTTGAACAAGACGGCACCACCGGTATCGCTGGCGCTACGGTGATCGTCATTGGTTTCGACGAATTTGACGAACTGGTTGATTACGAATTCACCACCAACGAAGCAGGCGTTTTCGCTGGTCTCGTCCACGCTGGTTACTACTTCGGTATGGCTAGCAAGGAAGGTTACCAGAGCGCTGCCGACAACTACGGTATTGAAGTCGAATACGAAGATGTGATCAACGATTACAACTTCATCTTGAATGAAGAGTACGTTCCTGTCTCAAGAGTTGTTGCTGAAGAAATCGATCCTACCAACGTCCATGTGTTCTGGGGTTGGGATATGATTGAAGACTTCGAAAGCGGTGACTTCAATAGCTATGAATGGGTCAACAATGGCACCTATCCTTGGGCTATCACCACCAACAATCCTTACGAAGGCACCTACTGCATGAAGAGCACCAACGAAGATATGCATTCCACAACCTCCGCTATCGAAATCACTGTGACGAATGGTAACGACGGTTTGATGAGCTTCTTCTACAAGATCTCTTCAGAGAGCACCTTCGACAAAGGTATCTTCTACATTGACGGTGTTGCCAAGATGACGGTTACTGGTTCTGGTAGCTGGATCGAAAAGCAATTACCTATCTCAGCTGGTACGCACACCCTCAAGTGGTCATACGAAAAGGATAGCAGTGTCAGCAGCAATGATGACTGCTTCTATATTGACTACATCAACTTCTTCTTCGAGCCCGAACCATTGCCGGAAGGAATGACCTTCTTCGACTTCGAAAACGGCGGCATGCAAGGATGGACTACCATCGATGCTGATGGCGACGGTCATGACTGGGGAATGATTTCTGAGTTATATAGCGGTACTACAGGACATAATAACTCCAACGACGGTGTGGCTTCACAAAGCTATGCCTCCGGAGCTCTCTATCCGGACAACTACCTCGTTTCACCTCAGTTTGAACTGGGTGGCTCGATCACCTTCTGGGCTGCTGCTTATAGCACTTCCTTCGCTGATGAACACTTCGGTGTTTATGTCTCAACTACGGGCATGAATCCTTCCGACTTCGTCTCTGTCCAAGAATGGACGACCTTGGCTACAAAGGATGCTCCTCACGGTGGAGATCGCGAAAAAGTTGAAAGAGCTGGTGCTTGGTATCAGTACACTGCCGACCTGAGTGCTTATGAAGGTCAGACTGGTTATGTGGCTATCCGCCACCACGACTGCTCCGATGAATGGGCTATCTTGGTTGATGATATCGACCTCCAACCCAGATACCGTGCATTCAACAGCTTCAACGTGTATCGTCAGAACACTCTGACAAGTGCTATCGTCGGTATTGCCGAAGGTGTCACTGAGACTGAAACCAACGACCTCACTTGGGGCAGCGCTGCTCCTGGTGTTTACAGATGGGGTGTCAGTGCCGTTTATTCAGGCAACCGTGGCGAATCAGAAATCACCTGGTCCAACACTATCGACAAAGACATGTTCGCTACTGTGAACGTCACCGTGACCACCAACAGCAACGATCCTGCTACTGGTGCTGTGGTTACCTTGACCAACACGGGTGAGACCGAATACGTTTACACTGCTACTCTCGACGAAACTGGCATCTACAGCTGGGACAACGTCCGCAAGGGCAACTACAACGTCAGCGTCGAACTCGATGGCTTCACTCCTGTCGCCGCTACGGCTACTGTGGATGGAACCACCAACTTGAGCTATGTCTTGACTGAGATCATCAGCAATGTTGAAGACCTCTACGTGTCCACCACTGGTTGGGCTATGTTCGGTGAAATGCCGGCTCCTACACCAGTCGATCCTACTCCGACCGAAGGTCAGTGGTATTACTATGACAATGGTACCAACGAAGACGCTATCGGTACTGGTGGCGGCAACTTCTATTGGGGTGTCATGTTCCCTGCTGGAAGCTACACTGGCAACGCTGTGATCAAAGTCTCCGCTTATGATTACATGGCCATGACTGGCGATGTCACCATTTACAATGATGGCGCAGCCGCTCCGAGCAATCCTGTCGGAACCACCAATGTTACCTTCACTGGTTCATCAGACTTTGTTGAGTTTGAATTTGATTCACCGGTTATCGTTGATCCTACCAAGAACCTCTGGGTAGTGTTCTACAACGCCAGCGGTGCTACCTATCCGGCTGCTGTCTGCGCCAACACTGGCGATGCCAACGGTCGTTGGGTCTCCATCGACGGTGTTGAATGGATGGATCTGGCCAGTGCTGGATTGAGCAACACCTTCATGGTTCGTGCTTACATTGCTGGTGCTAAGGGCGAAGTCACTGAAATCGCCTACACACCTAAACCATGCGACGGTGGCATCCTCAGCAACGCTGGTGTTGCCAAGGCTACCAGAAGCATTGAGTACTACAATGTGAAGTTGAACGGTGTCATGGAAGGCACCACCACCCTGCCGTTCTTCCAACACAACGTGGAAGGTCTGGCTGAAGGTTCAACCAACACCACTTCTGTCCAGAAGGTCTATACCACTGGCGAAAGCGAATGGGTTGACTTCACTTGGGTCTATACTTCATGCGACAACTACGCTGGCCTCGTCAGCGATCCTACTGCTGAATGGCAAGGACAAGATGTCGTCCTCAGCTGGGTGCTTCCTGGCGGTGACGGCCCGACTCCTCCTCCAGTTGAAGGAGATGACAACTTCTCATTCGACTTTGAAGGTGGCATGCAAGGTTGGACGACCATTGACGCTGATGGTAACGGCCTCAACTGGTACCACAGCAGCAACTCCACTGCACAATCTGGTTACGACTACACTGGCCTCGGCCACAATGGTTCGAATGGCTTCATCATTTCACAGTCCTTCATCGACTATGACGGTGCTTACGAAGCTGACAACTACGTCATCACACCTGAGATGTATGCCATCACTAGCGGATCAACCCTGACCTTCTGGGCTGACTACGCTAACGACAGCTATCCTGACAACTTTGGTGTCTATGTTGCTACTGCAGCCAACCCGACTGCTAACGACTTCACCATGGTATGGGAAGGTACTGCCAAGGACAGCAATGTTGAAAAGCTTGCCGCTCGTCACGACAACAACCGTTATGAGAACTGGCGTCAACACACCGTTAACCTTGGTGCTTATGCTGGTCAAGTGGTTTGGATTGCTTTCCGTCACACTGACTATGACATGTATGAGATCTGGATTGACGATGTTACTCTGACTCCGAGCAAGAGCACTCGTTCCTTCGACTATGACTTCGAAGGCAGCTTGCAAGGATGGACCACCATCGATGCTGATGGCAACGGCCTCAACTGGTACCACAGCAGCAACTCCACTTCACAATCCGGTTACGACTACACTGGCCTCGGCCACAATGGTTCTAACGGATTCGCCATCTCACAGTCCTTCATTGACTATGACGGTGCTTACGAAGCTGACAACTACCTCGTCAGTCCTCAGATGTTCGCCCTGCAAAACGGTTCGAACATGACCTTCTGGGCCGACTACGCCAACGACTCCTACCCGGATCACTTTGGTGTCTATGTTGCCACCACGGCTAACCCGACTGCTAACGACTTCACTGCTGTTTGGGAAGGCACTGCCAAGACCAATGGCAACAAAGCCGCTGTCCGTCACGACAACAACCGCTACGAGAACTGGCGTCAACACACCGTTGACCTGAGCGCTTACGCTGGCCAAACCGTGTGGATCGCCTTCCGTCACAACGACTATGACATGTATGAGATCTGGATCGACGACGTCACCATCAACGCTGAAGGTGGCACCACTCCTGTGGATCCTGTTGATCCGACTCCTGCTGACAACATCATCGGTGTTGAAATCTTCCGTAATGGTGAATGGCTCGCTGAGGTCCACGCTCCTGCCCAGACCTACACTGACGCCGCTGTTGAAGGTGCTACCGAATATGAGATCCGCGTGGTCTATGACGGTCTCACTGAAGACTACACCTACTACGCAATGTCATGCCCGCAAATGGTTGCTGTTGAAGACAACCCATGCGCTGTCACACCTGACAACCTCACCGGTACTTACGAGTATGTGAGCGGTACCGAATTCGGTGCTCTCATCAACTGGACCTACGGTACAGGCGCAGAATGGTTCTACTATGACAATGGCACTCCTGCCACTTCAGTCGGTGAAGGTGATGCTCACCTGCCACTGTATTGGGGTATCATGGTTCCCACCACTGCTCTGAACGGTTACAACGGATTCGCTCTGACCAGAGTCGCCTTCTTCGAGACTGACGCTGTCGGTACTGCTACCATCAACATCTACCAAGGTGGTTCGAATGCTCCTGGCACTCTCATCCACACTCAAGATGTTGATTACACTGGCCTGCTGGATTGGCATTATGTTGATCTGACTGCCAATGTTCCTGTTGACGTGAACCAGAACCTCTGGATCACTATGTACAACAATGGTGACATTGAGTACCCGGCTACTTGCTCTGCCAACACTGGCGATCCTAATGGTCGCTGGATCTCTGAAGACGGTACCAACTGGATGGATGTTGCTACTGCTGGCTTGAGCTACACTTGGATGGTTCGTGGATTTGTGACCAACGCTGTTGAGGCTGCTGAGGCTGTTGCTCTCGCTCCGTTCAACGGTGGAGGCACCACCACGATGAACTTCAGCGCTGTTGAACTTAACGTCAACGCCACTGAATTCAACAACACCAAGAACACTAGAGAGCCTGTTAGCTTCAACGTGTATCGCAACGGCGCCGTCGTCGGTAATGTTCCTTACACTGGCGAATACAGATACAGCTACTTCGACAACGTGGCCGCTGGTAACTATGAGTACCAAGTGACTGCCGTTTACGATGCTTGCGAATCTGACTTCGCTTTGACTCCTGACCTCAGCCAGAACTATGTTGATGTCACCGTCACCAGCGTAAGCGAGACCGTTGACTCACGTATCTATCCTAACCCGACCACTGGTAACGTAACGATCGAAGCCAACAACATGAAGCACATCACTGTGATCAGCACGCTTGGCCAAGTCCTTTACGATGCCAATATTAGCGGCGATACCTACACCATGAACCTCGGCCAGTATCAAGCCGGCCTCTACATGGTCCGTATCTTCACTGAAAACGGTGTTAGCGTGAAACGCGTGACCGTCGTCAAATAATGACCTAAGGTCATAAAACACTGAAGGGTGGCCAAATGGCCACCCTTCTTTTTTTGGCTTAACGACAGCTTTTCTAGCGAAAGACAAAAGAAAAACCCGCTGAATAATCAGCGGGTTTTTCTTAGTGTCTTGTGGAGATTACCGGACTCGAACCGGCCACCTTCAGATTGCGAACCTGACGTTCTACCAGATGAACTAAATCCCCCTTTTCAGGCTGCAAAAGTAAGAATTTATTTTTATCTTTGCGCACTTTTTAAAAACAAACCTAAAATGAACGTCGAAGACTACATCATCGCTAGGGCTAACGCCCTGTTACACACTCAAGACACTCGCATCGTCATGCGCCTCGAAGGCGGCATGAGCAACTACACCTACGTCATCGAAGCCCTCGGCAAAAAATACACTTACCGCGTCCCCGGTAAATTCGCTGAGAAATTTGTTGACCGTATCGACGAATGGCACAACATCCAAGAAGTTGAACCCCTAGGCATCAACAATGTGACCACCTACGTGGAGATCCTCTCCGGTGAGAAATTGGCCGAATACGTGGAAGGAACCATCATGAGCACAACTGACATCATCTCCTACAACGAAATGTCCGTAAAAGCCCTAAAATCCATCCACAACAGCAAAATGCAGTTCAAGGACTATGACGCATTTGGCCGCCTCGACACCTACGAACGCTACTGCCGCGAACTGGGATTCTCACACCCAGTGAAATACACCCAACTTCGCACCCGCCTCGAAGAAATGCGAAAAGCTTATGTCGCCGTACCCATGGTCCCCTGCCACTGCGATTACCAACCCACCAACCTCGTCATCAGCGGTGAGAAACTCTATGTGCTAGACTGGGAATACGCAGGCATGAACGACCCCTTCTATGACATCGCATGCTACGGCAACGCCGGGTTCGATAAAGCCCTATCCCTCCTGGAAAGCTATGTGGGTCATCAACCCACCCCAGAAGAATTGCAACGCCTGAAGTTCCACCGCGCCTTCCAATGCCTGCAGTGGTTCAACGTCGCCATCTTTAAAGACCGTGTCGGCCTTAGCAAAGACCTCAACATGGATTTCAATGCCGTGGCATTCATGTTTTTGGGAATGGCTGAGGAATTGATTGAGAATTGAGAAATGCGAAGCATTCAACGAAGTTAATTGAGAACTGAGAACTGAGAGTTATGGAGGAATTGAAAGAAAGAGTAATCAGCGTGCTGAAGACTATCTACGATCCGGAGATCCCTGTTGATATTTGGACGCTACACCTCATCTATGGCGTTGACGTTGATGAAGAAGGCAACGTGAAAATCGTCATGACTGTGACAGCCCCAAACTGCCCTGTGGCCGAAGTACTGCCTGCCGAAGTGCAGCAACGCGTGCAAGCCATCATGGGGGTAAAAAAAGTCGAAGTCGAACTCACATTCGACCCCGTATGGAGCATCGACATGCTGTCGGATGAAGCCAAAGCAGAACTGGGCCTGGACGGTGATTACGCCAACTATTCCGCTTCTGACTTCCTATATTAAGGAGCTACTTGGATATTGAAAGCTTCCGCATAAAGCATCATCTGCTTTAACATGGAAAGCAACCCATTGGAACGAGTGGGACTCAAATGCTCCTTTAGACCAATTTCATCCAAAAATGAAAGGTCAGCGGACAAAATGTCTTGCGGAGTCTGACCGGAAAAGACTTTTATCAACAAATAAATGATGCCCTTGGTAATAACCGCATCGCTGTCGGCAGTGTAATATACCTTACCTTCTTTCAACTCGGCATGAAGCCATACACGGGATTGGCAACCATTAATCAGGTATTGGTCATTTCGATATTGGTCATCAATAATGGGACACTCCTTCCCCATTTCGATCAGCATGGCGTAACGGTCCATCCAATCGTCAAACATCGAGAAGTCTTCGATGATCTGCTTTTGTATTTCTTTGATAGTCATAGTCTTGTGTGTCTATCCCCAGGATACGCTCGCTGCGCTCAGCGGGCGGATTGGGGGGGTGTCTATCCCCAGGTTACGCTCGCTTCGCTCGCTCACCTGGGGTTATTGAGAGCGCGCCTCTTCGAGGCGCTTTATTATTCTTTATCCTATGAGAGGAAACCTTTCACCTTTCACCTCAACATCATCGCCGCTCGAGTCACTGCCTTCACCAACACATCAACCTCTTCCAAGGTATTATATACTGCAAACGATGCTCTCACCGTGCCAGGAATGCCAAAACGAGTCATGACGGGCTCAGCACAATGGTGACCGGTGCGTACCGCCACACCCATCTTGTCAATAATCGTACCAAGGTCGTATGGATGTATTCCATCAATGATGAAACTCACCAAACCACTGCGCTCCGGTGCTTGACCGATGAAACGCATACCTTCAACCTTCGACAAGCCCTCGATGGTAGCAGCCACCAAAGCATCTTCGTGCTTCTCCACTTCACTGCGGTCTAAACTCTCAATGAAATGTATCGCCGTTTCCAAGCCTAAGGCTGCACCTACATTGGGGGTGCCGGCCTCGAACTTGAACGGCAACTTATTGAAGGTGGTTTTTTCGAAACTCACCGTATCCACCATCTCACCACCAAACTGATAAGGCGGCATCTTCTCCAGCCATTCAGTTTTGCCATACAAGCCACCAATGCCCATAGGGGCATACATCTTATGGCCCGAGAACACAAAAAAGTCGCAATCCAGATCCTGAACATCGATCGGCATGTGGGCGATGGACTGGGCTCCATCGACTACTGCCAAAGCTCCATATTGATGCGCCAATCGAATCATCTCTTTAATTGGATTGATGGTCGCCAAAGTGTTGGAGACATGAGCCAAGGCAACAATTTTGGGGCATTGCTTCAACAGCTCCTCGTAGGCTTGGAGGTCGAGGACTCCGTTGTCGTCCATTGGTGCCACGAGGAGTTCGCCACCGTAAAGCTGGACCATTTGTTGCCAAGGAACCAGATTCGAGTGGTGTTCCATGGCGGTCACTAAAACTTTTAGGCGACAGGTGGATTGCTTCGTCGTTCCTCCTAGCAATGACGCATCTGTCGCAATCATTCTACCCAACGAGGTTGCAAGCAAATTCAGCGATTCGGTAGTACCCCTCGTGAAAACGATTTCATGCACCTCTTTGGCGTTGATAAACCTGGCGACAGTCTGACGAGCATGTTCGTAGGCTTCAGTTGCCATTTGGCTGAGGTAATGCACCCCTCGGTGGATGTTGCAGTTCTCATGCAGATAATAGTCTCGCTCTCGCTCAATCACGCAAAGCGGCTTCTGAGTAGTTGCCGCATTGTCGAGATAGACCAAAGGCTTGCCATAAACCTGCTGGTCCAAGACAGGGAACTGGGCTCGTATGGTTTGGATGTCGATCATCGTCTGGGATTTTTGCAATGTAATACACATCGGTCGCAGCTCGACAATTCACCACGGAGACGACGCTTGATCATATCCTCAATGGTGTCACGCAAGCTGTCAATCTTGATGTGGTTGCTGATCTCAGCAGCGAAAGCGTACATCAGCAACATACGGGCGTTGGCCTTGCTGATGCCGCGCTGGCGCATGTAGAACATGGCCTCCTGGTCAAGCTGACCCGTGGAGGTGCCATGGGAGCACTTTACGTCGTCAGCATAGATCTCCAAAAAAGGCTTGGTATCAATCTTGGCCGTCGAGGTGAGGATAATGTTGGCATTGTTTTGCTGGGCATCGGTCTTCTGTGCCCCAGGAGCCACATAGACATGGCCGTTGAACACCGCCGAAGCCTCATCGTCAATAATTCCCTTGAAGCGGGTGTCGCTGGTACAATGCGGCACGTTATGATTGATCTTCAAGTAATTCTCAACGTGCTGTTTCTTATCCACCAAATAAAGGCCATACACCTGGGTTTCACAGCCTTCGCCATCGATATCCACTTCGATATGATTGCAGAGATTTCCGGCATTGAAGCTGACCACCACAAAATGCACCCGGCTGTCACGCCCCTGATGGATGTGGAAATGCGTCTTCAGTCCTGTCGTCTCGTCGAGATTCTGGATGCGGTACATCTCCAGCGAAGCATTCTCTTTGACCACGATGTCGCAATGCTCCTCATTGGCCTGAAGATGCTCCATGTCGTCCGAGAGAACAATCTGACGGTACTGTCCGCTTTCGACAACGATATTGTTTTCAAGAAGTTCCATCGCCGTATGCATTACAGGTTCATTTCCTTGATCCATTCGTAACCTTTCTCTTCCAGCTCGATGGCCAGGTGCTTTCCACCCGACTTGACGATACGCCCGTCATACATCACATGGACGAAGTCGGGCACGATATAGTCGAGAAGGCGCTGATAGTGGGTGATGACCACGAAGGCATTCTCTTCGTTGTGAAGCTGATTGACTCCGTTTGCCACGATGCGCAAAGCATCGATGTCCAAGCCTGAGTCGGTCTCATCGAGAATAGCGAGACTTGGTTCGAGCATAGCCATCTGGAAGATCTCGTTTTTCTTCTTCTCACCGCCGGAATAGCCTACATTAACGAAACGATTCTGAAGTTTCTCCGTGATCTCAACTAGCGACTGTTTCTCACGCATCTTTTTCATGAAGTCGATGGTTGAAAGGGCGGGAAGGCCTTGATATTCGCGTTTGGAATTGATAGCCGTTCGCATGAAGTTTTGAATGCTTACCCCAGGGATCTCCACTGGATACTGGAAGCTGAGGAAGATGCCCTCATTGGCGCGATCCTCGGGCGGCATTCCTACGATGTTCTTTCCTTTGTACCAGATCTCACCTTCAGTGATCTCATAGCCCTCGCGACCCGTAATGGCAGCGGCCAAGGTGCTTTTACCCGTGCCGTTGGGGCCCATGATGGCGTGAATTTCACCTTCGTTGACGCCTAAATTGAGGCCTTTCAGGATTTCTTTTCCTCCGACTGAGACATGGAGGTTTTTGATATTTAGTAACATATTTTTTAGAAGTTAGAATTCAGAAGCAAGAAGTAAGAATAATATACAATTTAACCAACGCTGCCCTCCAAAGTAATCGATAATAGTTTCTGCGCTTCGACCGCGAACTCCATAGGAAGGCGGTTGAGGACATCCTTGGCATAACCGTTAACGATGAGGCCGATGGCTTTCTCGGTGGGAATGCCACGCTGCTGGCAGTAGAAAAGCTGATCCTCGGAGATTTTTGAGGTAGTGGCCTCGTGCTCGAGAATGCTCGAGTCGTTGCCGCATTGCACATAAGGCCAGGTATGGGCTCCACATTGATCCCCCATCAGCAAAGAGTCACATTGCGAATAGTTGCGTGAGTTAATAGCACCAGGAGCCACCCGAACCAAGCCACGGTAGCTGTTCTGACTATGGCCGGCGGAGATGCCTTTCGAGATGATGGTGCTACGGGTGTTCTTCCCAAGATGGATCATCTTGGTGCCCGTATCCGCCTGCTGATAGTTGTTGGTGACAGCTACAGAATAAAACTCACCCACTGAATGGTCACCGAGCAACACGCAGCCAGGGTATTTCCAAGTAATGGCAGAGCCCGTCTCCACCTGAGTCCAAGAGATCTTCGAACGGTCGCCACGGCAAAGTCCGCGTTTCGTCACCAAGTTATATACACCTCCTTTGCCTTCCTTGTCACCAGGATACCAGTTTTGGACGGTGCTGTACTTCACCTCGGCATCGGTTTCAGCGATGATCTCCACGATAGCGGCATGGAGTTGATTCTCATCTCGTTGAGGAGCAGTGCAACCTTCCATGTAACTAACATATGCACCTTCATCAGCCACGATTAAGGTGCGCTCAAACTGCCCTGTGTTGGCTGCATTGATGCGGAAATAGGTGGAGAGTTCCAATGGGCAATGCACACCCTTGGGAATATAGCAGAACGAGCCGTCGCTGAACACAGCGGAGTTCAAGGCGGCAAAGAAATTGTCGGTATAAGGCACTACTTTGCCAAGATATTTCCTTACCAAGTCTGGATGCTGCTTGACAGCCTCGCTGAACGACATGAAGATGACCCCGTGTTTCGACAAGGTCTCCTGGAAAGTGGTCTTCACCGATGTACTGTCCATAACGGCATCCACAGCCACGCCAGAGAGCTTCTTCTGTTCATCAAGGGAGATGCCCAGCTTGTCGAAAGTGGCCAACAACTCTGGGTCAACCTCATCGAGGCTCTGTTTCTCTTTGCGCTTGCGCGGTGCCGCATAATAGATGATATCCTGATAGTCAATCTCCGGCAAATCGAGATGGCCCCAGTTGGGCTGTTTCAACGTCAGCCAGTGCTTAAAAGCCTTCAAGCGGAACTCCAACAACCATTCCGGTTCCTCTTTCTTGCTGGAAATCAACCGGATGATGTCCTCGTTCAACCCTTTCGGCACAAAATCAGTCTCGATATCCGTCACAAAACCAAACTCATAATCCTTGTTAGTGACCTCATCGATAATATTCTCTTTTGGATTCGAATCCATCATTATTATTACTAATTAAGAATTATTTTAAATAGTGCGCAAAAATAACCATATTTTACGAATCGGCAATCAAAAAGAAAGAATTACATTTGCAATAATTTTTCTAGCATGTACAAAAGAATAAAGAACAAGTTTCTTCGATGGTTTTTGATTGCCATTACAGGGCTGTTTGGCCTATTGGTGGCTTATTGGCTGTTTGTATATCTAATCACCCCACGATACACCTTCAGGGAAGGACGACCTTTCCATGGTGAATACCTTTACAA
The DNA here is from genome assembly GCA_016284305.1 of Bacteroidales bacterium. GTDB lineage: Bacteria > Bacteroidota > Bacteroidia > Bacteroidales > F082 > Limimorpha. Next base: position 95,724 of record JAEEON010000017.1, read on the forward strand.
TCCTTATCAAGGCATGGATTCCAGCCAATGGAAGCAATATAACTTTCATTGCCATTCACGGAAATACTTTGGCATCACCAACGGCCGGAGAAGCAAAGAGCAAAGCATCGACAGCGTTTATCAGCTTTTGGGCTACGACCATTATGGTATCTCAGACTATATGAGCATCAACCCTCACGGCAACGACCGACCTGGCTACATCCCAGGTTACGAGCACGGCTATGGATTCATCCGCAAGACGCATCAGCTCTGCATCGGCGCCCAAGATATCTCGTATATGGACTATCCTTTCATGCAAAGCCTCGACATGAAACAACATATGCTGAACGTTTTGCATCAACATAACCGTTTCGCTGTCCCTGCTCATGCTGCCTACACTCGAGGATATAAGGTCAGCGACATGCGCTATCTCAGTGGCTACAGACTGCTGGAAGTACTGAATCCCTATGGCTGCTCAGTTGAACATTGGGATGCCGCCCTCTCAACAGGGCACCGAGTTTATGCCATAGGAGACGATGATACACATAATATATTGAATCCCAACGAAGTAGGGAGAAACTTTACCATGATCAACACCATAGACATGGAACCAAAAAACGTTTATGACGCTTTGGAAAGAGGTTGCGCTTATGCTGTTGATTTTCATAGTTATTTTGACAAACCTTTTGCATTGAAGGTTGAGAGGATGCACGAATTGCCTCATCTGACCCGCTGCGAATTGGTGGGTGACACACTTTTTGTCGAAACCTCTGCCTCTCTTATTGAGATGGCCGACTTCATTGGACAAGATGGAAAAGTGCTTAAGCATGAGGAGTATGTCCAACAAGCCCACTATGTCATCCAACCCAACGACACGTATGTGAGAGTGTTGCTACGAATGCCCAACTTAACGTATTTTTATCTCAACCCCATCACACGGCACACCGACCCCACCCCTGTTGACCAAGTCACAGCGGAAATCAACATGGTACAGACCGTAATGTTTTATATCATCTACTTAGTTGTCATCGTGTTATGCATCCTGAGAGTTCTAAAAAAGCGATAATCCTGCTCCTGACGGTCAGCGCACTTATACGTGCTTTCATTGCTGGATGGGTGGAACTCGGCAACGACGAGGTGTATTATTGGACTTATGCGATGTTTCCTGACTGGAGTCATTTCGACCATCCTGGCATGGTAGGTTGGGTGATGCAACTATTTAGCCTTAACCTATTGTTTGACAGCGAGTTATTTCTGAGACTATCCTCTGTGGTTTTCATGACAGTGAACACCTGGATCGTCTATCGCATTGGCAAAGAACTTCGTGACGAGACCTTGGGATTACGTGCAGCACTGCTCTACACTGCCTCCATCTATGCCTTTGTCATCACAGGCATCTTCATCCTTCCCGACACTCCTCAAAACCTATTTTGGCTACTCGGATTCTGGGCTTTAATACGCTATTTGAAAAAACGGAGCAATACCGCCATGGTCCTAGCCGGAGTTGCCATCGGGCTTTGCATCCTTTCAAAATATACTGGAGCTTTTCTCTGGCTCGGTTTCGGACTCTACACCCTCTTCTACGACCGCAAAACACTCAAGAATCCATACTTCTACCTCGCCCTGCTAATCACCTTCCTCTGCTGTATCCCTATCCTATATTGGAACCTCCAAAACGACTTCATCAGCTTCCGTTTCCACGGGAATCGAGTGGGATTGTTCGGGAAAATCAACGTCAAAAGCCTAGGAACTGAAATCGGTGGCGAGTTCCTATACAACAACCCAATCAACTATGTCATTGCTATACTCGCCGTGATTGCTGCGTTTCGCAAAAAGCTATCCATCGACCGCAATGTGCAACGGCTCATCTTACTCATCGCCTTGCCCATGATTGGACTTTTCCTTTTCTTCTCCCTTACTCGACCCACCCTTCCCCATTGGTCAGGACCAGCGTTCAACCTTTTGGTCTTCCTCAGCGCTTTCTGGATAGAACGCCTTGAAGCATCCAAACAAAAGCGCCTCTCCATCGCCACATTGAGCCTTTTGGCCATCACCCTTACCCTGGGCGTTGCCGAAATCAAAACGGGATTCATTCCTTTAGACCATCACACCGAAGCCCGTGAACTCGGCAAGGACGACTTCAGCTTGGACCTTTATGGTTGGAAACAGGCAGGAGAAAAATTCGCAGAATTCAGGGCTCAGAAAATCGCAGAGGGCGAGATGAAAGAAGAGGATGCCATCATCGGCAACAACTGGTTCCCAACAGCGAACATCGACTATTATATCGCTCGGCCCCTAGGCATGAAGGTGTTGGGCTACGGCCCTCTCGATAGAATACATAAATATTTATGGATCAACGAGATACGAAAAGGATTCAAAGAAGGAGACGACTATTGGTACATTGCTGACAGCCATTTCTTCATTGACCCAGAATCGGCTTATGCCTACACCAACTTCAAGAGCATCCATCTTGCGGGCATCATTCCCATCGAACGCCGTGGCAAGGTAGTACGCAATCTTTTCATCTATGAATGCAAACATTTGGTCTATGGACCACCGACATTAGAACAACTATAAAACAACCATATCATGGAAAAACTCATCGACAAATTCCTACGCTACGTCGCCGTAGAAACAACATCCGTTGAAGAATCAGAGACCCAGCCCAGCTCGAAGAAAGAACTTGACCTTTTGGGTCTCTTGCGTGACGAGTTACAGCAGCTTGGCATCAAAGCCACGCTCGACGAATTCGGTTATGTGATGGCCACCATCCCCTCCAACATCGACAAGGAGGTTCCCTCCATCGGTTTTATTGCCCATGTCGATACCTCACCGGATGCCTCCGGAAAGGACATCAAGCCGCAAATCATCCCTAACTATGACGGGGAAGACATCGTGCTCAACAAAGAGAAGAACATCGTGCTACGAACGTCTGAATTCCCCGAAATGCGGCAATACAAAGGCCAGACCATGATTACCACCGATGGCACCACTTTGTTAGGCGCAGACGACAAGGCTGGTGTTGCCGAAATCATGTACGCCGCGCAATACATGATGGAACATCCTGAATTCAAACATGGCGAGATTAAGATCGGTTTCACTCCTGACGAAGAAATAGGTCGTGGTGTGGTGAAATTCGACGTAAAGAAGTTCGGTGCACGTTATGCCTACACCATGGATGGTGGCGAGATTGGCGAGCTGGAGTATGAGAACTTCAACGCTGCTGCGGCTAAGATCCACATCCAAGGCAGCAACATCCACCCCGGCTATGGCAAGGACAAGATGGTAAATTCGATGCTCATCGCCATGGAACTCGATGCCATGCTGCCCGAGGAACAGAAACCGCGCTATACTCAAAACTACGAAGGCTTCTTCCACCTCACCTCCATCAATGGCACCGTCGAAGAGACCACGATGAACTACATCATCCGTGACCACGACCGCGCCAAGTTCGAGGAAAAAAAGGCTTTAATGACCTCCATCGCCGAGTTCCTGAACAAGAAATACGGCAATGTAGTGAAGCTGGAGTTAAAGCACCAGTACTACAACATGCGCCAAGAGGTAGAGCCCCATTTCTTCATCGTGGAAAGAGCCATCAAGGCCATGGAAATGGCCGGTGTGAAGCCCAAAGTGCAGCCCATCCGCGGTGGCACTGACGGTGCCAACCTCTCGTTCATGGGCCTGCCCTGTCCTAACATCTTCGCTGGCGGGCACAACTTCCACGGCAAACTGGAATACGTGCCCCTCGAAAGCATGGAGAAAGCGGCGGAGGTCATCCTGAACATCATCAAGCTGTTCGCTGAATAAAGCGATGAAAGCCACGCTTTACAAACGACTGCTGCGCTTT
>JAEEON010000018.1 GCA_016284305.1 Bacteroidales bacterium
TTGAAATAGACGATGTTGACGGAATAGACTTTCTTTACCTGGGTGTAGTCGAGTCCGGAGTTGACATGCTCGATGATGGTCTTGGAGGCGCTGAAGAGGATGCGTTGCAGGAACTCGGCCTCGGTGGCCTGCTGGATCTCGACGAGGAAGATCTCGCCCCGGTCGTTGGTGGCCTTGATATCGACGCGGTTGGACTTGGCGTTGCGTTGCTGTCGATTGCTCTCGCTCTCGAGGAGTTCGACGATGTTGACTTGTTCATTCAGAAGAGCGGAGAGAAAGCCTTCGAGGATTCCGAACGAGGCCTTGTCGCGAAGCATGTACTTGGCGGCCCAGTCGAAACGGATCACATTGTCGGTATTTTTCATGATTACATGATTTTAAAAATTTCTGCAAAGATAGTATATATTTTTAAATCATGCAACAATATTGTATTAAACAATTTTCAAATTTACTTCGGTTAAAAGTAATAAAAAAGAGGGCGACTTCAAAGTCGCCCTCTTGAGAGGTTAGGAATTCGCTGGGAGGGAATTATTTCTCCTTGCGATTCTTGGTCAAGGCGTAGGCTGCGCCAAGTCCGATGAGGACGGCGATGCCGCTTCCCATAGGAGCGTCTTCGTTTTCGTTGGATCCGTGACCTGGCAGGCCAGGGACTTTGGGATCGCGATTCATCAGTCCATGGGATTCCTCGTTATTAGCGCCACGTTGGAAGAGACCGCCGCCTTGAGCGAAGGTGGTCATGCTCAGTCCGAGGACCACTGCGATAGTTAAAACTAGTCTTTTCATTTATTTATGGATGATTTTGTTATTATCTGATAACGATTTTTTGGGTCTTGACGTCGTTGCCTTGGATGAGTTGGAGCATATAGACGCCGGCGCTCAGGTTAAGTTGTTTGTCGTAGCTGCCGCTGAAGTTCTCGGTGCTGAGGGTGCGGCCGGTGATGTCCATGACTTTGAGGGTGGCGTTGCCTTCGATGCCGAAGATCTTCAGGTGGTTGTCACTAATGAATCCGAATTCGTTGACATTGGTGCTGTTGCCAGTAGCGAAGGCCAGCTTGAATCGGCTGGCGTAGTCGGTGGTCTTGGCCTCGAAGTTGTAGCTCGGGTTGGCGAGGAGGTCAACATCGGCACCGGTGAGGTTGTCGATGAGGTGGAGGTAGCTGAATTCGACCTCTTGGTTGCTGAAGCTCAGGGTGTAGTTGCCGTTGTTCTCAGCTTTGAAGTTGACAGGCATCTCGCCCATCTCGGTGGCGTTGACCACAGCGTAGTCCTTGTTGTCCTTTGGCATGTACAGCTTGGTGTGGTTCGGGTTGAGCTGGAACTTGGGCAAGTCATGGCCTTCACCGAAGCGGACGATAGCGCGGTCAATGACGTTGCTTCTGTTGCTAGTGACGTTGAGGACGAGTTGGGCATTCTTACCCGTGGGCTCGGTGGTGGTGAAGGTCAGGATTTCGCCAGCGGCTTCAGCGATGACGAAGACACCTTCCATAGCTTCGATGTAGGTTCTTTCGGCGGATATAATTTCACTGCCATCACCATTCACGGTGTAGAACGGGCGGTTGTCGGCGAGATAAACGGTATCAACGAAGGGGTTACCCACGAGGTTCCATCCAGCTAAAGTGGCCGTTTCGTCATAGTCCAGTTCGACGTCGGCGTCACCGCTGTAGGCGGTGCCGGTGAAGATCAGGTCGATGCCTTCTTCGTCAGCGCCGCTATTGGCATAGAGGTAACCCTTGCCAGACACGAGGTTGTAGCCGCCATCATCGCCTTTGTAGTTGATCCACTCCAGGTCTTGGCTCTGATCGAAGTAGTAGAGGTCGTAGCTGTTCGACAGCATGTTGGTTACATCTTCAGGACTGACTTCTCCGATGGGTGAGGCGATCAGGTAATAGCCGCCGTCGGTGGTGTAGGGATCGATATGCTTGATGTATTGTTCAATCTCAGCGATGACCACAGCGGAAGGAGTGTACTCATACGGAATTTGAATGGGATTACTACCAGGGTTGTAAACGAAGTTGATTGCTGATATTGGTTCAGCATAGAAGGTGTAACTTCCGAATTCGACTTCCTCTAAGACAGTGAACTGCATGGAGAACACGAGACCAGTGGTCGTGTTGGGGTTACCAGGGGTCATAACGCAGGACAATTGAACCAGGTCGGGATGGGTTTCGTTGGGGAGACTAGGCATTGTCATCATACATGCACTAGCTACAGGTCCATTCACTGGATTACCATTCACTGCAAATGCGGCAGTGTTGAAGTGAAGTCCAAGAACCAGACCTGTGAAACCGTTATAGTTGCCACTGGTAGGAGCATTCAAATAAGCCTCGACGGTGATGACATCGCCAGGTTGAGCATTTTCGGGGGCAATCACGGTAAACTGGACAGCATCCGGGTTGGAAGTCACGGTCACAGTGATTTCGGCAGTGACTTCAGGATTCGAGACGGAGGCAATGGTGATGGTGGTTTCGCCTGCGCTCATGCCAGTAACTATGCCGTTTTCATCGACGGTAGCGATGGTTTCGTCAGCCGAAGTGAAGGTGACGGAAGCGTCGGTGGCATTGTCAGGAGTAACAGTGTAGCTGATGATAGCGGTTTCGCCATTGACCATGGTGACATCCTCAGCAGTAATTTCAGTGACATCGATGCGGGTCACGTTCACGTTGATGGTGGTGGTGACTCCTGATCCGTCGGTGGCAGCGATGGTGATGGTGGTTGTACCATAGGCAACACCGGTCACTACGCCGTTTTCATCGACAGTGGCGATGGTCTCGTCAGCCGACTCGTAGGTGACAACTTGGTTGGCCTCAGCAGGAAGTACGGTGGGAGTGATGGTGAATGTGGCATCAACAAGCACTTCGACATCATCAGCAGAGATGCTTTCGACGAGAACATCAGGTATTTCTGGCGTGGAGAAGAATTCGCTATAGCTCCAATTAGTGTTTGCGCCTTCGCCATCGCAGTCGATGCCCTGCACCTGCCATTCGTAAACGCTTTCGGATTCCAGTTCGCTAAAGGCGAGGCTGAGCGTGTTGCCATCACTTGTGACACTCACCCAATCAGTGCCTTCGGTGACAGGTTCATCAGAGGAGATGACGAAATTGTCAAGATAGAGCACGTACATATCATTAGAGAGGTAGGCAATGACGAAACCCGTGGCACCCACAGGAACTTGGCTTGTGTATTGCTCCCAATCGGTATTTGTAATTGTTACAGGATCTTCCTCAACTAAATCATCCCCAACAAAGTAAAGCACCTCGAAGGTTTCAGGATAATCAGCACTTCGAACCATATAATCAAATGTCAAAGTCACGGCCTGTTGTGTCGGTCTTGGGAAGTCGGGAGAAAACAGGTATTGAGGAGGGTTGGTATTATAATAGAATGCCCAACAAACGTCAGTTTGAGTATCATCTGTATAATAGAAACCACTATTATCATCCACCAAGTAAGCGCCCCAGTCGCCAATATTATCGGGAGTCAGAGGTTCATTGATGTAGTATCCGTCAAAAGCAGGTATCCTGTATTGCACGTTGTAGCTGTCCTGGAAACCCGTCCAACTGAGTTCGGCAGAATTGTCAGTGAGCTCGACGGCGAGGTCGGTAGGAACCATTTCACAGTAGGAAGGTGTGGTAAAAGTAGCGTTGACCCAGTTGCTTTGGCCCTGGCCATCGCAAACGCCCTGCACTTGAACTTCATAGCCAACTCCCTCTGACAGGCCTTCAATGGTATAGCTGTTGCCATTTACAGAAATGATATCTGACCACGAACCCACGGTACCGGTGGTTTTGGCGATTTTAAAGTCATCCATAAAAAGATAATCTTGGTCATAGTCTTGATGACGAATGGCGATGTAACCTTGGGCGCCGTTATAGCTGCTCAAATCAACCGTGACTTCACCCCAGGCATCAGTTGCATTGCCAGGTGAACTAAGCAATGTGAAGTCAGCGATAGCATTAGTTGTTGTAGAAACATAAACGTAGAAGGTCTCATGATATTGACCGTCATCTTCTACCCAGAACGTCAAGTTGCCGTCCAAGGTAACTTGAGGTGTGATCAGCCAGTTGTCAACACCATAGGCGCTGGAAGACCAGCTTCTAGTCATGGCCATATAGACACCGCTATGGGCATCCATTGCGCCGTCAGAAAAAGCGGTTTGACCATTAATCACACGCCAGTCAGTGTATTCGGTGCCTTGGCCGTTACGGATGGTGGTCCAACCCTTGTCATCAAAGGAGCCACTCTCAAAGTCGTCTGAGAAGTAAACGGTTTCTTCAGCAAGCTCTCTGTATTGCAGGTTGTAGCTGCTGGCATCACCTTCCCAAGTGACGGTTGCGGATGTAGGAGTGGGGGAAACGGAGAGGTTTTCAGGAGCTCCGCATGCTGAATAAGTAACCGTAATGCTCTTGATATACATGGCACGACCATTATTGGCATTGGTCATGGTAACGACTATCGCACCAGAAGCAGAACCCGTGAAAGTTCTAGTGCCACCAGCGTTATTAGTCCATGAAGGAATTGATTGGCTGCCTCCGAAAGTGGCACCTCCAACAGTGACGCTTACAGTGCCTAATCCATTATAAGAAGCACAATCAACATCGACTGATGTAATTGTCCCAGGAATACCGGAAGTGGAAAAAACTCCACTGGTAGATTTGCTATTTCTGGTGCCATACTGTGCATACCCATTAGTAACATTTTGGTTGAGGGCGCCACCCGTAATGACAACACTCCAGGTTTCGCCTCCACTACCTGTCCAAGTTGAATTAGCAGACGTAATCTTTGAAGCGGTAACAGTGGTGGTGCCTCTGTCGCCTCTGTCGTTTGAAGGAGCAACACGTACAATATCCTTTTGTACGGCTCTGTCGCCTTTGTCGTTTGAAGGATTAAACTGTGCTATCTCCTTCTGTAAGGGTTTAGTAGAACGCATGCTTTTTTTGAGCCCGTTCTGCGCATTCAAAGCCAATGGCACGAACAGGGCCACCAGCATCATAATTAGTAATGTTTTCTTTTTCATAGTGAAAAACAGTGATTTAATACTTAATTTATTATTCAATTATATATGTTAGATACTTATTTCGTGTTTTATTGTCGTTTTTATTGGTTCATGACCATCATCAAAAGTTCGGATACATCGTTGATGCCCAACATATTGTCTCCGTCAATATCGGCATTGATGAAAGCCAGGCCTATAATCTGAGCTCCTCCCATCAGGTGGTTAAGAATGATGGAAACATCATTGATGGAAAGCATTCCGTCGCCATCCACGTCACCTGGGATGCCGTCGGGCAAAGTAGTGAAGCTCACCTCTTCGCCGTAAGCGGTGCCGACGCTGTTGGTGGCGTAGGCGCGGACATAGTAGGTGGTGTTGGCGGTGAGGCCGGTCATCGTGCTGGTGAATTCGCCCGTGCCCGTGCCGTTGGTGGTATGGTTGCCGCTGATGGTCGGGTTCTGTGAGGTGCTCCAGCAGATGCCACGTGCCGTAACGGTGGCGCCGCCGTCAGCGGTGACGTTGCCACCGCCCATGGCCGTGGTCTTGTCGATGTCGCTGATGGCAATGGTGGTTACCGTTGGCTCTTCAGCGACAGTGATGGTTGTGATATTGGTCACTTTATTATAACCGAACACGCAGAGGGTGAGTTCGGAACCAATGGTCAAAGTACCGTTGATGGTGATGTTAGCGACGGTGCCATTCACGGTAGCCTTGCCCAGGATGTTGTGGTTGGCGTCGGTGATGGTTGCCACAGTGCCGTTGCCGTTGCTGACGGTCACCGAATAGGTGGTGGCCGTAGGTGCAATCGTACCGGCGTGAGTCACCGTCATGGCCTGCGGGGTCTTGGTGCGAAGCATCAAGCTCGGGTCGCCGTAAAGCACCCATGCTTGATAAGTGCCTTTGGCGGAATTATCAGAAGTGGAATAGTGGTCAAAAATGGAAAACAAACTGTTGACACCTACTCCGCCCAACGTGTGTTTGATGTTGTTGGTCTTGCTTTCAACGAGAATGTCAACAAACTCGTCTTGGGCCCACATGGGTGGAATCCAAGGCTGTGAAATGTAGGAGAAGAAGCCGCCGATAGCTCCTGTTGGATTTGAACCATTGGTGGCATGCATCCATGTCTCAGCGAAGCAGTCAGTGCTATGGTCATACTTACCAACAAGGCAAGCTACTGAGAAGATGAATGGCAGTTTGTTGTTGTTGGTCAAGGCATTGACATTGGAGTTCATATAATAATGCGACTGCCATCCTGTTTCCTCACCATGGTTGCAATAGTTGATGATGCCCACACCACTGTTAATATGGTTGCTGATGGTTGTCGTGGTGGATGAGGGATAACCGCTTACGCTTTTATAATCTTGATATACAGTGGAATAACCGTAATTCAGCAAGTCGGTGCGTAAGTTTTCAATGTGTTGATAGTCATCTTCGCTATTATGACCACCAGAACCTTCGGTGGTACTGATGCCCAAGCCGTTTTGGCACCATGTGGCACTAGCGGTGAGGTCTCTCTCGTAGGTGATGACACGGTTGACTTGAGTGGTCACTTGGGCCGCGGTACTGGCGGAGAATCGACCGATGAAAAGGTCGTTGTAGATATCATTACCAACGATTTGTCCATATAGGTTATCACCCTTTCCGCTATAACTGGTGCTTCCAGAACCTGCCGTGTAGGAATAGCCTGGAATCTGGGCTACGTCGCCGACAAGCAGAACATGGGTCAGGTTGTTGTTGGCGTTGTATTGGCTCTGAATATAGTTCTTTATGGCAGTATAAGAGGATCCGGCAGTGCTGGTGCCCACGATGGTGGTGTTGATGCCGCGGGTCTTCTTCCAGTTGACGAAGTCGGTCATCGAGCTGATGAAGTTGTCGTAGCAGATGATGAGCAGGTCGCCTTCCTCGTCGACGGGAGTATAACGATTCATCGATGCTTCATAATTGATGAAGTGACGTTGGTACGTGCTCTTGAAGTCGGAGTCCATCTTCACCGTGTTGCTGCGACGAGCTTCCATTGCATTAGTGCCGTTGTCATCGACTTTGTACATTTCCACGGTCATGTCGTAATACACGCGGAGGGTTTTGGTTGCGGGGTTGTAGGCAAAAGGATAGACCACCATGTTCTGGCCACGGAAGTCGCGGATGATGTAAGGCTCATAGATGCCCACGTTGTTGGCTGGGAAGAAAGCATCCTGATTGTAGCATTCGCCATAGGTGTAAGGCACCGTGGCTGGGTCGATGCTACGTGGGAAGTCGCCCTTCGAAGGAGCTACCTCGATGTTTTCAAAGTCCTGATACTGTGCGTTGACGACACGGATGTTCATGTTGGCACGGTCGCCGATGATGGCGGGAATACCCGTCATGGGGAGGTCGGGCTCGCCAGCCTTGGCAGTGCTGACAGCCTTGGGCATCGTGATGAGGTAAGCTTCACCACGAGGGGTGGCCACGGCAGTAGCATAGAATCCCGGAACCTGGAGGTTGACCCGAATCAGGTCTTCAGAAGAAGAGATCAACTCCGTTTTGAAGGGGGCTGGGGTGCTACTTGTGATATTCGTCCATTCTTGCGCCATTGTCGTTAAGGCAAGGCTGAGAAATAAGAATGTAATGAATGTTTTTTTCATATTTGTTGTATTGAGTGGTTATCTTTATTGGTTCATGACCATCATCAAAAGTTCGGATACATCGTTGATACCCAACATATTGTCTCCGTCAATATCGGCATTGATGAAAGCCTGGCCTGTGATCTGAGCTCCTCCCATCAGGTGGTTAAGAATGATGGAAACATCATTGATGGAAAGCATTCCGTCGCCATCCGCGTCACCTTGGATGCCGTCGGGCAAAGTAGTGAAGCTCACCTGATCTCCGTAGGCGGTGCCGGCGCTGTTGGTGGCGTAGGCACGTACATAGTAGGTGGTGTTGGGTTCCAGGCCGGTCATGCTGCTTGTGAAGGTGCCCGTGCCCGTGCCGTCGGTGGTATGACTGCCGCTGATGGTCGGATTCTGCGAGGTGCTCCAGCAGATGCCGCGAGCCGTAACGGTGGCGCCACCGTCAGCGGTGACGTTACCACTACCCGTAGCCGTGGTCTTGTCGATGTTGCTGATGGCAACGGTAGTCACGGTAGGTGCTGCCACAACATTGACGGTGGTGATGTAAGGTTGACGTTGGTTGCGGGTCACCACGATCATGGCAGTTTGGCCTGCGGCAGGCGCGGTGGTGAAAGTCACGTCAACATAGTTGGCGTTGGCCGGAACGGCAGCCACACCTATTATATTATTATTAACGGTGATGGCCACGTATGATCTGGCATCGGCATAAACTCTAAAGTTGCTTGCACCAGCAGGGATTGCATTGTTGTGGCTCACGTTGTTGGCTGCCGGCACCTTGAGGTAAGGCATCACGGAACCGTCGCCGAAGGTCTGGTAGGCTCTCCAATAGTATTCGGCTGAACAATCGGGGCTGCTGTTGTTATAGTTCTTCGAATAGGCATACGACACAGCGAGATTTCCAATAAAAGGAACAGCGTTCAGGCAATTGAAGCCGGTCTCGTCGAACAAGGCGTCGTAAGCACCTTTTGAAGTACCCGTTGTGGAAGGTGTGCTGCCTGAAGTTCCTGCGTTATAGGCACCCACGCCGAAGTAAAGGTCTTCATACCAAAAGGATTCCGGTACGGAGCCGATATAGCCAAAGGCGCCTTTGTTGTTGGCGCGAATCATGGTCTCGCCAAAGCTGGTACTGCTGCTTCCGGAACATTTGAAGTTGGCGGTCAGGCAACAGTTGCCCATTGCCCAGAAGGGCTTGTTGGTATTGTTGAGGCTGTTGACGTTGCTGTTGGTGAAGCTTGGGTCGTGCCATTCAGTGATGTCGCCGTGGGCGGTATAGTTGACGAAGCCCACATTATTAATATAATCGTAGCATGTTCTCTGACCAGAAGCGGTCGTGATGAATGAATGCGCTGTGATGCCATTGGATGACTTGAAATAGTTGTTGATGGCATAGTTGATAGTGGGCTTGCCGATTTTAGGAGTCCAATAACTATCCCAGCCGGCAATGAGCAAAGTCTCGTTCAGGTAGCTCGGGTCGGGCATGGTATATTTTTCATACATCAAGATCTTATCGACAAGATAGCCGAGTTGGGAGGTGGAGTTCACCGGCATACGGCTGATGTACATGTCGTGATAGATGTCGCCGTCAACGGAAGCATACTCCAAGTCGGTGGCTGCAGTGCCATAGCTGCTACCATAATCCCAAAGACTATAGTTTTTGACCACGGTCTCGTCGCCCACGAGGACCAAGAAGGACGGGTGGCTGGCATTATATCTGCTTTGGATGCCCGAGCGAATGTTGGCGGAGGAGGTGCTGCTGGTCACTTCATAGATCTCCACCTCAAATCCTTTTTGTTTCTTCCAGGTCACCCAGTTTTGGAAAGCGGTGCTGCTGGAGTAGGTCGAAGTCGTCACGACGAGCATCTTCACGGGAGTGCTGTAAAGGTCGGGGTGGTCGGTATAGACATCCATGACGGCCCTGCCGTTGAACAGTGAGCTGTAAACCATGTCGAAGTATGGGCTGTAAGTACTGAGCAGCAAAGCCTCGGTGGCTTTGGAATCGGCGTTGTCGAAGTGGACGGTGACCTCAATGTCATTGAACACGCGGATGATGTTGTTGACAGGGTCGTAGCTGACGGGCTCGATGGTCATCATGCCCAGTCGCATGCCACGCATGGTACCTTCCATGTTGATGGCGGCCATGGGTTCGCTGCGGAAACCGCGGGTTGACTGATAGGCGGATTCTTTCATGACGAAAGGAACATCCTCAGGACGCTTGTCCTTGCGCAGTGAAGGCTGGTACGGCACCAAAGTCTTCATGCCGTAGTCAGCGAGATTGTAGTCAGTAGTGCTATAGCTCGTGACTTCGATGCTTGGGATGGCGCCGACGGGCACGGCGATGAATTGGTTGATCACGGGAATCTGAGGTTCACCCACGTTGCCGCCGCGTACAGTGTTGGGCAGGCTGAGCCAGGAGAAGGTTCCACGCTCACTTTGGTAGTCCTGCGCCTCAATAGTTGAGAAAGAGAATGATGCTTTGAGACTCGTCATGTCGCTCTTCAAACATTCAGCATTGTCGATTGAGCGAAGCTGAATTGCCTGTTGAGCCATGGCACTGATACTGAGAATCATGCATACTAAAGCAGTGAAGAGTTTTTTCATTATTTTGTATTTATATACTAATTTTCGTTAACACTCTATGTATCAATTTCCTAATTATTGATAAGGAGGGTTTTATTCATCCTGCAAAAATACAAAATATTTTAATATACGTTAAAATAATTAGGAATTAATTTAAAAAAACACAAAGCGACTTTTTTTTATTTTGAATAATATATATTAATAGGTGTAAAATTATTTTAAGATAGCGTGTTATATTAATATAATTATTTCTGCAATAGTGTATTTCCTATTCAATTGTATTATTGTCTATTAATAACTATTGTTTTAAATTAAATAGCATCTAATAAAACAACCCTCCAGTTGTGAGTGCTGTTGTCCTGGATACGGTGTCCTGTGTCCCAGCAGAGAAGTCTAAAAAACATCCAAATCTAATTAAATAAAATTTGTTTTTCATTGAAAATAATGGTATCTTTGCCTCCTCTTAATATTAAGGTATCAATATTGTTTCTTATGCAAAATAAACTTCAAGAATTAACCGACAAACTCTATAACGAGGGTCTGTCGAAAGGGAAACAGGATGGCGAGGAGTTGCTGCAGAAAGCTCATGCCGAGGCTGAACGTATCGTTGCCGAGGCCAAGGTGCAAGCGGAGAACATTATCGCCCAAGCCAACAAAGAGGCTGAGGAGCTGAAGACTAAGGTTGAAGCCGACCTCAAGATGGCCGCCAACCAAAGCGTCGCCGTCACCAAGCAGGAGATTGAGAAGATGGTGGTGACTAGTGCCGCTCAGCAAGGCGTGAAAGCCAGCCTCAGCTCGTCCGAGTTTGTGAAGCAACTGGTTGCCGACGTGGTGAAAGCCTTCAACCCGCAAAACGCATCGCCTGTCGATCTCGATCTCATCCTTCCCGAGTCGCTGAAAGCTGAGGTGGAGCCTTTTGTGAAGGGCCAAATCGCTCAGCAGTTCAAGAACGAGATCCGCATCGACTTCTCCAAGAAGATGAACGGCGGCTTCAAGGTGGCTCCTAGAAACGGTGGCTATGTGCTGCAGTTTACCGATGAGGAATTCAACCAACTCATCGCTAACTATCTGCGTCCGGCAACCAAGAAAATCCTGTTTGGCTGATGGATAACTACGTCTATATTGTCGCCGGCTTGCCTGATTTGGTCGCCGATTACGAAGGCGCTTCGTTCGACTATGCTGCCACTAAGGAGTCCATCATGGAGCTGCTCTCCGAGAAAGACCAAGCCTTGGTGGAGCTCCTTGAGGAAGGCTTCGACGAGGACCGGCTTGGAGCTGAGTTCTATGCCAAGGCCGCTGAGAGCAAGAACCGCTTCATCCGGGAGTACTTCGACTTCGACGGTAGGCTGCGTAACATGAAGGTGACTTTCCTCGCCAAGCACCTTGGCAAGGAAGGAGAGCCCTATATGGTGGACATGCCCGAAGCCGAGTTCGAGGAGGAGAAACGGATTCGCGACATCCTCGTGAACACCGACTTCGTGCAACGTGAACAGCAGATGGACGAGCTCAAATGGGAGAAGGCCTCCGACATCGCCCGAATGGACTACTTCAACATGAACGCCATCCTTGCCTTCCTGGTCAAGGCCAAGACCGTCCAACGATGGGCTGAGCTTGACCCGATCCAAGGCGAGACGATGTTCAAGAAGCTGGTCAAGGAGATCCGCGGCACTTCGGCGGAATTTGATTTTAAAAATTTATAATACCGATATATGAAAACAAAAGGAAAAGTTACAGGAATCATTTCCAATCTGGTCACCGTAGAGGTGGACGGCCCTGTGGCGCAGAATGAGATCTGCTTCATCGACTTGCAAGGTGTCAAGTTGATGGCGGAGGTCATCAAAGTCAACGGCAACAAGGCCTCTGTCCAGGTGTATGAGAGCACTCGCGGACTTCAGATCGGCGACCCGGTGGAATTCCAAGGCTACATGCTTGAAGTGACCTTGGGACCTGGCCTGCTTTCGAGCAACTTCGACGGACTTCAGAACAACCTCGCCACCATGGAAGGGGTGTTCCTGAAACGAGGTGAATACACCAAGGCGTTGGACGAGGACAAAACATGGGACTTCACACCCCTTGCCAAGGAAGGCCAACAGGTTGTGGCCGCCGACTGGCTGGGTGAAGTCAAGGAAGGCTGGCTGCCTCACAAGATCATGGTGCCCTTTAGTTTCAACGGCTCATATACTGTCAAAAAGGTAGCCCCTGCAGGGCAATACAAGATCACCGACACCATCGCCACGCTGATCGACGCGGAAGGCGAGGAGGTGAAGGTGACGATGATGCAAAAGTGGCCTGTCAAGGTGGCCGTGGGCGGCTATGTCGAGAAACCACGTCCCTTCAAGGTGATGGAGACGGGTGTGCGCTGCATCGATACACTCAATCCCATCGCCGAAGGTGGCACGGGCTTCATCCCCGGACCTTTCGGCTGTGGCAAGACGGTGCTTCAACATGCCCTCGCTGAGCAAGCCGATGCCGATATCATCATCATGGCAGCCTGCGGCGAGCGTGCCAACGAAGTCGTGGAGATCTTCACCGAGTTCCCCGAGCTGAAGGACAAGCACACGGGCCGTAGCCTGATGGAGCGTACCATCATCATCTGCAACACTTCTAACATGCCGGTGGCTGCTCGTGAAGCCTCCGTCTATACCGCCATGACCCTCGGTGAGTATTACCGCGCCATGGGTATGAAGGTGCTGCTGTTGGCTGACTCCACTTCGCGTTGGGCACAAGCCCTCCGTGAGATGAGTAACCGACTCGAGGAGCTTCCTGGACAGGACGGCTTCCCCGTTGACCTCTCGTCCATCATCTCCAACTTCTATGCTCGAGCTGGCTATGTGAAACTCAACAACGGTGCCTCTGGCTCCATCACCTTCATCGGAACGGTGTCACCCGCTGGCGGTAACCTCAAGGAACCGGTCACCGAGTCAACGAAAAAAGCCGCACGTTGCTTCTACGGCCTCTCGCAGAACCGCGCCGACAAGAAACGCTACCCCGCCGTTGACCCTGTCGATTCCTACTCGAAATACCTTGAATATCCCGAGATTATCGAATACCTGGATCAGAAAATCGAGAAAGGTTGGGTGGACAAAGTGACCAAGACGAAATACATCATCCGTAGAGGCAAGGATGCCTATGAGCAAATCAACATCTTGGGCGATGACGGCGTGCCTATGTCGTACCATGAACAATACTGGAAATCGGAACTCATCGACTTCGTCATTTTGCAGCAAGATGCCTTCGACGACATCGACGGTGCCACACCGTTGGAACGTCAGAAGTTCATGCTCGACTTGGTGCTCGGCATCTGTGACCGCTCGTTCAAGTTCGACAACTTCGAGCAGTGCTCCACTTATTTCAAGGAGCTCATCAACACCTGCCGCCAGATGAATTACTCGGTATATGAATCCGAATCGTTCAACAAGTATCTCAACCAGCTAAAGGAGGAGCTTCAACATGAGTGAGAAAGCATTTCAACGCATATACACCCACCTGAGTGCCATCACCAAGGCTACGGTGAGCCTTGAGGCCCAAGGGGTCTCCAACGACGAGCTCGCTTTGGTGGCCGGTCGTCTTGCCCAGGTGGTGAAGATCAAAGACAACACCATCACCTTGCAGGTATTTGGCGGCACGGAGGACATTCCTACTAACGCTGAGGTCACCTTCTTCGGTGAACCGCCTACCCTCAACGTGAGCGAGGACCTGGCCGGTCGTTTCTTCAACGCCTATGGCGACCCCATCGACGGAGGTCCGGCAGTGGAAGGCGAGAAACGCCAGATCGGAGGTCCCTCGGTGAACCCCTACAAACGCCGTCAGCCCTCACAACTGATCCCTACCGGCATCGCTGGCATCGATTTGAACAACACCTTGGTCTCCGGTCAGAAGATCCCCTTCTTCGCCGACCCAGACCAACCTTATAACCAGGTGATGAGCATGGTGGCCCTCCGCGCCGATGTCGATAAGATCATCCTCGGCGGCATGGGTCTGACCAATGATGACTACCTGTTTTTCAAGAACCAGTTTGAAAGTGCAGGAGCCCTGCATAAGATCATCAGTTTCGTCAACACCACCGACCAGCCCCCTGTCGAGCGTCTGCTGATTCCCGACATGGCCCTTACGGCTGCCGAGTACTTCGCTGTCGATAAGAACGAGAAGGTGCTGGTACTGCTCACCGACATGACACTATATGCCGATGCTTTGAGTATCGTGAGCAACCGTATGGACCAGATCCCGTCAAAGGACTCCATGCCTGGTTCGCTTTACTCCGACTTGGCCAAGATCTATGAGAAGGCGGTGCAGCTGCCCGACGGCGGCTCCATCACCATCATCGCCGTGACCACCTTGAACGATGGTGATATCACACACGCTATTCCCGACAACACGGGTTACATCACGGAGGGACAGCTCTTCCTCCGTGCCGATCCCGACTCGGGTAAGGTCATCGTCGATCCTTTCCGCTCATTGTCGCGTCTGAAACAGCTGGTGCAAAACAAGAAGACCCGCGAGGATCACAGTGCGGTGATGAACACCTCGGTGCGTCTCTATGCCGATGCCGCCAACGCCAAGACGAAGCTCGAGAATGGTTTCGACTTGAGCGACTACGACCTGCGTTGCCTCGACTATGCCAAGGAATATGCCACCCGACTGCTCGCTATTGACGTCAACATCTCCATTGAAGAGATGCTCGACACTGGTTGGGAGCTCTTTGGAAAATACTTTACCAAAGCTGAGACCGGCTTAAAGGAGAAACTTATTGAGAAGTATTGGAAAGCCGTTGATAAATCCCTCTAAATTCTAAATTCATAATTTATAATTATTATCAATGGCTATCAAGTTTCAATATAACAAGACTTCGCTGAACGAGCTGAACAAGCAGCTGAAGACCCGTACGCGAGCCCTTCCGACGCTGAAAAGCAAGGAGAGTGCCCTGCGTATGGAGGTCAAGAAAGCCAAGCAGCGTTCCGAGGACCTTGTCGCCAGGTTGGAGACCGAACTTCAATCCTACGAATATATGGCTCGGCTTTGGAATGAATTTGAGCCAGGGTTGATTTCCGTCACCGACGTGAAGCTCAAGACCGTGAAGATCGCGGGCGTGCCCACCCCAGGACTGGAGGAGGTGATTTTCGATGTCAAGGACATCAACCTGTTCACCAAGCCATTGTGGTATGCTGATGGGGTCAGGATCCTCAAAAACCTCGCTCAACTCGGCATTGAGTCGGAGATCTATACAGAGGTGGCGCGCATCCTCGATTACCAGAGGAAGAAGACCACCCAGAAGGTGAACCTCTACGAGAAGGTGCAGATCCCGGGCTACAACGAAGCCATACGTAAGATCAAACGATACATGGAAGACGAGGAGAACCTCTCCAAAGCCTCCCAGAAAATCGTGAAAAACAAACACATACTTGAAGAAGAGGAGGTGGACCATGGTAACTGAAATGACTAGATATGACTTTATCCTCATGCACCGCGACGTGGATGCATTCCTCGAACAGCTGCAAGAGGTGGGCGTCGTTGACATCACCCGATCCACCAAACCCGTCGATGAACGCTCCGAGAAGCTCTCCTCACAAGCAGGCGTCTATCGTAGAGCCCTCAGCGCCCTCAAAGACGTCGTTCCTGCAGAGACCGCCAAGGCCGTTTCAGGCAATGTGGCCTCGCAGGTGATGGAGACCGTCAATGAGTGCGAGTCCCTTCGAGCCAAGTTGCCTCAACTGTTGAAAGATGCCGAGGAACTCAAACCTTGGGGACAGTTCGACAAAGACAGTACGGCGCGACTTCGTGAACGTGGACTGAAACTACATTATTATAAATGTAAGACCTCGGCAATGGATCCTGATTGGCCAAGCCAATACGCACTGAGCGAGATTTCCACCGAAGGGGCTTATACCTATTTTGTGGTCGTGTCCGACACCGAGGATTTTGAATTTCCTTTGAAGGAACTGCCTGCACCCGATAGAGACTATGTCGCTGTAGAACAGGAGATTACAGCTGTTGAAGCTGCCATCAAGGAGAAGGAACAACTTCTTGCGGAGTTGAAATGTCACGAATCTGAAATTCAGTCGGCCTTGGACAAGATTGTGTCGAAACTCGACTTGCATCTGGCTGAGGTCTCAGGCGAACGCGCTGCAGAAGACTATCTCACTGTTTTTGAGGGTTTTGCTCCGGCATCAAAAGAAGAAGCTCTTCGTGAGCTTCTGGACAAGGAAGACGTTTTCTATCTCGCCAACAAGGCACAGGTGGAAGACAATCCTCCTGTCAAACTGAAAAACAACAAGTTCGTATCGATGTTCGAGCTTTTGACCGACATGTACGGGCGACCGAAATACGATGAGTTTGACCCCACAGTGTTCATCTCCATCTTCTTCATGCTCTTCTTTGCCTTCTGTATGGGTGATGCAGGCTATGGCCTAGTGCTCATCTTGTTGAGTCTTGGCCTAAAGAAGAAGATGCCTAAGATTGCTCCTCTTGGGGTGACCTTGGGTATTGCCACTACGGTGGTGGGACTCTTGTTCCATACTTTCTTCTCGACCGACATGCTGACGTGGAGCATCATCCCCGACAGCGTGAAACGTTTCATGTTGCCTTCGCAGATCGCTGGTTTCGATGGCACGATGGTCTTGGCCATCATCGTAGGTATCGTGCATATCTGCTTGGCTATGATTGTCAAGACGTATCAAAGCACCAAGACGAAAGGATTTGCCAACTCGTTGGGCACCTGGGGATGGACCCTGCTCATCGTGGGCGGCGTCATCGTAGGTGGTCTGGCTTTGATGGGTGTGATGGACAAGGCGGTGACCAAGTGGATCATCATCGGTATTGGAGTCCTTTCTGCTTTAGGAATCTTTTTCCTCAACGACCTTCACCGCAATCCCTTGCTCAATGTGGGTTCGGGTTTGTGGGAGACTTACAACACAGCTACGGGTTTGTTGGGCGACGTGCTCAGCTATCTGCGATTGTATGCCTTGGGTTTGGCAGGCGCCAAACTCGGCGAGGCTTTCAACGCCATCGGCTTGCAGGCCTTGGGTGATGGTGGTGTTGGCTGGGTGTTCTTCATCCTTATCGTGGTCATCGGCCATGTGCTCAACATCGCCATGTGCATCTTGGGTGCCTTCGTGCATCCTTTGCGACTCAACTTCTTGGAGTTCTTCAAGAACTCAGGCTATGAAGGCTCGGGACGTAATTATCACCCCTTAGGAGGTGAAAACTGAAAATTGAAAATTGAAAACTGAACAACTGAACAACTGAACAACTAAACAACTAAATAATTATCGTCATGTTAGAAACAATCTTAGGTTATCTCGGCTTGGGGCTTGTATTGGCCTTGGCGGGTATTGGAAGTTCGATCGGCACTTCGACGGCGGGCAACGCTGCCGAGGGGGGCTTGAAGAAACGTCCCGAGGCATCGGGCAACTTCATGGTGTTGTCGGCACTGCCGGCCACCCAGGGTATCTATGGCTTTGTGGCGTTCTTCATGTTGCTGAACAAGATGCGCGCCGGTGAGTTGTCTGGCTTGGTAGTGTTTGGCGTAGGCCTCTGTGTAGGCTTGGCCTGCATGATTTCGGCCATCCGTCAGGGTCAGGTTTGTGCCAACGGTATCGTTGGTGTGAGCCAAGGCCACAATGTGTTCACCAACACCCTGATTTACGCCGCTCTTCCTGAATTCTACGCAATTCTGGGTTTGGTCGGTGCGTTGATGGTGTGATTCTTTTGGAAGTCGGAAGACAGAAGTCAGAAGACAGAAGTCAGAAGACAGAAGAAAGAAGTAAGTATTAAAAATCCCGCCAAAAGCGGGATTTTTTTGTGATATTAAGGTGCTATTTGCTATCCCACTGGAAGAGGTTGATTCCAAAGGTAAACTCAGCGTAATCAATCACCACCTCATGGACCTTCATGAAAGAACCCACGAACATGTTGCGCTTTTCGCCGAAGTAGTATTTGAACCCCAAGCGTCCGTAGAAAGTGCGGTAGCAGGGTGGGAGATAAGTATCCTCGAAATCGCTTTCCGAAGACTGGGGGAGCCCCCAGGTCTTCTTTTGGTCGGTGCCATAATAGATGCCATGCCAGAGATAATAGGCTCCGCCGAGGCAGAAGGCGAAACGGTTGTAGTTGATCTCGAACATCGCTGATGGAGCGAGATGCAGTCCTCGTGCGAAACGGTATTCCATGAGCGGGACGGGGTCTTCGCCCGTGAAGAATTCATGTCCGTCATCGTACATTTGATGGGCCTTCTCATACATGCGTTTGGTTTCGCCAGTCCAACCGAAATCCAAAGCGAGGTCATAGCTAAACTTGGGGTGGAACTGACGGTGAATGCCTAACTGCACGACGTCGGCGAAGTAATACGGGCGCTCGGAAGGCATGTCGGGAAGCATGGTGCCGTCGGGGGCTTGGTAGCTACGCATCCACTCGTTGGTCTGCAAAAGGCCAACAGCGTTGCTGGCAAAGATCGACGTGGTCTTCTTGAACTCGGGACGGGGCGACTCCTTGGGCTGTAACTCGGGCCGTCCGTTGGGGTGATACCTCACGCCTGCAAGCCAGCTGAACACGTTGATGCCGCAGTTGGGCAGACGCAATGCCGCATTGGAGGAGTGGGAGAATTGGTAACGGATGAGGAAGTCGAGATTGTCTTCAATCATGAAGGTAGGACCGGCATCAATGGCGAGGTGCACGTTGACGACGGAACCGATGAACTCGTCGCCATGCTTGGTCCAGAACGAGAGTCCGCCCATGATGTCATAGTCGAACGACCAGTATTTGCCGCGGTAGAAGTGGCCGTTGATGAAACCACCTGTAGAGATACAGTCGCCAAGGGGTCGCCAAAGCTCCTGTTCACGGCCGTTTTCATCTCTGTATTTAAATTGAATGCTGTCCACATTGTTCTTCTCGAAGCGGAGAAAAGCTCCATAGGAAAGGTAGTTGAAATCTTTTTCCCATTGGGCGCGACCGTCGGTTTGGCGTGATACCCGAAGGTCGATGCCGTATTGGGGCAACACTTTCATGTAGGCATGGCGGGTTTCAAAAGGAAAATACTTGCCTAGGCGAGTGTCGATTTCCCAGATGTTTCGGTTGTCATTCCAAAGTTGGTTTGTAGTTTGGGTTTTTGCGATAATGGGTGCAAGTAGAATTGCAATTACAAATAGTGTTTTTTTCATGATTAAAAATCTAAAATTCTATTCCGTAGGTCCATTCGATATAATCGATGGAATTCAAATGTATTTTCATCAAAGTGCCTATGAACATCCGGTTGGCTTTTCCAAAATACATCTTGTATCCAACACGTTCAAAATAAGGGGTATAAAACTCAGGGAGATATTTCGATCCATGGTATAGGTAATAAGCCATCCCGGCACTGAAAGCGAAACGTCCAAAAAGAACTTCAAAGTCGGCCGAAGCCGCCAAATGTGTTGAGTTCCAGCCGTTGTAGGCCGCTCCTTCCAAATCGTGACAATAACGAGTCTCGCCTGTCCACAAGAAGTCCATGGCGGCATTCCAGCGGAATCTGCGATGGAATTGTCTGGTAAACCCGAAACGCAACGTGTTTCCTAGGAAATAAGGCGTTTCGTTGGGCAATTGGCCTTCCAGGCGGGTGTAGGTCTGTAAAAAGCCGATGCCTTCCGAGACGAACCAGTTGTTTTTCTTTTGGAAAGGTTCGTTCTCATCGGTTGTCAATTCTTGTCGCCTATTAGGATAATAACGAAGGCCCATGCGAACGAGGTGGCTGTTGATGCCATTGTCGGGAAGGAAGGTAGCCCCGTTGGAGGAATGATAATAAAGGTACCGTAATGTCAGGTCGATTTGTTCGCTGAGGCGGATGGTGGGGCCAATGTCAAAGCTTACGTGGAAGTTAAATGCCGATCCAAGCATTTCATTGCCGTGTCGTGTCCACAGGTCGGCACCATAAAGGATGTCGAAGTCAAATGACCAGTAACGGCTTTTGTAAAACGATTCATTGACATATCCGACCAGTGAGAAACAATGTCCGACGGGTCCATACCGGTTGCCTTCATGGGTATAATAGATGACACTGTCAAGAGTGTTGTGGGTATAGCCAACCATCAAGCCGTAATTGTTCCATCCGACATTGAACTGAAGTCCATATTGGTGATAATCTGCAATGTATTTGTGCTTTGGGCTGAATGGGGTATAATGCCCAATTTTGATACTGGGTTCATAATACGAAGGCTGTCCTTGGCCTATCGAACCGAAGCCAATAAAACATAAAAGGATCAGGAGACAACGTCCTTTCATTCTTACTTCTTGCTTCTTACTTCTTACTTCTCACTTCTTACTCCACGTCGTCCCATCTTTGCCATCTTTGAGGACGATGTCGCACTTGGCCAATTCGTCGCGAATGAGGTCGGAGGTGGCCCAGTCTTTCTTGGCGCGGGCTTCTTTGCGGATGCCGATGATGGTTTGCATGAGGCCTTCCACCAATTCGCCGTTGCCTTCGGAGGCGTTACTGTCAACGAGCCCGAGGATGTCGAAAACGAATTCGTTTAGGGTCTTGTTGAGCAAGGTGAGTTCAGAAGCGTTGATCGTCATCTTGCCGTCTTTGACGGAGTTGACGATGCGTACCAGTTCAAAGAGGTTGGCGATGACGATGGGGCTGTTGAAGTCATCGTTCATGGCATCGTAGCAGGCATTGACGGTCTTTTGGATGTCGAGGTCTGCAGCACCTTCGGTGGCTTTCAGGCTGGCAGCGGTCTTGACGCCTTCCATCAGGCGGTTGTAGCCTTTCTCGGCAGCTTGCAGGGCCTCGTTGGAGAAGTCGAGCGTGCTACGGTAGTGGGCTTGCAGGATGAAGAAGCGGATCGTCATGGGGGTATAGGGTTGAGCGAGCATCTCTACACCTTTAGCGTCCTTATGGCTGCCATTGAAGAATTCGTCGAGGGTGATAAAGTTGCCCAATGACTTGCCCATCTTCTGTCCACCGATAGTGATCATGTTGTTGTGCATCCAATACACGACCGGTTGTTTGCCGTTGGCGGCCATGCTTTGGGCAATCTCTGATTCGTGGTGTGGGAACATGAGGTCCATGCCGCCACCGTGGATGTCGAAGGTCTCTCCGAGATATTTGCATCCCATGGCGGAGCATTCCATGTGCCATCCCGGGAAGCCGTCGCTCCAGGGAGAGGGCCAGCGCATGATGTGCTTTGGCTCGGCTTTCTTCCACAAGGCGAAGTCAACGGGGTTATGTTTCTCCTCTTGTCCACTGAGTTCGCGCGTGGTGTTGAGCATCTCCTCGAAGTTGCGTCCCGAAAGGATGCCGTAGGGATGGTCGTGGTTGTACTTTTCGATGTCGAAATATACCGACCCGTTCTCCACGTAGGCATAGCCGTGGTCGAGGATTTTCTTTACCATCTCGATTTGTTCGATGATGTGCCCCGAGGCGTGTGGTTCAATGGAAGGGCGCAGCACGTTGAGTTTATCCATGCTGTCGTGGTAGCGGTTGGTGTAGTATTGAGCCACTTCCATGGGTTCCAGGTTCTCAAGGCGAGCTTTCTTGGCGATTTTGTCTTCTCCTTCGTCGGCATCGTGTTCCAAATGGCCTACGTCGGTGATGTTACGCACGTAGCGCACCTTGTAACCGAGGTGTTTCAGGTAACGGAACACCAAGTCGAAAGTGATGGCTGGGCGGGCATGGCCGAGATGTGCGTCGCCATAGACAGTGGGTCCGCAGACGTACATGCCGACATGCGGGGCGTTCAAAGGCTTGAAAGGTTGTTTGCAGCGGGCGATGCTATTATAAATATACAAGGTGCTATCCATATCAAGAGGCTTTTGTTGAGGCGCAAAAGTACAAAAAACCATCAAATAATTCGTTAAAATTTTTGGTAGAATGGTTTTTATTACTATTTTCGCATTCTAAAACTCGTTATTATTCACTAAAAGTTGTGCCCGACACGTATTAGGGAATTAAAAATGGCAGAAAATACGAATAAAAATGGACTTGGCATTGCCGCTTTCGTCGTAGCCTTGGTTGGTTTCTTATTGACTTTGGTTCCGTTGATTAGAGTTGTGGGTGCTATCATCTGCCTCATTGGCTTTATCTTGGCAGTGATTGGTGTTTTCAAGAAGCCCAGAATTCTCTCCATCATTGGCATCGTCCTCGCTATTGCTGGATGCGTTATTTATTATGTCAAATGGCATCAACTCAAGGTTGCTATCGAAGCCGCAGCTGCTTCCATCAACTAATAAAAAATTAACTTATTTTTCTAAAAGCACGGGCATGTGAAGTGCCTGTGCTTTTTTTTTAAAATCCTGTTCAGTCTATCAATGCTTTTCGTACCTTTGCGGTGCTTAACTGATAACTGTTAACTGAACAACTGAACAACTTCAAACTATTATACCATGTACGCAAATTTTCAAGAGTATCTAAAAAAGGAATTAGCTCAGATTGAAGCTGATGGACTTTATAAACGTGAACGCATCATTGAGAGTGCTCAGGGCGCTGAAATCATGGTTGGTGGCAAAGTTTGCCTTAACTTCTGTGCGAACAACTACCTTGGTTTGGCCGACAACCCCGAGCTGATCCAGGCTGCCAAGGACGGCATGGACGCCCGTGGTTACGGTATGGCCTCTGTCCGTTTCATTTGCGGATGCCAGGACCTTCACAAGAAGTTGGAAGCAAAGATTGCCGAGTTCTTTGGCACTGAGGACACCATCCTCTACGCTGCTTGCTTCGATGCCAACGGCGGTGTGTTTGAGCCTTTGCTCGGTCCTGACGATGCTATCATTTCCGATGCCTTGAACCACGCTTCCATCATTGACGGCGTGCGTCTCTGCAAAGCCCAGCGTTTCCGCTATGCCAACGCTGACATGGCTGACCTCGAGAAACAACTTCAGGATGCCCAAGGTTGCCGTTTCCGTTTAATCGTCACTGACGGTGTGTTCTCCATGGACGGTAACGTGTGCCCGCTCGACAAGATCTATGAGTTGGCCCAGAAATACAATGCCATGGTGATGGTTGACGAAAGCCACTCCGCTGGTGTGGTGGGTCGCACTGGCCGTGGTGTCACTGAGCACTACAACCTCCGCGGCAAGATCGAGATTCTGACGGGAACCCTCGGCAAAGCTTTCGGCGGTGCCATGGGCGGTTTCACTACCGGTCGCAAGGAAATCATCGACATGCTGCGCCAACGCTCACGCCCGTACCTGTTCTCCAACTCAATGGCTCCGGGCCTCGTGGCCGCTGGCATCCGTATGTTCGAGATGATGAGCGAGACCAACGAACTGCAAGACAAGCTTCACGCCAACACCGAATACTTCATCAAGAAGATGACCGAGGCCGGCTTCGACTGCAAACCATCGCAATCCGCCATCTGCGCCGTGATGCTTTACGACGCCCCGCTGTCGCAGAAGTTCGCCGCCAAGTTGCAGGAAGAAGGCATCTTCGTCACTGGATTCTATTATCCCGTGGTGCCGAAGGGACAAGCCCGTATCCGTGTCCAAGTGAGCGCTGCCCACGAGCGTGAACACCTCGACAAGTGCATCGCTGCCTTTGTCAAGATTGGCAAAGAACTGGGTGTTTTAAAATGATTCTGACTTCTTACTTCTGAATTCTAAATTCTATGAAAAAGATATTGATTGTTGGTGCCGGTGGACAGATCGGTACCGAATTGGTGAAGAAGCTCCGTGCCACCTACGGAAATGAAAACGTTGTGGCTTCGGATCTTCGCCCTTTGACTGGTGAAATTGCCGAGACCGGTCCTTTTGAAAGAATCGATTCGACACAGATTATGCAAATCGTCGATGTGGTGAAACGCTACAACATCGACACCATCTATAACCTTGCAGCCATCCTCTCAGCTACGGCCGAGAAGAACCCCATGCTGGGCTGGAATGTAGGCATTGGCTCCTTGGTCAACTGCCTTGAGACGGCACGTGTCTTCAACTGCGCCGTCTTCACACCATCCTCCATCGGCGCTTTTGGCGCTTCCACGCCCCATGACAATACCCCTCAGGATACCATCCAACGTCCCAACACGATTTATGGTGTGACCAAGGTGACAGGTGAGTTGCTGAGCGACTATTACTTCACACGTTTCGGTGTTGACACCCGTAGCGTACGCTTCCCTGGCCTCATCAGCAACCTGACGCTGCCTGGCGGAGGTACCACGGACTACGCTGTGGAGATTTACTATGCCGCTGTGAAAGGCGAGAAGTTCTACTGCCCCATCAGCAAAGGCACCTTCATGGACATGATGTACATGCCCGACGCTCTCGATGCCATGGTTGACATCATGGAAGCCGATCCAAGCAAGCTCATCCACCGCAACTCCTTCAACGTGACTGCCATGAGCTTTGACCCTGAAATCATCTACAACGCCATCAAGAAGTACTATCCTAACTTCGAGATGGAGTATAAGTTCGATCCAATTCGCCAAGCCATCGCTGACAGCTGGCCGAACAAGATGGACGACAGCTGCGCCCGTAACGAATGGGGTTGGAGCCCGAAATACGATCTCGACAAGATGACCGTCGATATGATCGAGTCGTTAAAGAAGAAATTGCTGTAATCGCTGAAAAACTTCTTTTTACAAGAATAGCGGGGACGTTTGAAGCGTCTCCGCTATTTTTATAACACCCTGTAAACCAATTCCAAACTCACGTATCTGCTGTTCGCTTTATAGGAGCTGTAGGAGATGTAATAGGGGTTAAAGGTGTTGTTGTCCTCCCTGTTCCAGTTGAAGATGTCGTAGGCATTCAAGAGCACGGAAAGCCTTTTGTTGAGGAAATCAGCCCGAAGTCCGCAGTCAATGCCATAGGCGGTCTGGCTGGTGGCGAAAAGGGTCTGTGTGGGTGAGTTGTAATAGGCTGTGGCATGGACCTCAAGCTTGTCCCATAACTTTGCCCAGGTGCTTAACCGAAGATTGTAGGTCCAGAGCTCGCTGCGAATCACATTGTCCTGGGTCTTGTCATACAGCGTCTCAATGTAGGAATCGAACACATTGGCATCGAACCTGACGTTGAACGTGGTGCTGGGACGATAGGTGATGTTGAATTCGCCACCGGCTTCGAAATACTTGTTGAGGTTGACGGGCTTGCTATAGGGAACCACCCGGCCCCAGACCTCGTTGTAAGCCACGTCACTGACTCGGTTGATGGCATTGATGGAGTTGTTGAAATACCCTTTTACATGGATAGACCCCCATCGTTCCCAGTATTTCGACCAGGAGAGTTCATAGACATCGATTAAGGTTGGCTTCAGCTGAGGGTTGCCCTCATCAAAACTGTCCTCCTCATAAACAAGACGACGATTGAAATAACGTACCCATGGATAGTTGGTCTTGCGCGTGTAGCTGAGACGGAAGTTGTGCTGCGAGTCGGTACGGTAGGAGAGATGCAGCGAGGGCAACCAGTGCCCGAAACGCATCAAAGTGTCGTACTCATGCGTGTCGAAATATCGAGCTTTGATCCATGAGGTCTCGTAACTCAAGCCCGGTTTCACGGTCAAACGCCCGAAGTGATGCTGCACCATGACCACACCGACCAAATGGTCTTTGCTGAACTTACGGTTCTCCGATCGAAGCGAGTCGTTGACGTAGCCGTCCATTCCAAGAGTATCATAGATGCCGATGTTATTATCGGGTTTGAAGGTGTTGCTCGCACTCAAGTAAAGCTCGCCGTTCCTGGAATAAGGATAGGTGTATTCGATCTTCGTTTCACTGCCAATGTCGATAAAGTCGTTGGTCTGTAAGATGTCACGGTTCAGATGAGGCTGTGTCTTGAAGGTGCGTATCTCTTTGGTCGTCCCTCCACCATAGTCGAAATCGGAGTTGACATACAATCCCAAGTCATGGCCTTCTTTCGGAAAACGATGATGCCAGCTCATTCCTGCCGATCCATAACTCATGAGTTGCCGGTTTTCTTCAAAGATGGTGTATTCGTACTCACCGACCTCATTGATGTATTCTTTTCTATAAGTATTTGAAAATGAATTAGTTAAACTTGATTGTGGAATCAAGTTGAAAAACAACATGAAATCGTTGTGGTCATTGGGATGATATTCTCCTTTAAGGAAGAGTTCCATGCTATAGTATCGTGCTGTATCGTCGATATAGGATTGTCTGACGGAGGAGGTGTCCATCTCGCCTAATCGTGTATCTTCGTGATCGACAAAGGAATAGCTGTAACTGTCCGTATGTTGTGTGGTGTTGGAATAGGAGCCTTTGAGGTTGACGGTGAAGGAGGTTTTCTTGTTGTTCCAGATGAAGGAGACCCAAGGGGAGAGATCGGGTTGGGTAGTGGACTGTAGTCCTATGCTAAGGTGTCGCTCAGAGTGGTCTTGTCCATCGGTGATGATGTTGATGACACCAGTGTCGGTAGCGGTGGTATAGCGTGCTGAGGGATTGGTCATGACTTCGATGCGTTCGATGGCTTCAGCCGACACTTGTTGCAGGTAGTTTTTCCTGCTCTCGTCGTCGAAGTGTGAGGGCTTGCCGTCAATGAAAATTGCTACGGAACTCACTCCCCGAAGTGTGACATTTCCTTCGGTGTCCACTTTTACTCCTGGTACATTTTGAAGGGCATCGGAGACGGTGCCTTTTTTCCCTTGAGGGTCACGGCTGAGGTGATATACCACGGTCTCACCCTCGTTGACGAAGATAGGAGTATCTGATGGGTTTTGTGCCGCTAAGGGGTAGAGAAGCCCAGTCAGAAGTGCAATGAGGATGAAAAGACGTCGGGTCATCGGTTTGTCGTCTGTTTTTGCAAATTTATGAAAAAGATTCGTACCTTTGTCGCTCGAAACATGAATCCTATTTTGAGATGAAAAACGAAAAATTGAGACAACAGATTTTGTCCTATCTGTATTTGGTGTTAGGCTCGCTGCTGTTTGCGGTGGGTGATGTGATGTTTGTGAACCCTTACCACCTGGCTCCTGGTGGTGTGTATGGTCTCGCCAACGTGTTCAATGCCATCTGGGGATGGAAGATTTCCGTGGCGGGCATCTGCATGGACATCCCATTGTTGATCATTGGCACCATCATATTGGGTCCTAGGTTTGGTATCAAGACGATTATCTCGGTCATCCTCATACCAGTGTTCACTTTCATTCTCGAGAGCACTTGGGGTTATGCTCCGCTCATTCATGACGGAGCCTTCTTCGACACTGCTTCCCAGTCGTCGCTGTATTTCATGGATGGCGAGGTGCAACGTTTTTTCACCCCTGACTTCTTCCTCAACACCATTGTCTCTGGCCTGATCTATGGTCTGGCCATCGGTGTCATCTTCCGTGCTGGCGCTACCTCTGGCGGTTCCGACATCATCTCTATGATCATCCATAAATACACCAAGATCAGCTTGGGCACCCTTGTGCTGATCGTTGATAGCATTATCTCCCTTACCACTTTGCTGGCTTTCGAGGATATCCGTCTGCCTATCTATTCCATCATCTTGATTTACATCGAAAGCAAGATCATCGACTTGGTGGTGGAAGGTGTGAAGAGTTACAAGACAGCTTTCATCGTCACCGACAAAATTGACGAGGTGCGCAATTTCATCCTCAAGGACCTCGACCGCAGCGGTACGGTGTTCGCTGGTAGTGGACTCTATCAAGGAGTGGAACGCAAGATGATTTACGTCACCTTGAACCGTAGTGATTTGGTCAAACTCAAGTCCAACCTTCGTTTCCTTGACCCGAATGCTTTCGTCAATGTAATCGAAAGTTCGGAGATTATGGGCAATGGCTTCAAGGCTTTGCCGACCGAGTAGGGGGAATTTAGAATTAATAATTTAGAATTTAGAGGGAGATAGCGTCAAATCCCTCTAAATTCTAAATTATTAATTATTAATTATGGTTTCGATCACTACCGGGAAGTAGGCTTGTTCCAGCTTGTGGATTTTTGCTGCGAGGGTGTCAGGAGTCTCGTTTGGGTCTAGTTTGGTGTGGGCTTGAAGGATGATCTCACCATTGTCGTAAACTTCATCGACGTAATGGACAGTGATGCCCGAATGGGCTTCTTTAGCTGCCACCACCGCTTCATGCACATGCTCGCCGTAGAAGCCCTTGCCTCCATACTTCGGAAGCAACGCTGGATGGATGTTGATGATTTTCTGAGGATGGGCTTGAATCAAACTTGAAGGAATCTTCCAGAGAAATCCTGCCAATACAATCAGGTCGAGGTTCAATGCCTTCATTTCTTCAGTGAATTCCTGACTATTGAACTCTTTTTTGGTAATCATTCTCAAGGGGATGCCGAGGTTCTTCGCCCTCTCGATGGCGTACGCTTTGGGGTTGTTGCAGACCACATTGACGATCTCAACCTCTTGGTTGTCTTTGAAATACTCAGCGATGCGTTGCAAATTGGTCCCGTTGCCCGAGACAAAAATGGATATTCTTTTCATAGTTTTAATTGTTCATGATTTCAATGGTGACAGGTTCGTTAGCCTTGAGGTTGAACCATACGTAATATTGGTTGCCTTCCTTGCGGAATTCATAATATTGGCTATTGTTGAAACGGATGGGGACGGTGCAAATCAAAGTAAACCCCTTGATATCTTTGTCCGTGGAGGTCAGCTTGATGTGATGGTTGTCGATGACTTCGTAGCGGACATTCTTTAGTTGACTGAAAAAGTCAAGGTAGGTTTGCACGGTCATGGGCAACATCTTGCGTTCGTCGCGGAGTTTGGCGATGCGTTCCAGGGCTCGGTTCATGCCAGGCAAGGCGACGATGGTGCTGTCAGCGTCGTAAGTCCAGAACCCTCTGTGGGGTATGGTCCAGGCAGGATAGATATGAGTGATGTGGACGTTGTGATTGTTGGCAATCTTCAATAATCGCTCTTCGCTGTAGTAATAATCCCAGTCACTGTCTGACGTGGCCTCCAACGTTGATGGAGTGGACCAGGTCAGGAGAGGTGAGAGGTGAGAATTGAGAGGTGAGAGCTGATTGGGCAATGGGGTTATTTGGCGGTTGGGAAGGGCATCGCCGTAGCCGGGGTAGGGTTGTATGATGTTGTTGTCGAAAAACCATTGCTCCATGCGGTTCTCTTCATAATAGGCATTCCATAGGTATTGGACTCCATGACGTTGCCAGAGGTTGGCGGCGAAATGTTCAGAGCTGGGGTCCAGCCCATCACAAACCATGTCTTCCCGATTGTGTTTGGAGGTGTTGTTGTAGCCATGGTCAATCCATGACACAGACTTGAACTGGCGTTCCATGAAAGTCAGCGCCTCGTCGAGATTGCTGGGAGTGGTGGTGTATTGTTCCGGAGTGTGCAGGCAGATTTCGTAGCCTAAACCGTAGAGTTGTTTCAGAAACTTAAAGAAAGCCTTGTCTGTCTTGACGGTGGCTTGCAGCCCTGTGAATGTCCCATGGCTTGCCTCGGCGTTGGTAATTTGGTCGGGATTGTTGTAGAATACGCTTTTGGTAACGGGGATGCCGTAATACACGAAGCCTCCTGTAGCATGTTTGGCTTTGGTGATGTTTTCATTGCCGAAATAGGTGGCTTGGTGGGTGCGCAGATCGCTCCAGTCGGCATGCTCGGTGAAGATGATGCCTGATGCATAACCATTGGGGATTGGCATGATCCGGGGAAGATCACGGACATCATTGCCAAACGCCAACTCAAGCTTGTGATTCCATGTGTCACCCGCCTGAATCGTGCGATAAGAGATGTCAACAAATTGGTCCATGACACTGTCATTGAGCGGATAGTGGATCAACGGGTGATCGCGCCAGTAGTCGATGTTGAAGTAAGCAATGCGGTTGGTGGCATCCAGCTGCATGGAGGAGATTTGCTCTTGATGATAGGCTATGACACTCCTGTCTCCCGTCCCTATTTTGAAACCTTCATTGTCGAGATAGTATTCCGATTGGAACAAAGTGGTGTCGATGGTCATGTTTTTTCGATAGACGGTTAGGGTGCTGTCGATGAAGGGGATGACTATGGCTTGTCGAAGCAATCGACATGGCTTATTGAATATAGTATTGAATATCAGTTCTTTATCATTAATTTCTGCAGTTGTGGCATCGATGTCAGAGATGGCTAGGTAATGTTTTCCATCCGTGGTTTTGAACGGGTGGAACTCAATGATGGTATCCTTTTCAAGGATGTATTCGTTGAGCCATCCGATAGGATAGCTGAGCGGAGTGGTGTTGTCGCTGGGAAGTCGTATGATGAGATCTTCGTCAGTGATAGTGTCATGAGGAATGGACAGCTCGGGAAGGAAGCTTGGCATCTGCCATGGAGTCAGGTCGAGGGTGGCATTGTCGATGTGTATGTTTCTTTTGTCGGTATTCCAAAGGAAGATGCTGATGAGGTTTCCTTTGAGATAGTCGGAAGGGAAGTTGAGTTCGATGTCCACTGGGAACCATGCTGCGGTGTCGTTGGCAAAGGAGGTGATCAAATAGTTTTGCCAAAAGCGGTATTCTTCTTCATGTTTGATGGTGAAAACGATTTCCCCTGAGCCGATGGTGTCGGGAAAGCGATAGTCGGCATGGAAGTTCAGCTGAAGGTTTTTCCCGTAAAGGCTGTCAGGGATTTGATAGTGAAACCCCAAACCATATTCCATGGTAGAATCGCATTGGCAGTGGTATTGGTTTTCGGGAGAGATACTGTCGTTGATGATATCGATGTTTGTCCAAGGCGGATACCAAGTGTATTTGTTTTCGAAATCGTTTGCGAAATGCTGTGCACGGGCGGTCAGGCTAAAAGCCAGACACAGAAGAATGAGGAACCAGAGCTTATGTTTCTTCATGGGGAAAACGTCTGTTTGATGTTGCAAAGATACGTTTTTCTTGAAATAAGAGAAGGTCGTCGAATACTTGCCTGGGCTGGTTTTCATCGACGACCTTAAAGAGGAATTGTTTTAGATTTAATCAACGTTGTCGTGCAGGAATGAGTTCTCTGAACTGATTCCCTTCGCCGTTGTGCTGTAGCGGGAGACCTCATCCTCCGGTTCGATCTCCTCGTAGTTTTTGTTCACTCTCATATAGGCAGGCTGGCGTTCGAGTTCTTCGAGGCCTTTCTGGGTCTTGAAGTTAAGGCTCAGCGCTCTGAGGCGGTTGCGTTTCAGCTCTTCTTTGGGGTCATAGGGTTTGGGTTGGCTTTTAGGCTCTTCCATGACCAGGGTCTCCACCTCAGCGGGTTCACTTTGCAAGCTTGCGGCCGTGCTGTGGTTTGAGATCTCGAAGCTGTCGTCATCTTCGTTGATGTTGCTGAACGGGTTGTCGAACACTCTCACTGATGGAGTGGGTTCGGGTTGTGGGGTAGAGGCGATGGTTTCGTGAACGGCAGGGGTTTCGACTTTGAAGCTGGGGATGTCGAATATTGCTGGTTCATCGACCTCGTCGAGGGAGTGGACGACGATTTTGGGTTTGTCGTCCATGGCGGGTTGTTCTGGGGTTTCCGGGGCGGGTTGTGTGCATTCCGGTGTGGCGATTGGTTCGGGTTCGCACTTCGTCTCTGTCTCGTACAACTTGTGTTCAGTACGTTTGCCCGTGATGGTTTCCGTCACGGGTTTCACCTCGGGTTTCTGTTTTGTCTCAAGGGGTTCCACTCTTCTCTCTTCGGCTTTCTTGTTGCTTTCGAAACCGGTTGCGATGAGAGTGACGCTGATCTCGTCGCCGAGTGACTCATCGACGCCGTTGCCCCAGATTACGTCGGAGCAGTTGCCGCAGATGCTTTGGGTGTATTCAGTGATCTCCACCACTTCATCGAGCGAGACTTCGTCGGTGCCAGAGGTGATGTAGAGCAGGACGTTCTTGGCGCCTTCGATGTTGGAGTCGTTGAGAAGTGGTGAGTTGATGGCCATCTTGATGGCTTCTTCGGCGCGGTTCTCGCCTTTGGCACGACCGGTGCCCATGATGGCGCGGCCACTGTCTTTCATGACGGTCTTGACATCTTCGAAGTCCACGTTGACATAGCCGGTGACGGTGATGATTTCGGCGATGCCTTTGGCGGCGGTGGTCAGCACGTCGTCGGCTTTTTTGAAGGCTTCGGTGAGTTTCATGTTGCCGTACGAGTCGCGCAGTTTGTCGCTGCTGATGATGATGAGCGTGTCAACGTTCTTTCTCAGTTCTTCGATGCCGGAGAGTGCCTGTTGTTTGCGGCGGCGTCCTTCGCATTCGAAGGGCAGGGTGACGATGCCGACGGTGAGGATACCTTTCTCTTTGGCGATGCGAGCCACGACGGGAGCGGCGCCTGTGCCGGTTCCACCACCCATTCCGGCAGTGACGAAGAGCATCTTAGTATGGTCGTCAAGGACCTTGCTGATCTCGTCTTCGCTGCTGAGGGCGGCTTCACGTCCCACGTTGGGGTCGTTGCCGGCGCCGAGTTCGCGTTTGCCGAGGTGGATCTTCAGTGGGACCATGCTTCGTGTCAAGGCTTGGTAGTCAGTGTTGCAGAGGACGAAGTCCACTCCTTGGATGCCCTCTTCAAGCATGTGGTTGACGGCATTGCCGCCACCGCCTCCCACACCGACCACTTTGATGTAGTTCGATGGTTTCTCGCAGAGAGGCTTGAACATATCGTTGTTGGTATAGCTTTCCATGACTTTATGATTGTTATTTGTTATTCATTGATTTCGTCGGCTGAGAAGAATTTGGTGATGATCTGAGTGAGATCCCAACTCTTGTGGCTTTTTTCCTTCTTCGGTCTCCTACGGGTATGTGGACCTTCAACTTCCGGTTCGTCGGCCTCGGGTTCAACCATGGGTTCTTCCACTTTAGGGATCACCACGACAGGTTCTTTTTTCTTTGCGCGGTCCATATGGTCTTGGTATTCGGCGCGTTTGATACCTTCGATGACCAATCCAATACCAGTGGCATACATTGGACTTGCCAGTGCCTTGTCGGTCTCTTCGGTGAGATGCTCATTAGGATAGCCGATGCGGACGTCGAGGCCGGTTTTGAAGGAGGCGAGCTGTTGGATGTGCCTCATCATGGCGCCACCGCCGGTAAGGACGATGCCAGCGATGAGTTGATGTTGCGAGTTGACCTTTTGGATCTCGTAGTTGGTGAGGTCGAAGATCTCTTCCATCCTGGCTTGGATGATGCCTGCCAGATTCTTGAACGAGATCTCTTTTGCTTTTCTTCCTCTGATGCCTGGTATTGACACCACTTCGTCGTCGCGGTTCTCGCTCGCCACGGCCGATCCAAACTTGACTTTCACGTCTTCGGCGTAGCGGCGGATAATGGAGCATCCTTGGCAGATGTCTTCGGTGATGACGTTGCCTCCGAAGGGGATGACTGCGGAGTGGTAGATTTTGTTCTCGTGGAAGATGGCGATGTCGGTGGTGCCGCCTCCGATGTCAACGAGGGCGACGCCTGCCTCTTTCTCTTCTTCGTCGAGGACCGCCTCAGCCGAGGCGATGGGTTCGAGGATCATGTGGTCCATCTCCAGACCTGCACGTTGGATGCAACGTACGATGTTCATGGCTGCAGCCTTCTGTCCGATGATGACGTGGAAGTTGGCTTCCAGCTTGCTGCCCAACATACCGTTTGGCGTGGTGCCAATCTCACCATCCACATAATACTCTTGTGGGATGACGTCGATGATCTCCTCGCCAGGAATCATGTTGATCTTGAACGTGTCTTGACGCAGTTTCTCCAGCTCTGCATCGGTGATTTCCACATCGCGGTTGTCGCGCATGAGCACTCCGCGGTGCTGCAGGCTCTTGATGTGTTGTCCGGCGATGCCGACGTTGACCGACTTGATATCGACATTGGATTGTGCCGATGCCTCGTCAACTGCTGTCTTGATGGCGTTGACGGTCTCTTCAATGTTGATCACGATGCCTCTGCTCACTCCTGTGGACGGCGCTTTGCCGTAACCCAGGATCTCGATTTTTCCATTGGCACCCTTCCTTCCCACGATGCAGGCGATTTTCGTGGTGCCAATGTCTAATCCGACAATAATTTTTCCTTCACTCATAATTTTATTTTTTTGTACACACGATTTGATTGTTATATCTCAGATCCAAGGTCTTGTAGCCCAACAGCTCATCGGTCCCGCTGTGTTTCTCCAAAAGGGTGTGCAGTCGTGACATCTTCTGCTTGATGTTGACGGTATCGCCAACGATGACTCTAGCTGGAAGGCTGTTAACCATAATCTCATATTGTTTTCTTTCGTTTCGGTAGATTTGTCCGATACTGCCTCTGAGGAAGTCGTCGGCGAGCACTGCCTTGGTGATGGCCAAGGTCTCGCTGATTCCCGACTCGGCATAGCTGGTGTCGGAGAGTTGTGCACTGCTGTCACTTGTCGGGAACTCGAAGTTGCCGCTCGCGATGATGAGGCGCGGGGTGTAGGTCTTGTTCGATGGTAGGATGGCTCCGTCGCGGGTGACATATACGGACTGGCCTTTCTTGTTGAATATTCGTACGATGGGGATATATTCCTTCGCTGAAATCATTAAGGTGTCGTTGAGTCCGATGAAGGCGCTAGAGCTTTCGATCCAGGGACTGTTGCTGAGCAGTTTCTGGATTTTCATGAGGTCAACGCTGCCGATGCTGGCATGGTTGCGGATCCCGCATAGGTCCTCGATGTTGGCGATCATAGTGTCTTTTTCCACGAAACCTTTGTCGCCTTGGCGTTCAAGGTTGAACACCACTCCTTGCAGCGGGGCGTTGGTGAACCCTTTGTGTGCGTACACGAAGAGCACGATCAAGGCGGCCCCGGTAATCACCCATGCTAAAATGCTTAAGATCTTCTTTACCATTGGCTTATCCTTTTTTCGAGGGGTTCAACAAATCGGTCAATATCGCCAGCACCCATGGTGACCACCAGCTCGGGCTTGCGGTCTTCCAAGGTGTCGAGGAGTTGTTCTTTCGTGCAGAGGCATTTGCTCGCCATGTTGGTTTTGTCCAGCAGGGCTTGTGAGTTGATGCCTTCGATGGGTTTTTCCCTTGCGGGATAGATGTCGAGTAAAATCAGGTCGTCGGCCATTGCCAGACTCTTGGCAAAGTCATCCATGAAGTCGCGTGTACGAGTGAAGAGATGCGGTTGGAAGACCAGCGTCAGACGTTTGGATGGGAACGACGCTTTGATGGCCGACAGACAAGATTTTATTTCTTCGGGGTGATGGGCGTAGTCGTCGATATAGACGTGGCGGTCGTTTTTGACTCTCACGTCGAAACGTCGTCTCACCCCTTTGAAGGTGGCCATGGCGGCTGCGATGTCGTCAGCCTCCAAGCCGAGTTCAAAGGCAGCGGCGAAAGCTGCCGTAGCGTTCAGCACGTTGTGGGTCCCTGCCATGTTCAGGTGGACATGGACAGTGGTGTCAAGGTATTCGATGTCGAAGTCGGTTTCGCCCTCGTGCTGCTGGACATTTACTGCCCTATAGGAATTCTGTTCGTTAAATCCGAAGTTGTGCAGGACGGCCTCTTCTACGTCGATGGGGAGGCCCTCCTTGACGATGACGCAGCGATGGGTAAGTCGGGCAAAGGCGTTAAAGCCTTCTTCGACCTGGTGCTTGTCACCATAGATGTCGAGATGGTCAGCATCGATGGAGTTGACGATGCTGATATCAGGAGAAAGGTGCAGGAAGGAGCGGTCGAACTCGTCGGCTTCGACGACGATGACGGCTTCTGGTGTCCTGCCGAGATGGATGTTGCTGTTGAAGTTGTTGGCGATGCCGCCGATGAAGGCGGTCATGTCGATGCCGTTTTCCTTGAGGATATGAGCCACTAAGGCGGTGGTCGTCGTCTTCCCGTGGGTTCCTGCGACAGCGATGGTGAAGTGTGACTTGGTGACTTCGCCCAAAGCCTCAGAGCGTTTCATCATGGGGATGCCACGGCGACGGAGCTCGACCATCTCTTGGAGCTCTTGCGGCACTGCCGGTGTGAAAACAACAGTGTCGATGAGGGCAGGCAATAAGCTGGGATTGTCTTCATAATGGATTGCCATGCCCTCATTTTCCAACTGTTTCGTCAATGGAGAAGGCGTACGGTCGTAGCCCGACACCTCCACACCTTGGCTGTGGTAATACCTTGCCAAGGCGCTCATCCCAATGCCGCCGATGCCTAACATATACACCCTTTTCAATTCCATTGAACTCATTATCTAACTATTTATAATACTATGCTTTCTTGGTTACATTTACGATGATATCGACGATGTCCTCCGCTGCATTGGGACGGGCAAACGTCGCGATGTTTCTTTTCATCTCCTCTTGCTTGGCCTTGTCGCGGAGCAATTCCTGCAGCTTCGGTATCAACACCAGCTCCGCTTCGTCGTTCTTGACCATCAAGGCAGCTCCAGCATCGACCAGCTGTTGTGCGTTCTTGGTCTGATGGTCTTCGGCAGCTGTCGGCAGCGGCACGAAGATGACGGGTTTCTGCACCAGGGCGAGTTCAGAGATGGAGATGGCGCCAGCTCTCGAGATCACCACGTCAGCCACCGAGTAGGCGTAGTCCATCCGCTCGATGAAGATTGTGGGTTTGACGTTGTCTTCCAACTGGTTTTCCTTCACCTGTTTCATTGCCTCGTCGTAATAGAACTTGCCTGTCTGCCAGATGAGTTGCATCTCGCTGCCCTTGAACTTCTCGATTTGGGCAGAGATGCCTTTGTTGATGCCCAAAGCCCCTTGGCTGCCACCGACGAGGAGGACGACGGGACGTTGGGGATCGACGCCGAAGTAGGCGGCGGCTTCTTCGCGGTTGCAATTGCCGTTGATGTTGCCTCTCAAGGGGTTGCCGGTGAAATGAATCTTCTCACTGGGGAACCAGCGGTCAAGACCGTTGTAGGCCACGCAGATGGCTTTGGCTTTCTGGCCCACGTTACGGTTGGTCTTGCCTGGGTAGGAGTTCTGTTCTTGGATTACCGTGGGGATGCCGAGCCAGTTGGCGGCTTTAAGCGTTGGTCCGCTGGCGAATCCACCGACACCGATGACGGCGTCAGGCTGGAACTCCTTCAATATCTTCTTGGCCTTGTGCAAGCTGCTGATGAGCTTGAAGGGAAGAGTCACGATGCTGAGGTCCTTGGTCAGTCCACTGATCCATAAGCCCTCTATCTTGTATCCTGCCTTGGGCACTCGATCCATCTCCATGCGACCTTCTGCACCGATAAACAAGATCTCCGCTTCAGGCATCCTGCGTTTCAGCGCATCTGCTATTGCTATGGCCGGGAAGATGTGGCCTCCTGTTCCGCCTCCACTGATTACGTATCTCATATTCTATTGTTCTATTTCTGTTACTTCATTGATTTCATTTGTCTCTTCGGCTTCTTCGATTCCTTCAATCTCATTGACTTCCTCTCGCTCCAGGTTCCTTGTCACACTTAAGATCATCCCGATGGCAAACCCTGTCATGAGCATCGACGAACCACCTTTGCTGATGAAGGGAAGCTGTTGCCCCGTCACAGGCATCAAGCCCGTCGAGACTCCCATGTTGATCATCGCTTGCATGATGATGATAAAGGCGATGCCAAAGGCCAACATTGCGCCGAAGCTGAGAGGCCGTTTCTTGACGACCTTGGTGGCTCGGGTAAGCAGGATGATGTAGAGCAGTAACACGAACACACCACCCACCAATCCGTA
This sequence comes from Bacteroidales bacterium, assembly GCA_016284305.1. Lineage (GTDB taxonomy): Bacteria > Bacteroidota > Bacteroidia > Bacteroidales > F082 > Limimorpha. Next base: position 37,646 of record JAEEON010000018.1, read on the forward strand.
TTCCTCGATGATGATGGCATAGATGCAGTCGGAGAAAGGCTGTGGCAGGAAGTTGCGTTGGGTGCTCTTTCCTGAGCCTTTACCAAAGAGTCCGCCTTTTGCCACGGCGATCTTGGCATACATTTTCTGAGCATTGCGGTCGTCGATTTGCAATGGTGCGTTTTCATAATCAAGACCTTGTGCGGCTCTAGCTTCTTTTTCTATGCGGGCTGCCTCGATACGGCCTTTCCAGGTTTTGACACGGCTGACCCTTGGTTTCTTTTTGGCTTTTTCTTGCAAATGGATATCCTCGGGATGTTGCTCAGCGGCCAGGACCACCTTCTCATACCTGCTTTGGCGGATGCTGGCCACCATGTCGTCGGTGAGAATGTACAACCCCATGCCAAGGACCGCAATGCCGACGATGGCCATGATGTGGACGAACTTGATCTGCCCGATGTAGAGCATGACCATGACGACGACGAAGAGCATTGCCGCAGTGGACAGGTTTTCGGGGAAGATGGGCGCCACTATCATGAAGATGGGCAACACAATGGGAATCAACAACTCCTTGAATTTGTAGTCGCGTTGGTTCCAGATGACAATGTACTTGGCTACGTAGGTGATTAGCACAATCTTGGCTAGCTCACTGGTTTGGAAGCCCATGATGCTTCTAGAGGCACCATTGATGCGACTTCCGAAGAAGTAGGTGAATACCAGCAGGATAAAACAGAACAGCAGCACCAGTTCGATGCCTCGCGAGTAATGTCGGTAGTCGATCCGCGACGCGATGAACATCATGATGAATCCTCCAAGCAGGGTAGCTGCATGTTTCATCAAGACCATCTCGTTGTAGGCGCCTACTTTGACGTGCGCTTCGGAGCTTGTGGCACTATATACCGCCAGCAGGGAAATGACGCCCAAGAAGAGTGCCACCACCCAGATGATGCGATCGCCTTTCAATATCCTGTTGATCTTGCTCACTTTTTTTATTTTTCGATGTTCATTTTCTTCACTTCGTTCACAAAAGTCTCACCGCGTTGTGTGTAGTCGAGGGCGTCGTCTTTGCAGGCGGGAGAGAATAGAACGATATCGTTCTCCTGGGCCACGATTGAGGCCATGCTCACGGCTTCTTCAATGTTGCCAGCCTCATAAATCTCGTTGACCACACCCTTGAAGGTCATGCGGATGTTTTCTTTCTCTGCTCCGAGGCTGATGATGACGCGGACGTTTTTCTTGGCAGTGTCGATGAGTTCGCTGTAGTTGTTGTGGCACGATCCGCCTACGATCCACACTACGGGATTGATGATGTTCTCGAAGGTAAACCACGTGGCGTTGACGCTCTCGGCTTGCGAATCATCATAATACATCACTCCGTCGATGGTGCCGATATAGCGCTGACGATGGCTCATGGTTTGCAAGTCGCCCATGCTCCTTTTGATGCTGTCTTTTCGGATCTCGAGGATCTTCGAGCTGATTCCCGAGGCCATGTTCTCGGGTCTTTTCTTTACCTGTTGGTTCGTCTTTTCAAATAAGTATCTCATATTTTTGCTTCTTTATTCTATCTAATCTTGAAGGTGATCAATGTGAACGCTGCCAGCAAGATGGTGATGATCCAGAATCGGATGGTGATCTTCACTTCGTGGTGGACGATGTTATAGCCTTCGCCTCGTCCTTTGAAGGTGACGGTGCTGTTAGGCCAAGCCTTTTGAAAGTCGCTGTAGCTCGTTCTGAAATGGTCATGCAACGGGCCTTTTTTCCAGATACGGTGTTTCTTGCCATGTCTCACAAAATGTTTCACGTCGAGGTCGGAGAGGATCTCAAAGAGGAACACGCCGCAGAGCAGAGGCAGGAGCAGTTCTTTGTGCATGATGATGGCAGAGACCGCGATGATGCCTCCGATGGTCAGGCTTCCCGTGTCGCCCATGAAAATCTGGGCAGGGAAGGAGTTGAACCACAAGAAGCCGACGAGCGATCCCACGAAGGCGGCCATGAATACCACCAGTTCCTCACTGCCTGGGATGTACATCAGGTTGAAGTGGCTTGCAGTGATGGCGTTGCTGGAGATATAGGCAAGGATGACTAGGGTCAAGCCTATGATGGCCGAGTTGCCTGAGGCCATGCCGTCCATGCCATCATTGAGGTTGCTGCCGTTGGAGACTGCAGCTACGACGAATATCGTGAGCAGGACCAAGAAGATCCATGCCAGGTTGTACATCCATTTGGGACCGGCCCATTTGAAGAGGTTGGCGTAATTGAGGTTATGGTTTTTCACAAAAGGAATGGTCGTCTGCGTCGATTTCACGTCGGGGCTTTTGATGACGACTTCCTTGTTGTTCTCGATCTTCAGTTGCACGTTCTCGTTGATATGCACCGCTGGGCTGAAACGTAGGGTCAGGCCGACGATGAGGCCAAGCAGGATTTGTCCACCGAGTTTCACGGCAGGTTTGAGTCCGTCTTTTCTCTTTTTGAAGGTCTTGATATAGTCGTCGGCGAAGCCGATAATGCCGAGAATGAGGGTTGTGACGATCATCAGGATGGTGTAAACGCTGTGGATCTTGCACACGAGCAGCACGGGAATCAGGATGGCGGTGATGATGATGACGCCTCCCATAGTGGGCACGCCTTTTTTCTGGGTGTTATACGGGTCTGTGGCTGCATCGCGTTGGGTTTCGACGATCCTTTTCTTTTTCAAGAACTTGATGAATATGTTGCCGAACCAAACGGAGATGATCAAGGCCAGGATGATGGCCACAGCAGCTCGGAACGTGACGTAGGTAAAGACACCTGCCCCAGGGAAGTTCAGTCGCTCTAAGTAGGAAAACAGGTAGTATAACATGGTTTATCTCTCTTTTAATGCGTTTGACAGTTCTTCTTTATCGTCGAAATGGTGTTTCTCGCCTTTGATGATTTGGTAGTCCTCGTGGCCTTTGCCTGCGAGGAGGATGATGTCGCCTTTGTTGGCCAGTGCCACGGCGGTGCGTATGGCTTCACGTCGGTTGGTGATGGAGAGCACCTTGCGGTATTCGTCTTCGGCGATGCCTTCTTTCATCTGACGGATGATCTCGTCTGGGTCCTCGTCGCGTGGATTGTCGCTGGTGAGGATGACCTTGTCGCTGAGCTTGACGGCCACGGCAGCCATCTCGGGGCGTTTGGTGGTGTCGCGGTTGCCTCCGCATCCGACCACGGTGATGAGCTGAGCGTTTTGAGGTGTTCGGGCTGAGTTGCCGGTCTTCATCACCTCGTTGATGGTCTTGAGCACATTCTCCAAGGCATCGGGGGTGTGTGCGTAGTCAACGATGCCGACGATGCCGCTGTCGCTTCTGACCATGTCGAAACGACCATTGGCTCCTTTGAGCTTGCTGATTTCCACCAGCAACTCATCTTTGTCGAATCCCAAGGCAATGGCTGCACCGTAGATAGCCAAGATGTTGCTGGCATTGAAACCTCCGACGAGTTGGGTGAACATCTCAGTCTGGTTCACTTTCATCAGCATGCCATCGAAGTGACTCTCCAGGACGATGCCTTTGTAGTCGGCATCGTGTTTCAAAGCATAGCTGAGCTTCTTGGCTTTAGTGTTCTGCAACATCACGCTACCATTCCGGTCGTCGAGGTTGGTCAAGGCAAAAGCCGTTGACGGCAGGTCGTCAAAGAATTTCTTTTTGGCGTTGCGGTAGTTGGCCATCGTCTTATGGTAGTCGAGATGGTCGTGGGTGAGGTTGGTGAAGATGCCCCCTGCGAACTTCAGTCCGGCGATGCGGTTTTGGTCGATGGCATGTGAGCTGACTTCCATGAAGGCGTACTCGCAGTGATGATCCACCATTCTACGCAGCAAGGCGTTGAGTTCGATGGGGTCGGGGGTGGTATGGGTGGAAGGGATGACCTCATGGTCGATGATGTTCTCGATGGTGGAGAGAAGCCCACAGGCATATCCTGCGTCGGTGAAGAGCCGGTAGAGCAGGGTGGCGATGGTTGTCTTGCCGTTGGTGCCCGTCACGCCGGTGAGCTTGAGCTTGTGCGATGGGTTGCCGTAGAAATTGGAGGCTCCTATGCCGAGCACAAGGGCGCTGTTATCTACCTTGATATAGGTGACGCCTTCTTTCAAGTTTTCGGGCAGTCTTTCGCAGACGATGGCTGTTGCGCCTTTCTCGGTGGCTGCGTCGATGTATGCGTGTCCATCGACCTGGGTGCCTCTGACGGCAAAGAACAAGGTCCCGGGCTCCACTTTGCGCGAGTCGAAAGACACCATGGTGATGTCGAGGTCTTTCTCGCCGATGATTTCGAGCAGGTTGCAGTTGACTAATATTTCTTTGAGCTTCATCATTTTCCTAAGGTTAATGTGATCAGACTTCCAGGCTGTAGCGTATCGCCCGCCCTGACGGATTGTTGGATGACCTTGCCGGATCCCTCGAAGGCGATGTTCCAGCCCATGTTCTCGAGGAGATAAACGGCGTCGGTGATGTTCATGCCTTTGACGTTGGGCACCGCCACGGAGTCGAATTTGACGGCTTCCACGAGGTATTTGTTCTCTTCTTTTGAATAGAGGCTGTTGACCCATTCGCTACCCGTGGAGCAGTCGATGTAGTCGATGCCTATGCCACTGAGATAGGGCACCGTCTCGGAGGCATGGCGAATGGTGCTGTCAACGGATTTGGTCCCTGTGCTTTCCGCTTCCATCATCCCTTTGATTTTGGTGGCATAGACGCGGTCGGAGATCTCCTTGAAGGCGGGGGCGGCCACTTTGCCTGCAGAGTAGAAACGTCCTTTGGCTTTGCTGATGACGACGATGCAGCTGTAGATCGGCTTCTCGGCAGGGAAATAACCCACGAAGGTCACGTTGTAGTCGCGTTCGAGACGGCCTTCCGCATTGACCCATTTGTAGGCTTTCTTTTGCACATTATAGAGTTGGGCAGTGCCGGTCTTGCCGGCGATGCCATATTCAGTGCCTCTCAGCATCTTGGCGGTGCCGCGTTCGACGACGCCTTGCATCATGCTTTGAATCGAGTCGATGGTCTTCTGTGAGGCGATATGTTCTTTAAGCACCACAGGTTCGATGGTTTCCAGCGTGATGCCTTCCTTACGGATCTCTTTGACAAACTGAGGTTTCATCATCTTGCCTTCGTTGGCAACGGCATTGTAGAGGGTGAGGATCTGTAAAGGCGGCAGCCTCAGCTCGTAGCCGATTGACATCCATGGAAGGGAGGTCTTCGACCAATGGTTTTTGTCGAGTATGGGGTGCTTGATGTAGGGGCGGGCCTCACCGGCGATGCCCGTGCCAAGCGGTATGTTGAGTCCCATGCTATAAAGGCCGTTGACGTAACGTTCGGGATGGGCTCCGAAATAGTCGGTGATGAGTTTCGCAGTGCCTTTGTTTGACGACTGCTCAAAGACTTCGCGGATGGTGACCCTGCCGTCGGCGTGGATGGTGTGGTCGTCATACATCTTCTTGTTCGAGAAGGTGAGCGGTCCGCTTCCGATGTTGATATGTGAGTTGATGTTCAGGTCGGGGAAGGACTCCAGCAGTACAAGCATGGAGGCGAGTTTGAAGGTCGATCCAGGCTCGATGCCGTTGCCGAGGGCGAAGTTGTAGAGTTCTTGGCAGCGGTCGGTTTCTTTGTTTCTTTGCAGGTTGGTGATGGCTTTGACGTGACCGGTGGCCACCTCCATGACGATGGCGCAACCTTGTTCGGCCTTGTTCTCCACCAATGCATTGCGCAGTGCTCTCTCGGCGATGTCTTGGATGCCGATGTCAAGGGTCGAAACGATGTCGTTGCCGTTGACGGCTTCGATGTTGTTATCGTCTTCGACAGGGATCCAAACGCCGTGGTGCAGGTGGCGTTGTTTGTGGTGTCCGTCAGTGCCCCTAAGGATGGAGTCGCAGGCGCTCTCGAGCCCGACGACGAGGCTGTCGTTGACGTAACCTATGGTTCGTGCGGCGAGAGAACCGTAGGGGTGGATGCGCTTGAACTTGGGCTGCGACTTGGTGAGGCCGCCTTTGAGGTTGCCTTTGTTAAGGATGGCGAAAGTCTCCATCTCGCGGTATTGTCCGAGTGTGACGTTGAGATCGACGAGGAAGTAGCGACGGCCTTTCTCCTTGGCTTCGATGAGGCCTTTCTTCCAACGTTCAGCAGATCTTTTCGGAAACATGGCGGCCAGTTGTCGGCTGAGTTGATCGACGTTGGCGTTGAACACGGTGTCGTCGATGACGCTAGGGTCGATGCCCACCTCGAAAATGGGGACGTCGGTGGCCAGCAGGCTGCCGTTGTCGGAAAGGATGTCACCCCTGGAGGCTTGCAGTGTGTCGAAGCGTGTCTCCACTTGGTCGGCGAGCTGGCGTAGCTCGTCGCCTTCCTTAGTCTGCACGAGCACGGCCTTGACGATGATGATCACGCCAACGGCGAGGACGGCGAAATACACCAGGAAGGTCCTCAGTAAGCTGCTCGATTTGGGGTCACGCGACATTTTAATTTAGAATTGAGGGTTGAGAGTTGAGAGGTTTTATTTGGGGTTGACTATTCGGGTTTCGAGGGATTCTTTTAGGCCTTTACTTAAGAGTTTGTCGATCATGACGGTTTGAGTGGACTCTTTGGTGTAGGCGGATTTCACATAGATGTATTCCACGCGAAGGTCGCGGAGGGCGAGGGTGTTTTTCTTGATGGCTCGGCTAGTGCTCTCAGCGATATAGGCATTGGTGATGATGAGCATCAGCAGCACGGTGAGATAGACCAGGAAGGGGAACATCTTGGAGAAGTCCTCGCGGGTGAGGAAGCTGCCGCCCAAGATCCTCATGACGGTACGGCTTCCTTTTTTGGATCGTGTGTTTTTGCTCTCAGTCTTCATGGTTCATTTCCTCTCTGCCACTCTCAGCTTGGCGCTTCTTGCGCGGTTGTTTTGTTGTATCTCTTCTTCGGATGGCACGATGGGTTTCCTATTAATTATTTTATAAGGTGTCATTGAGTTTCCGAAGAAGTCTTTTTCTTCTTTTCCTTCGGCGTTGCCGGTTTTGATGTAGTTCTTCACCATGCGGTCTTCGAGCGAATGGTACGAAAGCACGACGAGCCTTCCGCCGGGCTTGAGAACGTCGGCGCATTGGCTGAGGAAGCTGTTGAGGGCTTCCATCTCGTGGTTCACCTCGATGCGCAGGGCTTGGAACACTTGTGCGAGGGTTTTGTTTTCTCTGCCGTGGGGCAGGTGCGATAGTATGGTTTCCTTGAGTTGTGTGGTGGTCTCGATAGGTTCGATGTCGCGGGCCATGATGATGTCCGAGGCGATCAGGTGGGCATTGGGCACCTCGCCGTAGAGGCTAAGCACGCGGCACAGCTCAGTTTGGTCATAGCTGTTCACGATGCTGGCGGCGTCAACGGGGTTGGACTGGCTCATCCGCATGTCGAGACGGCCTTCGAAACGGGTGGAAAACCCTTTCTCAGGGGTGTCGAACTGATGCGAAGAGACGCCGAGATCGGCGATGACACCGTCGATCTTACCTTGATGGTACAGCTGGATGAAATTCTTGAAATAGCTGAAGTTCTGTGGGATGAAGGTGAATCGCTCGTCGTCGATAATGTTTTTGGCGGCATCCTCATCCTGGTCGAAAGCATATAGATGTCCGGTGGAGAGCCTTTCCATGATGGCTCTCGAATGGCCTCCTCCTCCGAAGGTGACGTCAGCGTAAGTCCCCTCCGGGCGGATGTTCAGCCCCTCCATACATTCGTTCAACAGCACCGGGTTGTGATACATTTCTTAGAAGTTAGAAGTTAGAAAGTGAGGTTAGAGAAGAGTTCCTCGACGCCTTGAGCCAGAGCCTCGGCATCGATGGAGTTAACACGCTCTTCGTACTTCGACTTGTCCCAAATTTCCATGTTGGTGAACATCGAGTCAATGACGACATCCTTGGCGAGTTCGCTGCGTTCCAAAAGCTCCTTCGGAATCTGAAGGCGGCCGCTGGCATCGAGTTTCACTCGCTTGACACCATCCAAGTACTTGCGCATGATGTCGAGTTTTCTGCGGTCGAACGTGTTGACTTGCATCAGGATTTCCCTGCGACGGTTCCAGTCGTTGATGGTGTAAAGCTCCAGGTAAGTCCCGTGAAGACCTGGCCTCAGGATGAAATCTTCCTCGGCCTGGCTCCCCAGCTGCTCCCTGAAATCTGCCGGAAGCATCAAACGCCCTTTAGCATCGAGCTTGCAAGTGAATGTTCCTGTCGGGTTACTCATGGTCTTTCCTCTTATTTCGGAGTACAAAATTATGCATTTTCACCCATATTTCCCCACTTTCTCCCACATTTTGGACGCGTTTTCGTGCTTTTTTTATCAACAATTTTATCAACAGGTAGGTTGATACCAGTTAACATATCTGAAAATCAGTATTTTAAGATATTTTTATCACAAAAAGTTATGAACATAATAAGCATAACGAGGAGAAAAAAGCGGTTTTTATCCGTCAGAAACGGAATAAGTCTTAATTTTGTACATCAAAATAAGTGTTTTGTCATGGAGGACAAGTACGGTAACTTGATCGATTTCAGGAAAGTATTCGAGGCCAAAGCCCCAAAGCTGATGAAAAGGATGCCGAATTTCCTGTTTCGTCGCATTCAGAAGCTGCTTCATGAGGATGACATCAACCGAATCCTCAGCGAATATGGTCATCTCCAAGGAGTTGACTTCGTCCAAGCCGTGATCAAGGATTTCAACCTCAATGTGGTGGTGCAGGGTGCCGAACACTTGTCGGCTTCTCCTCGTATCGTGGTGGCCTCAAACCATCCGTTGGGTGGCCTTGATGGCATCGCGCTGATCGGCACAGTGGGAGAGATTTATCCCGATGTGGTTACTCCTGTCAATGACTTCCTTATGTTCGTCAAAAACCTCCAACCCATCTTCATCCCCGTCAACAAAGTGGGGAATGGGGTGGCTGACCGTCAAGAAAACGTGAGACTTTTCAACGAGACTTTCGCCGGAGACCGCGCTATCTGCTATTTCCCCTTCGGACTGTGCTCACGCAAAGTCAAAGGTGGCAAAGTCATGGACCTCGACTGGAAAAAGACCTTTCTTTCCAAAGCCAAGGAATACCATCGGGATGTCATTCCAGTACATATTGATGGACATAACACTAAGTTTTTCTATAACCTTGCTCGCCTTCGTAAACGATTGAAAATCAAGGTAAATATCGAGATGGCTTTTCTTGTCGACGAGTTCTTTAAGCAACGTGACAAGACGTTGACCATCACCTTTGGCAAGCCGATCTCTTATGAGGTTTTCGATAACCGTTGTTCTGACTTGGAATGGGCCGAGAAACTTCGTTGCTTCTCCTATAACCTTCCTCTCGACTGCGAGCAGGATTTCGACCCAAATAAAACCTATTTTATTCCTTAACCTACCCACTCATGAAGAAGATCATCGATCCCATACCTGTTGACACCCTCCTCAAGGAACTGACCATGGAACGTTTCGTGAGGAAGACCAATAATGGGAAAAACGAGATTTATATTCTCAATGCTTTCAATGCGCCCAATGTGATGCTTGAGATTGGGCGTCTGCGCGAAATCAGCTTCCGCGAATCGGGCGGTGGCACAGGCCTCGACTGTGACCTGGATGAGTTCGATACGGGCACAGAGAACACCTTCGACCAGCTCATCGTTTGGAACCCCTATGATCAAGCCATTGTCGGAGGATATCGATTCCTGATGTGCGACCATCTGAAGGTCGAAGCCAATGGACAGGTCAAAACACCTACCTCGGAGCTTTTCCATTACTCGGAACGATTCATCAACGACTACCTGCCATACACTATTGAGCTTGGAAGGTCATTTGTGCAGCCTGACTTTCAGCCCTCCAAAAGTGTCTCGAAGGGAATCTATTCCCTTGACAACTTATGGGACGGACTGGCTTATCTTTGTTTGATGTTTCCACAGGCGGAATATTATTTTGGCAAGGTCACCATGTATCCCCAGCTGGATCGTACCGCTCGCGACATGATCCTCTATTTCATGCGCCATTGTTTCCCCGACCCGGATGACTTGCTGCGTCCCTGGCCGGATTTGGAGCTCCCCATCCTCATGGATGAGCAAGAGCTCAAAGCGCTTTTCACGGGTGCCAACTATAACGAGAACTATCGCATCTTGGTCAAGCATGTTCGAGAGCTTGGGGCCTCGGTGCCACCCTTGGTCAATGCCTACATGGGGCTTTCGCCCACCATGCGTTCCTTCGGAACAGCCATCAATGCGCCTTTCGGAGGCGTGGAAGAGACGGGCATCCTGGTCAAGATCAAGGATATCTATCCGGAAAAATTCGACCGTCATGCCGTTTTTGAACCTAATGAGAAACCTTTACATCTGAGCTGACTATGATAATCAAAGACGCACATTTCCTTTCAAGTAACACTCGTATCGACCGATTGCCCAAGGACAACCTGCCGGAATATGCTTTCATCGGGCGCTCCAACGTGGGGAAGTCTTCGCTGATCAACACCCTGGTGCAACGCAAAGGCCTGGCGAAGACGTCGGCTACCCCGGGAAAGACCATTGCCATCAACCATTTCGTGGTCAACAACCAGTGGTATCTCGTTGACCTTCCGGGCTATGGCTATGCACAGCGTTCCAAGAAATCGCGTGAGGAGTGGCGCGTCATGCTGGCCAACTACATAGCGCGTCGGCGCAATCTCCTTTACACCTTTGTACTCATCGACTCTCGTCTGGAGCCTCAAAACAGCGATATCGGTTTCATGGAATGGCTTGGCGAGAACCAGATCCCATTCTGCATTGTGTTCACTAAGGCCGACAAGCTCAGCAAGGCGGAGCTGAACACCAACGTGGAGGCATATAAAAAACGTCTTCTCGAAGACTGGGAAGAGCTGCCTCCTTTGTTCATCACTTCCTCAGAGACTCGTCAAGGTCGAGAAGAGATCTTGGCTTTCATTGAACAACAAAATAACGAACTTGATTCTTATCTCAAAACTAAAGGCTTATAAAACCATTAACTATATCAATCACCTAAAAAATCAACTATTATGACTGGTATCTTAGTTTCTTTGCTCATTGGAGCACTCGCCGGTGTCCTCGCCGGACTTATCATGAAAAAAGGCATGAGCCTTCTCGTATGCATCCTCGTCGGCCTCGTCGGCGGTGTCCTTGGTAGCTGGGTGTTCAGCCTCCTCGGCCTTTCGGCCAGCAGCTCTTTCTGGGGTCAACTCCTCGTCGGCACCTGTGGCGCCGTGTTGCTGCTCTTCATTCTTTCGCTTTTCAGGAAAAAGTAATGAATTAAATTGAAAGGTGAGAGGTGAAAGGTGAAAGGTGAAAGGTCGTGGGCCCGAAGGCACCTTTCATCTTTCATCTTTCATCTTTCACCTTTCACCTTTCACCTCAGTTCCACCCGAGTAATGCCTGCGCCTCCGGTCTCTAATGAGGCATCGGCAAAATGAGCCACGTCTTTGTCTCGGCTCAGATATTCCCTGATTAATTTTCTTAAAATCCCATTGCCTTTCCCGTGAAGGATGCTTACCTCTTTGATACTGAGTAATTTGGCTTCATCGAGGTATTTGGCGACGATATCCAAAGCCTCTTCGGCTCGTTTTCCTCTGACATCCAAGGTGAGGTCGAAATGCTCCGCTTTCTCGCTCAGCTCGTCGGCCAGTCCTGACTGCCATTTGCGGATGGCTTTTCGTCCTTCCGCGCGGCTGACTTTCCGAAGCTTGTCGGGCGAGGTGCGCAGTCTCACGGTGTCGAACAGGATGGTGGCATCGGTGTCGCTGATGCTGATGATCTCACCCACGATTTCCATCTCGTCGATGCAGACCGTGTCGCCGACTTTGAGAGTCTTGTCTGCTTCTGTCTTAGGCGGTTTTGGTTCTGCGACCTTCTTGGCGGTCTCGGCTATTTCTTCTTTGGTGCGTCTCAGCTCCTGACGAATCTCTTTGGTGCGCTCTTTCTCAGCTTGGGCTTCCTTAATCTCTTTGATGGTTCGTTCGATCTGGCTGTTGGCCCGGTCGATGAGTTCCTGGGCTTCGTTGGCGGCATCTCTGAGGTATTGTTTCTTTTTCCCTTCCAGTTCGCTGAGCAGGTTTTTGTATTTGGCTACCACCTCGCTGAGGAGGGTGTCGGCGATTTGTAGTTCCCGTTCCTTTTTGCGGATGGCTTTCTTGTCCACTTCCAGTTGTTGCAGTTGATGTTCGAAACGGAGATGCTGTTCGCCGGTGATGTGTGAGGCATCGTCGAGGATGCGTTTGGGGAAGCCGATCTTGCGTGCGATTTCGAAAGCGAACGAGCTTCCGGGCTTGCCGGTCAACATGATGTACATGGGCTGCATGTACTTGGTGTCGAAAAGCATGGCTCCGTTGATGATGCCTTCGTGGTTGTCTGCCAATAATTTCAGGTTGGCATAGTGTGTGGTGACGATGCCAAAGCTGTTTTTTGTATTGAGTTCCAGTAAGATGGCTTCTGCAATGGCTCCTCCGAGCTGAGGTTCGGTGCCTGTGCCGAACTCATCGATGAGGAACAAGGTGTTTTCATCGGCGTGCTGCAGAAGGTTTTTCATGTTGAGCAGATGTGAGCTATAGGTGGAGAGGTCGTCCAAGATGGATTGCTCATCGCCGATGTCGATGAAGAGGTTTTGGAAGAGTCCGCATTCCGAGTCAGGGTGCATGGGAACGGGGAGTCCGCATTGCAGCATGTATTGGATAAGCCCAGTGGTCTTGAGGCACACCGACTTGCCGCCAGCGTTGGGACCTGAGATGACCAGGATGCGGTCATGGCCGTCGAGTTTAAGGTCGAGAGGCACGATGGTCTTGCCTTGCGATCGGAGTTTCTTTTCCAGGACGGGATGTCGGGCTTGGATCCAGCGGAAACAGGGGGTGTCGTGCATGAGGGGTTTGATGCCGCCGATGTCTTGGCCGAGCAGTGCCTTGGCGCGGATGAAGTCGAGTGTTCCGAGGAGTTCCCAGGCTTTCAGCAGCTCGGGCAGTGAGGGTCGGATACGGTCGGTGAACTGGGTCAGGATACGATACACCTCGCGTCGTTCGGCATATTCCAGTTCTTTGATTTCGTTGGAGGTCTCAACAATCTCACTTGGCTCGATATAGACGGTCTGTCCCGTGGCGGACTCGTCATGGATGAAGCCTTTCAATGCGCGTTTGTCGCCGGCTTTGACGGGGATGACCATGCGTCCGTCGCGGATGGTCAGCTCTGCTTTCTGATCGACCCATCCCGAGGCTTTGGCATCGCTCATGATCTGGCGTATGCGTTTCTCAATGCCTCCTTGTTTGCGGTGGATGCTCCTGCGGATCTCCATCAGTTCAGGTGAGGCGTTGTCGGGCATCTCTCCTTTGTCATCGACGAGGCGGTTTGCTTCGCTGAAGACGATGGGCTCAACCGTGATGCCGTCAGTGAGGGCGCAGAGCTCAGGGTAATCCTCGCGAGCCTCGCTCTGCCCGAACTTCAGGATGTAGCTCAAGGCGTTCAGCGAGGGTTTGAGGGCGAACAGGTCTTCCAGGCTGATGCTCGTCCCTGGAATCCTGATATGTTGGAACGCTTCGCGCAGGTCGTGGTAGTCACGGACGGGGAAGGGCACGCCATTTTGCAGCAGCTGCATGAACTCCACGGTCTGGTCCAAGCTTTGTTCGATGGACTTTCGGCTGTTGCTGAAGTCCATTTTCTCTGCCCGTTCCAGCCCCATAGTGCTGATGCAGTGTCCCTTGACGGCTTCCCGGATGTGGGTGAAACCGATTTTCTGCTCGAAGCGTTCCGGATAGATCATGGTTATTCAACAGGTTTGAAAGCGAAACCTTTCAATACGGTCATCACGCGTTCTTCGTTGGGATCGTCGATATCCTCTGAGCCAACACGGACAGCCATTTTGCGGTTGGGGTCGTAGGTAAAGAAGGACAACTTGTATTTCCCGATGTTTGGAATGACTTTCCAGGTATAGTCGCCCGTGACGATGTCTTCCAAATAATCTCCAGCGGGATATTTGGTGAGGAATTCTTCATAATTCTCTTCTTGCCAGTCTTTGATGTTGAAATGAGACCAATCTTCCAGATAGTCGATGCCCATGTCGGAATAGGCGTTGCTGACTTTCCAGCCGTCGTTAGGCATGGTCAAGGTCCACTCGTAGTGGTCCCACAGGGTGGTTTCGGGTGCAGCGGGTTCTTCCACTACGGGTTCTTCGACTACAGGCTCATTCTGAGCTTGTTGATTGTTGGTTTTGGTGCTGTTGTTGCCACAAGCGGCGAACAGCATGGCAGCTGCTGCTGCGATAAAAAATGCTTTTTTCATGATAGAATTGTTTAGGTTTTTGCGGGCGCAAAGATAGGGAAAAAAGCGGAAGAGGTGTTCTTTTTTCCTCACAAATCACGCAGCCACTGAGGGTGTCATCTTTTCGCATCGGTCGATGATGGCGTTGACGATGCGGAAGCCGTCATCACAGATTGTTTTGATTTGGATTCCGTCATATCCCATACTTAGATGGGTGATATTGTACGCATCAATCACTAATCTTAGCAATTTCTGGTCCCGTTGGTTCACTATGACAAGATAATCATCGATGTCCACACGAGCATCCTTGCCTTTTCGTTTCTTTTTTTCAGTTTTCGCATGGAACACCGACTCTAAGGCGATCAGTGCTCCTGACCACAAGTAGTGGCCTGCGACTCTCACATATTTCGGATCCTCATATCGGTTTGTTTCCGGGTCCAGTTTTCCATTTGATCGAAGTACCTCACGAGCGTTCGTTACATATCGCCGTGCCTCAGCGATCGGGTCGATAATCATCGCGTTGTTCGCATTTCTCATTGTTGAATAATATTGTTATAAACGATGCGAAGTTACTATTAATTTTGAATATTGCAATACAATATTATTGTTTTTATTAAAAACAGCTTGAAGACAAACTGCTTCACTAAGCAGGAACATTTTTGTGAAAGACACATCATTTTTCCTATTTTTGCAAATCAATCTTACCTATATGATCCGTCTCGAAATCTGTGCCAATGGCATCCAGTCGCTGCGCAACGCCATGGACGGCTGCGCGCAATGTGTCGAACTCTGTGAGGCCCTCGAAGTGGGAGGACTTACCCCATCGTTCGGAACGATGGCCAAAGCTATCGACCTCTCCTTCATCCCCATGCGAGTCCTCATCCGGCCTCGACCAGGCAATTATATTTATAATGACGACGAAATCGAAGTCATGAAAACCGACATCATGCTCTGCAGAAAGCTCGGCTTCGAGGGTGTGGTCATCGGAGCACTCAATGACGAAGGGATGCTCGACATCGAGACCCTGAAAGCTTTGATGGAAGCAGGCGAAGGCATGAAGTTCACCTTTCATCGCGCCATCGATGCTTGCGTGAAGCCCTTCGAAGCCATGGAACAGCTTGTCGAGCTGGGCTTCGACAAAGTGCTGACCTCGGGAGGGAAGCCCACTGCCGAAGAAGGCATCCCAATGATAGCAGAAATGCAGTTGCGTTATGGCGACAGAATCGCCATCATGCCGGGTGGTGGCATCAATTTGGCTAATGTTATGGATGTCATCAACCAAACCGGTGTGGTCAATGTGCACGCCTCCCTAGGTCACTGGGTGCCTCGCTTCAACGAGAAGCTCTATCCCAACCAAACCGACCCGACCGGCGCCTCCATGGTCTGGACGGAATCAAACTATGAGATCATCTATGAAATGGAGAAACTCATTAATCCTTAGGGAATTAATAATTTAGAATTTAGAATTATGAGAGATCTTTTACGTGGCTTGGCGTTGGCATTGATGCTGTCGCTGGCCTCTTGTTCCCAGCATCATGGTGTCATTGAACAACCATTGACTGAAGGTTGGACGCTCACCGGCGATACTCTCGAAATCAACACGCTGCCTGTCAAAGTCCCTTCTGTGGTACAGCAAAACCTTTTCGATGCTGATATGATTCCGCATCCGTACTATGGCGTCGTCGAGGATGAATTGCTTTGGATTTCCGATCATCCCTGGACCTATACCGCACATTTCGATGCCCAGCGGCAGTTGCTGCATCTGGATGCGGTGGAATTGGTGTTTGAAGGCATCGACACCTATGCATCGGTGACCCTCAACGGGGAGAAGCTTTTCGAAGCTGATAATCAATTCAGGATCTGGAAGGCGGATGTGAAACACCTGTTAAAAGATAAAGACAACGTGCTTGAGGTGCATTTTCCTCGGTACGATAGCCTCCAACAAGCATTTTATGACCAGCATCATCCTAAACTCCCTGAGAAATATGCTGTCAGTCGTAAGGCACCCTACCAACATGGCTGGGACTGGGCACCGAAATACAAGAACGTTGGCATTTGGAAACCCGTCAAACTTGTCGGATGGTCGGATGCCAGACTTGAAAACGCCTATATCGTGACTAAAGAGGTGTCGGAAGAACAGGCCGTCCTGACCCTTCATGTCGATGTCGAGAGTGTTGCCGAAGGAGAACTGGTTGCAGAAATCAGAGCCGAGGGAAAGACACTCCAGAGCTTCCCGTTTGAGCAGGGGAAAGGCAATCAACATAAATTGTTTAACTTCACCATTGCAAATCCGCGTTTGTGGTGGCCAAACGAGATGGGCGATCAGCCGCTCTACGATTTCGAAGTTGAGCTGAAACAACAGGACAAATTGCTGGATTCCAAGATAATCCGTACAGGTATCAAAACGGTGGAGATGGTCGAAGATCCCGATGACATCGGCTTCTCTTTTTATTTTAAGGTGAATGGAGTGCCAATGTATGCCAAAGGTGCCAACTATGTGCCGGAAGAAATGATCGAGACATGGATTGATGCCAACAACACCCTTCGTCTGCTTCGACAAGCCCAAGAAGTACATTTCAACATGCTGCGTGTGTGGGGTGGGGGCATCTATCCTTCTGATGACTTCTTCAACATTTGTGACTCCTTAGGCATTCTCGTTTGGGAAGATTTCATGTATGCGGGTACCATGTATCCTTATGACAGCGCCTTCCTCGAAAACGCCAAGACAGAAGCCCTTGAACAAGTGAAACGCTTGGCATCTCATCCTTCGCTGGCCCTTTGGTGTGGCGGCAATGAGATTTCTGAAGGCTATTACAATTGGGGATGGCAACAGTCACTCGGCTGGACCGAAGAAGAAGACCAGGCCATTAAAGCGGGTTACGATAGGCTCTTTGAAGGAATCTTGCCTACGGTGGTCAGTACCTTCGATGGCACTCGGCCGTATTGGCCCAGCTCGCCATCAAAAGGATGGGGCCGGCCTGAGAGCCTTACCCAAGGCGATGTGCACTACTGGGGCGTTTGGTGGGGAGAACTTCCCTACGAGGTCTATCGTGAGAAAGTGGGCCGATTCAACAGTGAGTACGGCTATCAAAGCTATCCCGATTATTCCACACTCCAATCCATCGCTTTAGGGGAACCACTGAGCAAAGATGCCAAGGTTATCGCAGCACACCAGAAACATCCTAGGGGAACGAGGCAAATCGATGATTTCATCCATCGATATTATCCAATAGCACAACCGAAGGATTTTGAGGAATACGTCCATCTGAGTCAGCTGTCTCAAGCCTATGGCATGGAAATCGCCATTGAAGCACATCGGACCGCCAAGCCCTATAATATGGGAACCCTCTACTGGCAACTCAACGATGCCTGGCCTGTGACCTCTTGGTCGTCCATCGACTACTTCGGTCACCCTAAGGTGTTTCACGAAAAGCTCAAGACACTCTTTGCTCCAGTGTTGCTTTCCCTCGATCAGAAGGATTTCCAGGTGTTTGTGACCTCCGACTTGTTGCGCGCCATCAATGGTGAGCTGTCGGTTTCAGTGGTCAATGACGACGGCACCCGACTGTTCGAACAAAAGGTGAAGGTGGAGTTGAATGCCAATGAGAACAAGAAGTTCTATGTGGACGGCTTGGATGATGTATTGCGTCAATCCGATTTGCAAAAGGTAGTCGTGCGGCTAGAGCTGAACGAGGGTGACACCCTTGTCGCAAAGCGGGATTGTTATTTTTTTGCACCTAGTCTGTAACTTTTTTGCTGTTTGTTCGTCTTATAGTTGTTTTTCGGAAAGCAACAAAGAAACAAACAAATAAATCAACCATGAAAAAACTATTTCTTTTAGCGACCGCCCTTTTCTATATCGGCTTCGCATCAGCACAAATCAACACCGTTTGGGTCAATACCAGTGGTGACGTTAAACTTCGTCAAGGGAATGCCTTTTCTTGCTCTGGCGGACCTTATACAACGACGGATACTGTTCTTTATCTCCAAGGTTCGAAAGACTATGAGGTCACGGTGGAGAACCTAAGATACCTGCATGTTCTATCCTCGGGCGACGTAACTACCGAAAACATGTTCCATGGAAACGACCTCGTGATTAACTTCAACAGTTCAGGTGATACCAGACTGGACCTGAATTATGACTACATTTCCGTTATGATGGTTGGCAGCGGCGACCTGGTCCTCCGTGGCCATTGCGATGTCCTTGAAGCCAAGCACAGTGGAAGTGGTGACTTGAACACTAAGGGATTGGCGCGAGCCTCGGAAAAAGGCACGGTGGAAGGAGGGCGCGCGGTTCCGAATCTGGCGGGACTCTCGGAATTGCTGGCCGAGCTGGGCACCAATTTGGAGCAGCTTGCCGATTCCGTTGACTGGCAGAGCTTTGAAGCCGACATGGAACGTTGGGGCCAAAGCATGGAAGAGTGGGGCCGCCACATGGAAGAATGGGGCGAGCGCGTGGAACGTGAGATGGATCAGCAAGACCGCGACAAGGAACGTTGGGGTAAAGGAAAACCGGATTATGTCCCGCAACCTAACGTCAAGGTAGAGCATGGAAATGACAAGGGTCGTGAGGCGAAACCAGAAAAGAGAAGTCTGCTCTATGACCCACAATGGAGTGGCTTTGAGGCGGGACTCAACCTGCTTCTCGGTCCTGGCTCTTCTTCCAATTTTGAAGGCCCATATCTCTTCCTCGAGCAGAAACCCATGAAGAGCTGGGTGTTCAACTTCAACATCGCCGATGTGGGTATCGCATTCAATCGCAAGCATGTCGGTGGCCTCTATACCGGTATCGGCTTGGGATGGAACAACTACAGCTTCAATAACCCTGTGCGTTTGTATAAGAGCGACAACAACCGTCTTGAAGGGGAGTGGATCGATGAGCAAGTGGAAGGCAAAGTGAAGAAAAGCAAACTCGGTGTCCTCTATGTTCAGGCTCCTCTGATGATTGAAGTGCGTCCAACCCGTCATTTCCATATCGCCGCCGGTGTCGTTGGCGGTGTTAGGGTTGACGCCTGGACCAAAGTCAAATTCGTGGACAAGAGCAAGGAGAAATACCACGGCGATTATTATGTGAATCTGTTCAAGTTGGATGCCATGCTTCGTGCCGGTGGCGAAGACATGGGCTTCTTCGCCAGCTATAATCTCCTGCCATTGTTTTATGAGCCCAACGGCCCAACTTCACACACGCTCTGTTTCGGCTTTAGCCTCTTGTTCTGATCCTGATGAACCGAGCCCAGTACAACCACTGTGTGGACCGATACGCCGACGGACTGTTCCGTTTCGCCTTGGCCTCCTTGCGAAATCGCGAGGAGGCCGAAGACGTGGTACAGGACAGCTTCGCCCGTACCTGGGAACACCGGAGCTCGGTGGATCAAGACAAAGCCAAGTCATACCTCTTTACCGTTGCGCATCATCTCATCATCGACATGGCCCGCAAACGGCATCCCGAAACCACCGTTGACGCTGTGTTTCAGCTGGCCGACAACAAAACGACAGCCTATCCCGACGTTAACGAGATCTTGCATAAAGCTGTGGCTGCCCTGCCCGAAGCCCAACGCTCGGCAGTGCTGCTGCGCGACTACGAAGGCTATAGCTACCAAGAGATCGGCGAGATTACCGGTCAAAGCGAGAGCCAGGTGAAAGTGAATATTTTTAGGGCACGTACCGCCCTCCGCGATAAGATAAAAAGTATGGATAACCTAATCGACACCGAACCATGAACACCGACCCTAACATAGACGACTTTCCACGACTGGTGCCACCCCAAGTGGTGTATGAGCATAAGGACAGCCTCAAGAAAAAGGCGACAGTCATTCCCTTGTTTGCCAAGGTCGCCTCAGCAGCCGCTGTCGTGGCCCTGCTGATTGGCCTTTTCTGGTGGAGATCGGCAACACCGGAGCAGCCGCTGATGGCAGAGATGAGACCTATCGCAGCAACAGCCATCGAATCGCAAGGCCCAACCTTACTGAGGGAAAGTCAAGCCCATTTTGTTGTCACAACGCAACATGGAAACGGGAATAAAAAAGTTGAAGAGCGCGTCATCGAGCGTGATGAAATGCAAATGATTCCTGGGATTTCTGCTGTCGATGCATCGCAACTTACTGGTTATGAGATTTCTACGGAGATTCTTTCATATAGGGATGATGCGATGGCCTACGACAATACTCTCGGAGATCAATTGGAAGATGAGGATTCGATGTCGGAGGTCAGGGAAGGTTTCTTTTCCGCAGTTCATGTGATAAAAACACAACTTGTAGCCTCAATTCAGCAAATTAACAGCTACACCATTCAACCTTTTACCTTATCTTTGCGAAAAATTCGCGACTATGATTTTGAATTTCATCCAATGGAACGTTAACCCGGTAGCCTTGTCGCTGGGTTCGTTGCAAATCCGCTGGTACGGCATCTGCTGGGCGGTCGGCTTTTTGCTGGGTTATATCCTCATGGGTAAAGTGTATAAACGTGAAAAGATGCCGGAGTGGGCAATGGATTCGTTGCTGATCTACATGCTGGTCTTCACCGTTGTTGGTGCCCGTTTGGGCCATTGCTTGTTTTATGAGCCGGAGTATTACCTCTCCAAGCCCCTGGAGATGTTGAAGATCTGGGAAGGAGGCTTGGCCAGCCACGGTGGTGCCATCGGTATCCTCATCGGCTTGTGGCTCTATGTGCGAATGTTCAACAAATCAACCAAGAAAGAGCCGGGGCAAAAAACACACATCACCTACCTCTGGCTGCTCGACCGTATCGTCATCCCAGTGTGCCTTGTGGGAGCCCTTATTCGTTTAGGCAATGTGTTCAACCATGAAATCTATGGAACTCCTACCTCCTTGCCTTGGGGCTTTGTGTTCCTTCGTGGCAATGAGCAGTTCTGTGGCACGGTTGACAATTACGTGCCTTGCACTTCAGGAACCTGCTGTCCGCCAAGTGAATGGCTTCCCTGCCATCCTACGGGCCTTTACGAGGCCTTCTTCTGTTTGGTGGCCATGGCAATTCTCCTTTGGATGTTCTTCAAACGTGACATGGGTGACAAACGTCCAGGTTTGATGTTCGGGACCTTCTTGGTCATCATCTTTGGCTCTCGCATCGCCATCGAGTTCTTGAAGAATGTTCAAGTTGATTTCGAGCGCAACATGACCTTCGACATGGGACAATGGTTGAGCGTTCCCTTCGTTATCCTCGGGATCGTGATGATTATCCTTTCGTTCAGAAAGAAACCGGCAAACTCCTGATAGGAGTTAATCCATATAATACTTTCTCAGGTATTCATCCATCTTCGGATCGATGACCTCTTTCATCTCGGTGCGGTCGAAGCGTTTGGCCACGAGCTGCATCTGACGGAGCAGGCTGATCTGTTCCTCGATGGTTTCTTGGTAATACCTGAAGAACTTCGGCTCCATGTTGCCGTAATAGTCTATCTTCTCGCAGGCATTCTTGACGATCTTGCCCATTATGTTATCGCCTTTTTCGTAGGCTCCGCAGGTGTAGTACATCTCGGGGAATTGGTATAGGCGAATCTCATAGGGGAACTTCTCGTTGGGGAAGAACTCTTGGAACTTGTCCATCACGATGACGGCTGAGTCGTATTCCTCATGGTTGACGAGGCTTTGGGCCAGGCGGATATAGCTCTGGCGCGCGAATTCGGCGTTGCGGACGCTTTCGCGGTCGGGCACCACTCCTTCTTGGTTCAAGCTGCCCCATTGGGCTTTGTTGACCAGCAGGTCATAACTGCCTTCGCGGTAAACGCCACCGAAGCCCAAGTAGAAGTCGTCGGCCTTGACGGGCATGAAGCGGTAGGCGAGGCCTTCCATGTGGAGATATTCCTGGATGCCGAGCATGGAAGCCATGTCGCTGAACGAGGTGAAATACACCGGACGTTCCCAGTTGTTCGTAGCCATAAAGTCGAGGAGCATCAAGGCATTCTTATAGACGTAGTCGCCTTTGATCTGCCAGCTGATCTCGTCAACGATGTCGTCTTTCATGCTTTCGGGGACGATGCCGTTGCGGACGCAGGCCTCTTTGTCAACGACCAGTTTGACGTTGCGGACCGGCACATAGTGGGTACTGCCACCACCGACATATCTTTTCACCGCCTTGGGGTTGTGGATGAAGTTGATGACGTCTTTCAGATCCACGACTTTGCCTTTCAAGTTGTCCTCTTCAACGATGGGGATGCTCTCGTTGACGCCGTTGTCGTATTCCGCATTGCTCAGGGTGAGAGGCAGTTTCTCCGAGTCATAAACCTTGCGTCCCATCTGGTGGGCATACCAATAGCCTGATGAGAGCATGTAGTTGACTACACGCACGTCGGTACGGTAGCCTTCCACCTCTTGGATGTACCATAATGGGAAGGTGTCGTTGTCGCCACGGGTGAAGATCACCGCGTTGGGAGGCAGCTGGGATAGATAGTTCTTTGCCCAATCACGCGCTGAGGTCTTGCCGCCACGGTTGTGCTCTTCCCAGCCTTGCGAGGCCATCAGGCAAGGCACGGCGAGGAAGCAGATGAGGCCGACAAGGGCGGTAGTTACCAGGTTCTTGCTCTTGGTGAGCCGCTCGATCCAGTCGATGAGAGCCAGAACACCAAGGCCAATCCAAATGGCAAAGGCATAGAAGGAACCGGCATAAGAGTAGTCGCGCTCACGAGGCTGGTATGGGGTCTGGTTCAGATACACCACGATGGCTAGTCCAGTCATGATGAACAACAGGAAGATGATCCAGCTCGACTTCAAGTCTTTCTTGATCAACCAAATCAATCCACAAAGGCCTAAGATGAGCGGCAGGAAATAGAATTTCGTCCTTCCTGGGTTCTTGAGGCTGTCGGGGATGTTCTTTTGGTCACCGAGACGGGCACTGTCGATGAAGTTAATGCCGCTGATCCAGTTGCCGTGATCCAGCTCCCCTTGGCTTTCGATGTCGTTTTGGCGGCCAACAAAGTTCCACATGAAGTAACGCCAATACATCCAATTGCATTGGTAGCTGATGAAAAACTTCAGGTTTTGGCCGAACGTAGGACGGTTGACCACTTGGGTGCTGCCGTCGTATTTGCGTACACTGATCTTGTCACCTTTAATGGTGCCGTTTTTATCTTTTCGGAACGACTCGTACATGGAGACGTGCTTGGGCTGGTTGCTCCACATCCTTGGGAAGAGCGTGTTCATCTCTGAGGCGTATTCAGGAATGGTGTTTTTTTTGTCATCGGTGATGACATAGCGACCATTTTCCTTATCCTTGATGTAGATAGGCTTGCCGTCCTTAGCGCCGCTGATAGGGGCGTTGTAGTACTGTCCGTAGAGCAACGGCCAAGATCCATACTGCTCACGGTTCAGGTAAGAGAGCATGGATAGGGCGTCTTTGGGCTCGTTTTCATTAATAGGTGTGTTCGTGTTGGCACGAATCACCAGCATGAAGAACGAGGAATAGCCGATAAGGATGAACATGAACGATAGGATGGCAATATTGGCGATGAACTTCTTGCGTCGAGACGTGAAGATGAGGCCCCAAATGATGAGGCCAACCAAGAGGGCAAAATAAATGATGGTGCCCAAGTTGAACGGTGCATGCAGGTTGTTGACAAAGAAGAGCTCCATCTTGCCCGCCAAGTTGACAATCTGCGGAACCAGGAAGGAGTTGATGAGCCATAACAGGGCTACTGACAGCACTCCAGCCAACACGAAGCCCCAGAATGAGGTTTTCTTGTATTTCTTGAAATAAACCACATAAACAAAGGCCGGGATGCACAACAAGTTGAGGAGGTGAACACCGATGGAGAGGCCGATGAGGAAGGCGATGAGGATGATCCATCGGCTGCTGTAAGGCTCGTCAGCGACACGTTCCCACTTCAGGATCGCCCAGAAAGTGACCGCAGTGAAGAACGACGACATGGCATAGACCTCGCCTTCAACAGCATTGAACCAGAACGACTCGGTGAAGGTATAGGCCATGGCACCCACAAAGGCGGCTGCCAACACGCCAATCTTGTTCCTCCAAGGCGACTCCTCGTCCTCTTTCATCCACAACTTTCGGGCAATCATCGTGATGCTCCAGAACAGGAAAGTGATGGTCAGACCACTGCAGATGGCCGACATGCCGTTGACCATCATCGCGGCTTTGGTGACATCACCGCCAGCAAACAAGGTGAAGAATCGCCCGATCATCTGGAACAATGGTGCCCCAGGGGGATGCCCCACTTGAAGTTTGAATGAAGTGGAAATGTACTCGCCACAATCCCACCAGCTTACCGTGGGCTCAAGGGTCAAGAAATAAACGACGGTCGCAATGATGCCTGCGAGCCATCCCAAAAGGTTGTTCAGCTTCTTAAAAGTCATCTCTTTTTCGTGTTGAAAGTGCAAAATTACAAAAAAGTTCAAAAAAACCTTGCAGTTTTCAAAAAAAGCCGTATTTTTGCACCCGCATTCAGACGAATGAAGGTGTCGAGTGGTGTAATGGCAGCACTGCAGATTTTGGTTCTGCCTGTCAAGGTTCGAATCCTTGCTCGACAACTTAGTGTGGAAGATTGAAAACCTGCTACGAATGTAACAGGTTTTTTTATTGTTAAAACGGAAATGATTGAAAAAGGATTAATCGCAAGCCTGGCTGAGGAAGCCATCAAGGACACCGACCTCTTTCTTGTCGAGGTCAAGGTGAAGCCCAGTAATGTCATCGAAGTCTATCTCGACTCCGACACAGCCGTCAACATCGACCAGTGTGTGGCTGTGAGTCGCTTTGTGGAAAGCCGGATGGACCGCGATGTGGAGGATTTCGAACTTAGCGTGCTCTCTTACGGCCTTAGCGGTGCACTCAAGTTGCCTCGCCAGTTCGCCAAGTATATTAATAAAGAGGTGGAGGTGAAGACGAAAGAGCAGGGCAGAGTTGCAGGTACCTTGAAAGCTTACGACGGACAACAGATCATCCTGACGCCCACCCCGGCTAAGAAGCCATCCAAACGCAAACCCGCCGTGGAAGGCGACTTGAGCTTCGACCTGAATCAAGTCAGCGTTTTCCCGGCTATTGTTTTCTAAAGTAAATTAATGATATAATAAATACACTATGGAAAATTATAAATTAGTTGAAACGTTCTCCGAATTCAAGGAGTTCAAAAACATCGACCGCGAAGCCATGATGCGTGTTATGGAAGATGTGTTCAGAGGCATGTTGAACAAGAAGTTTGATACCGACTCGGAAGACTTCATCGATATCATCGTGAACGTTGACAAGGGCGACTTTGAGATCTACCACAACCGCACCGTTGTTGACGACGATGCTTTGGAAGACCCGCTGCGTCAAATCAAACTCTCCGATGCCATCCGCATCGAGCCTGACTTCGAGGTGGGCGACGACGTGTCAGAGGAAGTCCCGATCTCGAGCTTCGGCCGTCGCGACATCCTAGCGCTGCGTCAGAACCTGCAAACCAAGATCAGTGAGTACCAGAAAGAGAACATCTTCCAGAAGTACAAGGACAAAGTCGGTGAGATCATCACCGCCGAGGTCAACCATGTGTGGAAACGCGAGATCGTGGCCATTGATGACGAGAACATCGAGCTGATCCTGCCCCGTAACGAGCAGATCCCGTCGGATATTTATAAAAAAGGTGAAAATGTCCGCGCCATCGTCAAGAGCGTTGAGAACGTCAACGGCTCACCAGTCATCACCCTGTCGCGTACCTCTGAGATCTTCCTCCAACGCCTCTTCGAGGCTGAGGTTCCTGAGGTGTATGACGGGCTGATCACCATCAAGAAGATTGTCCGTGAGCCTGGTCAACGCGCCAAGATCGCCGTCGAATCGTACGACGACCGCATCGACCCCGTCGGCGCTTGCGTAGGTATGAAAGGTTCCCGTATCCATGGCATCGTCCGCGAACTGCGTAACGAGAATATCGATGTCATCAACTGGACTACGAACCCGAAACTCTTCATCACCCGCGCCCTTAGCCCGGCTAAAGTCACCGAGATTGTCCTCGACAACGAGAACATGCTCGCCAACGTCTATATGGAAAGCGATCAGGTCAGCCTTGCCATCGGTAAAGGTGGCTATAACATCAAGTTGGCCGGCAAATTGACGGGTTACAACATCGATGTTTATCGTAACAGTGAAATCAATAATGACGACGAGGACGTCGATCTTCGCGAATTTGCCGATGAAATCGACCAGTGGATCCTCGACGCTCTCTATAGCATGGGCTGTGACACTGCCAAGAGCGTGCTCAACTACACGCCTGAGGAAGTGGCCTCCCGTGCCGACCTCGAGATTGAGACCGTCAACAACGTGTTCAAGATCCTCAAGGCCGAGTTCGAAGATGATGCCGAATGATGCTTTAAGGCACGAATCACCTATTATTAACTAAGAGAAGAAACTATGTCCGAAGAATCAAATTTCACCATTCGATTATCGAAAGCGGTAAGAGAATTTAACGTGGGTAAGGATACCATCGTGGAGTTCCTCGCCAAGAAGGGATTCCAGGTCGATCCATCACCCAACACGAAGCTGACATCGGAGATGTATGAGCTGCTCGTGAAAGAATATCAGGGCGAAAGGGAAGTGAAGAATGAGGCGAAAAAACTCGGCGACCTCTCCTATAAAGGAGGTTCCGTTTCTGTCGATTCGGCCGTGCAATCGTTGACATCAAACAACGACGATGAAGATAATGACGAAGTAATTATCCGAACCAGTACGATAGGCATCCATAAACCAGCCGAGAAACCTGTTCAACAAGAGAAACCTGCTGCCGCAGAACCTCAAAAGGTGGAGACACCCAAGGAACCGGAGAAACCAGTCGAGACACTTAAGGAGGAGACTCCGAAAGAAGAGAAACCCGTGACGGTGACTGAACCGGCTGTCGAGACTCTACCTGAAGAAGACAACGAGGGTAACCTCAAAGTCTTGGGCAAAATCGACCTGGAGAGCCTGAACACCAAGATGCGTCCCGACAAGAAGACCAAAGAGGAACGCCAGCGTGAAGCCAAAGAACGTGCCGAACGTGAGAAAGCAGAAAGGGCTCTGGCCGAACAGAAGAAGGCTGAGCAGCTGAAAGCTGAAAAACTGGCCGCTGAAAAGAAAGCCGAAGAAGAAAAGAGAAAAGCCCTCGAGAAAGAAAAGGAAAAGGAACAAGCGGCTGAACCTAAGTTCATCAAGACGGAAGTCAAGAAACTTGAAGGCCCCAAGATCCTCGACAAGATTGAACTGCCCGAGGAACGCAAACGCTCCAAACAGCAACCTGTGGCCTCGTCGGAAAGCAGCGGCGACTCAAAGAAAAAGAAACGTAAACGCATCGGTGGCAAACCTGAAGGATCTTCAGATGCCCCAACCGACAACAAGGGACAAAACCAAGGCAAGGGCAAAGGCGCTAAACCTGCCCAAGGTGGCGACCCGAACAAGAAAAACCCGAAAAAGGACAAGAACCGTAATCAGCCCAAATACGAAGAGAAAGTTGAACTCTCCGATGAGGAGATCTCGAAGCAGATCAAAGATACGTTGGCACGCCTCTCTCCATTGGGTAAGTCCAAGACCTCGAAACACCGTCGTGAGAAACGTCAACAGGTCGCGGGCAGCATGATGGAAGAACAGATGCGCCAGCAGGAGGAGAAATCCATCCTGAAAGTCACCGAGTTCGTCACGGCCAACGACTTGGCGGTCATGATGAGCGTGCCGGTGACCAAGGTCATTGCCACCTGCATGGGCTTGGGTATGCCTGTGTCTATCAACCAACGCCTCGATGCTGAAGCATTGTCGGTGGTGGCTAGCGAGTTTGGCTTCCAAGTCGATTTCGTCAGCGCCGACGTGCAAGAAGCCATCGCCGAGACGGAAGAGGTGGACCATGAGGAGGATATGGTGCCTCGCGCACCCGTCGTCACCGTCATGGGTCACGTTGACCATGGTAAGACCAAGCTCCTCGACTACATCCGTAACACCAACGTGGTGGCAGGCGAGGCTGGCGGTATCACCCAACATATCGGTGCTTATGAGGTGACCACCGAGAGCGGCAAGAAGATCACCTTCCTCGACACCCCTGGTCACGAGGCCTTCACCGCCATGCGTGCCCGTGGTGCCAAGATCACCGACGTGGCCATCATCGTCATCGCCACCGATGATAACGTGATGCCTCAGACGGTCGAAGCTATCAACCACGCCCAAGCTGCCGGTGTGCCTATCGTCTTTGCTCTCAACAAGATCGACAAACCTACGGCACAGCCTGACCGAATCCGTGAGCAGCTGGCCAAGATGAACATCCTCGTCGAGAGCTGGGGCGGTAAATACCAAGAACAGGAGATCGCCGCCAAAATCGGTCTCAATGTCGATCAGCTGTTGGAGAAAGTCTTGCTCGAAGCCGAGTTCCTCGACCTCAAGGCCAATCCTAACAAGCTCGCCAAGGGTACCGTCATCGAGTCGGCCCTCGACAAAGGCCGTGGCTATGTGGCTAAGATCCTGGTCCAGAATGGTACGCTGCGTATCGGTGACATGGTGCTTGCCGGCACCACCTACGGAAAAGTCAAGGCTATGTTCAACGACCACAACCAAAAGGTCCAAAGTGCAGGCCCCTCAACGCCGGTGTTGCTCCTCGGCCTTAATGGTGCTCCTCAGCCAGGTGACGTGTTCAACGTGATGACCGACGAGCGTGAGGTCAAGGACATCGCTAACCGTCGTGAACAGCTGCAACGCGAGCAGACTCGCCGCACTAACCCGCACATCACCCTCGATGAGATTGGACGTCGTATCGCCATTGGTGACTTCAAGGAACTCAACATCATCGTCAAAGCTGACGTGGATGGTTCCGTGGAAGCTCTTGCCGACTCCTTGCTCAAGCTCTCCACCGAAGAAGTGCAAGTCAATGTCATCCACAAGTCTGTGGGTGCCATCAGCGAGTCGGATATCAACTTGGCTTCGGCATCCAACGCAGTTATCGTGGGCTTCAATGTACGTCCTACCGTACAAGCCCGCCGTCTCGCCGAGCAAGAGAAGATCGACATCCGCATCTATTCCATCATTTATCAGGCTATCGAAGAGATCAAATCCGCTATCGAAGGTATGCTAGCTCCTGAGATTGAGGAAGTGGTTACCTGCAACCTCGAGATTCGTGAGACCTTCAGGATTAGCAAGGTCGGTACCATCGCCGGCTGTATGGTCCTCGACGGAAAGATTACCCGTAACACGAAGATCCGTATCATCCGTGATGGTATCGTGATCTACACGGGCAACCTTGGCTCGTTGAAACGTTATAAAGATGACGTTAAGGAAGTGGCTGCCGGTATGGACTGCGGCTTGAACATCGAGAACTTCAACGACATCAAGGTCGGTGATATCATCGAAGGTTACACTGTGAAGGAGATCGCCCGCAAACTCTAAGCTGCGGACGACTTCTTCTGAGTGCACAAAAAAATAGCGACCCAATCGGGTCGCTATTTTTTATTGGATTGTTATTTGATTATTCAACGACAATCTTCTGGGTATAGGTGTTGTTGGCGGTGACCAGGCGGATGACATAGACTCCAGGAGTGTTGTGGAGCATTTGAGTGTATTCGCCGTTGATGGTCGTGCTGCTGACAATACGTCCCAGCATGTCGATGACTTGGAGTTCGCTCTCACCTTGCACACCGTTGATGGTCAGCTGTCCATCGTTACGGTAGTTGATCGGGTTGACCACCTCGACATCATTGACGTTGGTGTTGGCCTTGAAGT
Organism: Bacteroidales bacterium; assembly: GCA_016284305.1. Lineage (GTDB taxonomy): Bacteria > Bacteroidota > Bacteroidia > Bacteroidales > F082 > Limimorpha. The sequence continues at coordinate 67,530 of JAEEON010000018.1, forward strand.
TGAGGGTGAAGCGGTTTACCATATCACTCGGGTTGGCATTGAACTTATAGGTCGGAGTGTTAAGGAGATTGACTTCCGTTCCAGTGAGGTTGTCCTTCAAAGTCAGGTACTCATAAGAGCCTTCCAATTCAACGCTGAGGGTCTGTTGGCCGAAGAGGGTAGGTCTGTAGGCCACAGGAGCGGTTTCCACATTGTTGAAGTGGGCGATAGCGTAGGCTTTGTTCTGGACGGGGATGTAAACCTCTGGTGCTGAAGTGTTTCTGTGGGCAATCTTGACCAAGTCGTTGCCTTCGTTGAGGATGATGAAGGCGTGGTCGGCATATTCGCTGTTGGCGATGTTGACCTTGATGACGTTGCGGTTGCTTCTCTCACCCTTGGTGGTGGCGTTGGGCTGGAAGGTGACCGTGTTCTGTGCAGTGCAACCGATCAAGAAGGCTTGTCCAGTCTCAATAGGAGTGCTGCTGGTTTGAGGATCCCAATCACCATTCACCATCCGATAATAACCATCAGTGAGGCTGCTGTTGGCAAAGTTGTCAATTGTGATGGTGTAAGGATAGGGGTTGGCAAAGAGGTTGAGGCCTTCAAGGTCGTCATAGGGACGGTCGGTGTAGGTCATGTTGACGCTGACGTTACCGTAGTTGAGGGTGCCAGCCAATGAAGGAGTGCAATTGACTTTGTTGGCGTAGAGATAACCCATGCCAGGGATGAATTCACCATCTTGATTGGCTTTGAAGTTTCTCCATTCCTCGTGGGTCAAGTTGGTCTCATCGTACCAATAGAGATCGTACTCGCCCGTGGGGAAGTCGGTATTGGCGATGGAGACGTTGTCGCTCATCGGGCTTCCGAAGATGTACCAGTTGTTTTCGTTGCTTTCATAGCCTTCAACAGTAATCATGTAGGAGGCGAGGGCAGCGGTCTGCGAAGCGTCAATCAGCTGAGCGTTGTCAACCAAGACAAGTTGAGAGGCGTCAGTGGTGACGATGCCTTCGGTGAGGGTGAGGGTCTTGCCACCGAGAACCTTGAGGGTCTTTTCTTCGTTGACGATGATGTTTTTCACAGCCACATCTTGATCCATTTCGCAGTAGCCGTTGATGGTAACTTCGTCGGTGGCGGTGGGCAATGCTTTGTATCTCCAGTTGTCGATAGTGCTCCAATTGTGGTCGTTGTCCGATCCGTCAAAGATGAATGGGATGACGAAATTCAGAATCATTGGCTGAGGTGCACTGCCGTAGGTTTCATTTTTTGTGAAAGTGATGGTGACATCGCAGGATCCTACATAGCATTCTTCATTTCTGTTATACAACAGGAAGTGGTCCTCTTCACCATCGTCACCAAAGAAAGTAAAGGTGTGGAGATAAGCTTGTGTGGGCTGGAAATACATCCAATTCTCTTGATATCCACGGCAAACGTCTTCACTGTTGAAGATACCAAGCGTATAGATGTCTTCGCTAACATTCACTCCGTTGATTTGTACCTGGAATGTTCCTTGAGCATTGTCTCCTCCAGAACCTTGTTCTACAGTCCAGGGATAAGGAATTTCATCCTCTTCTTCTTCCTCATTGGATTTGAAATGAATGACTAATGGCTGACTGGGAAGGTAAGTGATGTCAACATTGATGGCAGTAGTGGTCAGGCATTCATAGTCGTCTCCTTTGCCTGTTGCGTGATCATAGATCTTGAAGGTAATCACTTCATTTTGATTGCCCTGGATCATGATGGGATGACTATAGGGCCTATTCGTATCATAACCGTTACCAATGAACACTTTGCCTCTAATCTCATCGCCACAATAGGCTGCCACTTCGATAGAGGTGTTTGTCACGAATACAGTGTCGTTTTCATCGACAATAAAACATACGAAGGGCCCCCAATTATTCTCTAAATGAGTTACTTCAGGAAAGTGACTTTCATACGTTTGTGCATGAGCAAATCCAAAGGAAAGGAATGCCAGCATCAATAATAAAATACTTTTTTTCATTTTTGTTATTATTTCCAAAATTATTCAAATTTGCTTGCAAAATTAGAAAAAATACTAATAGTTGCTCTCTCTATTGAAAAAAATCAGATTAGGAAGGCTTGACATTGCCCTCCTAATCTGTATAATTAGGTGTTATTTAACCACGATTTTACCGACAAACACGTTGCCTTGAGCATCGGTGACCTTTACGGTGTAGATGCCACTATTTTGCAAGGCTTCGATGGTCTTGGTGGATTGTGTGAAGTGCTCAGTGCGGATCAGGCTGCCGAGGGTATTGTACACCTGCATGGTAGCTCCATTCAGATCAACATTGCCATTCAGCTCAACGGTGATACGCTCTCCCTTGTTCGCTGGGTTGGGGAAGAGGCTTAAGCTGTTGTCACCGCTGATGTGGAGCATGAATGGATCGCTGGCCTTGCCGATGACAGCATCATTGACAAACACCACTTGCTCTTCGGCATTGTATTGGTTGCCTTCATTATAGATGTTGAAGCTCACAGTTTCATCTTCGTTGCCATAGACGGTCAAGAAGGCGATGTATTGGTTGAGCGGTTCGACATACAATAACTTGGCGCTACCACGGCATTCGCCATTGACGAAGGCGCCGATTTCAACTTGTTCTGAGGCATTGACCACCGAGTTGGCAGGAAGAGCAGCCATGACGTTGATGGTGTTGGCATAAGCGTCGTCAGGCATCCAGTAGTTGCCTTCGGTAGTGATGTTGGCGCGAACATCAACTCGGCTGCTGGCGGGATAGACGAAGGAAGTGCTCTCGTTAGCCATGGAGTTGTATTTGTAACCTTCGCCAGGCGTCAAGGTAGTCAAGTTGCCCCACCATCCATAATTGTCGATGTAGGTGGTGAATGCATTGCGTGACTTGATGACATCATTTTCAGAAGGATTGAGGTCGGCCAAGGCAACAGAAACATCCATGGGCTGGCTCACGGGATAACCAATCCAGTTCCAACCTTTCACGATATTGATCGGGTGTTCGGTTGGATTCACGATGCTTCCGGTCAGAGTGATATCCAAGGCAGTGGTGTTCTTGATCTGATACATCTGTGTGATGTCATAGCTGTTCAAGTCACCGTACCAGCCTCCTTCATCGTAAACTAAGGAGTGTAATTGACTCTTAATCTGGATGCAATTGTCGCCCAAAGCATTTTCAAGGGTTGCGAGACCTTCGGCACCATCAAGGTCGATGTAGGTGGAGAACCAGTTAAAGGCGCTGCTGAGGCTGATGACCTGTGAAGTGGAAGATTCAAAGTGAGCCACGACGTTTACGGCTTCAGTGACGGTGAACGTAAGGGTTTCCTCAGTACCGATCTCCACGCCGTCCTTGGTCCAGTTGATGAAGTGGTATCCGCTGGCAGGAGTGGCGGTCAGCGTAGCACTGCTTCCATGTTCATAAGTGCCGGTGCCGGTGATGCTTCCACCCATGGCTGGGTCAGCAGTAGCAGTCACAGCATAGGTGTTCAAGCTGAAGTTGGCAACCAAGGTGCGGTCGCCAGCAGCCGTGGAAACACAGGTGGCATTGGTGCAATAAACAGTGCCGTTTTCTGTCCAGTTGACAAAGCTGTAGCCTTCGTTAGCCGTCGCTATCAGCGTGACGGTAGCACCGTGGCTGTATTGGCCAGCGCCTGTGACGGTACCGGCGTCTTCGGGATTCACGAGTGCAGTAATGGTGTAAGTGTTCAACGTGAAGTTGGCCACATAGTTGGCGTCTTCGGTTACTTGGAATGAGTAGGTGGCATTGGTGCTTACCTGGGTGCCATTTTTGGTCCAATTTGCGAAGGTGTAGCCTTCATTGGCCGTAGCTGTCAAGGTGGCGGTGCTGCCTTCAACATAGCTGTCAGCTCCGGTGACGGTACCACCGTCGGTTGGGTTGGCAGTCACGCCTATAGTATAGTAAGTCGGCAGGGCTTCGGAGAAGTTAGCCACGAGGTCACGGTCACCAGTGACGGTGAAGCTGTAAGAGGCTTCGCTACTCACCGCAGTGCCGTTCTCGGTCCAGTTCACGAAATGGTAACCATCGTAAGGTGTGGCAGTCACTACACAAGTCTCGCCATAGTTGAAGTTGCCGTTTCCAGTGGACTGGTCTGCGCCTTCCACGATGGTGATGTTATCAACGGCCAGGAACCATTGGTCGGAACAATTCCAGTGGCGGATAGCAATATAACCCATGCCGCTATAGGCACTCAGGTCAACGGTATAGGGCGTAGCGCTATATCCTGCAGAGGACAATGACAAAGTCCAAGTCTGAAGGGTCGTGAAGCTGGCGGTGTTGGTGTTGCCAGTCGTTGAAACCATCACGGAGAACGTCTCTGCGCAATAACTGGTGTTTCTGGCACCTGCATAGAAGGAGATGCTTCCGCCCAAACGAACTTGCGGAGAAATGAGATAGTTGTCGGGCGTGACAGCGGTGCCAGAGCCACTTGTAGAGCCGGAAATGTAGGACTCGGAGAGCATGAATCCATCGGAGTTGTTGTAGCCGTATCCGCTGGTGAAGTCATTGTTGGTGGTGGGGTAAGCAGTGTTATGCATCCAGTTGTTGGGTGAATTGCCTGTGTTGCCTTTCAAGATAGTCCAGCCTTGGGTGCCGCCTTCAAAGTCATAGACGAGGTCGTCTCTATTGCGACTGCCTACGGTGACATAGCCGCCTTCGGTAGGATTGGCCGTAGCGGTGATGTCATAACTGTTGATCGTGAAGTTGGCGACCAGGGTGGTGGCTTCGGTCACGGTGAAGCTATAAGTGGGATTGGTGCTCACGGATACGCCGTTCTTAGTCCAATTGGTGAAGGTGTAACCCTCATTGGCGGTGGCGGTCAAAGTGGCTTGGGCACCATGGTAGAAATTGCCTGTGCCACTGATGGTTCCGGCTGCTGTCGGGTTGGCGGTAGCACTAACTACATACACGTTTATCGAGAAGTTGGCCTCGTAAGCACCAGCGGTGGTTTCATCGACGGTGAAGCTGTAGGAAGTGTTGGTGGAAACCACGTTGCCGTCCTTGGTCCAGGCTGTGAAGTTATAACCCGCGTTGGCGGTAGCGACCAAGGTGCAGGTGCCATTTTCATAATAGGTGCCTGCACCGGTGATGGTTCCACCTGCTGTCGGGTTGGCCGTAGCGGTGATCTCGTAGGAGTTGCCGCTTCCTGCTGCGACGTTGCCGCTGAGGCTGACCGTGGCGCTGGTGGTGCCTGAAGCCAAGGTCATGTCGCCCGAATAATAGCCAGGGCTCACATTGGAGCTGAGGCGTACATAGACGTTGGCGCGGATGCTACCATTGGATGGCGTCAGAGTCATCGTGCTGTTGTAGGTGCCGTTGCTGGTGGCGCAAACTTCAAAGCCAGTGGGGGCCGTGACGGTCAGGTTGGCCTGGAGGTTGCTGCCAATGACAGCGACACTCTGTGGGTTGGAGGCCGTGGCACCTGAGGTGGATTCAAAGCCGGTCAGGCTGGTAGGCGACACGGAGAGATATCCGTCAGTGCTGGGCACCTCTTTGGTGATTTTCATCTGAGCATTGACCTGGAGCGAGTTAGCTGTAACGGAAACACTTCCGGTTGGGTCAGGGTTCGTAGAGTCATTCCTGTAATAGATGGCTCTGTTGGCATTTGTAGAATAGGTGTAGAATTGGCTGTTGGTGGTCCAAGCACCCGTGTTGTCGTCAACGGTGAGGAGCACGTTGCTTGTCCCGTTATAGGCAAATGGCGTGGTCAGTGTGATGGTGTTCCAGCCTTGATTGAAAGTTACGCTGCCAGAGAAGACACATTGGCTGCTGGTCACAGTTGACCATGCCGTGATGTTAGAACTTGCGGTATGAGACATGTAGATCAGGAGACTCCTAGGATTGGAGGAAGTCGATGTGTTGTAGTAGAAACTGATGGCAGTAATGGTGCCTGCTGTACCCAATTCTGCAGCAGTGTATATTTGCTGGGTGAGTGAATACTTGTAGTAGTCACCGGTGGGTAAATAGTTGCCGGAGGTGGTGCCGCTACCAATGGTCACTTCGCCGCCTTGAGGTGCGAGGAAGATACCGACCACAGTAACGTTGTAATTCGGCATGGTGAAGCTGTTCCCGTTAACATTGACAGTAGTGCTTGCATCGCCAGTCTTATAAACCACCCAGCTGTCGAACACATAACCCGTGGCGGGTGTAGCGGTCAAGTTAACAGTATTGCCTTGAAGCGCATACGCTAAATCAGCAGAGATAGTGCCATTGGTTGCAGGTGCCAGAGTGACTTCCAGACCTTGGACAAAAGTGGCGCTCACCGTCACATCGCCCTCAGGCATGGTGAATTGGTTGTTGGTCACAGGGATGTTGGTGTTGCCCTTCTTGACAGTCCATGAAGAGAGGCAATAACCCGTTTCGGGAGTTGCCGTCAACGTTACCGTTGAATTGGCGTAAGCTTGTGTTGGAGCACTGATGGTGCCGTGCTCAACAGGATTGCAGGTGATGTTGTATTTTGTGCCGCCTACCACCTCGATGGTGCCAAGATAGGTAACCTTATCAAATCCAAATACGCAGAGGGTCAGCTCGCTGCCAGGGGTTAGGTTGCTGCTGTTGAGAGCGATGGTGGCTGAGCCGTTGCTCACCGTGGCCTTGCCCAAAATGTTATGGCTGGCATCGGTAATGGTGGCTACAGCTCCGTTGCCGTTGGTGACATTGACTACATAGCTGGGAGATCCCAAGGTAATGCTGCCAGTGTGGGAGACCGTCATGGCGGTCGGGGTCTTGGTGCGGATCAGCATACTCGGGTCACCATAGAGAATCCAGGCTTGGTAGGTGCCAACAGCGGATTGATCTGAACCGTAATTGTCGAAAATACCAAATAGACCATTGATGGAGACACCACCCCAACTGTGTTTGGTACCACCGGAGCTGGAAAGTCCAGCCAAAATATCGACGCATTCGTCTTGTGCCCACATGGGCGGGATCCAAGGTTGGCTGATGTAAGACATCAAGGTGCCGATAGCACCAGTGGGATTGCTGTTGTTGGTGGCGTTCATCCAAGCTTCAGCGAAGCAGTCACTGCTATGGTCGTATTTACCAACAAGGCAGGCTACTGACCAAATAAAAGGCAACTTGTTCTCGTTGGTCAAGGCATTCACATGGGAAACGCTATAGCTGGCGACACCCCACATCGTCTCTGCACCATGGTTGCAGTAGTTGACGATACCGACACCACCGTTGATGTCAGAAGAAATCTGAGAAGCAGTAGCAGTATATCCACTGAGGTTCTCATAACGCTGATAGACAGTAGAATAACCATAGTTTAACAGGTCGGTGCGGATGACATCCATGTGCTGGTAGTCATCCTCGCCGTTATGGCCGGAACCACCTTCTTTTTTGGCGATACCTTCAGCATTTTGAAGCCATGTAGCGGAAGTTGTCAAGTCGCGCTCATAGGTGATGACACGGTTGCATTGTGTGGTCACACGGGCTGCTGTGCTGGCTGAGAAACGGCCGATGATAACATCGTTGTAGTAGTCGCTACCGACAATTTGTCCGTAGGCATTGTCGCCCAAGCCACTGTATGATGAGCCTCCACCGGAGTAGGAGTAACCAGGGATCTGGGCCACGTCGCCGACGAGCAACACATGGGTGATGTTATTGTTGGCGTTGTATTGGCTCTGAATATAGTTCTTAATGGCTGTATAAGAGGAACCGGCAGTGCTGGTTCCCACGATGGTGGTGTTGATGCCACGAGTCTTCTTCCAGTTGACGAAGTCGGTCATGGAACTGATGAAGTTGTCGTAGCAGATAATGAGCAAGTCGCCATCTTCATTTAATGCCGTGTATTTAGCCATTGCGGTCTCATAGTTGATGAAGTGACGTTGATAGATGGACTTAAAGTCTTGTCCCATCTTGACTTCATTGCTTCGGCGGCTTTCAATGATGTTGCTTCCTTTGTCGTTGACCTTGTACATCTCCACAGTCATGTCATAGTACACACGGAGGGTCTTGGTGACAGGGTTGTAAGCGAAGGGATAAACGGCCATGTTCTGTCCGCGGAAGTCGCGGATGATGTATGGTTCATACATTCCCAAATTCTTCTTGGGGAAGAAAGCATCTTGCTTGTAGCACTCGCCATAGGTATATGGCACGGTCTCCGGGTCGATTTGACGAGAGAAGTTTCCTTTGGAAGGGGCGACCTCGATGCCTTCAAAGTCCATGTACTGGGCATCGATTACGCGGACATTCATCTGTGCCTTGTCTCCAATCATGATCGGGATACCAGTCATAGGCATGTCAGGCTCGCCCGCATTGGCGGTGCTGACTGACTTGGGGACGGTAATCACGTAAGCTTCTCCGTTAGGAGTCTTTACCATGGTGGTGTAGAAACCGGGAACCTGAACGTTGACCTTGATGCTGCTCTCTGAAGAAGAGATGAGCTGAGTCTTGAAAGTGCCAGGGTTGTCGCTGAGGACTTTGTTCCATTCAGGCTCGACTTGAAGTTGTGCGAAGCCCACTGAGCAGAGCAGGCTGAGCGCAAGGAAAAATAAACCTTTTTTCATATGTTAAATTAATTTAAGTTATTAAAATGGGAGGAGCCGGCGATAATCGCCGGCTCCTATGGATAATTATCTTACAATCAGTTTTCCATAATAGACATTGCCTTCTTCGTCCATGACTCTCAAGGTATAAATGCCTGAAGCCATGATACCGGAGATGGTGTTGCTCACTACCTCGTTGCGAACCTCAACACCCAAAGCGTTGAAGACTTGGACATGAAGTTTGCCTCTGACCATGTTGGGCAGGTCGAGTCTAGCCTCTTGTCCGCGTTCCACTGGGTTGGGGAAGAAGGTGATGAGGTTGTCAACGTTGACATGGAGCACAAATGGATCGGTAACAGTACCAATCACCATGTTGTTGGTGTAAACTACTTGCTCGTTGGCAGTGAAGGTTTCACCGTCGTTATAAACCTTGAAGCTGACTTCTTCATCATCGTTGCCGAAGATGGTCAGGAAGGCCACATATTGGTTGAGCGGCTCGACAAACATCAGCTTGGCAGCGCCACGGCACTCGCCATTGACAAAAGCACCGATTTCCATATTCTCAGAGAGGTTCAGGTTGTCGGCGTTGACTGTGGCCATGACATTGCCGTTGAAGGCGAAGTCCTCTGAAGCGGGAGTCCAGTAAGTTTCCACATTGTTAAGGACCACATCGTTGATCTTGTTGCCACGTTGGTAGGTCAAGTTGGTTGAGCTATTATTGTAGGAGCGATACATGTAACCGTTACCAGGAGTCAATGCATTGAGCGTGCCCCACCAGCCGTATCCTTCAACGTAGGTGGTATAGCTGTTACGACCCTTAATCATGTCGTTAGCCATGGGTTGGAATCCACCCAATGCAGTAGCGATATCCAAAGTCTCGTCCATAGGATAACCGATCCAGTTCCAGCCATTGGCCAGCGTGATGGGGTGGTTGTTAGGATTAGCAGCAGGGCCGCTGAAGCTGATTTCTTCGGTGTTGCCGACTCGGATCTGATACATTTCTTCATTGTTCATTTCAGTCAGGCCACCGAACCATTCACCTTCCGAATAGGTGACGAAGTTTTGCTGTGACTTGATTTGGACACCATTGCTACCCAGGGCATTTTCAACAAGGCTCAGGCCTCCGTTGCTGAGTTCAATGTAGCTGGAGAACCAGTTCCAACCTGCGTTCAAGGTCTGGTTCTGGGTGACCGCAGCGATGAAGTTGGCGACTAAATCTCTATTGCTGTCAGAAGTGAAGACCCAATAAGCATTGGTGGAGACTTCCACACCGTTTTCGGTCCAGTTGACGAAGATATATCCCTCGTTAGGAATAGCCGTAAGTCTGACGGTGCCTTGGTCGGCATATTGTCCAGTACCGGTGATGGTGCCGCCTTCAGCGGGGCTGGCGACTGCGGTGATGGTATAATAGACGACATCGCCTTGGTTGACTTGACCCAAGAGGTTGACCTGGGTAGTAGCATCGCCAGAAGTAAGGGTGATGGATTCAGAGTAATTGCCTTGGGCAAGACCAGCCTTCATTCTAACATAGACATTGGCGGTGAGCAAATCGGTTTTGGTCAAGGTCAGCGTGCTTCCAAAGGTGCCGTTTTCAGTAGCACAGATCTCAAAGTGTTCAGGAGCAGTGATGGTGACATTGGCTGTCAAGTCAACACCGATGACAGCGAAGTCAAACACGTCCGACGGGCCCTCGCCCTCTTTGTAGGAGAAGCCTTCCAAGGGGTTCGGGAGTGCGGTCAGCGTAGGACCTCCGGCAACACCCTTCTCGAAAATAATCTGGTTGTTGTATTGGCAGGTGCGCGTTGAGGCAGAATGGCTTGTGGTAGGATCATACTCACCATCATCGGTGACATCATAAATGGCTCTGGTGGAACCAGTGTTATAATCATAGAAATAATGGCGTTGACTCACAACATAGCTTCCAGTGCAGTCGTCAACGGTGAGCATCAGGTTGCTGGTGCCGTTGTATTCAAACGGGGTGTCCAGAGTGAAGGTGTACCAACCGAGTTGCTCGAAGGTCATGGTGCCTTGATAAACAAGGTCGCTTGAGGATACCGTCGTCCAAGAAGAGACGGTGGAATTATTGGTGTGAGTCATGTAAATCTTGAACGTTCTAGGACCTGTTGTGGAGGCTGCTCCACTGCTAGTGCCTGCGAAGTAGAGTTGGAACGCAGTGATGGTGCCTGCATCGCCAACCTCGGCTGAGGTGTAAATCTGTTGCGAGAGGCAATAGCTGTAATACACATGGGTTGGGAGGACATAGCCGTAGCTGATATCAGTGCCACTTCCCACGGTAACTTCTTGGAAGTCGTCTTTGATGATAGCAAATACGGTGACGTCGTATTCAGGCATGACGAAACTGTTGTTGGTCACTTCGATGGTGCTCTCAATATCACCTGTCTTATAAACGAGCCAACGGTTCAGTTGGAAGCCACTGTTGGGGTTCACACTAAGGTTGACAACATCGCCAGGATATGCCGTGGTCGTGTTAGCGCTGATGGTACCGTTGGGTACTTCACTGATGGTGATGTTGTAGAGAGGAATCTCGGTAAAGATAGCTGTGTATGAGGCGTCTCCGGTCACGATGAAGCTGTAAGAAGCATCCGTGGAAACCATGTTGCCATTCTGCTGCCATCCAGCGAATGCATAACCTGTGTTGGCGGTGGCGTTCAACGTGCAAGTGCCGTTCTCATAATAGGTGCCAGCACCGCTGAAGGTACCACCGTTGGCAGGACTGGCATTGACGCTGATGGTGTATTGCGTGCCGCTACCAGGGTTGACGGTGCCGCTGAGGCTGACCGTGGTGCTGGTACTGCCAGAGGCAATGGTCATCGTGCCATTGTAGTTGTTCTGGTTGAGAGCTGCCTGTAAACGGACATAAACCATCTGGCGAAGGCTGCCGTTTGAAGGAGTGAGGGTCAACGACGTGCTATAGTTACCCGTAGCCGAGGTGGAGGCTTCATAGCCAGCAGGCAAGGTGATGGTCACGTTGCTTTGCAGGTTGGAACCGACAATAGACACGCTTTGGGCTTCAGAGGCAGTGCTGCCGGCAACAGCGATGAAACCAGACAATGTCGTGGGTGACACTGATAAGAAGCCTTCAGCGCTCGAAACAACCTTGGTGAACACCACTTGGTCCTTGGTAGCTAAACGAGTTCCCGAGGTGCTAATCGATGCGGGATTGTAGTTGGTGTAGTCGTCGTATTTATAGATTGCGCTGTTTGAAGTTGAGGAGTAAACATAGAACGAAGGTGCATCGCTGCTGCTACTCACATAGGTTCCCGTGTTGTCGTCAACGGTGAGTAGCAGGTTGCTCGTGCCATCATATTCAAATGGAGTGCTAAATGTAATGGTTGTCCATCCCGATGAGGCAAAGGTGACGTTGCCTGAGAACACGCGGTACGAAGTGGATTGGCTAACCCAGGCGGAGTTGCCGGAGAAAGAACTATTTGAAGTGTGTGACAGATATACGTCAATATTTCTAGTGGTTGACTTGGAGTTGGCCACTTTGAAAGCAACAGCAGTAATGGTTCCAGCACTGCCGACCTCGGAAGCAGTGTAAATCTGCTGTGTCAGCGAATAATTGTAATAAGCATAGGTTGGGAGGTAGGCATTGGTGCTTGTTCCGCTGCCGATGGTTACATCGCTATTATTAGGTTTGGAGAAAATGGCACTGACAGTGACATCGTAATTCGGCATGGTGAAGCTATCGCCATTAACCGTGACAGTAGTGTTCAGGTCACCAGTCTTATAGACGATCCAGCTTTCGAGATTGTAGCCCGAGGCAGGAGTAGCGGTCAGGTTGATTGTCGTGCCTTGCAAAGCACAGGTCGGGTCAGCGCTGATGCTGCCATTCATGACTGAAGCCAGTGTGATGTCGTAACCTTTGGTGAAGGTGGCACTTACGGTGACATTGCTGTCGGGCATCGTGAATTGGTTGTCGGTGACGGTGATGGTGTTGTTGCTAGCATCCTTGACCGACCAAGCACTCAAAACATATCCGTTAGCGGGAGTGGCTGACAAGTTGATGATCTCACCCTTGTAAGCATTGGTCTTGTTCGCATAGATGTTGCCGTTGCTGGTAGCGTTGCAAGTAATGCTATGAGCAGTCAGCTCGGTGAAGTTGGCAGTATAGGTGCCAGCGGTTGAGGAGCTGACAGTGAAAGTATAGGTGGCGTTGGTGGAGACAACGCTGTTGTCCTTCTTCCAGTTGGTGAACTCATATTGCGGAGCATTGGGCGTAGCAACCAAGGTGCATTCGGTATCTTCATAGTATTTGCCTGTGCCAGAGACGGTACCGCCAGCTGTTGGGTTGGCTGTGGCTTCAATATTGTATTGTGTTCCGCCAATAATGTTGATGGTGGCGATGTAGGGCTGACGTTGGTTACGGGTGACAACGATCATTGCTGTGCCTGTAGTGGTTTGAGCCGTGATCGGCACATCGATGGAGCCATTGGAAGGAACAACTTCCACACCGATAATCTCATTGTTGACGGTGATAGCGACATACGAACCAGCATCGGCTTTCACGTTAAATGTTGTGGCACCGATTTGCAAAGTGCTGGCGTGAGTGACGGTGTTGGCCGAAGGGTTCTTCAGATAAGGCATCACGGAACCGTCGCCCAAGCATTGGTAAGCTCTCCAATAATATTCATCAGTAACACTGCTGGTATAGTTGGCAGCGTGAGCGTAGGTCACGGCCACATTGCCGATGTAAGGCATGGAGTTCAAAGTGTTGAATCCGGTGTCGTCAAAGGCGGCATCGTACATACCTGTGGTGGTCGAAGATGGAGTTTGCACGGTGCTGGCAACGTATGAGAATGCGCCGACACCAAAATAGTAGTCCTCATACCAGTAGGATTCCGGAATGGATCCGATATAACCGAAAGCACCTTTGTTGGCAGCACGAATCATGGTCTCGCCCAAGCAAGGATAATAGCTCGAGTTACCCCAATTAGCCGTCAAGCAGCAGTTGGCAACAATCCATAAATACTTGTCGTTGTTAGTCATCGAAGAGACGTTGGAATTGGTGAATTCCGGGTCAGCTAACTCTTGGATGTCACCGTGTGCGGTGTAGTTTAGGAAACCGACATTGTTGATGTTGTTGTAAGCAGCGGTTTGGCCGGAACCAGTAGTGATATAGACCGTGGGATTGATGCCATGGGCACTATTATAATAGTTGTTGTTTGCATACTGGATGGTAGGCTTGCCAACTCTATTGGTCCAGCTGCTGTCCCATCCGGCAACGAGAAGTGAGTTGTCCAGATAGCTCGGGTCTGACATGGTATATTTCTCGTAGGTCAGGATCTTGTTCACGAGGTTGCTGAGCTCCGTGGTGGAAGAAACAGACATACGGCTCATGAACATGTCGTGATAAACATCACCGTCCATAGAAGCATATTCAAGGTCGTTGACGCAGTTTCCGTAAGTGCTGCCACAGCTCCAATTCGTCTTATAAGGTTTGACAACAGATTCGTCACCCACGATCACCAAGAAGGTCGGATGGGTGGCGTTGTAACGAGATTGGATCGTCGATAAAATGGTGGAAGAAGCGGTGCCGCTGGTCACGGTCTGCACATCGACATCGATACCTTTTTGTTTTTTCCAGTTCAGCCAGTTTTGGAAGGCAGTGCTGCTGGTGTAGGTCGAGGTGGTGACGACAAGCATCTTTACCGGGGTTTGATAAAGGTCAGGGTGATCGTCGTAGGCACTCAAAACGGCGCGGCCGTTGAAAAGCTGCTTATAAACAATTTCAAAATATGGGCTGAAGGTCTTGAGAAGCATCTCCTCAGTGCCGGCCTTGTCGGCGCCGTCGAAGCTGACTTCAACCTCAATGTCGTTAAACACACGGATGGTGTTGTTGACGGGGTCGTAGCTGACGGGCTCGATGGTCATCTTAGCCAGCCGCACACCACGCATGGTGCCCACCACTTGCACTACAGCTTGTGGTTCTGAACGGAGACCTCGGGTTTGGTAAGCGGACTCGTTATAGAGGAAAGGCACTTCTTCGGGCTTCTTGTCCTTGCGAAGTGAAGGTTGGCGGGGAACCAAGGTGTTGATGCCGTAGTCCTCGAGCTTGTAGTCCGTGCTGCTGTAGCTTGTCACTGTGATGGTGGGATTGGCACCAAAAGGAACAGCGATTAGCTCGTTCACAACAGGAATCTGGGGATCGCCTTCGTTGCCGCCAATGACGGTGTTGAGCATGGAGAGTTCTGAGAACACTCCACGTTCGGATTCGACGTTGTTGGCTTCAAGACCTGAAAAAGAAAAACTAGCCTTGAGACTGGTGTAGTCACTTTTGACGCATTCCGCCTTGTCTGCGGAACGCAGTTGAATCTTGGCCTGAGCAAATCCAACAGCGCTCAACACCAAAGAAAAGACAATTAAAAACAGTTTTTTCATAATTAAAATATTGAGTGTTTATTATTGTGCGATGAGTTTTGCGTAAGAGTTGTTTCCTTGCTTGTCGGTGATGCGAAGGGTATAAACGCCTGAAGTCTCAGGGGCGGGGATGGTGTTGCCGACGAGCTCGGCACGATAGACGGAGCGTCCCATGACGTCGAACAGCTCGACCAGGATGCCGTCGGCATCGCCGGCCAGGTCGATACGCACTTCCTGTCCCTTCTGAGAGGGGTTGGGGAAGAGTCCGAGGGAGGGCTGTGCCTCGTCAAGTCCGGTGCATCCCTTGGAGGTCATCACCATCGGCTGTTGTCCTGAACCGATGA
>JAEEON010000019.1 GCA_016284305.1 Bacteroidales bacterium
CGAAATGGAACATCGTGTCGAAAGCTTGAGGCAAAATAATTGGGAATGGATTCTCAAAAGAAAAACGCTCGTTATACTCCAAATCCTTAAATCTCAACAAGCTATCTCCATCCACCACACCAAAGTCCTCAAAATGGAAACCATAAGTAAGTATTCCGTCTTCCGAACAGGTAATCATACTGTCGATATTGAACTGCTGCATCAATTCCGACACAGTGAACGAACCCGAACCGATGGGCAGCAACATCTCGCCCTCGGCGTTCACCCCATGCACATTATTCACGTCAAAATGGTCTTTCCTGCACGAAGCAAAAAGGCAGGCAAGCAGACCCAACAACAACGCTATTCTACGGATTCTCATCATACGATTTTACCATTCAAAATCATCTTCGCGACCTTGTTAGCGCCATAATAATAAGGCATAAACTCCAGCTGCGTCATTGGTTGGGTGATGATGAGGTTGGCGAGCTTACCCTTGGTGATGCTGCCCACCTCATCGCTCACGCCCATGGCGTATGCCGTGTTGAGTGTAGTGGCGTTGAGCGCCTCTTCTGGGGTTAGACGGTAGCGGATGCAAGCCATTGACAAAATGAGTTGCATGTTGCCCGACGGCGAAGTTCCTGGGTTGAAGTCGGAGGCCATGGCTACAGGCAGGCCTGCGTCAATCATCTTGCGCGCCGGTGAGAGCGGCAGGTTGAGGAAGAAGGCGCAGCCAGGCAATACAGTCGGCATGGTCTCGGTATCTTCCAGGCACTCAATCTCGGCGTCACCCATCTGTTCGAGGTGGTCGACGGAGATGGCGCCGTATTTCACACCCACTTGCACACCGCCCGAGATGGCCATCTCGTTGGCGTGGATCTTCGGCCTCATACCATATTTGATGCCAGCCATGAGGATGCGTTCAGTGTCCTCGACGGTGAAGAAGCCCTGGTCGCAGAACACATCGATGAAGTCGGCCAAGTCCTCGGCGGCCACGAGCGGAATCATCTCGTTGATGACCAAATCGACATAATCCTCTTGGTGGCCACGATATTCCATCGGGATGCCATGCGCACCGAGGAAGTTCGACTTGATGGTCAAAGGTGAATTCTCCTTCAAACGGCGGATGACACGGAGCAGCTTCAGCTCACTCTCGGTAGTAAGGCCGTAGCCGCTCTTGATCTCGATAGCACCCGTGCCCATGCGCATGACCTCGTCAAGACGCTGTTGGGCCATGTCGTAAAGCTCATCTTCCGATGCCGCAGCCGTCGCCTTTGCCGAGTTGAGGATGCCTCCTCCCCTCTTGGCGATTTCTTCGTAGCTGAGGCCACGGATCTTGTCCACGAACTCCAACTCGCGTGAGTTGGCATAGACCAGATGCGTGTGCGAGTCGCAGAAAGCAGGCATCACGACACTGCCTTTCACATCGTGAATGCGATGGTTTTCAGCGAGATAATTACGGCAAGCCTCCGAATTCATCGGGCCATAATCCTCGATTTTCTTACCTTTAATATATAGGAATGCATCCTTGATTCTTCCCGTTTCGGCCATTTCCTTGCCGCGTTTCAGCAGTCGGCCCTGTTCCTCGATGCCAACCAACTCTTTGATATTGACAATAAGCATGGTAAATGAATTTTTTGCAAAAATACAGAAAAAAAGGCCATTTGCACGATTTTTGCTATTTTTGCCCCGAAAAATCGAAACACAATGAGAAAAATCGTCCTTATCGCTATGGTTATCCTTGCCACCGCCTGTTCGGCCAACGCGCAAGAGAAAAAAGAAGAATCCAAAGTCAAACATCTGACTTACAATGAATTCTTGAGCAAGGTTTGGAATTTCAAGAGCAATCCGAACACCTTTGAATATAAAGGCAAGTTGCCAGCCGTCATCGACTTCTACGCCGACTGGTGCGGTCCCTGCCGCCGTGTGGCTCCCATCATGGAGAAGTTGGCCGAGGAATACGACGGCAAGCTGTTGGTTTACAAGATTAACGTAGACCAAGAAAAGGAGCTCTCCCAAGCGTTCAATATCAGGAGCATACCTGCCGTGATGTTCATTCCCGTTGCCGAATCTTCCTCAACGCGTGGAGCATCTGCAACCAGCGTACAACCTATGATGCAAGTTGGTGCCATGCCAGAAGAAGGCTACAGGAAAGTCATCGTAGAACAGTTGCTCAAATGACGCTTTTCACCACTGCATACTTTCCTAGCATCAATTATATGGCCCGTTTCCTGAAAGAAGATGAGCCCGTCATTGAGGTGTGGGAGACCTACCACAAGCAGACCTACCGCAACCGTTGCCGCGTGATGACAGCCAATGGCGTGGAGAGCCTAAGCGTGCCAGTGGTAAAGGTGAACGGCAACCACACCATGACCAAGGACATGACCATCAGCCCCATCGAACCATGGCAACACATCCACAGCCGCTGCTTGGAGTCGGCTTACAAGGCTGCACCTTATTTCGACCATTATTATGACTACTTGCGGCCCATTTTTGAAGGCCATTTCGAGCGCCTCATCGACTTGAACGACGCGGCTTTGCAAGTGGTGTTGAAGATGCTCAAGGTCAAGAAGGAAATTGTCCACACGACGGATTATGTGCGCGAGGCGGAAAACGACTTGCGCGAGGCTTTCAGCCCTAAGAAGGCTTTTGAAAACGATTCTTTCCCAGATTATTACCAAGTTTTCGGCACCAAGTTTCCCTTCGTGCCTGATTTGAGCGTGTTGGATTTGGTGTTTAATGAGGGGCCGGAGGCTGTGGGGTATTTGAGGGGACTATAATTCCTAGTGGTTCTCCGTTGAAGTCAATTCTCCATTTTCATCCCAAGTACGCCAAACCCCAGTTGGTTTGCCATCTTTATAGAAATATTCATGTTCCTTTTGTCCACTAGGATACCATCCCTCATTCGATCCGTCAAAATGACAATTTTTATAGGTCGAGGTCTGCTCTATTGATCCATCAGGATAATAAGTCACCAATGTGCCCGTACCATCAACAATAACATGATTCCCTTCTTGATCCCACGAATCGAAGGTCTCCAATTTGCCTCTCCAATCATGTTTCTCAATGGTTTTTATTTTCCCATCAGGATAATAATGCTTCCACTCCCCTACCATTTGACCTTTACTCATTTTTCCTTCACCTTGTAACACACCCGTTTCATAATAGGCGACATATTTTCCATCCATTTTACCATTTTTATAACCACATACTTCTTCAATTTGGCCG
>JAEEON010000020.1 GCA_016284305.1 Bacteroidales bacterium
AGCGCCCGTTTGAGCGTTTCCGGGAGCACATGCTTACGGTGTATGAGGAGAAGTATCTGTCGGGCGAAGGCTCCTATCCTTCGGGCCATAGCCAACGTGGCTATGCGACGGCCTTGCTGCTCTCGGAAGTCAATCCCGCCAATGCCGACACCATCATGGCACGGGGCTTCATGTACGGAGAGAGCCGTGTCATCGTGGGTGCCCACTGGCAGAGCGACGTCGATGCGAGCCGCCTTTGCGCTGCCATCGGTCTGACGCGCCTGCATACCAGCCCGGCGTTCCTCGAACAGCTCGGTATGGCCCAAGCGGAGTTCCAGCGGCTGACGGGATTGATGTCTCCCACCGACGATGCCAGTCAGTTCGTGAACCTGACGGACGTTGTCCCTGATGCCATCTTGGAAATCCGTTATTACAGCACCTATAACTTTGTCGGTGCCCGTGTGGACGGCTATCTGGAACCTACGGCCTTGCTCACCCGTCAGGCTGCCGACAGCCTTCGTGCCGTAAGTGACGACTTGATGAAACAGGGCTATCGGTTGAAGATCTTCGATGCTTACCGTCCGCAATGTGCCGTTGACCATTTCGTGCGATGGGCCGCTGATGTCAACGATACGCTCATGAAGCCTTATTTCTATCCCGAGGTGCCTCGCGATAGGCTTTTCGAGTTGGGCTATATCGCCAAGAAGAGCGGTCACACCCGCGGCTCCACGGTCGATCTCACCTTGTTCGACATGGCCACGGAAAAGGAAGTGGACATGGGAGGCACTTTCGACTGGTTCGGCCTTGAGAGCCATCCGGATTTCGGTGGCAACCCGAACACGGGGAAATACATTCCCAATGACCGCATCACCGAGGAACAGTTCCACAATCGCATGATCCTACGTGAGGCGATGCTGCGCCATGGCTTCAAGCCCATCGGTGAGGAATGGTGGCACTTTACGTTGAAGGATGAGCCGTTCCCCAACACCTATTTCACCTTCCCGGTAAAGAAACTGTAAAATAAGCGCGCCTCATTCGAGGCGCGCTTTGTTGTTTGCGAAGTTTGGGACGGTTGTTTCAGCATGAAAGATCACTTGCCATAATAGGCTTGGTATACCGTCTCCAAGATGTCATGGAATTGTTCCATGGTGCCGTCCTCGTCGCGGCGGGCCCACCAGTAGAGGAACATCTCGCCGGTGTTGCTATAGACGAAGCTGCCGTCTTCGATGGCATTATTCATGTCGTATAGGAATGAGCCGGCCAGAGTGCCGTATGGATGGCCTTGGCATCCCATAATGCTGTTGAGCACCTCTTGTTTGTCTTCACAAATGCTCTTGTCGTTAAGACCGTCATAGAGTTGCTTCATGATGAGCATCTGGCGCTTCAGGTATTTGTCAACAAGCGGTTTGGTCTTTTCCACGAACTGCTTGTCAGCAACGACATTGGTGGCCAGTCGGTTTAGGTAGCGGACGGCTTCTGGATTATAACGGCCGAATTCGTAGGGGCTATCCAGCTCCCAACGGTTGTAGTGGTGTGGGCCGGAGACGTAGAGCTCGCAGGGAAGCATCCTGTTGAGCGTGCGCAAAGAGATGAGAGAGAAAAGGTGTCCACCGGTGACACGGATGCCGCACTCGGGCCAGTAGTCGAATTCGTTTTCAAAAACCAACGAGGTCTTGTCGAGGTTGTTAGCAGCAGAACGGATGATTTCCACAGCGTCTTTTTCCTTGATACGCTCCTTGTCGGTCACAGGCTCGTCATCTTCAAGTTCACAGTTATAAACGGTATTGCTTCCATAATAATCGCCATCATCGGAATAATCATCTCCTTCATACCATTCTCCTTCACCATACTCTTCCATTTCATTCCAGTAGTCATCGTAATGGAACTGGTATTCAGGATGATATGCTTTATACACCGCGCTGATTGCATTGTAGAAGTCATCCATTGTGCCGTCGCTCCAACGTCTGGCCCAGAAATACAACAGTTGGTCACCGAGACCATAATTGTAAGGGACTTCGTCAATATACATTGAACCGATAAAGAAACATGAGAGATCGTAGCAATAGCCGTTGTTGTCAACCATCTCTTGAAGGATCTCCTCACGGATTGTCTTGACATCGGCTTCCATAAACATACGAGAAGGAAGCTCATTGTCGTGAAGGGCGTCGTAAATGACCATCATGCACTTCATTTTCGGAGAGAGGTATTCATCAACCAAGGTTCTGCTTGCTTGGACGAAACTTTGGTCTGCGACCACTTTCTTGGCAAGCTTAGCGAGGTATTGTATTGCCTCAGGGTTGTAATGCCCGAAGTCACCGTAATTGTTCAGATCCCATTGTCCATCGTGATGAGGGCCTGAGACATAGAGCGGGCAGGGGAGCATCTTTTGAAGTTCATCAAGGGAAATGAGGGAGGCGAGATGGCTGCCTGTGACACGAATACCGCAGTCCGGCCAATAGTCATACACTTCAGTCAAGGTGTGGTGGGTGTTGTTGAGGTTCAATGCGGCTTCTTGAAAACGTTTGACGTTGTCGCTGTCTTTGTTGTTGCAAGCGCTAAGCGCTGCGATGACGGTCGTGACCATAAGTATCACGGTCATTCTTCTCAAGGTAAAATAGCTTTTCTTCATGGTGATTTGAGTTTGCCCAAAATTACAACATTTTTAATATGTCGTGAGATATCGTGCTAAAAAAATTGATTGTAAAGTCTTCCCTGCCAAGTGTCTCTTTCCTTCATCCTGCTTTCGATGCGTTGTAATACTTGGTCATAACGCAGTTTCATCCATGGTTCAGAAACGAGATAACGTGGCGGCACTTCTCCGGCAAAACGTTCGATGACGATGTCTGGGCTGAGTCGCTCAACAAAATCGATGACAAAGTCGATGTATTCGTCTAGATCGAAGAGGTGGAATGCTGTTGGTTGCTCCTGGTACTCTTCGGCCATTTTCGTCCCTTTGAAGATCTGCAGCTGATGGAATTTGACAGTGGTGAGGGGTAGGTGTGAGATGATGTTGGCTGCGTCGAGCATCATTTCTTTGGTCTCGCCAGGAAGTCCGAAGATGAAATGTGCCCCGCAAGGGATGTTGTGTTCGGCTGTCAGCTGGATGGCGCGCTCTGCGGTGGCGAAGTCGTGGCCTCGGTTAACGCGTTTTAAAGTCTCGTCATAGACGCTCTCCACCCCGTATTCGAGCATCACATAATGGGTTTGTTGGATTTCGTTGAGGTAATTCAACAAGGATTCATCAATGAGGTCGGGACGGGTTCCGATGACGATGCCGATAACATCGGGAACTTCTATTGCCTGTTGATAAATGGATTTCAGGTCGGGGAGAGGTTTGTAGGTGTTGGAATAGGGTTGAAAGTAGGCGAGGTACTGGGTGGCCCGACGATAGCGGCGTTGATGGAATTCGATGCCTTCTTCAATCTGTTGCCGGATGCTTTTCTCAGGGCGGCAGTAGGAAGGATTGAAGGCATCGTTGCTGCAAAAGGAGCAGCCTCCTGTGCTGAGTGTCCCATCGCGGTTAGGGCAGCTGAATCCGGCGTCGATGCTGATTTTCTGCACTCGTCCGCCGAACTGCTTGGAGAAGTAGTTGCTGTAGCTGTTGAAGCGTCGTCCGTTGAAGATGGGTTGAGTCATGGGGCAAAGATAGTAAATTATTCGGGATTACCTCGCTTCGCTTGGTCATCCCTTGACGCTCGCCGCGGGGCCCTTGCGTTGGTGGGAAGCCGGCTGGGCGGAGCCCAGCCAAAACTTTTGTACTTCCCAGCCCGTCCGAAAGCAAGCTTTCGTCCTGGCCGGGAAGTACAAAAGCCAGCCCGCTAACGCAGGCTGGCTTCCCACCAACGCGGAGAGAAAGGGATTCGAACCCTTGGAACGCATAGCGTTCAACGGTTTTCGAGACCGCCCCGATCGACCACTCCGGCATCTCTCCTAAGGTCAAAAATAAAAGCGACATGGGTCGCTTTCTTTGCGGAGACAGAGGGATTCGAACCCCCGAAACCTTTCGGTTTAACGGTTTTCAAGACCGCCGCTATCGACCACTCAGCCATATCTCCGCTGCAAAAGTACAACTTTTTGGATTCATACAACCCTATTTGAGAAAAAAAATTTTTGACTATCTTTGCACACCCATTTGTCATACACCATAATTATGAGGAGATTGGCACATATCAGTAGCATCATCAGCCTGGCTTTGGCCATCCTCATCTCCTGTGTGCCCCATAAAAAAGCCTTTCAGGAAAAGACCTCTCCACATCATTTTGCTGAACTGCAACAGGCTAGAAATCTGATGGTTGCTGATAGATCTCAAGCACTGGCTTTCCTCGATTCCCTGCAGCAATGCAATGCTACCGCATCCTGGGCCGAGATTGAACAACAGGAGTTTCTCCTCCTTCGCGCTGAGGCCCTCTACAAAAACCGCCGCCTCTCCAAAGATAGTCCCGAACTCACCTCTACAACCCTCTTTTTCGATAGCCTCGCCACCCTCTTCCCCGACGATGCTGAGCTGCGATTCCTTCAAGCCAATGCCCATTATTATTTAGGTACAGAACATCGGTTTCAACAGCAAGATGTCAGCGCCGCCTCCGACTTTGTTTCAGCATTGAAGATCATGCGCGAGAGGTTCAGCAAAACAAAAGACCCTCTGGCGACGCGCTTCACCGCCCTTTCTTATTTCAGATTGGGCGAAATCCTGATCTCCTACAACATCCAATCGGCCGCTTTCGAAGTCTTTGAAGCTGCCAAGGACCTCTTCAGTCAAGTCGATGATACCTTGGGTGTCGCTGCCAGCATCCGTAACATAGGCGAGGTTTATCAATCCAACAAAGACTACGAAAAGGCTTTGGCGAAATTCCAAGAGGCTAACCGACTGTGGGATTTCGGTAACAACCTTTATGACCATGCCCTGGGCGGAATCTTCTTTAATCATCAGCAGATGGACTCTGCCTGCACCTATCTAGAACGATCCTTCTCGAATAGCGGCCCCTATGCCCGTATCGACGCTTCGGCAAAACTCGCAGAGATTTATAGGGGAAAAGAAGATAAGGAGAAGGAGGACTATTACACCATGTTTTATGTTCAAAACTCCATCCGTGAGGCAAACCGATCTTCCGACAAGATGGAGATTGAATTTATTGCTGACTCGCTTCATGAATCGCAAGCAACCAAGGCAGAGCAAGGGATAAATTGGGGCATCATTTTGCTCGTTGTTGCGGCCTTGTTGGTCATCATTGTCTTGGCTTCCATCATTATCCATAATCGTCATCGAATCAGTTCAATCGAAAAACAACTCTCCACCATTAAACGACAAAATCAAGGAGAGCCCAAGCCCAAAGAACATGCTCCTAAACTGCATATCGACTTCGATCAGGCACTTGAGTCCTTTATGAAGGCACCTATCACCAAAAAAATCCATAAGTCGGTCGAAGGAAAAGATATCATGACTAAAAGTGTCGGTCTGTATCCCCAGCTGAAACTCTCTGAGTTGGAATTTATCGAGGTTGTTCACACCGCTAACAGGTGCTTCCCGAATTTCTCCTCGCAGCTACTTCAGGACCATGCTAACCTCTCTACCTCCGACGTGCGTCATTGCTGCCTTGGACTCATGGGACTGAACGATGCCGAAATCGCTGTCTTGGAAGGCCTCACCTATAGTGGATCCAACCGTCGTACGAACCGTATCCTCGCTGTTATGAAAGGAAACGCTGGTTTGGAAGAATGTGTATTGCAATACTTAAAGTCGTTATATGATTGATAATGAGTTTGTTATAAGCGATTTGTTGATTATTGTGGATAAAGTGAATAAAGAATAAAGAAGAATTATAGATTTAGATTGTAACTTTGCAGCAAATTTAAACTGAAATAAAATGAAAAAGTCATTCATCCTGTTCCTGCTCTTGCTTATCCTGACGCCATCCGGCTTCGCGCAAAACAAGGCTGTCCAGTCATTTTTCTCCTATACCACTTATCTCGTTCCAGGAAAGACTCCTTTCGTGGAGAACGCCTTGGCCTTCGACTGCTCTTCGGTGGTGTATAAACAGTTTGAGCCGGGAAAGTATAAGGCTACGGTTGAGATTCAGACCATCTTCAAGCAGGGTGAAAAGGTGTGCAACTATTCTAAGATTGCCCTCGATAGCCCTGTGGTCACCGATACGGCTAAGATCAGCGGTGCATTTCTCGACCAGCAAAGGTTCTCTCTCGAGAATGGTGAATATACGCTCGAGATCAGCGTGATGGACCTCAACAACTCCTCCAAAACCCCTTACAAAGCCGAACAGACCATTGTGGTCAACATGCCTGCGGATCATCCTGTGGTGTCCGACATCCTTTTGGTGGATACCTATAACAATGCAAAGACCCCTTCGGAATTCACCAAGAATGGCTACGACTTGATTCCCCGTGTTTACGCTTACTATCTGCGCAACAACAACACCTTGACTTTCTATGCCGAGGCCTATAATAGCGACAAGTACTTCAAGGATGGGGGACAATATATGGTGAACTACTACATCGAATCGTACGAGTCGTCGAAAAAGATGAAGAACTTCAATTTCGTCAAACGTGTCGATGTCAATCCGGTTAACGTGCTCTTGAACAGTATCGACATCAGCTCCCTTCCCACTGGAAATTACTATCTGGTGGTGGAAATGCGCGACAGGACCAACCAGCTGATGGCCTCAAATAGCACATTCTTCCAACGTTACAACCCTGGCGTCGAAGTGGAGGTGGAAGACCTTTCCTCCGTTGCGGTGCAGAACTCCTTCGTCGCTGAAATCACCAATATCGACACGCTGCGCGAGTACATCCGCTGCCTCAATCCCCGTTGCTCTGAGATGGAACGCGACTACTCTAACAACCTGGTTCGCACCAATGACATCAAGACCATGCAGCAGTTTTTCCTCAACTTCTGGTCAACGCGAGCTCCTCTCAACCCGAAGGGAGCATGGGAAGAGTATTACGCTCAGGTGAAACGTGTCAACGCTTCGTTCTCTACACGTACCAAGAAAGGCTATATGTCGGATCGAGGCTATGTCTATTTGAAGTATGGCACGCCTGACAAGATCAACGAAGAACCCTATGAGCCGGGTGCTTTCCCTTACGAGATTTGGCATTATTACGAAGTGGCCAACCAACGTAACAAGCACTTTGTCTTTATGTCAAGAGACATGGTGACCAACGACTACACCTTGATCCATTCCGATGTGGTTGGCGAGGTGAGCAACTACCGTTGGCAATTGGAAATCTATTCCCGCTTCTATGGCCCGGACTATACCGGCGATATCATCGACCAAACTACGGTTCCTGATGCATGGGGCACCCACGCCGGTGATTTGTACAACAACCCTAGATAATTTGCATCGAAGGTCATGAAGAGAATCGGTTTTTGGTTTGCCAAAGCGTTCGCGTATTTGATTGCCATTACGCCGTTCTCCTTGCTTTACCTTCGTTCGGATTTCTATTATTTCCTTGTATATCACCTTGTTGGATATAGGAAAAAGGTGGTTCGTGACAACTTGGCAAAGTCGTTTCCTGAGAAGTCCAAAGAGGAAATCAAACAAATTGAGAAGCAGTTTTACCATAATCTGTGCGATGTGTTCGTGGAGACCTGCAAGCTGCTGCGGGTGAAGTCTGATGAGCTGTCGCAACATGTTACTTTCACCAACCCAGAGCTGCTTCAGGACTTGTATGAACGGCGCAAGAACGTGTTTACCGCACTTCCCCATTCGGGTAATTGGGAGTGGTATGGCAAGCTCATGCACTTGGCTTCAGCTCACAAGGCGACAGCAATCTATAAGAAACTCAGCAATCCCTATTTCGATGCTTTCATGCTCAAGTTGCGCAAGAACTACGATCTTGACCAAGAGGATATGCTGGAGTCGTCGGTGGCACTTCGAGCCTTGGTCCGCAGAAAAGATCTCATGAA
The DNA here is from genome assembly GCA_016284305.1 of Bacteroidales bacterium. Lineage (GTDB taxonomy): Bacteria > Bacteroidota > Bacteroidia > Bacteroidales > F082 > Limimorpha. Next base: position 7,901 of record JAEEON010000020.1, read on the forward strand.
CTCAGTCCTTATTTTGGCAGACCAGTCGCCGCGTGGCCTTGAGTCTGACTATTGGGCGGAGTTCCTGCATCGTGATACCTGTTGGTTCTTTGGACTGGAACGGATGGCCAAATTGTTGGATTATGCCGTGGTCTTTGTGGAGATGGTCAGGACGGGACGAGGACGGTACCAGGTGACATTCAAGATGATCACCGATGACCCGAAATCTACTCCTGAGGGATTCATCATGGAACAATATGTACGTCATATCGAGCGTTTTATACAGAACAATCCCGACAATTGGCTGTGGTCGCATCGCCGATGGAAACGCAGTCGTCAACCCCTACATCAATGAAAAAGGTAGCCGTAGTCATATTGAATTACAATGGCAAGAAGTTCCTCGAACAGTTTCTGCCTAACGTCATCGAGAATACCGATGCGACGTTGGCTGATATTGTCGTTGCCGACAACGCCTCTACCGACGGTTCTGTCGAGTTCATGAAACAGGCGTTTCCTGATATTCGATTGATTGTCAATGATTTCAATGGGGGATTCGCAACGGGATATAATCAAGCTCTTCGGCAGGTTGATGCGGAATACTATGTGTTGCTTAACTCTGATATCGAGGTGACACCCCATTGGATTGAGCCCGTCGTTGAATTGATGGACGCTGACCAAAGTATCGCGGCCTGCCAACCCAAGATCCTTTCGTACCACGACCGAACGAAGTTTGAGTATGCAGGAGCGGCGGGCGGCTATATCGACCAATATGGATATCCTTTCTGTCGAGGTAGGTTGTTTCAGCACCTTGAGACTGACCAAGGGCAGTATGACGATACCAAGGAGGTGTTTTGGGCTACCGGAGCCTGCCTATTTGTGAGGGCGGAGCTGTATCTGCAACATGGGGGGCTTGACGACTCGTTTTTTGCTCACATGGAGGAAATCGACTTCTGTTGGAGGATGAAGAACTTGGGGTATAAAATCTATTGTTGTCCCCAATCTAAGGTGTATCATATTGGAGGAGGCACTTTGCCGAAGAGCTCAGCGCGCAAGACCTATCTGAATTTCAGGAACAACCTCTCCTTATTATATAAGAATCTCCCCTCCGGTCGGGTGTTTTGGACCTTGTTCTACCGTGTCCTTTTGGATTGGGTGGCTGCCATCAAGTTCCTCGCCGGTGGTGGGTTGGGCGACTTTTGGGCCGTCATTCGTGCCCATTTTGCCTTTTACAGAAGAATTCCCTCGCTGAAGAAAGTGCGTCAACAGCATCCTCATGGCAGGGTGGGAGAGATGTATCTCCGCAACATCGTCTTCGATAATTATTTGAAAGGGAAACGCCGTTTCTCCGAATTAGATCCCGAGAAGTTCTCGAAGGCCTAACTCATAGCCTTCTAACCCATATCCTATGATGCACTTTTTGCACGCCTCTGCCGTAAACGAATGGTGGCGGTAGGCCTCGCGTTGCATGATGTTGGAAATATGCACCTCGATGACGGGGATGCTGATGGAACGGACACAGTCGGCGAGGGCAATTGAGGTGTGCGCATAGGCTCCTGGATTCATCACTACGCCCAGATAAAGGTCGTCGGCTTCCTGGAGCTTGTCGATGAGGCAACCTTCGTGGTTGGATTGGTAATAGTCAATCTCAATGTCTGGATACGAGGCTTTTAGCTGTGTCAAATAATCCTCAAATGAACGGTTTCCGTAAACCTCGGGTTCGCGTTTTCCAAGAAGATTGAGATTGGGTCCGTTGATAATCAATATTTTTTTCATTTTGCAAAGGTAGAAAGAAATTTTTTTATATTTGTAGCAAAATCGGAACAGAGATGAAAAAGGTATCAATAGGCAACACCGGCTTGTCGGTGAATAAAAACGGTTTTGGCGCATTGCCAATCCAACGGATCAGCATGAAAGATGCAGTCAGCTTGCTTCATAAGGCCTATGACAACGGTGTTGACTTTTATGACACGGCCCGTTTCTATACCGATAGCGAGGAGAAACTAGGCGAAGCCTTCAGCGATCGGCGGTCGAAGATTGTGATTGCCTCGAAGACGGGCGCTTCGACCGTTGAAGAGTTTTGGAAAGACCTTCATACCACGTTGACCAACCTCAAGACAGATTACCTTGACATCTATCAGTTTCATAATCCTCCATATTGCCCAAAGCCTGGCGACAAGGCGGGTCTGTACGATGCGATGAAGGTTGCACAGCGCCAAGGTAAGGTGCGTTTCATCGGCATCAGTAACCATAGGCAATCCGTGGCTTTGGAAGCTATCGAACAATGCGGTTACGATACCTTGCAATATCCGTTCTCCTACCTCTCGTCAGATGAGGATCTCGCCATCGTGGAGGCCGCTCGTGGGCATGGCATGGGCTTTATCTGCATGAAAGCCCTCTCTGGAGGCCTGATCACTGACTCGGCCTTGGCTTACGCCTTTCTCGATCAATACGACTATGTGCTGCCCATCTGGGGAATCCAAAGAGAGAGCGAGTTGGATGAGTTCATCTCTTACCAGACCAATCCTCCCGTACTGAATGCCGAGATGTGGCAAAAGATCGAGGCGGACCGAAAGAGCCTCTCGGGCGATTTCTGCCGAGGATGCGGCTATTGCATGCCTTGTACGGTCGGCATCCAGATCAACGACTGCAACCGCATGAGCCTCTTCCTGCGCCGCGCACCATTAAGCGTTTACCTCACGGAGGAATGGGCAGAAAAGATGAAGTTGATCGAGAATTGTGTGCATTGCGACCAGTGTAAGAGCCGATGCCCATACAACCTCGACATTCCGGATCTGCTGAGAAGAAATTATGAAGATTTCCAAACATTTTGGAACAACAAAAAATAAAAAGCGTATATTTGCATCCGATATGTGGTGTCCGAAAGGACTCAATAGGGAATCGGGTGTGAATCCCGGACAGTTCCCGCTGCTGTGTTGGTTGCAGGCTTGCCACAATGCCACTGTCTGACGCCGGTTGGATGGGAAGGCGACAAGCTAAAGCTGAAGTCAGAAGACCTGCCTCATGTCGTTGAAACAAAGCTTTCGGGATAAGAGCTGGCCTTCCTCTTTTGAAATAGGTGTACCCAACCCGTCCTAAAAGTTTTGAGGGAAAATGAATTATTAACCTTTAAAACGATTGCGTATGCGTAAAAACTTTACCCTTTTGTTCCTTATGGGAATTTTCAGCCTGTTCTGTGTTAACGCTCAGGCACAACAAGATTCAACTATCGACCCCGCCGACATCCGCTTTTGGATTGGCGAAGGTGAGAACCAAGCTATCCTTGCTGTCAATTGGGCTGAGCCCGACACCTGTCTGGCTTGGGGATTCCGTTTCGGTTCCGATCCTACGACCGTGAAAGAGATGATGGCAGCCATCGCTGATGCCGATTACCGCTTCTCGTTTGATGCTCCTGCAAGTTTTGTCAATGATATCAAATTCAATGATGGTTTTCTCGATCTTGGTATCACTGAATATGGTTATTTTATGTACAATGTCAATGGTGAGATGTCAATGGAGTATTATGACACTAAAATCATCGTGGATGGTGACCTTGTGAAATGGGGTGACACTAACTGTGGAACCATCATCGATCCAGAAAACTGGGTCTATGTCTGGGAGGCTCCTGTGGTCCCTGTCTATCCGCTGGCTGAAGAGGCCATGATCGACTCCGAGGAAATCGTGTATTGGGTTGGCGAGGGCGACCACGCCATGGTGTTTGCTGTCAACTGGGCTGATCCTGACACTTGCCTTGCTTGGGGTTACCGTTTTTCTTCCGACGAGGTGATCCTCAAAGAGGTGATGGATGCCATCGCAGAAAAGGATAGCCGTTTTGCTTATAGTGCTGACGGCTCGTTTCTGACCGACATCACTTTCGATGTCAATGGTATCCACTTGGGTCTTGTGGGCATGTATTGGATGTATAACCTCAATGGCTCCATGGCATGGTATGGTTTTGATGAGCAGCCCATCCAAGATGGCGACTTCGTCAAGTGGGGCGACGAGTCCTGCGGAACCGAGATCGCTCCATGGACGCTGGTATGGGAAACTCCAGTCACTCCAGTCTCCAACAACACCTCAGTCATTGAAAATGCTACGACTCTCTCACTGTACCCCAACCCAGCATCAGCTTTCTCCATGCTCAGTATTGATAAGATGAGCGGTAACGCCATGGTGACGGTCAGCGACCTTCAGGGAAGAATCCTCAATAGCTTTGCTGTCAATACGACGGCAGATCCTGTCCGCATCGAGACTGCCAATTACGTGCCTGGCCTCTATTTTGTCACCGTTGAGGACGCTAATAGCAGGCAGACCGTCAAGCTCTCTGTAAAATGAAAAAGTTGTTATCCATATTTTTAGTTATCCTCCCGATTCTGTCGATGGCGCAGTTTGCGCCACCGGCAGGGCAGGAGGGAAGTACCGCCATCAACGCCGACTCGTCGGCGTTTGTTGGTTGGGCTACCGGCTGTGTCGTCGAACGTGGACCTAGACGTATCGACAGACCTGCGATGGGCCTCGCCTCATATGGTGTCGAAGAAGATGCCTTGGGAAAAGCTGACGACACCCTGTTGGTAAGCCTCGGTGATGGAGGCAACGCGGTGCTGACCTTTGCCTCGCCCATCTGCAACGGACCAGGCTTCGACTTTGCCGTGTTTGAGAATCCACTGAAATCTGAGCAGGATACCAACCTTTACTTCCTTGAACTGGCCTTCGTCGAAGTGAGTTCCGATGGAGAAAACTATTTCCGTTTTCCTGCCATAAGCAACATCCCTGAAACGCCACAGGTCACTTCGTTCCAGTGTACTGATCCTAAGTTGGTCCATAACTTTGCAGGGAAATACTTCCCCCATTTTGGCACTCCTTTCGACCTGGATGAACTGCCCGACACGGAGTTGCTCAACAAAAACAACATCACCCATGTGAAAATTATTGATGTGGTGGGCACTGTCAAACCTGAATTTGCATCCTATGACTCAGAAGGACATGTCGTCAATGACCCTTGGCCAACTCCCTTCGAGTCCAGTGGCTTTGACCTCGATGCCGTAGGTGTCATCCATGATCTGGCACATTATTCCGTCAATAGCGTCAACGACCTCTCCATCAAGTTGCTGCCCAATCCGGTGCGCGACTTGTTGACTGTCCAAGGCAACAACATACAATCCGTTGACATCTTTACCCTTGAGGGTCAACAATTGTTGAATACTACCGAGGCTTCGATCGAGGTGTCGAGCTTTGCACCTGGCATGTATCTTGTCCGTGTGGTCGCTGACAATACAATGATCGTCAAAAAACTGATAAAACAATGAAAAAAGCAATCTTGTTCCTTTCGGTCGTCCTTTCCCTGTTGCTCTGTTCATGCCATCCCGATGACCCTGTCACTCCTTCGGGCATCAACATTGGTAAAGGAGTGTTTGTGTTGAATCAGGGTACATATATGTATGCCAATGCCTCGCTTACCTTCTATGATACTGAAGCGGATACAGCGGCAAACAATCTGTTTTACCGCGTCAATGGTGCCCCAATTGGAGATGTGGCCCAGAGCCTTGCGCTGATTAATGGGAAGTTGTATATCGTGGTCAACAATAGCAACTATATCTATAAAGTTGATGCCCAGACTCTTAAGTGTGACACGACACAACCTTATCTTCTCGATGGATTTATCTCGCCAAGATACATGCTTCCACTGGCACCGAATAAGGTTTACGTGAGCGACTTGGCTTCTGCGGATCTCTACATCGTTGATCCCGAAGAGATGACCATCACTGGTACGATTGCCATGGGAAAACCCACGGAGACCATGGTTTTGGTGGGCAGGGAGGTCTATGTCACCAACTGGTCGAATTATTACAATACTTCGGTGGTGAACAATACCGTGATGGTTGTTGATGCTCAAAATGACTTGAAAGTACAAGAGATTGTGGTCGGCAAGGAGCCCAACGGTATGGTCGTCGATCGGAATGGTATGATATGGGTGCTTTGTGAGGGAGCTTTCTGGGATGAAGAAGAGGAATATCCTTCTTTGTGGTGCATTAACCCATTGACAAAAAAGGCTACTTGTGAGCGTAGCTTTGCTTCTAGCGCTGCAGAACTGGCCATCGATCCGCGAGGGGAATACCTCTATTGTATTGTGGATGGTAATGTGCTTCGTATCTCGGTGAATAGCCCTCAAAGTGACGATCCGTTCCTTATCTCTGGAGAGGGGAAGACCTTCTTTAAGATTGCCGTTAATCCATCGAATGGTGACATTTACGTCAGCGATGCCAAAAACTACATGGTGAATGGCCAAGTGTATCGTTACTCTTCTGATGGTGTCTTGCTGTCCTCTTTCTCTGCGGGCGTCTGCCCCGGATATTTTCTTTTTAAAGGGATTTGACTATGAAGAAACAATGTCCAAGATGTGGCAAGGAGTTCGAGTGCATCCACTCCAAGGATTGCTGGTGCTCCAAGGTGCAATTGACTGAAGCCACTCGTGCTAAACTAAGTGTCTATAACAATTGTCTATGCAAAGAGTGTCTCGAAGCTTTGTCCGAATAAGTATCTTCCTCGGATGCGCGTTCTTGCTTGTCCTCGCTGCATGTAGGGGGCGGAACCAGCAGTCTGTCTCTACCACTACTTCCGAGAAATCGGTTTTGAGTGAAAACCTCTTTCGTTATGCCAAGAACGTGACCGCCTATGTTACCGACTATGGTTACCGAATGGAAGTCTTGAATCCTTGGGATTCGACGGCATCGTTAGGGAGTTTTGCTTTGGTTGATGAACAACATGATGCTGCAAAAGTCACTGATGGGCAGGCTGTTGTGGTTCAGCTGCCAGTGCAATCGGTGATTTCTTTCTCTTCCACCCAATGGTCGGTGTTCATGCAATTGAATGAGATCTCAAGGGTAAAGGGAATCCTTGAAGGACGTTACGTGCATGATCCTCAGATGATTGCCCTGCTAAAGGAAGGCGTGATCAAGGACGTCGGCACCGAGTCGGCCATGGATGTCGAATCGGTGATTCAGATGCGTCCCGACATCATCTTGTATTCTCCTTATTTCGATGGTAACCAGACGAATCTGAAAGTCACTGGCGCCGCATTGTTTCCCTTCGCCGATTATCTGGAAAACACTCCATTGGGCAGGGCAGAATGGATTCGTGTCGTGGGGATGATGACTGGACGTGAAGAAGAGGCGGATGCTTGGTTTGAAGATATAGAGACTCGTTATCAGCAGCTTTCTGGTCTCTGTGCCGAAGTGTCGGAGCGTCCAACCGTTTTTTCCGACTTGGCCTTCAATGGGCAATGGTACATCGCTGGTGGACAGAGCTACATTGCCAAACTTTTTGCTGATGCCGGAGCCGATTATATCTGGAAGGACAATCCTTCCACAGCCAGTTTCCCGCTCGACTCCGAAACGATCTTGGCTCAGGCAAAACACGCCGACTTTTGGAGGGTGGCCAATTCCACCTCCTTGCCGATGACCTACGAGTCGTTGAAGAAAGAGAATGCCATCTATGCGCTATTCGATGCCTATAAGAACCACCGAATCTTGGTGTGCGACATCCAAGAGACGGGTTACTTCGAGAAGTCGCAAATCGAGCCTGACATCTTGCTTGCAGACTTCATCTGTTTTTTCCATCCGGAGATCATGGCCGATTATCAAGAAAATTACCAGCCAAAATATTACCATCTGATGGTTGGACAATAGAAGAAATGTATATCTTTGCTATTGTTTTTGTCTAACCATAATCTTTTTTGCCATGTCAGATTACGATAACCTTCAAGATTATAAGGCTGAATCGACCGTTTCTTTCGATGGAAAGACGTGCCCGAATTGTGGGGCAACGGTGACATTTGATCCTAAAACAGGGGAGATGGCTTGTGATTATTGTGGCTATCACTGTAAGTTGCCAGATCCTTCTACCCAAGGTGAGATCTGTGAGATTGACTTTGAGTCGGCGGTCAACAAGGAGAGTTTTGAGTGGGGTGCGGAGAAGAAAACGGTGGAATGCAAGAGCTGTGGTGCTGTCACTATCTACGACGCTCTTGAGACCGCAGCAGTTTGCCCTTTCTGTGGCTCGACGCATGTGATGCCCAATGCTACCGAAAACTCTATCGCTCCCGGTGCTGTTTGCCCGTTCTCTGTTCCTAAAGACAAAGCGGGCGACTACTTCACGAAGTGGCTCAAGAAAAAGCTCTTTACCCCTCGCAAGGCGAAACAGAGCGCACAACCCGAGGCATTCCAAGGGGTGTATCTCCCATATTGGACTTTCGATGCCCAGACTACCAATAACTTTACGGCACGTGTGGGTTATAACCGCACAGTCAAAAGAGGTGACAAGACGGAGACGGTGACCGACTGGCATAGCGTGAGTGGCGTATATCAGGAGTTCTTCGATGATGAGACGGTGATGGCCTCCAAGCGGCATGCTGACTCGGGAGTGAAGCAATGTGAGCCCTTCAACTTCTCGAAGATGGTGCCTTATTCACCCCAGGTGGTGGCTGGCTTTGCTGCCGAGCGTTATTCCATAGGTCTGAAAGATGGTTGGGAAGAGGCGCAAAAAAAGATACAGTCGAAACTGAGAACCGATATCAGCCAGTATGCCAAGGGCAAGTGGAGAGCCGATAAGGTTGACTCGTTGCGATTCTCTACCCTTTACAGTAAGATCACCTACAAATATCTCTTGATGCCTGTATGGATTTCCTCCTTCAAGTTCAAGGAGAAAGTCTATCAGTTCGTAGTCAATGGTCAGACGGGCAAGGTCGGTGGCAAGGCTCCTGTCTCTGCCCTGAGAGTTATCTTGGCCGTTCTGTTGGGCATCGGCGTTTGCGTCGGCTTGTACTTCTTGACGAAGTAAGAATTGCCCAAATCAGGGAACAAAAAAATAAGGGGTTTTGATAAACCCCTTATTTTTTTTGGTGTTATTTCGATTTGTCCGGGAACGCTGGGATTGCGGGGATCTCAGGATAATCTTTCATCTGTTTCAAGATGATTTCGATGGCTTTGTTCAGCTGGTCGTCGATGCCCTCGAACTCATGGGCGGGATCGTTGTCGATGACGATGTCGGGATCGACACCATAACCCTCAATGACCCAATTGCCCTTTTCGTCAAATGGAGCAAACTCCGGACGAGTCAAGGTGCCTCCGTCGATGAACGGCAAGCTGCCACGGATTCCCACAACACCACCCCATGAACGGGTGCCGATGGTGGTGCCGATCTTGTGTTTCTTGAACTGGTAGGGGAAGAGATCTCCGTCGGAAGCGGAATACTTGTTGAACAACAGTACCTTGGGGCCTAGCACCATCTTGGTGGGTTTAGTCTCGGGTTCGCAGTTGCGCATCATGTCATACATGGAGAGTTCGCGGCGCAGGCGCTCGATGATCATCGGGCTGACATTGCCGCCTCCGTTGCCGCGGTCGTCGATGATGAGGGCTTTCTTGTCGAGTTGAGGATAGAAGTACTTGGCAAATTCGTTCAGGCCATCCACGCCCATGTCAGGGATGTGGATGTAACCCACTTGGCCGTTGGTGGCCTTATTTACCTTCTCGATGTTGTCTTGAACCATGTTGTAGTAGTACAGTCCGTTCTCGTCGGCGATGGGTTTCACCACCACGTCGCGGCTTCCGCTTTCAGAGGCTTTGCCGTTGACAGTGAGAAGCACAGGGGTGTTGGCTTTGCCAACCAGTGCCTTGTACATGTCTTTCATGTCCTTGGTGCTCTGTCCGTCGATGGCGATGATGTAGTCGCCTTCTTTCACGTCAATGCCCACTTCGGTGAGGGGCGAACGAGTCTTCTCGTTCCAGTTCTCGCCTTTGAGAATCTTGTCAATCTGGAAGTATCCCGACTTGTCGCGGTGAATCTGTGCGCCAAGCAGTCCGAGCTTGATGCGTTCGGGTTTGAGACGGTCGCCATCGCCGACATAGGCATGGCCGATGTTGATTTCACCAATCATCTCACCAATGAGGTAGGTGAGGTCGTAACGGTCGGAGCAATATGGCACAAGTCGTCCATACTTCTCTTTCATGGCAGGCCAATCCACGCCGTGCATGTTGGGCGCATAGAAGAAGTCGCGTTCCTGTCTCCACGCTTCGTTGAGCATCTGGGTCCATTCTTCCTTCAGGTTGACCCATTTCTTCATCTGTCCGAGGTCGAGTGTGCCGTCGTCTTTGCTATTGTTGCCGCCCATGCCTGCAGGTCCTTCCTTGGAGCCTCCACCCGGCATTGGGCTTTTCGGGGCGTTGATGATCTTATAACCACCACGTTCGCGAATTAGCATCTTGCTGCCATCGGCAGTGAGCTGGTAGCCCATGCCTCCACCGATGTTAGTGCACTTCTTGGTCTTGGCATCGAAGAATCCCAATCCACCACTGCCACGTCCTCCGCCAACATAGTAAAGGCCATCCATGACACCAGTCAGGTTGCGGTAGCTGCCAGCGTTGACCGGTAGTACGACGATGCGGTGGGTGATGCCTTCAAAGTCGATCTTCACTTCTTTGGGAGCCTCTTTCTTCGATTTCTCCGGACCTGGGCCAGGCTTGTCGCCGCCCTTGCCTTTCTTGCCGTCTTTATGTTCAGGCTCTTTCGCATCCTCTTTTTGACCATCTTTCTTTTCTCCTTCAACCTTCACCTCGTCGTTTTCCGTGAGGAACGGTGAAGGGGTGTCTTTTTGTAAGGTGAGCAGATAGATGCGGGTCATGTCAGTATAAACGTGGTTCCATTCGGTCCAGTTATAGGTGGGTCGGAAGTCGCGCTCGGAGGTGAAATACAGGTATTTGCCGTTTTTGTCGAAGGTGGGGCTGGAGGCGTTGAACAATTCCTCGGTAACCACTTCGTCTTTGCCTGAGACCACGTTGTAAATATGAATCTGGCTCACGCCGAAGGTGCTAGGCATGGTATAAGCAATCCAGCGACTGTCAGCCGACCAGGCATAGTCGCGCATCTCACCGGTCTTGTTCTCAGCCACCACAGTGACTTTCTTGCTGCTGACCTCCACAATGTTAAGACGGTTCATCTTGTCGTACCATGTGACATATTTGCTGTCGGGCGACCAACTTGGATCCATCTTGTAGGTGTCGGAATGATCGGTGAGTTGGATGGCCTCTTCTTTTCCGTCTTGGCTTTGGATGTAGATTTCGTCTTCTCCAGTCCGGTCGCTGATATAGGCGATGTATTTGCCATCTGGTGACCAGGCGACATCACGGTCGTGGACGCCATCACTTTGGGTGAGGTTGCGGGTGATACCCGACTTGGCGGGAACGGTCCACACGTCGCCACGGGCTCCGAAAGCCACACGCTTGCCGTCAGGGGCAATAGAGCTTGAACTGATGAACTTGCTGCAGTCGATGTATTTGCTGCGGGTGGAGTTGCCGTCGTCAACAATCTTCACTGGAATGGGATATACCTTGCCGTCTTTCAGGTTGTAACGGAAAAGTTCGCCACCGTTCTCATAAACGATGTCGTTGTCCCCCAGCGAAGGATATTTGATGTCATAATAGGTGTAGTCGGTCACCTTGGTGGTTTGCTTGGTCTTGAGGTCATAGACAAAGAGGTTCATCGTGCGATCACGGTCGCTGCAGAAATAAACCTTGTCGCCCACCCACATAGGGAAGATGTCTTGGGCATCGTTGTTGGTGATGTTTTCGATCTTCTTGCTCTTGAAATCGTAAATCCAAACGTCGTCAGCCATACCTCCCTTGTAGTATTTCCAGGTGCGGAACTCACGCATTACGCGGTTGTAGGCAATTTTCTTGCCATCGGGTGAGTAGGAGATCCAGCCGCCTTCAGGGAGCGGGAGTTGCTCGGCAATGCCACCTTCGATGTTGGCGATGAACAGCTGGCCGACGAAGTCGTCCCAGCTCTGTTTGCGCGAACGGAAAACAATGTTCTCGTTGTCTTTCCAAGTCATCACGATGTTGTTCGGACCCATGCGGTCGCTCACGTCATCGCGGCTCAATGTCGCCGTATAGGTGAGTCGGGTAGGGGTGCCGCATTCAGGATAAGGCATTACATAGACTTCGGTGTTTCCATCGTATTGCCCAGTGAAGGCAAGGTGTTTGCCGTCGGGAGAGAAACGAGCGAACATCTCATAACCGTCAACGTCGTTGGTGATCTTGTGTGCGACACCACCGTTGATGTTGACGCTGTAGAGATCGCCACCATGGGTGAAGACTACGGTGTTGCCGTGGATGGTGGGGAAACGGAGCATCTTTGCTTCTTCTTGGGCCATCGTCAAGAGGCCCATGCTCAACAGAAGAACCAGCGTAATTAGTTTTTTCATAGTTGCTTGCTATTTATGGATGATTTGAATGTTGTTTTCGTTGAGGTACACCAAATAGGCATAAATTGGTTTGGTGACCATGGTCTGGAGGATGCGTTTGTATCCTGCCAGCTGCTCGATGTCGTCCTTGTTCGGCTGCCCCGTCTTGTAGTCCAACAGATAAATCTTGTCAGGCAGCTCGGCAAAACGGTCAGGACGTTTGGTGGTGTTGTCATCGGTCAGCAGCTCACGCTCGTTCCTCACCTTGGCCTGAGCACTGAAAGCCTCACTGATGGTGGGTTCGTTGACCATGTTATGGAACACCTTCGCCAACATGTTGGCTGTAGGTTCGTCTATGGTGCCGTCATCAATGTAAGGCTGAAGAACTCGGTCAAGGTCTTCGGAATGTTCAACCTCCGAAAGGATTTGGTGGACCAGCAAACCCCATTCGCGAGGCTCGAAGCTCCTGCTTTCAGTAGCCCAAAACATGCTGGGATTAGGGTCAATGCTGATCTTGTTGAACCAATCGCCCGAAGAGGACTCATTCAAAAATTCAAAGACTTGTTCATTGCCTTCATTGTTTTTCTTCTCGACCTTGTTGGTTTCGGGATCTCCCAATTGGTAAACAGAAGGCCAATCCGTCTCATTTTCAACGTGTTTGATGTCTAAGTCGGATGGACTGTTGGGACTTTGCAAGAAAGCATTGATGGGCATCTTATCGAAATCTTTACTTGCCTGAGTCATAACGTAAAGCCGCTGTTTCGCTCTGGTGAACGCGACATAATGGAGATTCATCTTGTCGAGCTGCATCTTGTCGCTTTCAATCTTCCTGAGTGTAGCAACTTGTGGCGTCCATTTTGAACGACTGTCACTTAGCGTGAATTGTATCTTGGAGATGTTGGGTATCGGTTGGAATCCTAACTGCTCTGGAGTAAACCATTGAGCCTTAGCTGTTTTTTTGACAATATCATCGTTGACGAACGGATAGATTACCACGGGGAACTCCAAGCCTTTCGACTTATGGATGGTCATGACTTTGACGGCATCCGTGTCGTTGGTAAGGATGGAGAGCGTGTTTTGTTTTTTGTCCCAATAATCGAGGAAGCGCTCGATTCCGTGTGCATCGGCCGACTGCCAATCATAAACCTTGTCAAGAAGGAAATTGATGAAGGAGTCGCTCACCGTGTTGAATCCATAAACTCGAGCGATGGCCGAACAGAGGTCGTAAAGGCTATAGGCATTGGCCAACAGCGAATGGAGCTGATGAGGTGTGAGCTGTAATTGCTCTTCAAGGCTGGCTTTTCCATCAGCGATGTCGTTCACCAAAACAAAGGTCTGGCTGACGTCGCCCTTGAAATCAGTTACATGGGTGGCATTCCAATGGTAAAGAACATTGGCAATGGCTACCTTGTTGTCGCTATGGATTAAATATTGCAATGTGCTGATAATCAGCAATACTTTTTCTGACGATTTCAATAGGATCGCCTCCGGTGAAATCACTTCAATACCTTGGCTGTGAAGATAGTTAGCCACCAGTGATCCTTTTGAGTTATAGCGAACCAAAATGGTGATGTCTCCTTTGTTGAAGCCGTGGTCCAGCAATTCTTCAATCAATTCCTTGATGCGGGTGAGCATGGGCTCATCCATGGGTTCTTCGGGGTCGAACAATTCAACCTGGACTAAGCCTTTTTCCTCAATGACCCCCTCTTGCTTGATGCCTACATGTTTGTTTAGCACTTCGTCATTGTTGACATAGACCTTCTTGGCTTCCTCTGATAGGTAATTGTTGCTTCCGAAAAGGAAAAACGCATTATTGAAATCAACGATGTTCCTGAAAGATCGATAGTTATGATCTAATTCATTGAAATTGAAATTGTTAACAAGATTTTGCTCGATGATGTCAAAAGCTGGACTCTTTTCGGGCTTGTTGAAGACCAGCGGCAAGCTGACAATCTGCCCGACCTCACCGTTGCGCCAACGATAGATGGATTGTTTACCATCGCCAACAATCATGTTCAAATGCTGATTGGCCAGATTGTTGTCAATAAGTGGAAGGATGTTTTGCCATTGCAAGATGGAGGTGTCTTGGAACTCATCGATGAAGATGTGTTTGAAATGTTCGCCTAAACGTTCATAGATGAAAGGCACCGAGAAGTCACCCAAAATATCGTTGATGCGTTTATTGAATTCGGAAATGTGAACGACCATCTCCTCTCCAATATAATCGTCGATTTCTGCCTTGATTTTTGACCGCAAGACATAGAAACTCAGTTGTTTGATCTGTTCTTTTAAAAATAGGTAGTTGGTGATTTCACTTTGGTATCTCTTTATAAAAGGAATTGTCAGATCGCGGAATTGGTAATCAAGTGTGGCGATTCGGTCGTTGGCATACCAGATGTTGTCATCGTCAAGGATCTTTTCCTGTGAGGCAGTGAGCAGTTCGTATTTCTTTTCTTTTAGTTTGTTTACCAGGGATAGGATTGGACTTCTTGATTTTCCTTTGAAATCATTGACAGTCAAAGTGTTGTCATTGAGAAATTTGTCAAATTGAACCAGAAAACCCTTGCATGACGATTCAAAACCGTTAATGTTCTTGTAAAAGTATTCCTGAGTTTCTTTGTATTGTTCTTCAGTGAGGAACTGATTCTGTTCGTTTTTCTGGAAGGTGCTTTCCTTGAATAGTTCTGTGACAAAGGAGTGGATGTTCTGGGCTACTTTGGGTTTGCTATCCGACTCAAATTTCATCTCACAATAGTCTTCCAGTATCTTGGTCAGAAATGGGTTGTTGACGCCCAGTTGTTCTCCGATACGGTCGGTGATGGCATCGGCCACCTCATCCTCGTCGATGCTTACGTTGAACTGTGAAGGGAGGTTGAGGTCTTTGGCAAAGGTGCGTGCGACTTTTTGGAAGAATGCGTCGATGGTCGAGACACAGAAACTGCTATAGTCGTGGATGATCTTTTGGAACAGCAGCTTAGCGTTGTTTTTCAGGGTGTTGCGTTCGATGTTGAGCTCCTCGATAAGGTCGGCTTCCATGTTTTGGGGTGCCTCGTTGGGGTCGCTGTCGATGATGAGATTCAACTGGGCAGTGATCTTTTCCTTCATCTCGTTGGCCGCCTTGTTGGTGAAAGTGATGGCTAAGATATGGCTATAGTTGGCTGTGGAGGCCTCGCTTTTCAGGCATAACGACAAGTATTCCTTGACAATGGTGTAGGTTTTACCGGAGCCGGCTGAAGCCTGATATACTTTGAAAGGTTTATTCTGAGGATTCATTGTCGTCTTGGTTTTGGTCGTCTCTTTTTTCGATGAATGGCCGGTTGGGCCTGATCATTACGGGTTGTTTCTTGAAGATGTCCTTGAACTTGTCGAAACTCTTATTGTAGGAGAGGCCGATGCCTTGTGTGTATGGAGCCATCTTGTAGTAGGAGTACTGGTAGTACATGGTGTTGTAGTTGGACCGGTTGAATACCTGTGCGCTGAACCGTCCGTCCTTGGTGATCTTGTAATCCATGTTGACGTCACCTACGATGGCGGTGGAGCTATTGGTGTAGGTATTGGTCGGAATGATGACACCGAAGTTGGTTTCAATGGTGAGACGGTCGTCAAAC
This sequence comes from Bacteroidales bacterium, assembly GCA_016284305.1. Taxonomy (GTDB): domain Bacteria; phylum Bacteroidota; class Bacteroidia; order Bacteroidales; family F082; genus Limimorpha. Next base: position 23,720 of record JAEEON010000020.1, read on the forward strand.
AGTTGCTTTCGCATGGCCACGGTCATCTCTTCGTTGTTATAGTCGGTTCCGGCCTTGTAGTTGAAGTTGATGTCGAGGTCGCTGACAAATTTCGACAGGTAGTCGGTGAGTTGGCCGGTCACCAAGCCCATGCCATCGAAACTCTCGCCGTAGTTAAATGAGTTGAAAGCCAGCAGATACAGGGTTTGGGTGAACACCACGGATTGGTTGGTGGTGTCGATGATGCTAAAGACGGCCTGTTGAAGGTCTTCGGTGGCGTTGGGCAACCTGAGGCCAAAGGTGATCTCGGGGTTCATGAGTTTGTCTTTCAGTCGCACCAAGCATTCCACTTTGACGTTGGTGTTGTTCATGTTGGTGGAGTCGCCCAATCCCAATGAGGCGAGGGAAGCTTTGGTTTGATAGACACCCGTTGCGTTGATGGTTCCGTTGACAGGGTCGCCAGTCCACGATATCCTACTTCCTGGATCGAGTGAGAAGCTTTTGTGAATTAAATCTTGGATGTTAAGGCTCAGGCTGCCGTCGCTGATGACATAATCGCCGATGAGCGACAGGTCGTTGCGGCTTACGCCAAGACGAATGTTGCCGTCGCCTCTGGCTTCCATCGCCCCGAGGCCGTCAGGTAAGGCAATCTTGATTTGGGCATCGCTGTTGACCGCCAAGTTCAAACCGATCCGGAAGTTGTTGGCAGGTTTTTCTTTTTTCTCTACCACAACGACTTCTTCTTCATCCACTGCTTTCTCCCGATTGTCAACAAAGACGATGAAATCGTGTTTGCGTACACTGGTTTTGCCTCCAATGGGGATGGTCATCACGGTACCTTTGTTAGTCCTCGCCCTTACGGATAGTTCTATGTCGTTGAATGGGCCTTTGACTTCGACGATGCCACTAGCGATGGCTGTGCCATAGAACGATGGGCTGGTTGAAGCATTGGATGCCATGGCCAAAAAGTCTCTGGGTGCCATCCTGAGATTTAGATAGAAATCCTTGAAACGGTCGTGTGACACATGTCCCACTACTGAAGCAGAGTTTCCCAAGGTGTCGGTCAAGGAGAACTCATTGATAGAGATCAAGCTGTCGTTGATGGTGATGGAAGGACTGAAGGTGTAGTAGGTGTTGAGGAAGTCGATTTTGGCACCGCCTTCCTTGATTTTTAGGAAACCATCAACTTGAGGCCTGCTGAGTTCACCTTTCACGCTGAGGGATCCATTGCCCAAACCTTGAATGCGTTGGGCGATGCCTTGAGCAAAGGGCTCTAAAATCCCAAGATTTAAGTCGTTGATTCCCAGGTTGAAGTCGAGGTTGTCTTGTTCCCGTCGCGGATAGAAGGCTCCTTTAAGGTCGATGGTCTTATGCTCATGCTCAATAAGCCCCAAGTCCAAATCGATGCTTTCCCTCTCGTTATCCCAAAGGCTAAGGATCTCCGCATCGCCGAAGACCTCACCATTGATGCCAAAGTCCTTGACTAAAAGATTGGCAACGAGGGTAGGTTTTTCTTTGATGTCGCACACTTGGGCTTTCCCGTTGACTCGTCCGGCAAGCTCCATGCCCTTGCCCTCTAAAATGAAGTTTATATTACTGAGATTGAAATGGTTAAATGAGGCAAACAATGTGTCGTTGACGGTGTTGGGAATCCTGCCGTCGATTTTGATGCTTTGGTTGTTGCTGACCAGTTCTACATTCGATAGTTGTATGTTGCTGCTATCAATCTCGATGAAATTATTCGGGTTGAACGTCCATAGGGTGTCGTTCAGAAGAATGCTTGACTCATAGATGCTGAAACGCCCGCCATTGGGGTTGATCACCATGGCAGTACGGATGTTGGCCCTGTTGTGGTCATCGATTGTGGCGTCATCCCATAGGATGTCGGTCATGATGCTGTCGTTTCGCAAGTTGGCCACAATGCTAAGGTCGTCCAAGCCGATGACTGAAGGGCTCTTTTCCGTGCTATCCCTCAAAATGATATTGTCCAGATGCAATCGAGTGGATGACCGTCTTGGGGAGCTTTGGCTTCTACATTCGATGTTGTTTATTTTTATATTGTTGATATTCAAATATTTGGATCTCATTGTGAGATTCAGCATATTGGATCGTGAGGTGAATGTGCCATTAAAGGAGGTGTTTTTGGCTATGCTTATGTTGGGGATGAACATCTGAGTGAGTGGCTTGGGGTTTTTGAGGTTCATCTGTACGATGAAGTCTTGGTTGGCAATTCTGTCCTCTTGTTCAAAGGCTTCGAGTTCTTCTTGCCATTGTGGGATGGTCACATAGGAGTTCAGGTATTGTTTGAAGCTGGTGGCAATGGTAGCAAAGTCCATCTTGCCGGCCATGGTAAAGTCGAAGAAGTCGCAGTCGAGTTGGATCTTTTTCTGCAAAAGGTTGTCGTTGGCGATGGATGCGGTGAGTTCGTCCATGACGAGTTTCCCTTTTCTGTTGGCAAAGACAAGGTCGTTGATGATGAGGTTTCCTTCAGCATTGTTGAAGTTGTTGATGCTAGTCATGTCAGCGGTGATGGAGGCTGACAAAGAGGCTTCTTCATCGTCTTTGATGATATTGAGTTTGTTGAGGTCGGCTTTGACGATGTCGGCTTGGAAGTCTCCGCCGAGCGATTTGGGGTCGCTAAAGTCGAAACGGCCTTTGAAGTCAAGGTCGAGCTCGTCATCCTCGATACTGATCTTGCCGTTGAATTGGTTTTTGTGCAGGTTGCCGTTCATCGAGATTTCATCGATGGAGTTGCCTAGCAGGATGGCGTCATAGGCATTGCCGTCAATGTCGAGGTCGATATCGTTGCCCTTTCCGATCCTGCAGATGACGTTTGATTCCAGACTGATGGTCTTGATGACGTTGGAGGCGTTGGCCAGAGTGCCGATGTCTAGATGCTCAGCATTGATATATCCTTCATAGACATCGTAGTTCCACTCGTTACGGTGCTTGGTGATGTCGGCCTTGAGGTTGCCAATCTCAGAAGTGACGTTAAGGTCGGCGATGAACTTGTCCATTGATCCAGAGAACACTCCGTCGATGGTTCCTTTACCCAAAGCCTTGAGCATTGGTGGGAGGGGAATGGTCTTGGATGGTCCGGGGATGCGGAACCTGGCCAGGTCATCGTAGGAGTAGTTCAGTTTCTTGATGTTAAGCATCTGGTTGCCGTTGAGGAAGTCGATGGGCTCCAAGGTGATGTCACCATCAAAACGGGTTGAATCGCCAATTCGTACCTTGAGTTTGTTCAGCTGAAATCGTTTGATCGGCCCATTCATCAGCCCTTCCATCCTGATGAGGTCGGGCATGTCATACAAAACTTTTGAGAATGGTCCCAAGTCGCTGAGTAACAGATCGCTTTGCCGTATCTTGCTGTCGAAAATGACGGAGTCGAGGAAGCTGCCCAACGCTTTGTATCGAGGATAGAGAAGGTGGAGGTCGAGATCCAGTTGGCTGTTGTTCGTCTCCAGGTTAAGGCTGTCGAGCAAGATGCCCGAAGGAGAAACGTTGACCTTGGCACCCAAATGATTAAGGGTAAAACCACTTTGCTCCACAGCGGCCAGACGATGAACCATGGCGGTGATGGAGTCGCCGACGATGTTCAATCCTTCCAAGTTGAGGTTGATGTCATTTACGACAATATGGGCGTAGTTCATCAATCCATTTCCGGTCGTGGTCACAGTGTCTTTGTTTTGGTCCCAGAACTGGAAATCCAGATCGTTGACGACAATCTTGTTGACTTGGATGGGTATGGAAGGGGTGTCTTTCTTTTTGGGTTTTCCTGTGTCGAACGCATCAATCAAAAACTGGAAATTCAGATGTTTCTCGCCTTCATAGGTGATTAGGTTGGCGTTGGCATCATTCAATTCTACCAGGTCAATGTTGATGTCACCGTTGACGATGTCCTGCATGCTTGGTCGAACAATCAGCTCTTCTACTTTTAGTAAATCGCTGTTGTTTAAGTCTTTAACAGAAAACTTTTCGAGATGAATGGTGAAATCAGGAGAAATATACAATCGTCCGATTTTCACGTCGGCTCCGGTTTTTGATGAAAGATAACCTCCGGCGATACGAATTGCAAAGTTCTGAATGATAGGGTCTTGAATAGCAACAAAGAGGCTCATGATGAACGAAATGAACACCACAATGATCACAAGGATGCTATGTATAATCTTTTTTTTAATAATTTTGAGCCTCCAAATCTCAGTTCATGAACGAGTATATTTTAGGTATCGAATCTTCATGCGACGACACCTCTGCCGCAGTTCTTCAAGGCACGCGTGTCCTCTCCAATGTCATTGCTGGTCAGAAGGTTCACGAGAAGTACGGCGGGGTTGTTCCCGAGCTTGCTTCACGTGCCCATCAGCAAAATATCATCCCCGTCATCGACACGGCTTTGAAAGATGCAAATATAGACAAAAAACAATTATCTGCAATCGCTTTTACGCGTGGACCTGGACTTTTAGGCTCCCTGCTCGTAGGGACCTCATTTGCAAAGGCTTTTGCTCAGACTTTGAACATCCCGATGGTCGAGATCGACCACATGAATGCCCATATCCTGGTCCATTTTGCCACCGATGAGACCCACACTGAGGTGCCCGATTTCCCGTTTTTGTGTCTTACTGTGTCTGGCGGACATACTCAGATTGTCGTGGTGAAAGACTATTTCGACATGGAAGTCATCGGAAAGACCATCGACGATGCTGCAGGTGAAGCCTTCGACAAGACTGCCAAGATCCTTGGACTTCCTTATCCCGGTGGCCCCGTTATCGATAAGCTGGCAAAAATCGGGAATCCCGAAGCCTTCAGCTTTGCCAAGCCCAATATCCCAGGTTTGGATTATAGCTTTAGTGGATTGAAAACCAGTATTTTATATACTGTCCGTGACCAACTTAAGCTCAATCCCAACTTCATCGAAGAATATAAAGCCGACCTTTGTGCCTCGGTGCAGAAAACCATCATCGATATCCTAATGGGTAAGTTGGTGAAAGCCTCCAAACAGACTGGGATCAAGACGGTTGCCATTGCTGGTGGAGTGAGTGCCAATAGTGGCCTTCACAATGCGATGTTGGCCATGGGTGAGAAGTACCACTGGAAAGTGTTCATCCCTCGTCTTAGCTATTCCACCGACAATGCTGCAATGGTTGCTGTTGCTGGTTATTATAAGTTCTTAAGAGGTGAATTCGCCTCCCAAGATCTCACCCCCTACGCCCGTCAATCTCTTAACTCATAGTTTTAACTCTCAACTCTCAATACCCATGATCTGGCCCGCTCTCCTCTCCACTCATCGATACGCTTCTCCGCATAAGAGTGTTGACATACGCAGCTCTTTTCAGCGCGACTATGACCGTATCATCTTTTCGAGCGCTTTTCGGCGGATGCAGAACAAGACCCAGGTGTTTCCTCTTCCAGGAAGTCAGATGGTTCATAATCGCCTTACCCACAGCCTCGAAGTGGCCAGCGTGGGACGCTCCATCGCTTGTCGGGTGGTGCAGAAACTGACGCCTCTTCATCCTGAATTGGTTGATCATCAGTCAGATATCGAGACGATTGTCACTACCGCCTGCCTGGCCCATGATCTCGGCAACCCGCCATTCGGTCATTCGGGCGAAGATACTATAAGCAGCTTCTTCAAAGATGGAGCAGGTAAGGTGTTCCAAAACCAGGTGCAACCGGCACAGTGGACCGACCTGGTTTCTTTCGAGGGGAATGCCAACGCTTTCCGGCTGCTTACCCACCAGTTTTACGGCCGTCGCCCGGGAGGCCTCTCGCTGACTGCCGCAACCTTGGCTACCTTGGTGAAGTATCCTTATCCCTCCTTTGACAAAGGGAAACGAAAGAAATATAATGTGTTTTGCTCGGAGATTCCCGTCTTCGAAGAAGTCATGCGTGAGTGTGGCATTCCAAGAATGGACACAGAGCATCTGGTCTATGCCCGTCATCCATTGTCTTACATGATGGAAGCCTCCGACGACATCTGTTACCTGATCCTCGACATGGAAGATGCTCACAAACGCAGTATCGTCAGCACGGAGGCCATAGAAAAAGCATTCCTCTCGTTCTTTGATTCAAAGTCCGATAAAGGCTTCTTCCAGCATAAGGAAGAGGTGTATCGTGAGGTGAGTGACGAAAACGAAAGGATGGCTTTCCTGCGTGCTGCTTTGATCAATAAGCTGGTAAATTGTGTGAGTGATGTATATGTAACTCATTATGAGGAGATTATGGATGGTTCTTTTACCGGAAGCCTAATCAATTATCTTCCTGACTATGAAGAGAAAGCTTTGAACGAATGTCGTGATTATTCGGTGAAACATATCTACCGTCATCCTTCTGTGGTTAAAATTGAGCTAACTGGTTTTAATGTGGTGGGCACTCTTCTAGAAGAGTTTACCGCTGCCATCATGGAACCCGGGAAGACGTATCACAAAAAACTGCTTAGCTTGGTTCCTGAGCAGTTCAAACCCTGGAATGACGATGCCTATTCAAAAATCCAGTCGGTGCTCGATTTCATTTCGAACATGACGGACTTGTATGCTGTACGACTTTATAAGGACTTGAGGGGAATTGAGAATTGAGAGATTAATAGGGGTTGTGTTTGTACTGGCTTTTTCATTGCAGGGGATGGGCCAGTCGGCGAAGCCGTATCTGGTAACGGATTTTGCTGAGAAGGATTTTGAGTCGGTGCTTGACCGCTGTCACCAAGGGGGATTTGAGTATCTGTTGCATCGTTATCCGTTCTCAACCTATGGGCATTATATTTGGAATCCTGACTTCGCACCTCAAGGCGACCGTTCCGTGATCCAGATGGTCCAAGAGGCGGCTTCTGAAGGTGTGGATCTCGGCATCTTTGTCCATGCAGATGCCATCAGTACCAACGATGCTTTCTTCGCTCCGCGGTTCCAAAAGCAATTGTTACGTCAAGGGGAGGTTAGGCTATATGACGACATCAACGCTGAGCAACGTGACATGGCCATCTACAAAAGTGAGGTCCTCAACGTGCCTTCCACCTTGAACCTGTTGCTGATCGACGATGAGTTGATCTCTTATGGTACGATGGAACCTGCCGGTGAATTGATGTTGCTGCATCACTGTCAACGGGGAGTCTTTGGTACCAAGGCGGTGGCTCATCATCATCGGACACCCACTTATAAAGTCTCTGACGATCCTGAACGGTATGTGTATCCCGATGGCTCTCTTAGGGATTCCGTGCGTCAACGGTTGACAAAACGCATCAACGACGTTGGAATTACCTTTGTGGAGTATTCCATCGCTCCTGGCCATGAGCTGCTGAACGAAGCACAGCGAGTGCAAAATGTGGAACGTTGGTCGGCCATGGAAAACGCTGGAACGGGCGACCCGTTGATGTTGGGATGGTTCCGCATCCATGTCGCAGATCGACATCAACATAGTTCTACGCTCGAAGACCTGGAATGGCTTTTGGCGAAGTCAGCCGCCTTTGACGCTGGTTATGGATTGGTAATTGGACAAACCATCATGCACAAATATGGACAGGTCGATAGCATCATGACGCTGACTCGCATCTGGGACGAGTTGAGGACATCGGGTAAGCTTGATGAGGAGCTAAAAGAGTCTTTGAAGGATCCTTACCAAGATTGGCATCTCGAACAGAATTACCTTGGACAGTTCCTGCTTTACAAACAGCAGGTCTCACGACGTTTCCGCTGCAATTTCGCCCCTTCCGATACAGAACAACTCTCTGCCGAGCCTATGGAATGGAAGGCAGAAGAGGAGGGTGGTTTCGCGTTACGTATCCAAGTGGAAGGCAAAGTGGCCATCACCGACCCTACTGTCCGCATCGCTGGAGAAGAGTTGACCTTTCCTTGCACCATTCAACCGAATCAGTTTTTAGTATATGGCTTCGATGCTATAGCCCGCATCACAGATCGGGACTTTAATGTCCTTGAAGAAGTGACTCCCATCGGTTATGTTGTGCTGCCCCAAGGGAGATCTGAGGTCTCTTTTACGTGTAAGGTGGCCAACAAAAAGAACCGCCCCGAGGTGAGTTTGCGTTACTTGACTCGCGAGTCGCCGCTAGTCATCGATTGAAATCCCTATTTTTGACGAGTCTTTTTGCTGTATTTCGCTACTAATAGGGAGGACGAGAAAGGAGATTAAGATGTAATTTTGCAGGTTAGAATAGGAGATACATACCATGATAACCTTAGATAAGCAAGAAATAGGCCACTCCGCCATCATCCATAGCGTTGAAGGCGAAGGTCCCCGTCGTCAACATTTCCTCGACATGGGATTGATTCCCGGAGCCATTGTCAAAGTCGTGAAGTATGCCCCTCTGGGAGACCCCATGGAGGTGTTGATCCATGGTTACTCCCTGACGCTCCGTAAGGACGATGCCTCTCTCATCACAGTCGAAGCGTATCCCGAAGAGGATAGGCCTGCCGAGACCAAAGCGCCCAACAAGCTTTACGTGACTTCATTGCACGACCATAACGCCCACCCTGGCTTGGGTGAGGCGGGTATTTATCATGACAAGACCCATGAGACTCCACTGCCTAAAGGCACAAAGCTGACCTTTGCCCTGGCTGGACAGCAAAACTGTGGCAAGACTACTTTGTTCAACCAGCTGACTGGGGCCAACCAACATGTGGGTAATTTCCCTGGAGTCACAGTTGATCGCAAAGACGGCGTCATCAAGGGACATCCTGAGACCTTGGTCATCGACCTTCCAGGTATCTACTCGCTGTCGCCCTATACCTCCGAGGAAATCGTTTCTCGACAATTCATCATCGATGAGAAGCCGAAAGCCATCATCAATATTGTTGACGCCAATAACATCGAACGAAACTTATATCTGACCATGCAATTGATGGAACTTGGCGTTCCTATGGTATTGGCACTCAATATGATGGATGAAGTCCGTAACAATGGTGGCAGTATCCTGATAAATGAGATGGAGCGTATTCTTGGACTTCCTGTGGTAGCTATTTCCGCTGCTAAAAACGAAGGTATCTCTGAGTTGGTGGACCATGCCTTGCACGTGGCCCAGTATCAGGAAGCGCCTGTGCGTCAGGACTTTTGTAGCAAGGATGACCATGGTGGTGCGGTTCATCGTTGTCTGCACAGCATCATGCATCTCATTGAAGATCATGCCCAACGTGCCGATATCCCTGTTCGTTTCGCCGCTTCCAAGTTGGTTGAAGGTGACCCGCTCGTGCTTGAAGCCCTGCAATTGTCGCAAAATGAGAAAGAGACTTTGGAGCATCTTATCGTTCAGATGGAAGATGAGCGAGGATTGGACCGTGCTGCTGCAATGGCCGATATGCGTTTCACATTCATCAAGAGACTTTGTGACCAGACGGTTGTGAAGCCCAAAGAAAGCAAAGAATACCGAAGGAGTCGTCATATCGACAAGATTCTCACCGGCAAATGGACGGCAATACCGATCTTCGTCTTGGTGATGGTGGCTGTGATCTGGCTCTCCATCGATGTGCTTGGCGCACCCTTGCAAGACTGGCTTGACCAAGGTATATCATGGCTTGCTGGAGTCGTTGGCAACGCTCTTGCCCGATGGAACGTCAGTCCAGCGGTTCAGTCGCTGGTAGTCGATGGCATCTTTGGTGGTGTGGGCAGTGTACTGAGTTTTGTGCCCATCATCATCTTGCTCTTCTTTTTCCTGAGTCTGTTGGAAGATAGTGGTTACATGGCCCGAGTGGCTTTTGTGAGCGACAGCTTCTTGAGGAAGCTCGGTCTCACTGGTCACAGCATCGTCCCGATGCTGATCGGCTTTGGTTGCACTGTGCCTGCAGTCATGGCCACTCGAACATTGCATTCCACCCATGACCGTTGGCGCACTATCCTATTGACGCCTTTCATGAGCTGTTCAGCAAAAATTCCAATCTATGGTTTCTTTACCAGTATGTTTTTCCCTCATCATGGTGGGCTAGTGCTCATCGGTTTGTATCTGTTAGGGATCATCGTCGGAATTATCACGGCTTTGTTTACCAAATGGTTTGGAACCAAAGGCGATGTCGCTCCTTTTGTCATGGAGCTGCCCAACTACCGTATGCCTGGAGTGAAAAACGTGGCGCATCTGTTGTGGGATAAGACCAAAGACTTCGTCCAGCGTGCCTTCACGGTGATTTTCCTGGCTACCTTGGTGATATGGTTCCTTCAGACCTTCGACTTCCATTTCAAGATGGTAGAGAATGGCGAGGGGAGTATCTTGGCTTCTGTGGCAGGCTGGATTGCACCGGTGTTTCGTCCATTGGGGTTAGGAAACTGGCAGGTGGTGACAGCATTGATTAGTGGTTTTATGGCCAAGGAGAGTGTGGTCGCCACACTTGAGGTGCTGAATGCCATGCCATTGTTTACCACGGTGTCCTCAATCTCGATGTTGGTGTTTTGCTTGCTTTATACGCCTTGTGTGGCAGCCATCGCTTCTATTCGTCGTGAGTTGGGGACCAAATGGATGTTTTTCATCATTGTCTTCCAATGTCTTGTAGCTTGGGTCTTTGCATGGTTTGCTTATCTTATTGCTAACGCTATCATCTCATGAACCTTGCCACCGTCATAGTGCTGTTGGTTGTCCTTGCCCTTGTGGCTTTGGCAGTCGTTGCTTTGCGTAAAGGCAAAGGCAGCTGCTCCTGTTGTGACGGAAAGAATAAAAAAACAGGAGGCGGTTGTGCCTCCTGTAATGTCAATTGTCCTTTCAGAAAGTGAAAATGAAAGGAATCTTTCACCTTTCAATTTTCACCTTTCACCTTATTTCGGTGCATTCTTAAGAATATCGCAAAGGAAGTCCCAGAACATTTGCACGGTCTTGATTTCGATGCGTTCATCGGGGGAGTGGACGCCGCGGAGGGTGGGCCCGAAGCTGATCATGTCCATGCCTTGGATCTTGTCGCCGATGAGGCCGCATTCCAGTCCGGCGTGGATGGCGCGCACTTTCGGGTCTTTGCTAAAACGTTTCTTGTAGGCTTTCACGGCGATGTCGCAGATCTTCGACTTGGGGTTGGGTGTCCAGCCAGGATAGCCATCGGTATGTTCCACGTCGGCACCGGCAAGGTTGAAGACGGTCTCCACCATGTTAGCGACATTTTCTTTGGCCGACTCGATGGAGCTACGTTGTGAGGTTTGGATGAAGAAATAGCCTTCTCTCTTCTTGCAGGAAGCAAGGTTAGTGGAGGTCTCTACGAAGTTCGGGATGGTTTGCGACCATTCGATGACGCCGTGCGGGCAGGCATAGAGGGCGTTGAGCAGCTCGAACTGCGACATCTCGTCGATGACCACGTCGGGTTGGATCTCAGCCTTTTCAGCGACCACGGTGATGCCTGGATCGGCAACTTGGTATTCGTTCTTGAAGTTGGCTTCCATCTCCTTGCAATATTTCACGAAGTCGTCGCAGCATTCGTTGGGTAGGTAACCAACGGCAGTGGCTTCGCGTGCGATGGCATTGCGCAGGTTTCCGCCTTGGAAGTCGTAGAGGGCAAAGTCGTAACGGCTGGTAGCTTCAAACAGGATACGTGTCAGCAGTTTGTTGGCGTTGGCGAGGTTCTTGTTGATGTCGTCGCCGGAGTGACCGCCTTTGAGGCCTTTGACAGTGACGCGGTAGGCAGTGGCTTCTTCCGGAGCCGGCTCCAGTTCATACCACATCTTCGCGATGGTATCCATACCGCCAGCGCAGCCGATGAAGATCTCGCCTTCATCTTCGGAGTCAAGGTTGAGCAAGATGCGCGACTTCATGTGTTTTGGGTCGAGGGCCATGGCACCGGTAAGACCGGTCTCTTCATCGACGGTGAAGATGCACTCCAGTGGACCGTGTTTCACCTTGGGGTCGGTGATGACTGCCAAAGCAGCGGCGACGCCAATGCCGTCGTCAGCACCGAGGGTGGTGCCGTTGGCATGCAGCCATTCGCCTTTGATGACAGCCTCGATGGGGTCTTTCTCAAAGTCATGGACCTTGTCGCCGTTTTTCTCGCACACCATGTCCATGTGGGCCTGCAGAGCGATCATCTGACGGTCTTCCATGCCTTTGGTGGCCGGAACGGTCATGATGATGTTGCCACATTTTTCCTTGGTGTATTTAATGTTGTGATCCTTGGCCCATTGTTCAAGGTACTTGACCATTTTAGCTTCTTTCTTTGAAGGACGGGGCACGCCGAGGATGCCTTGAAACTCCTTCCATACGCCTTCTGGCGCGAGTTTTGTGATTGATTCGTTCATCTTTTTTTAAGTTATTCAGTTGTTCAGTTTGTTTTCTCTTTTGCTCTCCATGCTGCCGTGAGCCCCCATGCTGCCATGGGCCCCGCACTTCCGTGGGCCCCGCACTTCCGTGGGCCCCGCACTTCCGTGGGCCCCGCACTTCCGTGGGCCCCGCGCTTCCGTGGGCCCCGCACTTCCGTGGGCCCCGCACTTCCGTGGGCCCCGCACTTCCGTGGGCCCCGCACTTCCGTGGGCCCCGGACTTCCGTGGGGCCCACGGTCCCGTGGGGG
>JAEEON010000002.1 GCA_016284305.1 Bacteroidales bacterium
TGACGAATCCACCACACGGCATACGAGATGAATTTGAAACCTCTGGTCTCGTCGAAACGTTGTGCGGCTTTTATCAGCCCCAAGTTACCTTCGTTGATTAAGTCGGGAAGACTAAGGCCCTGGTTCTGATACTGTTTTGATACGGAGACGACGAAGCGCAGGTTGGCTTTGGTGAGCTTCTCCAATGCCACTTTGTCGCCTTGCTTGATACGTTGCGCCAATTCAACTTCTTCTTCAGCTGAAATCAGTTCAACCTTACCAATCTCTTGCAGGTACTTGTCGAGAGACGCGGTCTCACGGTTGGTAACCTGCTTCGTAATCTTTAACTGCCTCATTTATAACGTTTTAAAAATGTTTTTGTGATATTATTACTTTTGGTTTCTTGGTTGTATTGCTTTTGCTGTTTCCGCTACTTTTTTATTGCTATCGAATAACTCATTCGTAATTTGGAAAGTGCAAACCGATTCCCATTGGTCTTGTTTTTCAATAATCCATGCATTAAGATCAAAAAAACCTTTCACAGAATTCTCACCTGAATGATAACTTTTGAAAACAGTTTGAGATGAATCGGAGTACCTGATAAAGATAATACTATCGCAAATTCCTTGTAAAAGTTCGTTAATTGATTCGTCTGAGGAAGGTTTGTAAACCTGAGAATAACCTTGCCAAGAAGATAAAACCTTTTGTCCGGATTGAAGTGTAAAGTCTTTTAAAGAGCCAACAGATTGATTTGATACAGTAGAATCCAAATAGATTTCATATAGTCCACTCCATGCATTATAGCCTATTACATGAATGGGGCTTGCCGTATTGTTTTCGATGTTGTAGTTGAAAGTATATAATGGATCAAAATGTTTGAAATAGCAGGAATATATGGCTAAAGAACTTGCAACGATAGCTAAAACACAAAACGTTTTCCTTATGATTGGATGTGCTGAATTAGAATCCATAGCGATTAAATAGTTGGTCAATCAAACTTGATTTATTTGGGTAAGCGATTTTTAAAGCGTTTTTTAGACTGTTGGCATCGGTTACAGAACTAATTAAGCAAAGGTGGAGTGGTTGTATGTTGTTTAAGTCACCTATCGAAACATTATCAATGATGTTGTTGATAAAAGACTCATCAATTTTAAGGTAGATGTTTTTAAATAATCATATATTTTCTATATATAAATATGACAGTAATAATTCTTTTAACTGCCTCATTTATAACGTGTTGGTTAACCAAAATTTAGTTCTTATGGTTGTTGTTGCGGTTGCCGCCGTGGCCGTGACCGCCATTGCCGTGACCGCCGTTCTTGTTGCCGCCGTTGTTTGGACGGGGGCCGTTACCGCTAGGACGGGGGCCGTTGCCGCCTTTCTTCTCCACGTAGCCTTCCGGCTTGGGCAGCAACTCTTTCCTGGAGAGGCGGAGCTTGCCAGTCTTGCTGTCGATCTCAATCAACTTGACATCGATCTCATCACCTTCTTTCAAGCCGGTTTCTTCCATGGTGTTGTAGCGTTCCCAGCCGATCTCGGAGATGTGCAGCAAACCGTCCTTGTTGGGCAGGATCTCGACGAAGGCGCCGAAAGCCATGATGCTGACGATTTTGCCGTGATACACTTCGCCAACCTCAGGCACTGCGACGATACCGCGGATCTTGGCCTTGCAGGCTTCGATGTCGGCCTTGTTCTGAGAGGCGATCTCCACGATACCCTTCTCTTCGTCTTCGGTGATGGTGATGATGGTGTTGGTGACCTTTTGCAGCTCTTGGATGACTTTACCGCCAGGTCCAATAACAGCACCGATGAAGTCTTTCGGGATGTAAAGCTTCTCGATTCTCGGGACGATCTCTTTGTAGTCGGCGCGCGGTTCGCTGATGGTCTTGGCCATCTCGTCGAGGATGTGCAGACGGCCTTGGCGAGCTTGTTCGAGGGCTTCAGTGAGTACCTCGTAGCTGAGGCCATCGACCTTGATATCCATCTGGCAGGCGGTGATGCCGTCGCGGGTACCGGTGACCTTGAAGTCCATGTCGCCGAGGTGGTCCTCATCGCCGAGGATGTCGGTCAAGATGGCGTATTTGCCAGTCTCGCTGTCGGAGATCATACCCATGGCAACGCCAGCGACGGGTTTGCGCATTGGCACACCGGCATCCATCAGGGCCAAGCAGCCACCGCACACGGAGGCCATGGAGGAGGAGCCGTTGGATTCGAGGATGTCGCTCACGATACGGACCGTGTAAGGCATAGTCTCATCGTGGGGCACCATCGTTTTCAGTGCTCTTTCAGCAAGGTTGCCGTGACCAATCTCGCGACGTGAAGTGCTGCGTGCAGCCTTGGCTTCTCCAGTGGCGAAGCCGGGGAAGTTGTAATGCAGGGTGAAGTTTTTGGTGCCTTCCACCACGGCGCCGTCGATGGTTTGTTCATCGAGCTTGGTGCCGAGGGTGATGGTCACGAGGGCCTGAGTCTCACCACGGGTGAACACAGCTGAGCCGTGAGCTGAGGGGAGGATGTCAACTTCCGTCCAGATGGGACGCACTTGATTGAGCTGACGGCCGTCGAGGCGGGTGCGCTTGTCGAGGACGGCGTTGCGCACTGCCGAGCGCTGCACATCATGGAAATAACGTGCGGCCAGGGGCTTCACGGTCTCAAGTTCTTCTTCGGTATATTTTTCGAGATATTTGTCGAGGATGCCTTTGAACGTGTCTTCGCGGAGGTGTTTGTCGGCGCAGCCTGACAGGGCGAAGTCGTAGCAAGCCTGATAGCAGGCCTCTTGCACTTCGGCGCGGATGGTCTCGTCGTTCACCTCGTGGCAGTATTCTCTCTTGGCTTTTCCGACCTTCTCCATCAGTTCGATCTGTGCCTGGCACTGGATCTTGATGGCTTCGTGGGCGGCTTTAAGGGCGCCGAGCATCTCTTCTTCGGAAACCTCTTTGCATTCGCCTTCCACCATGCAGATGTCCTTCATGGAGGCGGCCACCATCAGTTCGAGGCGGGCTTCTTCTTGTTGTTCGAAGGTTGGGTTGATGACATATTCGTCACCGATGAGGGCGACGCGCACTTCGGAGATCGGGCCGTGGAACGGGATGTCGGAGACGCTGATGGCAGCGGAGGCAGCCAAGGCTGCGAGGGCATCGGGGGCCACGTTCTTCTCAGCGGAGAGCAAGTTCACCTGGACGATGGTCTCAGCGTGGTAGTCATCAGGGAACAGGGGACGCAGGGCACGGTCAATCAGACGAGAGATGAGTACTTCGTAGTCGGAAGGCTTGGCTTCGCGTTTGAAGAATCCACCGGGGAACTTGCCCGCGGCGTAGTATTTCTCGCGGTAATCCACTGACAGCGGGAAGAAGTCCGTTTCGGGGGCGACTTCGGTGGCTGAGCAGACGGTGGCGAGGAGGACGGTGTCGCCGCAGCGAAGCAGGGCGGAGCCGTCGGCTTGTTTGGCATAACGGCCGGTGTTGATGCTGATTTCCTGACCGTTAGGCATCTTTATGATTTGAGTAATTCCTTCTGGACCCATAAATTAATTCTTGTTTTCTTCTTACTTCTTACTTCTTACTTCTGTCTTCTTTCTTAAATAGCAAAAGAAAGGCAATAGCTTCTATTGCCTTTCTTGAATTCCGCTTAGGCAGCGTGAAAGTGAATTACTTTCTGATGCCCAATTCCTTGATGATGGTACGGTATCTT
>JAEEON010000021.1 GCA_016284305.1 Bacteroidales bacterium
TATAGCGCCATGGGTGATGAGGAACTGCGTTGGTTCCCCTCTTCGACGGCAGCGGTAAGCCTTAGCATTCCCATCTTCGATGGCTTCCAAAAACACTATAGTATCAAGCAGAGCAAGATCAACAAAAACATGCTTGACCTGCAGCGCGAAGACACCGAGCGCAACCTGCGTATCGGTATCCGTAACTACAACGACCAGATGGCACTTTGCATCAAAAACTACCAAGCCGCTGAGGCTACGGTGGAAATTGCCCAAAAGAGCTACGACATCTCCGAAAAGATGTACGAAGTCGGTAAGGCCACTTTGGTGGAACTCAACGACGCACAACTGGCTTTGCAACAAGCACAACTCACACAGGCCCAAGCCGTTTATAACTTCATGGTCACTAAGGCCTCGTTGGATGAACTGATTGGAAAAGAAGAATAAAGCTGTCAGCCATCAGCTATCAGCCATCAGCTCAGTTGTTGAAAGCTGAAAGCTGATTGCTGAGAGCTGAAAGCTAATTTTGAATCTTGAATCTTGAATCTTGAATTTTTGAATATTAAATACAAATCAATGAAATACACCAAACTTACCCTTATCACTCTTGCCGTAGCCGCTTTGATGACGGCTTGCGGGCAAAAAGACACATCAACTACCACAACTGGACAAGCCGCTCAAAAGGCAGCCCCGGTCGTCAGCGTTATCACCGCACAGGCAGAAGACGTCGATGTCACGAACACTTTCACCTCTAACATTGAGCCTTTCGCCACGAACAACATTGTCTCGCAGACAGCAGGCCGCATCGTGAGCATCAAAGCCGAAGTGGGACAGAAAGTGCACAAAGGACAGCTTTTGGCCACCATGGATGACGTGAACTTGGCCAAGACGCGTATGCAGTATGTCAACGACTCGACCGAGCTGGCACGCCTTACCGAACTCTACAACATCGGTGCTGTGGCCCAAGCTGACTACGACATGGCCAAGCTTGCCCTCAACATCACTAAGAAGACCTATCACAACCTGGCTGAGAACACCTATCTCCGTAGCCCCATCAACGGTGTGGTGACCGCCCGTAACTACGACAAAGGCGACATGTACAGCATGACCCAACCCATCTTTGTCGTCGAGCAGATCCAACCCGTCAAGATGCTAGTCAATGTGTCGGAAAGCCTCTTCACTCAAGTTCATAAGGGTATGGAGTTCGAAATCACCGTGGATGCCTATCCCGATGAAGTCTTCAAAGGAACGGTGAACCTGCTCTATCCCACTGTCAGCGCCACCACCCACACCTTCCCCGTCGAGGTCATCTGCCAGAATGCCGACCAACGCCTGCGTCCCGGTATGTTCGCCCGCGTGACGGCCAACTTCGGCACCAACCATCACATTGTGATTCCCGATATCGCTGTTGTCAAGCAGCAAGGCTCGGGTGAGCATTTCGTCTATGTGCTCCAGCCCGACAATACCGTGAAATACACCCTTGTGGAACTCGGCATCCGCATGGGCAACCGTTACGAGATCATCAACGGTATCAATGAAGGTGACCGCATTGTCACAGAAGGACAGGTGAGATTGAAGGATGGAGTGAGTGTTACTGTGAAATAAATGTTGAATTGTTGATTGTTTAATTGTTGAAGTGTTGTTGCTACGCGTCATCGAAAAACAATTAAACAATTCAACATCAAACAATTAAACAAACGAAAGATGAGTCTACAAAGAACAGCAGTAAATAATCCGGTGACGACGGCCTTGGTGTTTGTCGCCATCGCCATTTTCGGCATCTTCTCCCTGATGAACCTCTCCATCAACCAATTACCTAACATGGAGACCAACTTCATCATGGTGATGACCTCCTATCCGGGAGCTAGTGCCGCCGATATTGAGACTAACATTTCCAAGACCTTGGAGAACACGCTGAACGCCGTCCCCGATCTGAAGCACATCTCCTCCACCTCGCGTGAGAACACCTCGGTGCTGTCGCTGGAGTTCGAGAGCGGCATCGACATCGAGACCGCCACCAACAACGTGCGCGACAAGATCGATATGGTGCGCAACTACCTACCCGACGGCGCGACCAACCCTGTCTTGTTCAAGTTCAACGCCGAGGACATGCCTATCATGCTGCTTAGTGTGACAGCCGAAGAGAGTCTGCCCGCCTTGGACAAGATCATCGAGGACCGCGTCACCACGCCTTTGGCACGTGTGAGCGGTGTGGGTACGGTGTCAGCCAATGGTGCCCCAAAGCGTGAAATCCAGGTCTATGTCGACCCGAACAAGTTGGAAGCCTACAACTTAACCCTTGAAAGCATTTCCAACACCTTGGCCACCGAAAACCGAAATGTACCGGCTGGTTACATAGACATCGGTTCCAACAGCTACAGTCTGCGTATCCAGAAGGAGTTCACCTCTGCCAAGGAGATGGAGAATGTCATCGTAGGCTCACGCGGTACTGCGCCCATCTATCTGCGCGATGTAGCCACCGTCAGAGACGGTTCCGAGGAACGTATTCAGGAGTCTTATAGCAACGGTCGCCAAGGTGCTACCATCGTCATTCAGAAGCAGACCGACGCCAATGCCGTCAACGTCATCAAGGGTATCAAGAAGCAGCTGAAAGTCATCGAACCCACCCTGCCCTCCGATGTCAAGCTGAATATCATTGTGGACGGTTCCACCTCCATCCAAAACACCATCAACAGCTTGCGCGACACCATCTTCATCACCTTCATCCTCGTGATGCTGGTCGTATTCATATTCCTAGGTCGTTGGCGCGCCACCTTCATCATCGTGTTGGCCATCCCGATTTCGTTGCTGGCTTCTTTGATTTACCTGTTTGCCACTGGCAACACACTGAATATCATCTCCATGTCTTCACTGACCATCGCCATTGGTATGGTCGTGGACGACGCCATCGTGGTCTTGGAGAACATCACCACGCACATCGAACGCGGCTCGAAGCCCAAAGAGG
>JAEEON010000022.1 GCA_016284305.1 Bacteroidales bacterium
AGCCCACGAGGATGGCGATGGCAAACAAGATCAACATCAGCAGCAGCGCTTCTTTGGGAATCATGGCGAGCATGACGAAGGCTTCGTCGCCCGACGAGGCAATCATCATGGCGATCAAGGCACCGAAGCTTAACAGTTTGTGCGAATACATCGACACAGCGGCGAAACCACCCATGCAGCCCGGGATGATACCCAAACCCGCACCCAAAACCACTTGTCCGAAGCGGTTATGGCGCAGCCGCGTGAACCATTTCCCGTGCGAATGGATGTTGACATACTCGATCATCAGCATCATGATAATCACCAGACCGGTGATTAAGATGCTGTTTCTCAATACATCCAGAAACAAATGCAAAAACTCGTGCATGGGTCGAAAAATGAGCCGCAAAAATAAAAAGTTTTATCTTTGCAGCAAAATCCAAAACAATGAAAAAAGAAGATTGTTTTTACCTCGGCAAGATCGCCAAGACCCATGGCTTGAAAGGGGAGGTGACCATTAAACTGGATGCCGATGACCCTTCAGCATACCTCGAAATGAAGCATTTCTTCCTCGAAATCAACAAGGTGCTGACGCCTTTCTTTGTGGAGAAGATAACCCCGAATGGCGACAAGTTCTTTGTCCAAGTGCAGGACATCAAGACTGTCGAACAGGCACAGAATCTGGTGGGAAAATCCGTGTACTTACCTTTGGAAATGCTGCCCAAGTTGAGTGGCAAGCAGTTCTATTACCATGAGATTGTGGGCTTCAATGTGGTCGACACGGAGAAGGGAGAGTTGGGCCCCGTCACCGAGGTGCTGGAATATCCCACACAGGCCATCCTTCAGGTGATGAAGGACAAGAAGGAGGTCCTCATCCCGATTTTGGAACAAGTGATCCAAAATGTCGACCGCGACAAGAAAGTCCTCACTATCACAGCCCCCGAAGGCTTGATCGACATGTACCTGCAATGACCGACGCGCGCCCATTCCACTTCAAGCATTTCAGCCTCTTCCATCATCGATCGACGATGAAAGTGGGAACGGATGCCATATTGTTGGGGCGCTGGACCGAGGTCAGGCCGACAGATGTTGTGCTGGATATTGGCACAGGATGCGGCCTGCTGCCCTTGATGCTCTCGCAAAAGGGAGTGGCGCAGGTGGATGCCGTTGACATTGACAAGGCCTCTATTGAAGAGGCTACGGTCAACTTCGAAGCCTCGCAGTGGCGCGAGCATCTTAAGGCCTTTTGCGTTGACATTGTTGATTTCAAAACGGAAAAGAAATACGACCTCATCGTTTCCAACCCACCATTCTTCAACCGTTTCTCGAAATGCGACTCGGAGCGCAAGAGCCGTGCGCGGCACAACGACGCTGGACTGACCTATGCCAAAATATGTCGTGAGGTGGTCCGCTTGATGCAGCCGGATGGGCGTTTTGCCTTGGTGTTGCCCGCCGATGTGTCAATGGAGTTTCTGGATACCGCGGAGCGTAACGGCCTATATCTTCACAAAAGGATGACCATCATCCCGATAGCAGGCAAGGAACCCAACCGTGTCAATCTAGAATTGGGCTTCGAAAAAAGCAATAATGTGTTTGAGGAAACCTTCGTCATCCGCGATGCGGACAAACGTTTCACCGCACAATACAATGAATTCCTGAAGGATTTTTACTTAGGACTATAACCCTCTCTAAACTCTACACTCTAAACCCTACACTAAACTATTGTCCCTTCTTCGATGCCTCCTTGTTCGCCTTAGCCCTGTGTTCGTTGAAGAGATACACCACCCTCAACGTGATGCTGTTGTTGTACTGGCGTTGCAAAGGCTGTACTCTGGAATCATCGGTCTTTAGGATGGTTTCGTTGGTGTCTTTGTAGAACAGACGGCTGCGGATGGGTGCCAATGAGTATTGGTAGCGCAGCTCGGCGTGTATGCCTTCCCAGATGCGTACCCTGACGTCGGCGCAGATGTTGAAGTCGTGGGCACGGTAGCTGTCGGAATTGGCGATGGTCTGAGGGACGAGTTCTTCGATGGCCACGTCTTGCGGATAGCCAGCGGCTATGAGGAGCTTCGACAACTGCTTGAGGTCGGTGGCTTGGGTGAGGTCGGGGAGTCCCTCTCTGTCCTCACGCCAATGGATCTGTCCGTCACCCAAGCGGATGCCTGTGCTTTGTCCATTGACATATTCCTGGAGACCTACGATGCGTCCGTAGGAGACG
>JAEEON010000003.1 GCA_016284305.1 Bacteroidales bacterium
GGTGCAGTCGCTTCCATAGTTGTATGTGCCGCCACCGCTCACTGTGCCACCCGACGAGGGAATGGACGAAACCGATATGGTGTAACTGTTCTGGCTGAACTCCGCCACGTAACTGGCGTTCGAAGTCACCGTGAAGCTATAGCTTGGATTAGTCGATACTTGACTACCGTTTCTCGTCCAACGGACAAAGCTATAGCCCGTAGCGGGCGAGGCCGTAAGTGTGCAGTTGCTTCCATAGCTGTAGGTGCCACCACCGCTTACTGTGCCACCCGCCGAAGGATTCGCCGTGGCGGTGATGGTGTAATTGTTCAGGCCGAAGTGGGCTTCATAACTAGCGCTCTCTGTCACCGTGAAGCTGTAGTGGGCGTTAGTGGACACCTGAGAGTTGTTTTTACTCCAATAAGAGAAAAAATAGCCTGCGTTAGGAGAAGCCGTCAAGTTGCAGTTGCTTCCATAGTTGTATGTGCCGCCACCGCTTACTGTGCCACCCGACGAGGGAATGGACGAAACCGATATGGTGTAGCTGTTCTGGCTGAACTCCGCCACGTAACTGGCGTTCGAAGTCACCGTGAAGCTATAGCTTGGATTAGTCGATACTTGACTACCGTTTCTCGTCCAACGGACAAAGCTATAGCCGGTAGCGGGCGAGGCCGTAAGTGTGCAGTTGCTTCCATAGCTGTAGGTGCCGCCGCCACTCACTGTGCCACCCGCCGAAGGACTTGCCGTGGCGGTGATGGTGTAATTGTTCAGGCCGAAGTGGGCTTCATAACTAGCGCTCTCTGTCACCGTGAAGCTATAGTTGGCGTTAGTGGACACCTGAGAGTTGTTTTTACTCCAATAAGAGAAAAAATAGCCTGCGTTAGGAGAAGCCGTCAAGTTGCATGTACTTCCACTCTGATAGGTTCCCGCACCACCCACAGTGCCGCCCGACGAAGGAATGGCCGAGGCGTTGATGACATAGGATGTTGAAGGCTCCTCCCTCTTGGCGGCTATCGTAAATGAGCCGCTATTCGAACCAAACCCTTCTATTTTAAGATAATAAAACGCGTTGCCTCCTGTATTGGTGAATTCTAAAGAAGATAAATTTCCAGTACAACCATCGTCATCTTCCATTATAAAATTACAATTCGAGTCATAAAGAGACAATTTGGTGTCAAAATTAGCATCTCCGGGATAGCAAGTCTGAAATGTAAAAGTGTTTGACGACAACAAGACAACCCTATAGACGCGACAGCCTCCCGAACTGATGCTTGAAGTTTTGTAAGACCATTCCCCTACATCAACCTTATGCAATGTCCAGAGTTCATCGTAATCACAGTTTCCACCTCCGCTGCTGCCTCCCACAATTTGAAACTCCAATGGATTGGAGTTTGTCAAAGAACCAACATCATAAGCGCGATTATAACCTCCAGCATTATAGTTTCTCACTCTGACATAAAACTTGGTGGTACCAACTGGTGATGAAACCCCGCTATTTGAAAACGTAAAAGATTCCGTACCGCCCGCATAAATAGGTGTAAATTCATTTTCTTGAATACACATAAAGTTCCCATCTGATTGTTCTATCCATAAAGAAACATAACCCGACCAGGTTTCACTGCCAGCATTAGTTACACTATAATTCACCGTCAATGGTTGGCCTTGTGTCACATTAGTTACAATAGAACCATTTTGGCGCAACTCGATGTCACCATCTAACCGCAGAATAATATTTCTCATATTGTTGTATCGCATAATATTATATCCACTAAAATCACTGGTTCTATATGTAGCGCTATGTGTTTTCCAATCGGGACTACCACTGGATTCGAATACGGTAATTTGGCCATCGCTAGTATGTCCAGTGTATAACCTCACATGTCCAGGATCGCCCGTCTTGTTTAGAGCATCCCCTTTTTGAAAAACACTGCTACTCGCTCCTACTACAGATCCATAATTTGTGAAATCACTTGAAGATGCAATCTGGCCTGTCCCCGTATGGCTTGAAAGCTCCAAACATCTGGATACAAATCCGCTACAGTCAACACCGATAACGTATGTATCTGACACATTTAGATATGCACTACCTCCACAGGACGATGTAGTAATACGGTTCCCTGTGTACTTACCCTCAGAAGCTAATTCCTCAAAAGACACATGATCCGTAAACCCATACCATTTATATGGGACTCCAATTTCCGTGTAATAATAATTAGTAATAGGTGTAATGATATAACCCGCTCCTGAACCGCTAATCCAAGTACAAGTAGTGGTCACATTATCTGGTATTGGCGTCCATTCCATCGCGCAGTATTCATGTGCATTGTACCATGCCTGCGTGATGGTTCTCCAATTTCCTCTCGTAGGGTTATTGATAGTTGTATCTTCATAAGAAATCCCATTATTAGTTTCGAGAAGGGAATCGTCAAAATTATCATCTGACAATATAATAGAATCGGGGCTGTCTATTCTGTTCGTATTCGTACCGATTTTGAAGATAGTAATACCTTCTTGGCCTGAAAATGCATAATACCAAGCATCGCCATTGAATAGGAATGGTTTGTGTATGTATGAAATGAAGTTAATGGGTACTTCAACGAGATTAATCAATTCACCATTAGAATTAACCACTAACAGATAGCTCTTCACAAAACATCCAGTACGATTGTGTGACGTTTCTATGTTTATTGCGGTATAATCATCATCGACACTAATATACTCAATACAAGATAGTTTACCCTCCAGTCCTAGGGATCCCATCGAAACATTAAAGCTCCCACTTTTAGAAGGTGTTTCATTATATAATATAAAACTGTTTTCATCAATGTATTGTGGATGAATTTTGCAGCCTCTTGTATAATGATAGTAGAACGTATCGATTTCTTGCAATCCATCAGAAGTTATACTATATGTATTTGAATTGCTTTCGTGGACAATCGGTTGCCCGTCAATGACTTTCAAATCCGTAATAATAAAGATTTCCTCGTTGAGCAGTTTAGGCTCCTGAAAATCTTTCTTTTCATGAATCATTCCTTCAGAGTCTATCGACAAATAGGTTCTGTCTCCTATCACGTGAAACAATCCATTATCATAATCAAATGCTCTGGCAGATATGGGTAGCTGAATTTTATACAGTATCTGGTTATCCGTAAACGAATACACCAAAATCATATCTGATGCACCCGTGAGTACCGCCACAGTTGCCGTGTCTATCATTCTAAATGAAGTGATGGCGTAATTCCGCTCCATTACCTCTTCTTGCGTTATAAAATCATCACTGTAGGGTATGACTCCCACAGTCTTGGCTTTATTATCCAAGTTGCACTCTTGTCCATTCACTTTTCCCATCCCAACCATCAGCAGGACAAGCAGGGCAATACACTTTGACAGAGAAATAAAGATTGTTTTCATAATGATGATAAGTAAATTGTTGATTGATTGATAATTTTCAGAATGGGACAAGCGATTCCGTTTGGGAAAAACATCTATAAAAATATGGAAAAGAAACGCGTTCCTGACAATTGAAATCCTTACCCCCCCCTCAAGACCATCTCTGAAGTTGCTCCGAACAATCCACAAAAAAGTCATGGTTCAGCGCCCGGCTGATGCTGAACAGCATGTCGGTGCTGATATAAGATTTGCGAAATACTTTGTATAGATTCTCACGGGTGCAGTGCACTTCACCGGCCAACCACGTGATGGTACGGCCTTGCTTGGCTAGCTCTGATTTGATACGCTGGCCAATATGGAAAACTTCAGAATTGGGTTCCATGGTCGTGTTTGTTAGATACTACTTTAACAATAGAGGACTAAATGGAGTGAAATTAGTCTATTTATTGGTTAAATAAAGTAGTATCAAAAATACGACAAGTACAAACACGATTTATAAAGTAGAGAGTAACTTATATTACCTATTCTTTAACCCAAATCATCCAATTTATTGGACGTTCAGTTCATATGGCATCTTGCACCAAACGCACCGACAGACCATAGTAGCGACGATAGGTGGTATAGATTTCCACCAAATCGCTGTCCATCGTGACAACAAAGGCCGTCCGAACTCCCCAAGCCGTTGACGACCAATACATGCCCGAAGTGCCCTCAAGATCAACGACATTCTCCTTCCGCCTTCCAGCAGCAGGAAGGAAAACTGCACCGTTGTAATGCAACTCCGACTCAAAGTTGACCAAGGAGATTACATTGCTGGTGAAACTCGCAGTTTTTTGGTTGATGTTGTTAAGGGTATAGAAAGAAGTATTCCATTCGTCGGGCAAGAGAATGACACCGTTGACACCGCCCACCTGAGCCTTCACGAAACGTATCCCGGAAGCAGTGGCGCGCAGGTCGAACACATATTCCCACTCCTCGACGGTAAGTGTTCTCCAGAGGCCTTCCTGATTTCCAATATCGCTGATGATGTTGTAACCCCAGTCGGCTTGTCCAGTCTGGTCGAACAGGTTGCTACTTGCCGACCCATAGGCATAATAGCTGGAATCATCAACCAGTATGGACCAAGGCTGGTAGCACACTGCCCCATGATCGAAACCACTCGTACCCCATGCGAACAAGTCAATCCATCCATCATTGGTCTCGCTGATGTTTGCATTTGCTTGGCCTTCGTAACTGTTCTGCTGTTCTGCAAATCCCCATTGGTTGGTAGAGGCCAGATAGCGCAGGTTACCCTGAGAAAACCACACCTGCTTGTCGTCCGCCACGGAGTACAGCCCGTTGAGGCATCCATCAGGAACCTCCATCGTCTCGATGGTAGTGAAAGTCAACTCCTCGCCATAGCCGATACCCTTGCTGTTCTTCGCATAGGCTTTGACGTAATAAGTGGTGTTGGGTTCAAGTTCGGTGATGTCGATGGAATACTCGCCCAAACCGTTGCCATTGGCATAGGACATCCCGGAAATGTCGGGATTGGGTCTGGTACTCCAGCAGGCACCGCGTTCAGTCACCTCAGCACCGCCATCCTCAACGACGTTACAGAGGCAGGTCGCACTGGTGGTGTTCACCCCAACCACCTCAACCGTGGCCACCGTAGGCAGTCGCAGGTCCTCAGCGGTAGTGAAAGTGTAAACCTCGCTGCTCCAATCCGTTGCAGCGCCATAATCCACCACATAACCATAATAATACAAGGTGGCAGGTTGCAGTCCGGTGATCTCCACAAGATAGTCATGACCGTTCAATGCGACGGGATAATCCGTCGAGCCAAAAAGGTGTTCCTCCTTGCCCACCCTAAGCGTCATGCTGTTGATGACGCCCGAATAGTCGTAAACACCACTGATGGTCACATGGTCGGCTTCCGCCATGACAGTTTCTTTTTCCTTGTTGATTTTGAATGTCTCGGTGTTGGGTTTCTCATCCTTCTTGCATGCGAAGAGTGCCAGCATGCCGAGCATAATTGCCATAATTGATTTAAAATGCATATCCAATTCCTATTTTAGTTTCTAAAGATTCAAACAACGTGGTAACCGTTTCGAGTGACACTACAAAGCCGTGTACGTGGTATTGAAGTCCCGCCGACACGTCAACGCCTTGTTGGCTAAAGGCCGTGTTACGGAGCCATTTTCCGTCGGTGGTCTGCCAACGCAAGGTGCGGTTTCCATAACCCACACCCACGCGGGCCATCAACGATTGCGTCACACGCATCATGCCTCCTGCCATGACGGACAGGCGCATCTTAGAGGTCTTGCCAGTGTAATTCATCAGATGACCGCCAGGAAGGTAGCCGTTGGCATCGCAATCGCCATCGAAACTGAACCACGAGAGATCTCCATTACTCATCAGGCTCACGAACCATCCAAAGCGCCGCACCTGTCCCACGCTGAAGCCAAACGAGCCTTGAGGAGCAAACGAATAGGCCGCGTTGAAGGTGACAAAGGTCTCTTTGGGCCACCGTTCCTTCATCTTCAGGCTAATCTTGAAACGCACTTGGTCGTTCTCAAAAGCGTCTGCGTCGAATTCCTTCAACACATCCCAAACGATACTATGACCGAATCCGGCTTTGACATCAACGATGTCACCGCTGACCTGTTGCAAGGGACCGCGATAGGTGGCTCCACCATCCAAAGAGACGAAGAGCCGAACGAAATCAGCATCGGCACCGAGGTCGTATTCCAGCACGATGCTCTTGCCTCGCGGATAGGCCTTGACGATGTCGGCGACTTCCTGAGACAACAGCGGCTGCACCATGCAGCAACCCAACAACAATAGCATCACAAGCTTTCGCATCTTCCCTCCTTATTTAAGTTTCATCATTCTCCATTCCTTCATGGCACCATTGGCCGAAGGATGTTGTGCCTTCATCCCTTCGATTGCAGACACGCGCGAGACGTTCTCGTTAAGGTAATCGGCCAGCTCGCCAGCGGTGATGTCACCCTGGGTCTCCTTGAGCTTTTTCAGGAGAAAATAGGTAAACAGTCCGTGCGATTTCTCCTTATAGGCGTAAGCCGTCTCTCCGCCTTTGGCCGCAGTGAACGCCAAGGCATTGCCTTGCAGCACTCCTTCCTTGGAAGTGACTGCGACGCCACGGCTCTCGGCCAACATGTCGCCTTCACGCGAAGCACCACTGAAACAGGCATCTACGAAAAACAGCACTTTGTCGGCACTAGCCGAACCCAATTGGGCATACAAGGCATCCAAACCATACCCCGACTCCATGTTGGAGCCATAACCGTCAACAGGCAACAAATAGGCATTGCGACTTGTCTCATCGGGCATGCCATGTCCCGAATAGTAGAAGATGGCCTGGCCTTCGCCACGATAGGCTTCCAGCGTAGCTTTCAACCAGTCCACAGCACTGCGCATGTTGTTCAGCGTGGCATCGGTGACAAAACGGATGTTCTCCTCTGGGATGCCAAGGAGTTGAGTGCAATACTCTTTGAAGACCTCGCCATCATGGATGGCAAAAGGCACATTCTGTTCCTGCTGGTAGTCCTCGTTGGCGATGATGACGGCAAAGGTCTTGTCGTTGACTGTCTCCGTGACAGGGATGTCAACATCCACATCGGAAGGAGCAATGCCTTGGTGGTATCGACTGATGTTAAAGCTGAACACAGGCGACTCCACCTCATAAAGACGGTCACCGTCGAACCAGAGCATCATCTCTGGCGAAAGACCGCTCAACTCATAATAACGCATGCGAGCCTCCTTCACCTTGTCCTTGGGAGCCATGACCACGCAAAGCGTATCGGCCGTCGTCAACGTCCACTGGCGGGTGACATGAATGTTCACCACCTCGTAGCCTTTTTTTCTCGCTTCTATACCACAGATCACGTCACCGACTTTGTGTTCCGCAAAACTCAAGCGGAAACGGCCATTGGCGTCACTCATCGAGGGTTGGCAATCATGTTCCGATGGTATGGTAAGCGTAACACCGGCGAGTGCAGCACTTTGGTCGTAAAGATCCACCCTTCCATATTGTACTGTCTGGCCAAAGAGACTGGCATTCAGCATCACCAACAAAAACCACAGTTTTCTCATGGCTTCACCTCCTTTTCCAATGCAACGAGCCAAGGCTCGGTGGCTGAAGGCCGATACAGTTCATCCCAGGTCTGATAACCTTCCTTGGCAATCATCACCCGCTGTGCGGCGTCTTGCTTATCGAAAGGGATCTCTATCCTGAATTGACCCAAGGCATCCGTGATGGTTTGAATGTCAAGGAGGCTCACCGTGGCGCCTTCGAGGGGCTGTCCGTTCTCGAAGTCATAAACACGGCCAAAGACCACGCCCAAGTCGTTGTTGCGGCGCAATGAAAGCTCGACGCTCCGTTGGGCTTTCACCACTGTATCGATAGTCTGATAGCCATTTGCCTCAAAGACGAGGTGTACGCGGCTGCCTTTCAAATGGTATGGGATGTCGTTCAAGAACACCGTTGGGTTTTCGGGAACAATGGCAATGGTTTGCAGGGCATTGCCAGCATATTCGCATTGAAGCGTGCCTCCTTTGAAAGGAAGGCTAGGGATGGCATAGTCTTTTTCTTCGATGATGTTAACCTTCATCTGCAAAGGAGTCAGCAGCCGCCATGCCAGCAGGCCGAGGACAGCCACGAGGATCAATGCCAACACGCCAAAGATGTAGAAACGGCGTTTGGCACGCTTGAGGCCCAATTCATAGCGAGCTAACATGACTGCATCCATGGCCTCGTCATGTTCTGAAAGATACCGTTCCACGGCTGCCTTCTCGTTCGCCGTCAGCTTGCCTTCCAAATAACAAGCCAGCAGCTCATCCGTGATTTCTATCTTGTCGTTTCTCATTGGTCTTTCCCTTTCATCATCTTTTTCACAGCCTTTCTGGCTTTCTTGGTTAGGTTGTAAACAGCGGCCACGGTGCATCCCAACTCCTCGGCGATGCTCTCAGCGCTTTTACCCATGAGTTCTCCCAGGAGGGCAAGACGCTCCCTGGGCTTGGACAGACGATTGATGGCGTCGTACAGCTCGACTCGCGACATCTCATGATACACGTCGAAATCGTCAGCCACATTCTCAGCCTTGTCCATGGGCAGGGAATTCAACGCTTTGTCATTGGTTTGAGCCAAGGACTTCTTTGAATTAAAGAAACGTATGGCGACGATAGTCAGCCAAGTGTTGAGCCCCGAACGGAACTCGAACTGACGAAGTCTTCTCCAATCGTCCTCCCTGAGATAAAGATAGTATTCGTTAATCAGCTCCCCTTTGTTGCCATTGGGCAAGATGCTGTTAACAATATGCTCGAACATACCGTCGCAACGATGAAAGAACACATATTCCACGGTCTCCTCGTCGTTGGCGAGAAGCATCTCCACCAGTTGACGGTCCGACAAACGGTTAAACCAGGAAAGTCTTCTATCGTGCATTCTTCATTCCTTGAAATCCAACGACAAAAGTAGGAAATAATCATTCATCAACCTAAAATATTACTCAAACACTTAAAAAAACATAAAAAAACTGAAAACTTCACTATATTTTCGTTGATTTTAAAATAATGTTGTATATTTGCAACGTAATTATTTAATCAAGTAGCATATATTAATATGAGAGATTTTATTTTTGAAGTCGTAACCAATCCCGTTGATGAGGCTAGGCGTTATGTGACTAATGCCAAAGACTTATTGGAAAAGAATGGCCAACTCGATTATGAGACCCAAATTTACGGAGACCGAAAATATGTTAGGATGGCAGGCAACACCTTATGGAATGGAGTGTTGCTCATTCTCGACGCTGTGTTTCACATCAAGAGCAAGGATCGGCCTCATCCCGACATCGTGGATTATAAAGATGCCATCACGAAACGTGATGGCAAACTATTAAAACTAGTAATTGTCGCCTACGAAACCATCCACATCGCTATGGGCTATGACGGAAATCCCGGAAAGGAAGTCAGTGCTCAAGGAATCCGGCTGACCAATGAGATCATCGACCGTTGCGCTGCGATGTTGTAACGTTGTTGACGAAATCCGCCACTCGCTCCAGCACTTCGGGAGAGATGGTCTCATCGATTTCGGCATATTCGGAAGGCGAACCCGTCTCACAATGCTGGAAGAGGTGGTTTAGCCCCGGGTATTCCTGAAGTGTGAGATTGTTCTTGCCATGTTCTTCGATAATTTTCTCGTATTCGGGGAAGTTTTGTTCGATCAGCACTTGAAGGTCCTTGGTGCCGTTCAGCAACAATGCTGGACATTGCGTCTTGACGATAGCATCTTTGGGGTCATACTTCAAGAAGTAATACATCCATGCCGAGGTCAGCTGAGCCACTGTCTGCTCGGTCAGTTCCTCGTTATAGCCCCATCCTTTCACCAGCTGACGCAGGAGACTATCGGCTTCTGCCCTGCTGTTGGAGGCTTCGATTACCGAGTACATCTGGGCGCTGGCATTGCCGTTGAATTGGATAGCCTCTTCGGGCATGCCTTGAGCTCGAAGGATGGCCGCTTGTTGCGCTTTGAGCACTTCGACGCCATTCACCGCTGTTCCTGCCAAGGAGACCAAGAATGCCACTTCGGGACGACGAGCCGAGACCATGAAGTTGATGATTCCTCCCTCGCTGTGGCCCAAGATGCCCACATTCGATGCATCGATATTCTTTTGTTTTCGAAGAAAGTCAAATGCGGCTTCGGCATCATAGGAGAAATCCATGCTGGTGGCCATCATGACTTCACCGTCAGACCCGCCAATGCCCCGGTCATCGTAGCGTAATACGGCGATGCCATGGCGAGTCATATAGTCAGCGATGACCCAGAACGGGCGGTGGTTCATCAGTTCCTCATCACGGTTCTGCTGTCCGCTTCCCGAAACGAGCACCATGGCTGGGAACGGGCCTTCACCTTCAGGGACCGTCAAAGTACCCGTCAAGGTGTTGCCTTCCTTTTCGTTGACAAACTTCACCTCCGCCACGCGATAACCGTAGGGAGGCTGTGGATCCTGGGGACGCATATGTGAGGCCGGTCCCTGCTTCACCGCTTTGGTCAACTCTAGCGGGAACGACATCCCATGTTGCTTGAACTCTCCCTGAATGACCGTGTCTTTCATGACACCGGAATAGGTGGCGTCCATGGCTTTCATCGTCAACATCAGCTGACCTTCATGGAAGGAGGTCTCCTCCACAGGCACGTCAAAAGCGCCTTGTGCGGGGACATCCAACGTGGAAGAATAGCCGTCACCAGTAGATGAAATGCTGAAGGCCATCTCTAGTTTTTGAATACCAAGGTCGATCTTGCCCTTCCAATATCCTTCAATCTGGGCATTGACCGACATCGCCATAGAGGCAAATGCGATTGTTAAAACAAGACTTCTTAAACTTTTCATTTTTCTCAATGTTATTTCTTTTTTCTTCCCGATTTCTTCAATGCTTCGGCGATGATCCACTGCAGCTGGCCGTTGACGGAACGGAACTCGTCAGCGGCCCATTGCTCCACTGCAGCCATCGTCTCCGCATCGACACGAAGCAGGAAGGTCTTACTATTGGCTGAATTGTCTTTTTCCTTTGCCATTATCCAAACTTCTCCTTTCTAGTTTGCTTGATGGCCTCGAACAGCGTCCGTGTATCCTCGCTGTTCCTCATATTAAAATAATAAAGGTTGTCCTTTGTACGAAGTTCGATGAAAGGGGGCAAATCACGACGGATGAAAATTTTGCACTTCTCTTCGTTTTTTAGCATGAAATGACCCTTCAGATACCTACCTGCATCGGAACCGTTGAGACGCTTCCTGATGGGTGGCATCTTCTCTAGAATGTCCACCGAGACGATGTCCGAAGTCGGAATCCTGTCTCCATAAAGTCCCGAAATCTTGATATTCTCCTCATTCACCTCAATCGCAGCCGGGATGCTAATCAAGATAAAGAAGGCCAAGACAAAAACTGTAATAATACTCACAGTAACCCACTGCGCCTTGGGGGACAAATTGGCCTTTTTGCCTTTTCCAATGCGAACAAGGTTCAGTCGAACCATTGAATTGAATCCCTCTCTATCCATCTCTAAATTCTAAATTCTAAATTAATAAAGGCTTCCCGTATTCACCACCGGCTGAGCCGATTCATCAGCGCAGAGCACCACCATCAGGTTGCTCACCATGGAGGCCTTGCG
This sequence comes from Bacteroidales bacterium, assembly GCA_016284305.1. GTDB lineage: Bacteria > Bacteroidota > Bacteroidia > Bacteroidales > F082 > Limimorpha. The sequence continues at coordinate 11,539 of JAEEON010000003.1, forward strand.
TTCCTCGTCGAGTTCAACGACACCTTCGGCCTTCAGTTTGTCGAGAGCCATGCGCACCATCGAAACGGCACCTTCCACGATCTTCTCACGAGCCGAGATGATGGCGGCAGCTTGTTGACGGCGAAGCATCACAGCAGCAATTTCGGGTGAATAGGCCAGATAGTTGATGCGGGCCTCAAGCACCTCCAGACCAGACATGGTCAAACGTTCATTCAGCTTGGCAAGCAGCACATCGTTGATTTCCTTGCCGCCTGAACGAAGTGTCAGTTCACCATTTTCAGCCTCGTTCTCGTCGTAGGCATACATGCCAGCCACCTCGCGCAAGGCAGCGTCGCTCTGCACCTGGATGAAACTCTCGAAAGCCTTCATGCGGTTGGAAACCGTCACCGGAGCCGTACCCGATCCACCGCCAGCCATCGTCTGCGAGTCAATCTCGAACATGGCCTTGTAGGTATCTTTCAGCTTCCACACCAGAATCTGGCCAATCATAATCGGGTTACCCGTCTTGTCGTTCACCTTGATGTTGTCGGGGTTGAGGTTACGGGCACGCAACGAGACTTTCTTGGAGGTCATCAAGAAATTCACCCAGTGGAAACCCGTCTTGGTGAAGGTGCCTTTGTACTTGCCAAAGAACAGCATCACCATGGCCTCGTTGGGTTCCAACTTACGGAATCCTATGGGCAGGATGCACGCCATAAAGAAGCCAAGCACACTCAAAAAAGGTGTCTGAAGATGTCCGGCGCCGAAAGCAATCAATGCATAAACGCTGGCAGCAATCAATAACAATTCAACTAATAATGCAACGAATCCATTCATCGCAAGTCCCTTAAATTCAAACTCTTTCGTTTCCATAATGATATTATTTTGATATTATTACGATTGCAAAATTACATTAATTTTTGATTTGTCAAGTGTTTTTGGAATTTTTTTTGCATTTTTTTGTTTTTTGGCTTCATTTTGATTGTTTTTGTATATTTGTGGGGTAGAAGACAGAAGCTAGAAGTAAGAAGTAAGAATATGAAAAAAGTAGTATTAGCTATCGCCGTCATGGTTATGATGGCCAGCTGTTCAGCATTAAAACTGACAAACCAAAATGCCGCCATGCAGGCGGGTGCCGCAGCAGTGCAAGCACTTACGATCAGCGATGCACAAATCGCTAACCTTTGTAAGGAGTACATGGTGGAACAGGACAAGGGGAACACTGTTTTGCCTGCAAGCAACGATTACTCCAAACGCCTAAGCCGCATCATGGCTCGCTTTAAGAACATCGGCAACCTCAACCTCAACTATGCCGTTTACCAGTCCAAAACCGTCAATGCCTTTGCCAGCGGCGACGGCAGCGTACGCGTCTATACTGGACTGATGGATGTCATGAATGATGATGAGGTGTTCGCCGTCATCGGGCACGAACTGGGACATTTGATCAACAAAGACGTCCGCGACGCCTATCGCACCGCCTATTTGGTGGTGGCTGCACGCTATGGCATCGCTGCCATCAGCGACGTCGGTGGCGCCATCTCCACCGGGTTCCTTGGCGACCTTGGTCAACAGCTGGCCAGTGCCGCCTATTCACGCAGACAGGAGACCCAAGCTGATGAGACCGCCTTCCAGTTCTGCATCACCAACAACGTCGATCCCTACGCCATGTACCACGCACTCAACGTGCTGATGAGCCTCGGCAGTAGCAGCAGCTCACAAGGGCAACTGGCACAGATGTTCTCGACGCACCCCGACACCGCCAAACGAGCCGCCCACATCAAGGATATCGCCGAAGCCGCAGGGTACCACATGACTTCTCCCAAAAACAACACTGGGACCAGCACCTCTACTACCACCACAACCAGTGGCAGCAACTCCTCTGGAGGAAAGACCATCAAGATCAACAAGAAAAACTAAGGATTCCCTTAGTCACAAACGAAACTGCTGCGCCAACCTCTTGAACTTCGAGCCTCGTTGCTCGAAGTTCTTGTATTGGTCATAACTCGACGCCGCTGGCGAGAGCAGGCAGACATCACCTTGAGCCGCATGGTGTGAGAGGTACTCGAATGCCTCTTCCATGGAACCATAGGTCACTGAGGCAGCGTCCACTCCGTGTGCTTTTATCAGTTGCATCATCCTCTCCCCAGCCTTTCCAGTAAACAACAGGTGAGGCACGGGATGCGCTGTAAGATATTCGGCCAGTGGACCGTAATCGATATCGCGATCGAAGCCACCCAAGAGCAGGAAGTCCACCCTACCCAAAGTCTCACACGCCGCCACCGTGGCTTGAGGGATAGTGGAGATGCTATCATTGACGAAAGTCACCCCGCCAAAAGTGCCCACCCGCTCCAACCGGTGTTCCAAAGGTTTGAAGGTATATAAATAAGGTATCAGTTCCCTGACATCGATGCCATAGGCAGAACAGGCGCAAAGAGCAGCCTTCACATTCAATAGATTATGCTGACCAAGCACAGGCAACGTCGTTTCGTCGATATCGAAATCCATCAACGGAAACATCACACTGTTGACTCCAAGCTCCAAGGTATCCATCATCAACGAGTCATGAACCACTGCGTAGTCATCAGTTCCCATGAAACGCATCACGTTGAACTTGGCGTTTTTATAACGCTCAAAACTTCCGAAATGATCCAAATGCTCCTCGAAGACGTTGAGCAGCACCCCCACGCGGGGACTGTTATGGACATACTCCAGCTGATGGGCTGAGAGTTCATACACAACGATGCTGTCTGCATGGATCTGCTCCATGATGTCGAAGCACGGGATACCAATGTTCCCCGTCAGGATGGCATCGCGGCCCGACTCCTTGAGCAAATGATAAATCAAGCTTGTCGTGGTACTCTTGCCTTTGGTACCCGTGATGCCAATAGTTTGGTGATGGAACTCGCTCAAGAACAAGTCGGTCTGCGAGGTGATCTCCACTGAGTCGGCAACCGCAACATCCTTTAAACTGATGCCTGGGGTTTTCACTACAAGATCGAAACGATCAATCGCATCAAGGTAGTGCTCACCAGCAATCCATGGAAGCCCTTTTTGCTTCACTGGTTCCAACGCTTCCTCGTTCCGGTCGGCAACGGTTACAGACGCCTTTGGCAGATATTTCTCCAGAAATGCCAAGGTGGACTTTCCTTCACGGCCAAAGCCCAATATAAGGATGGATTTGTTCGCCAAACGCTTGCGAATCAGCTCAAACATGAAGTCTCGATTTTAAAAGTTTCACAAAAGGCTCAGGCAGGAAATGTTCTTCATTGAACCTGCCAAGGATCTCATCGACCGAAGCCTCTCCTTTGGGAGAAGATTCCACGATAGTCCCAGCGCGGTCAGCCATGGAATCAACACAAGCCCTCACCTCCTCCACTGTGCCCACACACTCGAACGGTTTCACTTCCGAAGTCCCATTCAACTCCTCAAAGATCGGCCTCAACTCTTGGTCGGTCAACAGATCCTTACCAAAGATCTCTTTCAGCCGCTCACGTGAGACGAAGGGAGACAGAATCAACCAAGTAAACAGACATTTGGGACATTTGCCACACCAGCTGTCGGTCTTGCTTCCCGCATTGCAGCTCCTAAACACCTCATGATAGGCCTTGCATTGGCTGAAAAACCATGCAATCTGCATCTCATTAAGCGGACGTAAGAAACTGAAATACTGGATCTTGTCGCTGATATTAGTAAGCACATATTCCCTGAAATCACGTTCAAACTCGACCGACTTGCTATACTGATGATTGATATTCGTCCCCGGCACCGTCGATTCGTTGGCGCTCGACTCGTTCGACAGGGCGATGTAGTTTGCTCGGCTGCCAAAGCCCAACAGGAGAGTCACGAAGGCCAGCAAGGCAGAAAAAGGCGTATGCCCATTGAGAAAGCCTTCATCGTTGAGTCTCAGCATGGTAGGATCAAGAGTCCGTTTGATTACGGCCACGTCACTTTCCTGATAACCTGCGGCCTCAACGCAACTCACGGTAGCTCCACGAGGGTTCATGATCACGGGGGTGACATCCATTTCGTTGCGGAGCAATTCCAAGGTCACCACGGAGTCCTTTCCTCCACCGATAGGCACCAACGTCCTGTCGCTCAAAGCTTGGTCAACGGGAACAAACCTACGGTCCGTCCCTGTTTCAAAACGCAAGAAGTCCTTCTCAGAACAATCGATGCCATTCAGGTAACGGAACTCACCCAAGCCGTTGTAGAACAGCTTCCTCCACCATTTTCGCTGACATAGCAGCAAGTCGAACGGCTTGACTAGGATGACCTTGGGGCAGGCCAGTTTCCAGTAGCTGATCATCTCCACCATGCCGATATGAAAGGCTAATGTCTCCAGTTGAGGCATCGGTATCGACTCCCAATGGAAGAACGGACGGGCGGGAATGGTCATCGTCGGATGGAAGAAATAACGGTCATCCAGACAAAAATGGAATGCCAACGACAGGGTTCCCTCCTCCACCTTGACCTCTTGGCTCATGAAGGTAAACGTCTCGTATTCTTGACGGAGCAAGTCGAATTTCAGTTGGTTATCGTTGCGTTTCAAGGCATGTCAAATTTTTTACAAAGATACGAAATAATAATTGAATTGTCTGGTTGTTTATTTGTTGAATTGTTGATACTTTTGCATTTCAAATGCAATCATCGATGGATTTCAAGAGCCTTTTCCGCATCCAGAGCAACACCTTGCATCCCAAGCAAGGCAACCTTTTGTTGTCGGAGCCGACAATGAACGACTACTTTTTCGGCCGCTCAGTCATCCTGCTCATCGATCACAACGAGGAAGAAGGATCCTTTGGAATCATCATGAACAAGTCGATGAAAGTGAGGGTCAGCGAACTTGTTGACCTCTTCCAGGACTTCGACGCACCCGTGTATCTCGGAGGCCCAGTAGCCAAAAACCAAATCTTCTTCATGCACACCTTGGGCGAACTCATCCCAGAATCGTACAAGATCATGGATGGCCTTTACTGGGGAGGAGATGCCGACTCGCTCAACACCCTGCTCTCGACAGGCATTGCCAACAGAAACAACGTCCGTTTCTTTCTCGGTTACTCTGGATGGGATGCAGGCCAGTTAAAGCAAGAACTGGAGCGAAACTCATGGTTGGTCAGTCACACCAACAGTTCCACCCTCTTAAGTACATCGCCAACAGCAATGTGGAAAAGCTACGTCAGTCGCATGGGCGCGAAATATCAAATTTGGAACCAATTTCCAGAGAATCCCGAAGACAATTAAGGGAAGGCCTGATAAAGGATGTCGTGCAACAAAGTACGGATGTTATACTTTGCCAGATAGTTCGGTTCCGACGAAGGGCACACACGATTCGAGAGGAAGATGATGGAGAGCTTGTTTTCGGGATCGGCCCAGAAGAACGTCCCCGTATAACCCGTATGACCATAACTGCTCATCGAGGCTGACTTTGACGCCGTTGAAGAGCCTTTCTTGTCGATAGGCAACTTGTCGAAGCCCAACCCGCGACGGTTGTTGTTCGAAGTGAACGGCGCCGTGGTGAAATAGCGAATCGTCTCAGGTTTCAGCAACTGTTTACCTTCAAATTTCCCTTCGTCCAAAAACATTTGGGTGATCACCGCAAGGTCGTGGGCATTGGCGAAAAGGCCTGCATGACCCGAGACACCGCCCATCAACGAAGCCATTTGGTCGTGCACATCACCCCAAAGCAACTGCATACGGAAGAGCGTGTCGTTCTCGGTAGGCACAATGGTCTCGCGAGAGCGCCAATGCAATGGACTGAAACCAATGTTGGTCAGATGCATCGGGTCATAGAACTTCTCTTTGAGATATTCCTCCAAACTCATGTTGGTCAGCTGTTTGACCAACTCAGGAACGAAATAGAAGCCCATGTCGCAATACACATATTTCTTCTCCTTCATCGGACTCTTCATGATGGAGTCGATGATCTGTTCCTTATAGTCGTTGAGGAGGTAAAGGTTCTCCGCCACACGGACGGTATGGGTCTCGTCGATGTGATCGATGAAAAACTCCTTCTTCGGGCCGTTTTCGTCAATCAGGTTCAGATGGAACGGGATCCACGACTTCATGCCCGACTGGTGAGTCAGCACATCGATGATCTTGATGGCTCCCTTGTTTGAGTTGTTCAGGTAAGGGAAATAGTCACCCATGGTCTTGTTAAGATCCAGCAGTCCATCTTCATAGAGCTTCATGATGGCCAGGGTCGAGGCAAAGATCTTGGTCAGCGAGGCGATGTCAAACACATCCTCAGGGACGATCTTGGTGCCGCCGCCGTAGGTAAAGGTACCGAAGCACTTGTCATACACCACCTTGCCGTCTTTCATCGCTAGGATCTGACAGCCAGGATAGGCACCTTTCTCGATCCCCATCTTGGCCACCGAATCCAGCAAACGTTCATAATATGCCTTGATGGAGCCTTGGGGCAAGGGGATCTGGTCGATGGAGAGGGAACCCTCGCGAATCACAGGTGCCGAGGCGGGCATCGAGGTGATGAAATCGGCAGGAAGGAGACCCGAACCACAAGCGAACTTTGCCGTCGAGACCGGCAACTTGCCATGGGCACTCAGCGTGCCAACCAAAATGGAATTGACGGCATCTAACGCATCGCTGTCATCCTGATAACCAACCAACAAGCCTTTTACGCTATTGTTAATGCGGAACTTATCAAGGGCATAAGGACAGCCAAAGAAATTCAAGATGACATCGTTTTGTGCCACCAGTTTATTGAAGAAGTCAACTGTAGCGGTGTTGACACCGAAGTCTTTGTTGGCGAAGATGTTGGTCTGCATGATGTTGACCACCACCAGGTCATAGGCTTCCAGCTCACCGAGCCACAGCTTGGCATCCTTGGCATTGTCCTTCCCGACGCAATACGACTTCACGGTGATGCCAGCATCCTTCAATGCGTCGGCCATGCTTTTCGAGCTGCTCGACTTGCCAATGGTGACCACGGCAATTTTCTTATCCGCTTTCAGCGGGATGACCTCATCGTCGTTGCGAAGCATAGTGATGGCTTCGGTGAAGAGTTGACGTCGCAAGTCGAGATAGTCAGCTTGATTCAGGTACTCATTGATCTTAAGGGTGGATATCGGCGCATAGCGATTCAGCCCGGCGCGGTATTTGTACTTTAATATCTTTTTGCAGCTTTCTTCCACACGGGCAGCGATCTCCGGGTCGCGTTCCGCACCTTCTTTAATCTGTTTGATAGCTGATGGGGCGTCGTGGGGCAGAATCAGCACGTCGTTGCCGGCGAGGAAAGCGGCATACGACACGCTGTCGGCCGGCACTGTCTCCGACACGCCTTTCATGTCCAACCCGTCAGTGAAGATCAGCCCGTCAAAGCCCATCTCCTCTTTCAAGAGGTCGGTGACCACACCTTTGGAAAGCGAGGAAGAGGTGTTTGCGACTTTCTCAATGGCAGGAAAATAAAGGTGTCCCACCATAGCACCGTTGACACCACGTTCGATGAGGTAACGGAAAGGAGCCAACTCCACATCCTTGACCTCCTCGTAGGGACGAGTCACGGTAGGCAGCGTCAAATGCGAATCGGTGTCGGTATCGCCATGACCGGGGAAGTGTTTCATGGTGGTGATCATGCCTTTGCTCTGCATACCCAAGGCATAAGCAGCGGCTTTCTCACCGACGTTCTTGGGGTCTTCGCCAAAGCTCCGCACTCCAATGACTGGGTTGTTGGCATTGGAGTTGACATCGGCCACGGGGGCGAAGTTGACATGGATGCCCATCCTTTGGCACTGGTCGGCAACCTGTTGTCCCATCGAATACAGCAACTCGTTGTTGGTAATCGCCCCCAGGGTCATCTGATAAGGATAGGCTATCGTGTTTCTCACACGCATGGCCAATCCCCACTCAGCGTCGATGGAGACCATCAACGGAGTCTGGGCCATTGCTTGCCACTCGTTGGTTTTCTCCACCTGAGGCTCCGCATCGCCTCTGAAGAAACAAACGCCTCCGATATTATACTTCTTAATGTACTTGCCCACCTCATCGTAATAGGGTTTATCGGGCTGGTTGGCCCTCAAGCAAAACAGCTGGCCCACCCGCTGCTCCAAAGTAAGACTGTTATACACTGAATCCACCCAGCGGGTCTCCGCATCTTGTGCGAACACCATCCCGCCAATCAACGACGCCATCATAACGACAGCAACACTAACAATTCTCTTCATATTATATTTATATTTATTATTTCAGCTACCGAGCTTGAACCCCTACGGGGTTCTTTCACCTTTCACCTCTCACCTCTCAACTCCTCCACCTCTTTCGGCTTCGCCAAAATCATCTTGTCACGATCCAGCAAAAACGCCGTTGGTGTCGATGACACATGATAATCCAAGAAGGCCTTCCCTTCCCACCGAGCTTCATCGAAGAAATGGTAACCCGGGATCTTCAACTTACGCACCTCGCACTCAACTTCTTTTCGATTTTCAGCCAAGGCGATCGTCACCAGTTCATAGTCGTGCTTCAAGTCGAGACGTTTGCGAATCTGTTTTAGGAAATCGTGACAATATTCGCAATCGACGGACCAAAACACGACCAATATTCGTTGTGCTTGCGAGTCATAAAGCCGATAGGGTTTCCCATCGATGGTGACACCCTCAATGTCGGGTGCCTTCGCTCCCACCCTCACCTTTTGGTAAGGTTCCACCAAACTCTCAAGCCAAGTCCCTTCCTCTTGAGTAATCTCTCCTTCAGCCAGTTGCGGGAAGTTCAGCAGGTGCTCTGTCACCTCCGAAAGCCCCAAGGCTGTAAATCCTTTCAGCAGATATTGAAGGGCGAAAGCATAACTTTCGATATTCACTTTGGCAAGTTCAAGGATGTGGTCAACGCCTTTCACAAAATCGTCAGTCGACTGTTCCAGATAAGCCACCATCTTGGTTGTCAACACATTCGTCGGAATCGCATCCAACTCTTCAAAGTCCGAAGCTTTCAACACAGGATTGGCATCAATACGCATCAGTCGCGCTGCATAATCCGTTGAAGAACCGGCTAAGCTGTCCACGATAGATTGATATTTTTCAGGCTCCTTATTCCCGTAATGATACTTTTCCCGCACTTGTAAATACGCTGTCCAAAGCGTGTTTTCAGGAGAACCCTCAAAACATACGGTGTTCGCATCCACGTACATCATCATAGGCTTCCCCACCGAGAGAAACTCCAAGGTCGTCTCCTCGCTATCAACGACATACATCCCTGTCGGGAGGATGGGCTCATAAAAGAAGCGTCCTTCGGCATCGCCATGCAAAGTGTCCACCGGCTCCAAGTCGAGTCCGGTATAGGACGACAAGATGATGTCCGCACCAGATTGTTGAGGCCAAAACACAACCAGTCCGGGCTGTGCCCATAATCGCGTTGGTACAACGGCGAGCAACAGCAGCAAGATAAGTGACGATTTCTTAAGCATCATGGCCTCAATGGATTACATAATTATAAAGTGCGTTTCCGACCCCTGTGACCAAGTTGATCTCTTGGTTGTTATGCAGGCTGCCCACAGCAAAAGGCGTCTCCCCCACCAATCCAGAGTTCACGATCATCTTGCCCTTACGGTCGATGAGATAGATTTCACGGTTCTTCTCTGAAACGATGCCCAACAAGCGCTTATTGCGAGTGATGTTAAAGAAGACGGGCTTGGCGGTGATTTCTGTGTCGAACTGATAGGCAAAAAGCTCTGTCTTGAACCGGTCAAAGATATGCAACTCTTTTTGGTCCAGATAGATAAAGTCAGGGTCTTTATCTCCGTTGAAGTCTTCATAAAGGAAGAAATGCTTATCGGAATAGTTTCCGAAGTCCGTTCGGTTCAGCACTCCGTCGGGAGTCACATACAGCAACTTGCCGTCCTTGTCGGAAGTCAAGAAGAGGCCTTTGCTTCTATTGGTGAGATTGGCGTAGATGTCGGCTTTAGGTGACTTCTGCATCTCCGAAGAGAGGGGGATGCGTATCCTTCCTTGGCGATCAAGGATACGGACGCCACCGCTGACGTCAGAGACGATGAGGTAGTCCTTGTCGGCAGCCACGATATGCTGTACAGGCTGGCGCACCAGGTCCTCCGCCCGATGATGGTTCCAGCCTTCCACCTCTTCGCCATCCAAATCATAGTTATAGACCAACCGGTCGGTGCCGCAGACCAAGATGCGATAACTCTTGCTGTTGTCATAGTCGATGACCGCCATGCCGTTCGAGGCCTCAAAGGTGAATCGAACTGGGAAGCCTTCTACGTTGGCACCGTCGCGGTCGATGAGTTGCATGGTATGGGCGGTGTTGAAGAGGAGCTGAAGCTGACCGTTATTGTCTTTGTCGATGGCAAAGACCTCGCTGATCGGGGCCTCCTCCAAATTCTTCTGCCATAAGATCTTACCCTCGCTGTTGATCATATACATCACGTTTTGCCGGTCGAAGGCGATCACGCAGCGGTTTTCGTTTCTACCATCATCAACGATATAGGGCTTGCCGTTCAACGGTGCGTCGAGGTTGACTTTCCATCGGACGATGCTCTCGTCTTGCGTAGTGGCGTTTTGCATCAAACTGAGGTTGGCATAAACCAAGTCCTTCGACGAGGCAAGTTGCAGCGACAAGGCCTGGAAGTCATCCAAAAGTTTGGGATGTGCGTCAAGATAACGGCTCACCGCCCCGCCTGCCAAGGAATTCACCAAGGACTGGTTACCTTTGCCGGTGACGAAAAGGGTGATGTTGCATGATTCAAGCAGACGTTGCTGGAAAGTCTTGAAATTCTCGTTCAGGTCGAGTGTTCGTCCGGAACGATAGCAGGCGATGATATCCTTCAAGGCAGTCACCGTGGTGGTGATGACCAGATATTGATCCACAATGGCATAACAGCATCGTTTTATGGTCTTGAAAGACCCTCCAAACACCACGGGGACGAAGTCTTTCTCACCCAGGTCACAGATTACATACCCTTGGCAATCCAGGGTGTTGCCACCGCCCATCTTGGCTGTGAGGCGATCCATGAACTTGATAACTGCCGAAGGGTCGTTCATGCGTCCCACGAAGACCTCTTGCCGCTTGTCGCCGATGATGTCATACGAAACCTCGCTGAGGTAGTTCAGCAGTTGGTTCTCCACGTCAATGCCATATCTCTTGTTCAGTGCCTCCACTGCCTTGGCATCGCGGAAGGCCTGCCAGTAGGAGGCATAATCGGACATCCCGTAATGCAGCATCAATCTGGTGTCGTAAGGCAAGATGTTGACGATGGAGTTCTTCACGGGCAGCTGGTATTTCAGTGGTCGGAGGCTTGAGGCGGTGTCGGCAGCGAGGCAATAGCCGTTCATCGTAACCTCATCCTGGCCAGGAATCACGTCCAAGGCGGCCCAGCCCCGATTGTCACGATAGTACAGATGAGCCTTGACATGCTGGCCCAAGGTTTTCTGCAGCCTGACCAGGTCGCCATCCGAGTCGATCTTCTCGGAATCGTTCATCTGATGAAACACCTTCTCGACGACGTCCATGTCGCGGCACAGCCCCACGAAAGGCCCTGCCGCAAACACATAGAGCGAGTCCAGGTTCTTCAGATAATAGCATTGTGCCTGCCCATTCTTACGAAATTCGCAGTCGATGTCGTGATTCTTGAAGAAACGTTTCAGATCTGCTTCTGTCATCTTCTCTTGAGGCATGGCTAGCAGCAGTCCGTGCCATTCCTCTTCCACCGGCACGGACGACAAGGCCATGCGGGCGTTGAGGAATCCCCTATGGAGATTCTCGTCCGACTGCATCATGCTGTCGATGCACATCGCCATGTTGCCCACCCAGGCCACATCGGCATCAGCCTTCATAAACGGGTCAACATACGGCTTCCCTTTCAACTCCTTCAAAAAACCATCAGGATTCGTAGTCTCCAAGACCGCCTCCGCATCTCGAGGAATGGCATCAAACAATCGCAATTCCGTACGAGAGCACGACAGGCTCAACACGCACAAGACAATGATAAGACAACGATTTAAGGGATGCTTTTTCATGCTGCTATTGGAAAAAGCAAAGTTAAGAAGATTTCGACAAAAAAGCTAAAGATTCCTTGGAATTGTTTTCAACAAAAATGGCCGACCGAGGATTTAAAGGTCGATCTTCAGCTGGATCGCCATGTTGAAGGATTTACGGTGCAACTCCGTGATTCCATAGTCGGCGATGGCCTGCTTGTGCTCTGGTGTAGGATAGCCTTTGTTTTTCTTCCAATGATACATCGGGAACTGCAAATCATACGCTTCCATCATCCGGTCACGGGTCGTCTTGGCAAGGATGGAGGCCGCAGCGATGGACTGATACTTGGCATCGCCCCCGACGACGCATAAGTGTCTCAAGTCATGATATTTCTTGAAACGGTTGCCATCAATAAGCAGAAACTCAGGACGCACTTTCAACTGGTCAAGAGCTCGGTGCATGGCCAAAAACGAGGCATTCAGGATGTTGATCTCATCAATCTCAGCCGCCGTCACGACTCCGACACCATAGGCCAAGGCCTCTGCCATGATCATCTCCCGCAACTCATACCGTTTGCGCTCCGTAAGCTTTTTCGAGTCGTCCAATTCAGGATAATTAGACCCAGGCTTCAAGATCACCGCTCCCGCCACCACCGGACCCGCAAGGCAACCACGACCTGCTTCGTCACAACCCGCCTCGACAAGATCCGAATAATGAGTTAACAAATTCATAATCAGATAAATAAAGGAATATAATGGGAAGCAAGCACAGCAACCATGAAAATGGCAAAGGTGACATTGGACCAACGCAAGCCATCAATATAGGCCAACTCGTAAGAGAACAGGATGCTCAACGCGATGAACATCACCCCCGACTGCATCGGGTCACCAACAAGGAAGAGCATCAAGACACCAAACAGCAGCAGCAAGACGGTCATCACAATCTTGGTACGTACCGAGAGGGTCTTCTCAAAACTATAATTACGTGGCATCAACAGAGGCATGGCCGACACCAACAACAAGAACGCCAATAAACCTGCTTTGAACCATGTGAAATCCCCGATAGTGAGTAAAATGCCATTAAAGAAATCGACATAGCATTGAAGGGTCTCCATCAAATCCCCCATCAGGAAATGCGCTGCAAAATAGAAGAAATACGGTAACAGCAGGCCCAAGAAAGGAATCAGGTGCAGTCGCAACGAGCCTTTATGGATCAACCCCAAAGCGATGATACCCCATATTGCCAACAGCAACACGGGGAAATAACACATCGTGGCAAAAGAAAGGTAAAAACCCGCATTGAGCAGATACAGTTCCGGACGCTGAGTCTGGTAAAGGGCAAACAGCGTATGGATGAACATCAACAGGAACACGCTGGCAAGCATCATGGGATAGAAAGTGGTTTGCGCCGGGACCAGATTCATCACCAACAAAAACACCACGGCGCCCAAGGTGTTCACCCTGTTGATAATCTGATTGGAAGCCAGTATCGAATTGAAAAACACGGCTTCGAACGCATTCAACAACAAAGCGAACAGCAACATGGCATAGGGCCAAAAATCCAAAAGGTTGGCTAACAAGTTATAAAGCGGTGTCACTGGACTGCGCCAAGTCACATCCACATTGCCCGTGATAAATGAAGGAATCCAAATCGCGATGCACAGCAATGCGATCATCACATATTGGATAATATAACTCTGCCTAAAAAAGCGTATCACTGTCGTTTATTTTTCACTTTTCAACACTCACCTGTCAACTTCATCAAGTCCAGACCGATATCGGAACGGTGGTTCTCGCCATCGAAGGTTATTTTCTTCACCTCAGCGTAGGCGATATTTCGAGCTTCTTCGATGGAATCGCCTTGAGCGGTGACAGCGATGACACGACCGCCAGAGGTTACCACTTGGCCTTCAGCGTTAAACGAGGTGCCAGCATGGAAAGCAACGCCATGGTTCACCTGATCCATTCCCGTCATCACCTTGCCTTTTTCATAGGCCTCGGGATAACCTCCCGAAACGAGCATCACCGTAACTGCAGTCTTCTCGCTTTTGGCATAATGCACCTTGTCGAGGCAACCGACAGCGCAAGCATACAACATGTCGGCAAAGTCGCCCTCGATACGGGTCATCACCGCCTCAGTCTCGGGGTCACCCATGCGTACGTTATATTCAATGACGTAAGGGTCGCCTCCACAGTTCATCAATCCGAGGAAGATGAAACCCTTATAGTCGATCTGTGCTTCTTTCAAGCCCTTCAACGTAGGCTCCACGATGCGTTTCTCCACCTTCTGGAGGAAGTCTTCCGTGCAGAATGGCACCGGCGAGACTGCGCCCATACCACCCGTGTTGAGTCCCGTATCGCCGTCACCGATACGCTTGTAGTCCTTGGCCTCAGGCAGCAAGACATAATGCTCGCCATCGGTCAGCACAAACACTGAAACCTCGATGCCTTTAAGGAACTCTTCGATGACCACGGTAGCCGAGGCAGCGCCGAACTTGCCTTCAAGCATGTTGCCCAGTTCCCTTTCCGCCTCTTCGAGCGAATCGATAATCAGCACGCCCTTGCCTGCGGCAAGACCATCGGCCTTAAGCACATAAGGGGCCTTCAAGGACCTCAGGAAAGCAATTCCCTCATTCAAACGATCTTTGTTGACCGTCAAGCAACGTGCCGTAGGAATGCCGTTTTTCTCCATGAACACTTTGGCAAAGGCCTTACTGCCTTCCAGCTGGGCTCCGCGGCTGTCGGGACCAATGATGCAGATGTCACGAAGTTTCTCGTCAGCCTTGAAATAATCGACGATGCCGTCCACCAAAGGCTGTTCGGGACCGACGACCACCAAGCTGATCTCCTTCTCGAGGCAGAACTCCGCAATCTTCTCGAAGTCACCCACCTTGATGTTGACGTTGACACCGACCTCAGCCGTGCCAGCGTTCCCAGGAGCCACATACACCTTGGCTCCGGTGCTTTGCGCCAGCTTCCATGCCAGAGCATGCTCACGGCCTCCCGAGCCGAGGACCAAGATATTTCTCACCACGTCAGTAATGTGTTGACCTTGAATCTGTTTCCAATCGACGGTCTCTTTCGAGCAATCCGTCGGATACATGACGATGATCTTTGCCATATTATGTTGTTTTGACCGATTTCATTAAACTATTCCAAATTTTTTCTGATGCCTGATCCCACGAAAAATCCTTGGCGCGTTCCCTTCCTTTGGCAACCAGTGCTGTCCTTACCTCTTCGTCCATCATCTTCAGCATTGCCTCGGCGATGGCATCCTCGCTGAAGGGATCCACCAACAAAGCGGCGTCTTGGGCCACTTCGGGCATCGAGGTCACATTGGAGGTGATGACCGGGGTGTCGCAGCGGAAGGCCTCCAAGATAGGAATGCCAAATCCCTCAAAATAAGAGACATACACCGAAGCCAGTGCAGCAGCGGTCACCCTATGCAACTCCTCGGCACTCAGTCGTCCCGTGAAGATTACCTCCTCCTTGAAATGCATGGCCTCGAAAGCCTTCTGGATAGGCTCTGTCCACCAACGCTTCTCCCCCACAATCAGCAACTTGACATCGTTCTCGCTCCTGGCCTTGAACCGATCAAAGGCCGTGAACAGCCTGGCCAAGTTCTTACGCGGATGCAGCGAGCCCACGAACATAAAATACGGATGTCCGTCGCTATACTGCTTTCGAATCTCCTCCTGTTGTTCTGTCGGCAAAGGACAAAAGATTTCGTTCACCCCATTGTAAGCCACATCAATCTTCCGAGGATCAACATGATAACAATCCACAATATCTTGCTTCGAGAACTCCGACACCGTCACGATACGATCGGCCCGCTGGGCAAATTTCGGGAAATACTTTTTGTAATGCCAAAGATGGATCCCCGGCATGTCGTTAGGGAAATGCTCGAAGTTAAGGTCATGAAATTGAACCACTTGTGGCACCTTGGAACGCAGACTCAGGTAGCCGTCAGGCGAGAAGAACAGGTCAGGTTTGATTTTTCTCAATGCCCGAGCCACAGAATATTCGAAGAACCAGATAAAGAGGAAGGGGTGTCGTGCTTGAGGGAAAAGCGTCACCGGTTTCACGTTGTCGGCAAAGAGGAACATTGGATCGGGCTGGCGGTCGAAGAGGAAGTAAAACTCCACTTCAGGGTGACGCTCCACCATACGGCGAAGGGTCTCATAGGCCACCCAGCCGATGCCTTCCAACTTGCCTTTCAGCAGCAACCGTGTGTTGACAGCGATTCTCATCACCATCAATATCTATAGATGTCAGACTTGTAAGGGCCTTCGATCGGCACACCGATATAGTCGGCCTGTTTCTGAGTGAGTTTAGTCAGCTTCACGCCGATTTTTTCGAGATGCAGGCGGGCCACTTCCTCGTCGAGGTATTTGGGCAGACAATAGACGCCCACCTGATACTTGCCACGTTTCTCCCAGAGATCCATCTGAGCCAAGGTCTGGTTGGTGAACGAGTTGCTCATCACGAAGCTGGCATGGCCAGTAGCGCAACCCAGGTTCACCAGTCTTCCGGAGGCCAACAGGAAGATGCAGTGGCCGTCTTCAAACACATACTTATCGACTTGAGGCTTGATGTTGATCTTTTCTTTCAGTTCCTTGGCATGTTCCAGACGATCCACTTGGATCTCGTTGTCGAAGTGGCCGATGTTGCACACGATGGCCTGGTCTTTCATCTGGAGGATATGTTCGAGTGTGATCACGTCGCAGTTGCCCGTGGTGGTCACGAAGATGTTGCCTTCCTTGACAGCTTCTTCCATCGTGGTGACTTCGAAGCCTTCCATGGCGGCTTGCAGGGCGCATATCGGGTCGATCTCGGTGACGAGGACGCGAGCGCCGTAGCTCTTCATGGAGTGCGAGCAGCCCTTGCCAACCTCACCGTAGCCACACACCACCACGACCTTACCAGCGATCATCACGTCGGTGGCGCGTTTGATGCCATCGGCCAGCGACTCACGGCAGCCGTAGAGGTTGTCGAACTTCGACTTGGTGACCGAGTCGTTCACGTTGATGGCGGGAACCAACAATTCGCCGCGTTCCTGCATCTGATAGAGGCGGTGTACTCCTGTCGTGGTCTCTTCCGAGACGCCCTTCCATCCGGCGACCACGGTATGCCAGAAGCTTGGGTTCTCCTTATAGGTGGCTTTGATGACGCTCATCAAGGCCTTCTCTTCCTCGCTACCGGCAGGAGTGTCGAGCAGTTTGGGGTCGTTCTCGCAAGCGTAGCCTTTGTGGATCAACAGGGTAGCGTCGCCACCATCATCGACGATGAGGTCCGGACCCGTGCCATCGGGGAAGGTGATGGCGCGTTTGGTGCACCACCAGTAGTCTTCAAGACTCTCTCCTTTCCAGGCAAACACCGAGGTACCCGTCTCTGCGATGGCCGCAGCGGCATGGTCCTGGGTGGAATAGATGTTACAGCTGCACCAGCGAACGGTGGCACCCAACTCGACAAGTGTCTCGATGAGGCAGGCCGTCTGGATGGTCATGTGCAGTGAGCCCATGATCTTGGCACCCTTAAGAGGCTTTGTGTTACCATATTTCTTACGCAAGGCCATCAGGCCAGGCATCTCGTGTTCAGAGACTTCAATCTCTTTCCTTCCCCAGTCGGCCAAGTTGATGTCGGCCACCAGATACGGAAGGGTTTTATCTAACAGTTTTTCGTTCATCGGATAATATCGAAAAAGATTACAAACTGCAAAGGTAGGAAAAAAAAGCATAAGGAGAATAATTGAATCGCAAACAGCAAAGTTTTTTATTACCTTTGCATTTTAATTCTATTATCATAAATAATGAAACGAGCCTATTTTCTCAAAGCACTGTTTATCATCTCTTTAGTACTATCCGCATTGATTGGTGAAGCCCAACCTCCAGGAGGTCGTCCTCCGGGAGGAGGCAGGTTCCCTGGTGGCCGTCCGCCGATGGGCGACCGCAATAGGGAATGGAACCAGAACCAGGGCAACACCCCTGTCAAACCTAAGAAGAGAGTCCGTGAAGGCGACACTTTCATCGTGGCCGGTGTGCTTCGCGATGCCGACAACGGCGATTTGCTGCCATTCGTCAACGTGGCTGTGCTCGACAGTGTCGATGCCACCTTCGTGAAAGGAGGCATCAGCAACATGGACGGTCGTTTTGAGATCAACGACGTGCCCCAAGGCTCTTTCATCCTGCGTGTCTCTGCCATCGGCTACCAGAACTTCTCCCTGCCTTTCAACGTGACCAACAACACCGACTTGGGGACGCTGCGCATCAGTCAAGGCGTGACCTCACTCAACGAGGTCACTGTTACAGCTGAGAAGCCGCTCTACGCCATGGACGGCGAGAAACTCGTTTATAACGTCAGCGAAGACCCATCTATCCAAACCGGGACCACCGAGGATGCACTCCAGAACGCCCCCGGCGTGGAAGTCGATGTGGAAGGCAACATCACCCTTCGTGGCGTGTCGAGCGTGGAGATCTGGGTCAACGACAAGCCATCCAAACTCACCGAGGAAAACCTCAAGACTTATCTCCAGACCCTGCCCGCCAATGCCATCGCCCGCATCGAGACCATCACCAACCCTTCGGCGAAATACGCTACCGACGCCGAGGCGGTCATCAACATTGTTACCTCAGCCCATATCAAGAGCAACCAGTTCGTCAGCTTCGGCGTCAATGGATCCAACCAACCCTTTGTCTCGCCTTGGGCCAGCTATATGTGGAAGAAAGAAAAACTCAGCATCAACCTCTTCGCCTCAGGCCGTTATAGCAACCGGCGCAACAAGTCCGACCAATGGGCCTATCAACGCCGTGATGCCGATCTCCCTAAAGAATTCGACACCATATATTCCAGCACCGTCTCCCAAAACGACACCAGCCTCAACCGGAGCGCCAACCTCTTCATGAACCTCAACTATGAGATCGACTCCATGTCCGACCTCTCCGTCGATGCTGGAGGCTTCTATTCCTCCAACCTCAACGACATGAAACGCAAACAGTCGCAGACCTACTTCTACCTCGACTCCGTGCCGTCCTATTCGGAAATCTTCAACGACAGCACTTTGAGCGACAGCAAGACCTCGTCATGGTTCGGCAACTTCGGAGCTGACTACACCAAGAAGTTCGATGAGTCGGGACACAACTTGCGCATCGGCTTGAACTCACGCATCAACAACAATAGCAGCGAGCAGTACTATAACCGTATGTACGACGTCTATACTGACCTCGACGAGCACCGCCTCATGCTCTCCGACTCACGTAACTTTGGCGTCAGCCTCGATGCCCGTTACAACCGTCCTTACAGCGAAGAAGGAGAGCTCAGCTATGGCCTACGCGCCGACTATCAGGAAGACGACAACAAATATCGCCGTTTCAACGACACCACGGGAACCCTCGTCGATGACCTGCGCACCTATCATTATTTAGGAGCCGAGAGCAGTGTCAGCGCTGACGTCAACTGGACCCAACGTTGGGGCGGATTCACCCTTAGCACCGGTCTCGGCGCCGGCACCGACCGCATCCATTACCAATACCTCAGCGTCATGTCCTTCGCCGACGACAGCACCCTGTATTTCCTCTCCATGCGACCCTCCATCCACCTCACCTATCGCACCGAGGACATGCACAACCTGAAACTCAACTACTCGATGCGCATGTCGCACCCTCAGGAATACCAAATCAGCACCTTCCGTCGCTATGGCGAGAACAACTACTCCATGGGCAACCCCAATGGGCTCAAGGACTCCTATACCCATAGCATCGAGGCCGGATGGCAGAAGTTCTTCGAGCGTTTCGGCAATATCGGCCTTGAGGCCTATGGACGTTGGAGCACCAACGAAGTCAGCTCGCTCACCGACGCCGAATACGACGATTACCTGGAACGCATCATCAGCTATTCCATCCCCTACAATATGGGAACCTCCTGGCGTTATGGCACCTCACTCAACATGACCTACCGCCCATCAGGATTCTTCAATGTAAGACTCTATGCCAACCTCTACAATTACGGCTACCGCATGGAATATGACCGCAACGGTGTGCATAAGATCGATGGCAACGACAAATGGTCGTGGAGTGTGCGCGTCAATGCCTGGGCCAAGATCTTCAACCAATACCAACTCACCATGTCGGCCAACTACAACTCACCTACCATCGGCCTGATGAGCGAACGCAAGGCACGTTATTATCTCAACATGGGAGTGCGTAGCGATTTCTTCAACCGCCGAATGTCGGTCTTCGTAAACGTTCAAGACATCTTCAACTGGGGTGCCAAAATCGGTTCGGGAAGCACCAACACCAACCCCTACTATCTCACCGACAACACCAACAAGATGATGAACAGCCGCTACATCTCAGCGGGTGTCACCTTCCGATTCGGTAAGCTGGAGTTGGAGCGCAACGCCAAAGAAGGCGACAGCGAGACTGGCGACAGCTTGCAGGAATAAGGGATCAACCGTAGGCATGAACCCCGCCTAAGATCAGGTTCACACCAAAATAGGTGATCACCACGCTTAAAAAGGCAACAATGCCGTAAACGTGGAAGAACATCGGCTTGCTAAATGACTTCCACAACGAACTGTGAAGTGGGGCGGAATACACCAACAACGTAATCAAGGCCCAGACCTCTTTCGGGTCCCACGACCAGTAATTACCCCACGAGATGTTGGCCCAGATGGCACCGATGAAGATGCCCATCGCAAGCAAGGCAACTGCCGGATACAACAACAGAGTGCTGATGCGTTGCAAACGTTCCAGATAGGCGATGTTGCTCGGCTGAGAAAAACGCACGATGACCGCGCTGATACCATTCAACAAGATGAAGAACAACAGGGCGTAAGCGATCATGATCACCGTGACGTGGAGACTCAGCAAGGGCGAAGACAACACAGGCATCAGGTGCGTCACCGGAGGATTGGATCCGCCCATCATCTGCACTAACAGCACCATGCCTGTCATCAACAAACCCGCTGGCAATGCCATCTCGTACTTCCGTGAGAGCAGCAAGGTGATGATGCAGAGGCTCAAGGCCAAAAGGTTCATCGAATCGAAGCTGCCTGCCATCGGGACATGACCACCGGCAATCCATCGCAAGATGAACAGCAAGGCCAGAAACGCGCCCAAGCAGGCCACCCAAGCCAAGGCGATGAGATGGATGGGCTTGTAGAGTTTCTTCCCCTTCCCCAAACAAACCAAGGCTAAAGCAAAACAAACGAGTCCCAAGGTGATGGTGGCCATTGCCAACCATCTACCGGCACTTAAACGGTTGTAAAGTCGCTCGGCATTAACCCTACCCGTACCAGGCAAGACCTCGGAGGCATGCTGTTCCTGATAGATACGAGTCTTGACAAACACCTCATCCAAAGCGGCGAAGTCACCCTTCACCACATACTCCTGACAAAGGCTGAGTTGTTTACGTATGAAGAGATACTCATCATCAGGAAGGTCCAATGGCAGTTCATCACTTTGCGAATACCAAGTGATGTTATTAGTACTGTCGGCATGAGGGAATAGCTTAAGCAACTTGCCGTTGGTGAGCATGTTGATGATCTGAGTTCTCTCCTCAGCTTTCATCTTTTCGCGTTTCGGAGCGTCTTCAGGCAAGTTCTTCTCTTTGAACATCGGCTCGTTGCGCCAGTCGTCATAATAGAACAGCCATCCTCCCAGCACCTGTTCTGGGGAATAGCCACGATAGCGAGCCTTGCCACAGAGTTTGGTGGTGAAGTCTTTCGCCAAGGTCTGCATGGGGCACACACGGCCTTTGTACATCACATACATCTTCCCCATTTGATCTGCGCTCTCTTTGGGGATGGTGCGAGGTTTGGGCGATGCCGATGCGGTAAATCCGAGACCCAAAGTCAAGAGGATCAGCATTACGGCCATCTTGCCCGAGGTATTTCTCAACAGTTGACGGAACTGTCCATTACGCTCAAAGAACATACCGATGAGGCCGATGAACAGCAGAGCATAGCCCGTATAGGTGACCCCGATGCCCCAAGGATCATGGGCCACCGAAAGAACTGAGTTGCCTTCCTCGTCGTAATCGCTTTGGTAGAAACGGTAACCACGGTGTTTCAGGATGTTGTTCATGGAGATAAGCACATCCTGTTCCGCTTTTCCCGCCGCGTCTCCGATGGTTACATGGCTTACAAAATCCATCGGAGAACGCGTTCCAGGATAGGTCTCCACCTCGAAGCGGTCCAAGGTCAACGTGAAAGGCAACTCACCATGGCTGACTTGGCCATGTCTCTCTATTTGGTATTCATTGGAGGCTACTCCGGGCTTCAACGTCATTTCGCCGTGTTTTCCGGCAAGCATGGTCAGCAGAGCTCCGAGCAAGATCAGCAAGATGGATCCATGCAAGATACACACTACGGGGCGCTTATACGCTTTGTTACGGAACAGCATGACCACCATGCCGATGGCCAGCATGGCCCAAAGGGCTACAAACCACCAAGCAGCATACACATGACTCAGGGCAAAGTCTGAGCCATGCAGTTTTTCGACGACGGTGCCTGTGGCGAGGACGATGATCAGCAGGATCATCAACACGGAAACGATATGACGTAGGTTTTTCATTTTAACGGAAGGTTTATATGACGAAGACGCAAAGATACTGATTCTCTTTGCGTCTTCTTTTTTTACTTATTATTAAATTGCGTCGATGAATTTCACGACAGCGTCACGGTCAGCTTTGTTGAGTTGTCGGAACTGTTCCACCGAGCGGCGGGCATCGCTTTGGGCATTGCCATGCCACATGATGGCTTCGATGACCGTTTGTGCACGGCAGTCGTGCAGGCGCTCACTGCGGCCGGTGCAGATGGCGCTGAGCCCACGGCCCCAAAGCGGAGTGGTACGGCACCAGCCTGTGCGGATGTCGTTCTCCATGAGAAGCTTGTGCTGGATGTAGTCGCTGTAAGGCCAAATCTTTTGGTTAGGATAGCGGGGCAAGCGGCCGTCACCATCGGTGAAGAAACCTGCAGGATCGGTGAAGTAGTCGTCACCCGTCTGCCACGACGGGCGGTGGCAATAGGCACATCCGAGGTCACGGAAGAGCTGTCGGCCACGTTGCACCTCAGGGTCGCTGAGGTTACGAGCGGCGGGGACAGCCAAGCCACGGTGCCACACCATGAAATCGCTGTATTCTTCACCACTCATCTCAGGAACTCTCAAGCTATCGGGGATGTTAGCCATCATCAGATAGTTGTAGATGTCGGTCTCCACATCGCCCGTAAGGTTAAACTGAGGGAAGTAGTTGTAGAACTCGGCTTGGACCTCAGGATCCTGCGAGGCCGTACGCGCATAGGCGGCAGTCATGTAATGACCCATCTTGGTCGGATGAGTCACGTTGGTGATGTTCCAGATGGCATTGGCTCCAGGAGCGTCTTGAAGCGGGCCACGGGTCAAGGCATAGGTGTAACGTTTAGGGTGATTGGTATTACCATAGAGTCCCGTCGGTGCCCAATCGGAGCCGTCCCACATTGCCGGGTTGAGACCATTCTGCATGAATCCGTCGTCCGACTCTTTTTGGTATTGAGCCTTCAGCGAGTCGTCCGGGATGGCATCGATTAGACCTGTACCATAGATACCGATCGTCGATTCGAGGCGGCAGACGAAGTCGCTGTATGGGATGGGATTGTTACCCACCTCAAGCGGCACATAGAAAGCGTCTTCCGGGATATAGACTTCGGGATAGGTCAAGTTGTAAGTCTCCCCGTCGGGGAACTGGTTGCCCCATTCATCCACATAGCTGAGCCAGTTGATCTCGATCTTGGTCTCGTCCAAAGGAGCTTTGAAGGGCGGCACGGCCTTGGTTTGGGGCATACCGGTGTAGGAGCTGAGGTAAGTGTCGTTACGATCAGTGAAGACGAGCAGGTAGCCATTGCCCCAGTCATCGGCGCGATAGCGGTTCATGCGCATGCCGTGGCCATAGCCAGGATGGCAGGCAATGCAGCTGCTGCGGATGTAAAGCGGTCCGAGTCCGTCGAAAGGTTCATTGTTCTGCGTATAGGTACGCTCAAAGAAATACTCACCGTATTTAAAATTCGTCACCAGACCCGCATTCTCAACGGCGGGAGTAGGATCTTCGTAGGCCGTCTGTGTGCTGTTGAATGTAGTACCGAGCTCACCACCGGCGTAAGTCTCTTCCAGGACCTGTGGGTCCGTGGGGATGGGTTCTTTGCCGCCGCAAGCCACCATGACCCCGGCGAGGAGCAAACCCATGCTAATGATTCCAAATTGTTTCTTCATGATCAGTTATCTTTTTTAGCAAGTTCTTCTTTAACTTCTGCCATCACGTCAGAGAGGTTTTGGCAAGCTTCCATGGCATCACCGGCGGTGGCGTCGGTATAGTATTGGACAAAAGGAGCCTTCATGGCGTTGATTTTGTTCAGAGCGTCATTAATGGCATTGACCGTCTTGGTATCCAGTTCCGCATTTCCGTCAGCGATGTAAGCATGCAGTGAGCGGTCTTCGTCGCGAGTGCTCTCCATGCCGCCCATATAGGCGTTTTGGATGCTGATGATGTTGTCGTAGAAGTCAACGATGGACTTCTGACTATAAGGAGATTCCACATAATGCGGATCCTCGCCAGTGTGAGGTTTGCCGATCTTGGATGTGCCCACTTCGTCGGCGATGTCGATGCAGCCGTCAGCGATAGCCTGCAGTGCATTGGTAAAGGTGGCATAGGTGCTACCCGCCTGGCCAGCAAAGAGCATGTTGTTGCCATAGGAGTTGTTGCCTCCATTGACGGTGGTGTTGAGTTCCAGTTCTTCCATCAGTGCGGAATGTTCAGCGGGAGCGTTTTCATCCCAGCTCACTTCCAGTTGGAAGCAGCGGTTGCGGAGGTCGCGCGACACGGCCACCACGTAGGTCATCATGTCGTCGTTCACCTCATTCACATCACGGGGTTGTCCCTCACGGAACAGGATGTACTCGATTCCGTGGAAACCCAGCAGGGCGTTGCCAAGCTGTTCTCCGGCCACGGTGCCGTCTTCGTCGCCAGCCAGCATCTCGATCATGGGCTGACTAGCCATCAAGTTGTTGAAGGCATCTTCATCGAGGGGCCATGAGTCGATATGAGGGTCGATGCCGAAGTCGGAGGCGGCGCCATACAAGAAAGCCTCGCTCATCTCCCACCACTTGCGGGCTTCGAGGAAGCTCACGGTAGCTTGGTTGAGGTTGTTTTGGGTCTTGTTGGCTTTCAAAGCCTCCAGATTGTCCACGAGGTTTTGCGCTTCAGCAGCCAGGTTGCCGTAAGTGGGGTACACCGTCTGCTTGAGGTACTGTTTCACGATAGCCTCTTTGGTTTCTTTGTTTTTTTCTTCAATGACTTGGTCTTTGCCGCAGGAGTTGAAACCCAGGGCAAACAGGGCTGATACCGCGATCAGTGCCAGTGTTTTCGTTGTTTTGTTCATGGGTTTATTTGTTTAGTTGTTAGAATTTACGTCATCTGAATATTCACGATGCAAAATTCCAACTTCCTGGCCTGCGATGGAATCACTAAAAATGATGATTTGATGGGGTGATGGTT
This sequence comes from Bacteroidales bacterium, assembly GCA_016284305.1. Taxonomy (GTDB): domain Bacteria; phylum Bacteroidota; class Bacteroidia; order Bacteroidales; family F082; genus Limimorpha. The sequence goes on from JAEEON010000003.1 coordinate 36,981, forward strand.
AGCTGAAAATGGGGATAAATGATAGCAATCCTAATTATTTGAATTATCGAAATTGAAATTATAACCATTATTATATAATATTATTTGAGATACTATAGAATATTATATATTTGTAGAAATATGATAATAAAACGAAAACAACAAGCCACGAACAATTGCTCGAAAAGAACATAGGTAGAATTGACAAACCTGTAAGGGACTTTTAAAGCTCTTGGTGTTCCTTCAGCTTTTCTTGACCTTGGTTCGTTTTGCCGAGTGGTATTATGGTAATATGTGGTGAGTGATAACTAATAATCAGGGTTACAATAGTAGAATTTAGGTTATTAAGAAGATCCACTGGGGGCGGAATCAACTTAACCTCCAGAAAAAGAATTTACATCAATTCCCCTCTGCTACCATTGATACTGGGTAATAAGCTTGTTTATATACTACAACATTCCTTCCTTCAATTGCTTTATGCAGCCGATATATTAAACGATAGACAACATTTGTGTCTTCAAAGTAATCCATGTATTCGATCTGTTTGAATGGCATTTCATTAATAAGGTCTTCTGCCTCTATATCACCGTTCTCCCTCACATAGCCCACAATGAGGTTAAGGAACTCTTGTTGCTTGGCGTTGAAATGGTAATCCCTCAAATACTGGCCAAACAATTCATTGATGGCCATTTGGTCGAGGCCGACAATCTTTCTCACAAAAGCACCCAAGGATTTGCCTTTGGCCACGGCATCGTATTCTTCCCTTGAACCCAACTCCTGCCACAACAACCGCTGTAGTTCTTCAACATCAGCGGCAGTTAAGGGGATCAGGCTCTTGATTTTCATAATCACGCCAGTGTTGGTGTGACGCGCCAAGTATTCCTCTACCCTCGTCCTGTAGTCCTTGAACGACGGCACAATGCCTTGCTGGTCTTCCAATTCCACCACCTCATCGGTGAAATTGGTGTATCGGAACTCGGTGGTTTCGTCATAAATGTAATGCACCAATCCCCGAATCTCGTTGCGAAGGCTTTCCAGACTCGTGATACTTTGGGCATTCCAAAACTCGTCAGAAATGTAGTATTTCAGCCGCGCCACATTCTCCCTGATTTCTTTCAGTGTGGACTTTTCGAGCAAAGCGTTACAAATGTCCACAACCCTCTTAATCAGTTTGTTGTAGTTTTTGTTGCCTTCCAAGAATGCGGCTTCGATGCGATACACGCACAAATCGAACCGCTTGGCGCTCTCATCGCCGCCGACTGATTCCAACAAGGGGACAACCTCGCTGATGAGTTCCCTGTAGTCGATGGCGCTGATGTATTCCCATGTCTTTTCTTCCGAATATTTGTCCACATACTTCAAGTTATAGTGGACATTCACCTTGCTGCGCTTCAGTTCTCTCACCCTCGACATCCAATCGTTTCGCAATTCCTCATAATAGGCCTTGTGCTCCGCAATCTCTTGATGCTTGAAAGCCTGCAACTCGCAAATCATTTCGGCCTTGGTCACATAGATTTCTTGCGTGAGCGTCCTCCCCTTTCGGCCTTCTTTTCCATCGGAACTCATGCCGAAGTAGTCGAAGTTGCCGCAAAAGTCAAAGATAAAGAAACCCTGCTTGTCCTTATGCGAGGCGAAAGTAGCGTCTTCGCTCTTTTCAAGGAAATAGTCGCTGCTGGGCGAGAACACATTCAAGTCTTCACACTTTCTTGTGCCGCGACCAATCATCTGCCAAAACATGATTTTCGACATCACGCGCTTGTAGAAGACCAAATTCAGCACTTCGGGCACATCGATGCCCGTGTCTAACATGGCCACTGAAACAGCTATTCTCGGCATCTTGTCGGCACCCTTGAAATCGTCGATGGCGACATCTGCCATCGGGGTCTTGTAGTCAATCACCTTGCAATAGTCGTCGCCATATTTCGGGTACAACTCCTTGAATCGACTGACGATACGCTCGGCGACTTCATGCTTCTGTGCAAAGATAATCGTCTTGCCCAATTCCTCGCCACCCTTGATGCGCAAGCCTTCTTTCATTAAGGTATGCAGCATGGCGTCAATGGTGTCTCTGTTCAGGATGTTGTTCAAGAAGTTGGCACCGGCCACCCAATCGGGAATGTTGCCGTCGTCGTCAACGAAGGTCAACTCAAACTCCTCCTTCTCCTCTTCGGTAAGGTCGTCATATTTCAAGCCGCTTTGCAGGAGTCTCGTCGTGCGGTTCTTGGCTCTGAAATTCACCAAGTAGCCTTCTTTCACCGCCTTCTCGAAATCATAGTTGTAGGTGGGAACGCCATGGGGCAAATCAAACAAGTCGTAAGTGGTCAGGTTCACCTGTTCTCTCGGGGTGGCGGTCAAGCCGAGCATCAGACTGTCGAAATAGCGGAAGATTGCGCGGTATTTGTTGTAGATGGTACGATGACATTCGTCGGAAACAATCAAGTCAAAACGCCCGATACCGTAGGTCTTTTTGTCGGAGTCGATAAGGTTGAGGATGGTGTTGTAGGTCGAAAGGATGATGTTGGCGTTATAGTCGCGTTTATCCTTTGTCTCTTCGGAGATAGCGCAAATCGTGGCATCAGGCATATACTTGACAAAGTCGCCTTTGGCCTGCTTCACCAACTCTTTACGGTCGGCCAAAAACAGCACGTTTTTCACCCAATCGTTGCGCTGCAAAATATCGACCAGGCCAACGGTGCAGCGAGTCTTGCCCGTGCCCGTAGCCATTACTATCAGTTGCTTCCTGTGCATTTCGTTGAGCGACTCGCAAACAGCAGTGCAGGCTTCCTGGATGAAGTAACGGTCCGAAATTTCCGGCTTTATCTTGTCGTCTTCAATTTTCTTCAAATTGCGCCTCACAATGAGCGAATGAAGTTCGTCCTTGCTGTAATAGCCATACACACGGCGGGCAGGATAGCATCGGCCATCCTCCATCATCACCTTGTAGCCATTGGTGTAGAACACCACCGGCCTTGCACAGCCATACATCCTTTGCAGGCAATCGGCGTAGGCTTTGGCTTGCGCCGCGCCTTCCTCCTCGCTCTTCGAAGTGCGCTTGGCCTCAATCACGGCGAGCGGCAGACCGTCTTCGTCAAACAGCACATAATCGGCCCTGCCGTCCTTCCCGTCGGGCATTCCTCTCACGACGATTTCGGTGCCCACCTTGCCGTGTGCGCCACGGCCTTTGGCCTTTGAGAACTCCCATCCGGCCTCCTGCAGTGCCGTGTCGATATAGATCTTTCGGGTTTCGTCCTCGTTGAAATCAACCGCCGATTTCAGTTTCGTCTCCGTCGTATTGACTTGGCACTCCTTGACTTCCTCCTTGTCGACCACGATTTCCTCTTCATTGGCCTGAGCCACCTCCTCTGTCGGCTTTTCGGTGACAGCGTAATCGGCACGGTTGAAGCGCGGATATTCCTCGTAGGTGCCGAAGAAGTGCATCATCTCGTGGGTGAAGTAATACAAGGCTTCAAGCGCAGCCATGGCGTGCGCCTTGGTGACGGGTTGGGAATGAGCTGCGTTGTTGCCAATCTTGCGGATAAGGTGGATGGTGCTCATCATGGAGTCGTCCATGAAGTTGCTGAATTGTGCATTTTGGACGAGGTCGAACAGCCTTGCGCTTCTGTCATAGTCGCCATACTTGGCCGTGTAGAAAATCTTCACCATCGATTCCAAGGCCGACCTCGACTTGAGCGCAGACACCTCGGGCATGGCCACGACATACTTTTCGGCCTCGCAGCAAAGGCTGTGGAGTTGGCTGAAGACCCGTCGGTTGTTCAAAAACTCAAAGTTCATATCCGCAAAGTTTTTACAATAGTCGTTCTTTTTCTTTATCCGAAATACTCGTCCATCTTGCTGTCCATCAGTTCTTCTAGGTCGCTGATTTCTTGTTTGATTATGGCGTTAGCAGCATCTGCTTTTCGAGCAAATTCAGCAAAGACTTTTTGCTGTTCAATCGGGGGAACAATGAAAGGTATTTCTCTCACATCTTTCATGTTTATTTGTTTGAGAGCAATCCCTTGAGTGCGTTCTGCTATATAGTGCTGAGTACCTTCTGTCAAAAACTGATAATAAACAAACCAACGGTTTATGCTTTCGCTGCATTCTATAGGGGTTATGCCACGAGTCACATTACAATCTTTAAGCCCTTCCGAAGCCAATGCGACCATTCCCGTAGTTCCTCGTACACACAACAAAATCTCATCACCTTCCAATATTGTTCTTTTATACGAATTAGATATTTCTTTTGTTGTTTGCTTCAGTCCATCTCTAAACACAAAAGTATTAACCATATCAACTGGCCTAACCACTGGAACACCATCATCCACTCCATCTCCAGGCTGAACTATTCCATATGAAATGGAGCAACCTTCTGCTACAATCTCTTCCAACTTCTTCACATCCCATCCCTTTTCATTCTCCACAGGATCCCCAAACATCTCCTGGAACTTGCTCTTCACCAACTCATCCAAATCTTCCAGTTGCTTGCGTTTGAAGTCGATGGCTTTTTGGATGGTGTCCAATGAGGCTGAGATATGTTTTTGGGTTTCTAAATCGGGTAAATCCACAAAGAACTTTCCGTATTCCTTGAAATAAATATGCGGAATAGCAGCTCCTTTATACAATGAGCCCAAATCCATTGCGATTAAAGCATACTTCAAATACTGCAAATCAACCTCATCATTTGGAACTATATACTGCATCGTTCCCAATAGTGAAGAATAGCCAGGATATACATCGACTCTACCAACGCCCGAACCATCTTTTACAATTCCAATATATGGCGTATCGCAACAATAGAAATCAACATCCTTAATATAACCTGAAGCACCATAAATCGGGAACTGTCCCTCGTGTTGGCCAAGGTCTTTTAAGGCAATGTTCTTTGTGAAGCCTCTGCAAATATCTTTCAACTGCTTTCTCATAGCCATCAAATATCCTTTGCCGACAATTCCTCAATAATAACAGCAAATTGTTTTTCCAACTGCCTAATTGAACCCATAATCTCTGTTGTCGACCTATAGTTTTTCTTTTCGACCTTTTTCTTTTGGTACTTGTTGAAACTGAAAACATAGTCGTTATCGACAATTTCCTGCTTGTCGACGAGGAAAGACTTGTCGTATTTGGTGCGTTGGGCTTCGCCTTCGAGGTTGTTCCAACGGGCGATGATGTCGGGGATGTCGTTTTCGGCTACCGGCTCGCGCTTTTGGTCGAGCGAGAAGCCGTCGGCCTCCATGTTGTACATCCAAACCTTGTCGGTGCCGCCATTGTCGGTTTTCTTGAACACCAAAATGCCCGTCTGTACCCCGCTATAGGGATAGAACACGCCGCCTGGCATGAAAATCACGGCCTCCAGCTCCTGCTCCTCCACCAAAGCCTTGCGCAGTTTCTTGTAGGCCTTGTCGTTGGTGTTGTTCAACACGCCCACGGGGATAATCGACACGCAGCGGCCACCCGTCGATAGCAGCCTCAGAAAGAGTGCCAGAAACAAGAGTTCGGTCTTCTTGGTGCCGCCACTGATTTGGATGAGGCTCTTGGCCACCGTCTCGGGGTCGAGGCTTCCCGAAAACGGCGGATTGGCCAGAATCAGCGTGTATTTCGACTTCTCGGTATAGTCCGACGACAGCGAGTTGTTGTAGCGGATGGTGGGGTTCTCCACTTGGTGCAGGGTCATGTTCATGCAGCCGATGCGCAGCATGTCCTTGTCGGTGTCGAAGCCCGTAAACATCACATCGTTGAAATGCTTGCGGTTACCTTTCTCCATCAGTTCGCTCTCATAGTGCTTCTGCAAATACTTGGCCGTGCCCGTCAGGAAGCCGCAGGTGCCCATAGCGGGGTCGACCATAATGTCCTTCAATGTGGGTTTGGCCAGTTCCACCATCATGTCGATGATATGGCGCGGGGTGCGGAACTGCCCGTTGTCGCCGCTGGTGGCCATCTTCGACAGCAGGTATTCGTAGCAGTCGCCCATCATGTCCTTGTCATTAAGGCCCAAATTCTCATCGCTCAGCGAGGCCACCATCTTGCCAAGGATGTAGGGCGTTGAAACGTCAAACTTGGCATCTTCCATGAACTCGGCGAAGGCGGTGCGTTTCTCGCCGTGCAGCGTCTTGATGAAGGGAAACACATTGTCGCGCAGGTTGTCGAACATCTTGCCGTTCTCAAACTCCTTGAACACCGACCAGCGCAAATGGCTGTACGGCACATTGATTTTCAGCTTCTCGTCCACGAAGTTCCCTCCCTTGAAAACGAAGTCT
>JAEEON010000023.1 GCA_016284305.1 Bacteroidales bacterium
ATAGCAAAAGTATCCTGTGGAGAAACACGTAGTCAGTTATATCGCGCTTTTGATTATGGTTATCTTTTGGAAGAACAGTTTGTTGAACTAAAAAATGAATCGGAAGATATTTCAAAATCACTAAGTAATTTTATTGATTATTTAAGTACTTCAGACATAAAAGGAAGCAAGTTTAAACCCCAATCGAATCTTTAAATCTTTAAATCTTTAAATAAATGAAACACTTTGTATTACTACTGTTGACATTTGTGTCTTTGGCATCATTTGCGCAGAAATTAGACACAACCTATACTTCCAAACCTCCTGATTTCAAATTGATTGAGGAAGACATTGAATCAAAAAAGAGCGGTTTTTATTATTCCGATTTAAAAAAACGCTTTTTGGCTGCTGACACGACATTGACTATGGAGGAAATGCGTCATTTTTACTATGGAACTTCGACAAGAAAAGGGTATGATCCATACAAAAATGATTTGTTGCAAGAGTTGAATGCAATACTACGAAAAGACGCATTGACTCCAGCCGATTGGAAAAAAGCTGTTGCTATAATTGATAAACAATTAAAATCCGACCCAACCAATTTGACTTTCTATCAATACAAACAGATTGCATGTGCCCATTTGTACGGAAAAGATGCAAAAGAAACCTACAATGCATACTTTCAAACTGTATTGTTGACTGGAGCCATATTGTCAAGTGGTGATGGAAAAACAAAAGAATCAGCAATTTATGTGATTAATGTTTCTGATGAATATGCTATAATGAGTTTTTATGGACTTCCCCTTTCTAAACAAATGTTGGTCAAAGATGGGGATCAGGAATATGATGTGATGGAATTGGGAAAAAATGAATTAGGGTTGGAAAATCTGTATTTCAACATTACAGTGTGCTCAGAAGCTTTGGCTAAGAAACTAAAGTATCCTTTTAGATTTAGCTTTTAAGGTAGGTATTGAATCTTTAAATCTTTAAATTTTTGAATCTTTAAATCTTTAAATCTTTAAATCTTTAAATCTTTAAATAAATGAAACGACTACTCGTCCTAACCGGTGGCGGTGACTGTCCCGGCTTGAACGCCGTGATTCGCGCCATCGTCAAGAGAGCCGCCCAAGAGAAAGACTGGGAAGTGCTTGGCAGCATTCAGGCCTACAACGGCATCCTTTGGGAACCTACCGAGGTGGTCAGGTTGACGCCTGAATCCGTGCGCGGCATCCACTTCCGTGGAGGCACCATCATCGAGACCACCAACAAGGGCGGCCCGTTCAACTGGCCCGTCAAGAACAACGACGGCACCTGGAGCACGGTGGATCGCTCCGACGAAATGCTTCGCAAAATGCAATACATGGGCATCGACGCGGTCATCAGCATCGGTGGCGACGGCTCGCAACGCATCTCGCAAAAGCTCTACGAGAAGGGCCTCAACATTATCGGTGTGCCTAAGACCATTGACAACGACCTCTCCATGACGGAATGCACCTTCGGCTTTCAGACCGCCGTGCAGATTGCAACCGAGGCAGTCGATAAGCTCGTCACCACCGCCGCCTCGCATAACCGTGTGTTCATCCTTGAGGTGATGGGACGCGACGCCGGATGGATCGCCCTGCACAGTGCCATCGCCGGTGGTGCGGAGGTATGCCTCTTGCCGGAGTTCCCTTACGACATCAACATCGTCAAGGAACGTCTGGAGAAACGCTTCAACCATGACCGTGGTTTCGCTGTCATCGTGGCTTCGGAAGGTGCTCGTCCCAAAGATGGACAGCAAATCTATGAGGTCAGCACCGAAGTGGGTTACGAGAACAAGAAACTCGGCGGTATTGGCCGTGCCCTCATCAGCCAACTCAAGGCAGCAGGCTTCAAACACGACCTGCGCGAGACCATCCTGGGCCACTTGCAACGTGGCGGCGTGCCCATCGCCTATGACCGGGTGCTCTCCTCAGAGTTCGGCGTCAAGGCTTTCGAAATGGTCCTCAATGGCCAGTTCGGTCAAATGGTGGCCTACCATCATCCCAATCTGGTGGCTGTACCATTGGCCGAAGCCATCGCCAAACCCAATCTTGTCTCCATCGATAGCGATTTGGTCAATACGGCCAAGGGATTGGACATTTCGTTGGGAATTTAGGATTTATAGGGAGAGGGGTTGAGGAATTGAAAAATAAGTTCTATGTAGTGTGGAAAGGGCATGCCCCAGGAGTATATGACAACTGGGAGGCCTGCAAAAAAGCAGTGGAAGGCTTCCAGGGAGCCCTTTATAAGGGTTTCCCTGACCAAGCCTCTGCCGATGCCGCCTATGCCGAAGGTTTCACCGGCTTTGAGAAGTCGGAAAAAAAGCACCTTTCACCGTTCAATTTTCACCTTTCACCCTTCGACTCTCCTCTATCTCCTGCCATTGCCGTCGATGCCGCCTGTTCAGGCAATCCGGGAAAGATGGAATACCAAGGCGTCTTCGTCGATTTCGGTACGGAACCTCCAACAACGGCGCCCCTCTTCAAGAGCCAGGTCTTCGAGAATGGTACCAACAACATTGGTGAATTCCTCGCCATCGTTCATGGCTTGGCATGGATGAAGCAGAAAAGGGTGTTTTATCCCATTTATAGCGACTCAGTCAATGCTCAAAAGTGGGTGCGCATGAAGCAGTGCCGAACCAAATTGGTCCCCAATGAGAAAAATGCCTTTCTTTTTGAGTTGGTGCAACGTGCCGAGAAATGGCTTCGGGAAAACGATGGATGGATGAAAGAAAACGTTGACAAAATCCCCGTCTTGAAGTGGAAAACAGAAATTTGGGGAGAAATACCCGCCGATTTTGGCCGGAAATAAAAAAATGCTTATTTTTACCGCTGAAAACTAAACCGTTAAAGGACGATGCTGAAATTCGACCCGTACTACTTCCAATGTCCGAACTGCCAAGCTTGGTTCGAAGGCCGAAACCTAAAGTCGGAACTGGTCAATGAGGCCATCCTATACTCCGACGGGAAGATCCTTTACGATAACTATATCACCACCCGACAGAAGATGATCCTTTGCCCCTCGTGCGGACATAGCTTCTGGGTTGAGAATCCTACCGAACCCTTCATCACCTTCCAAAAACCCGATACGGCCATCTACTCCTGGAACACCTGGCGTTTCTTCGGCATCAGCTTCTCCGACAACCGCGGGAAACTTGCCCTGATCAAGCATTACCAACAGTTTCTGAAAAAGAGCTCTTATGAACCTAAAAGAGAAATCTACTTGCGGAGACTGTTGTGGTGGGCTTATAACGACTTGCACCGTAATTTCCATTACATCCGGTGGAAGTACTTCCTCAATGGATTTATGAGCTATGGAGTTTGGTCGGCCTACCGAAGGATGCTGCTCGAAGGGGAGAAACTGTTTATCAAGAATTTAAAAAATTACAACGCTAACCTCAACCGACTTCTCCAACTCTTGGAGAAACATCCTGAAGAACAAGTCGATCTGGAATTGCCCGAGATCTATCGGGAACTGAGACAGTTCGACCAAGCCAAGGCTTTGCTCGACAAGGCCACCAGCCGCACCCATTTCACCAACGAGATGATCCGTCATTCCAAATGGAAAGACTCGAGGGTGTTTATGGTGACGGGATGAGGTGAGATTTGAAAATTTAGAATTTAGAATTTAGAATTTAGAGATAGCCCGTCAGAATGAAACGAATTATTGTTTTGATATTAGGCATGATGATGATGACGGCTTGTGGTAGCAAGGCAAACAACCATAGTGAGAATTCGCCTGTTACCGATACCATACCAGAGGAACAACCCCTTGTCTTTGGAAAGATGGTGAACCGTGACCATTGTTTCATCGTAATTGACAAACCCGCACTGAATCTCAGTGTCTATGAAAACCAAGATGGGGATACTGTTCTGATTGCCCGATACCCGGTGTGCGTGGGACTAAATTATGGACAAAAACAGAAGAAAGGCGACATGAAGACTCCGGAAAGCACATTTGAAAAGCCTTTCACCATCACTCAAATCCAAGACGCCTCCAAGTGGAAGCACGACTTCGGCGATGGAAGAGGCGAGATCCTGTCGTATGGCAACTGGTTCATGCGACTGAAAACCCCAGGCTTCTCAGGTATCGGCATCCATGGCAGCACCAACAACGAAAGCTCGGTGCCGGGAAGGGGCAGTGAAGGCTGCATCCGGCTTCGTGACGACGACCTTGACATCCTCAAAGAAAACTATGCCTTCGTTGGGATGACTGTGGTGGTCCTTGGCGACGAAAACGCTCAATATTAACAACATATAATATGAAAAAAACAGCATTAACCTTGTTGCTGTTGGTCGCAGTAGCTCTCGGTTACGCCAAACCTAACATCACCTCGCTGAACTTCCCGAAAACAGTGGATCTCTTTGGATTATATGAGCTCTCTTTCGCCTTGGACCCATACTCCAACCCTTATGATCCTGAGGTCATTCACGCATATGCGGTATTTGTCGGCCCTCAAAATCAGACATTTACTGTCGATGCCTTCTATTATGAGGCCTATGACTTTTCTAAACCCAAAAACTATGAAATAGCCACACCTCGAAACGAAAAAGGCTGGAGGGTCCGTTTTACCCCTGACGCCGTGGGAGAATGGACGTTCACTCTTTATGCCACAGACCGTAAAGGCTCTACAGCCCTGACGGCCTATAACAAGAAAACCCTCTCTTTCCAATGTAAAGAGGTGACTTCGGCCAAAGGATTCATCAGCAAGGCCAATACCCGCTATCTCAAACGGGATGTGGTGAAGGGTGGACAGCGTTGTGAAGAGTCGTTCTTTCCTGTCGGACCCAACATCGCTTGGTATTCCGCAGCCGACTTCGGTCGTTATGCAAAACCTTACGGCATTTATGAATATGAGCATTATATTGATAGATTACAAGGCAATGCCAATTACATGCGGATGTGGATCAACCGGTACCAGTTCCTGTCGATCTATGGACCTGAACAGACTGAGCTGGTGAAAGGGTTCCCAAAAATGTATTTTGACGGCTCGTTGAACCAGAAGGACTCGGCTGAACTCGACCACATCGTGCAATATGCCAAGGACCACAACGTGACAATCACCCCCTGCATTTTCAATTTCCGTAATTTCTTCCACAAGCCCGCCATCGTTGATGCCACCCTTGACAAACCTGCCATGCCCAGTGACTGGATAAACAACCCTTTCCATACCATTGTTGGCCTCAAGACCAACTTGGATTTCTTCACCGACAAGGAGGCCAAACGAATCACCAAGAATCTGTTGCGTTATATTGTGGCACGGTGGGGATATGCCACCAACATCCTGTGCTGGGAACTGTGGAATGAGGTGTCCAATATGTGCGATGGCGTCGGCATCCCTCTCAACAAACAACTTGACATCATCAATTGGCATGAAGAGATGGCCTCGTTCATACGCGATATCGACCCCTATCATCATTTGATATCCACATCCTCGGGGACGCATAGCAATGCCACGTCGCTCTATCCCAAGGTGTTCAGCAAACTGGACTTCGTGATGAACCACGACTACCAGAGCATTCAGAAATCCATTTCGAGAGAACAGTTCTCAGTTATCCTACTCCGACTGGCCAAACAAGCCTTCGAACTTTATCCCGACAAGCCGTTCTTCATGGGTGAGTACGGGTTTGGGCAGTCTAACCCAGCACGACAATATGCAGACAAGGACCCATACGGTATCGACATGCACAACTCCCTGTGGTCATCGGCGTTTTCGGGGTCCATGGGGCCCGCCTCGAACTGGTTTTGGGAGTTCCTGAAAGCAAATGACTTGTTCAAACGCTATGGACCAGTGAAGACCTTCTTGAATTCCTTGCCCATCCTTTCCGACTCATTCCTGCCCGAAACGACAGGGGAAGTCAAAGGATTGTCGATGGTTTTTCCAAATAATCTTGAGACTTATTACCAGATCAACCGCGCCCAGGATACCCTTATTGGCTGGTGTCAGGATACCGCTTTTTGTTATCAGTCGTTGCGTCACCTGACCGATGCCGCGGGTAATAACCATCACTTCATCGACAATAAGGTCAACGACCCTAAAGGATACGTCTATACCCTCAATGCTGCCAAGCGACCTCGCGCCAGCTCTCGCGACAACACCGTGTCGATTGCCGTTCCCAACCAACCTGTTGGCACACGTTATACTGTGCGTTGGTTCGACTCGGAGACGGGCCTTGAGCTGCCCGCTGAAACCACTACCGCTGAGGTCAAAGGTGGGATGTTCCGTCAAAATACACTCTCATTCGAGTTCCCTCGATCCATTCGCGACCCGAAGACAGGTGCCATCAACAACACCTTCGGCGATGCCGTGTTCCTCATTTCCAAAGCAGACAAATCCTCCACTAAGGATAATGCTCCGAAACCCACCCGTCGGATAAAAGTGATGAAGAAATGATCTTTCAAACGCTCCACAGAGAGTCCTAACAGCTCAGCTGCCCTTTGGTAAACATCTTCAATGCGATGATCGCTCATGTCGGTCTCCAAAAACAGATGATCCAGAGGTATGGATTTTATGGAGTTTATGATTTTCCTATTTTCATGAAAAAGGCTCTCGCCGACAGAAAGCAAGATGTCTCGTTGGATAAGTTGTTGGACCTCATGGATGTTTCCGTTGAAGCCGTGGATGATCCAAGTCTGCTTGGGATGGTGCTTTTGGTGTAGTTCCAAGATTTCCTGAGTGCCTTTTACATTGTGGAGGATGAGGGGTTTGCGAAAGTGTTCGGAGAGCAGGATCTGTTGTTCGAATGCCTTCATTTGGAGGGGCAGGGTGTCTTTATGAAGATGGTCGATGCCGGTCTCACCGATGGCCACGATGCGGTTCTCGTTGAGCATGGCTTCCAGCAGTTGCAGCTGTTGCTCCAGGAACTCAGTTTCGGGATGTTTCTCAAACCACCAAGGGTGGATTCCGTAGCATTGGAGGAGGCATACGGGTTCCAAAGTCGTTGTGGCAATGGGGTGGTGTGTGTGGATATCGATAAATGGAGTAACCATGCTCAAAATTTGAGGCAAAGGTATCAAAACTTTGCGATATACTTTTTACTTTTGCAGCGGCAAAACCATCGATAACATGAATAGGTTCAGAAGTTTGGTCTTACCTTTCGCCATTTTGTTGGGGATCTTCTTCCACGAGTATATCGTGAAGTTGCAACCCGTTTTGCCATATTTCATCTTTTTGATGTTGTATTTCTCATTCAACTCACTGGATGTCAAAAGGATGCGATTCAGCATGTTCGATTTTTGGTTACTGCTGTTTCAGTTGGTGGCATCGACAGCGTTCTATTTTCTGTTGCGTCCGTGGAGTGAGGTCATCGCCCAAGGGGCATTTGTGACGGTTTTAGCTCCCACAGCGGCGGCGGCCATTGCGGTGTCGCTCATTCTCGGCGCCAATATCAGCATGATGAGCACCTATCTGATTACGTGCAACCTGATGGTGGCTGTGGTGGCGCCCTTGGCATTCACCTTGATTGGAGCCAACCCTGACATTGCGTTTTGGCCTTCGTTTACGGCCATTTTGATGAAAGTGTTTCCGCTGCTGATTGCTCCGTTTGTGTTGGCTGTGCTCACGCGATGGCTTTGGCCTAAGGGTAGCGACTACATCAATCGACATAAGAACATCTCGTTCTATCTTTGGGCCGTGTCACTCACCATTGTGATTTCAAGAGCCATCGGCTTGTTGATGAAACAGTTCTATGAACATAAGATGATGTTCCTCTGGATGGTGGTCATCTCACTTTTCTTATGTTTCTTGCAGTTTTTTGTCGGGCACCGCATAGGAAAGCGTTATGGGGATTATGTGGCTGGCGGGCAGTCGTTGGGGCAGAAAAACACGGTGTTGGCCATTTGGATGGCCCAGAGTTACCTCAATCCCCTCTGTAGTATCGTCCCTACCTTATATGTAATTTGGCAAAACTTGTACAATAGTTTTCAAATGATGCAAAAAGATCGGGCAAATCATTCAACAAATCAAAAATAATGTCTATTTTTGCAAGATGCTAATTCACAATCAATCTAAATCATAACACTATGAAGAAACTATTACTAGTTATGTTATCGTTGCTGATTGGATCGGCAATGATGGCGCAAAGCAGAACAACGTTGTTTGAAGAGCACATTGATGGTACCTCCATGCCTGCCGGATGGAACATCATGGGTGCTGGTCAAAACAACTGGAGTGTTTCACCTACCAATGTTGCTGGTGGTGATGCTAACGAATTGTTAATGAGTTATGCTCCTACTTTTAACTCAACGTCACGTTTGGTCCTTCCCGCCGTTGATTTGACGGGTTATGAGTCGGTGGTGTTCTCGTTCAGACATTATCTCGACAACTACTCTGGTGGCCATATCTTGGGTGTTGCCACGTCTTCCGACAATGGTGCTACATGGAATCAAGGTTGGCAGCAAAACTATAGCGCGGATGGCGGTCATCTGGTTGCCGAACAGATCACTACCCCTGACATGGGTAAAGAAAATGTGAGATTCTGCGTGTACTATACGGGAAACAGCTATAACATCGATGCATGGTATTTCGATGACTTTGAGATCTTCTCCATGGAGAACGCTGATCTTAAGCTCACCAAGGTCTTAGTTCCTTCAATCGTTGCCAACGGAGCGCCTACGAATGTCGGTTTCGAAGTCATTAACCATGGTTCTTCACAGGCAATCATGGTCGAGGCTTCCTATCAAGTGAATGACGAAGAACCTGTCTCACAGATCTTTGCCACCAACCTTTCTTCCCTGGGATCCGCTACGCTGCAATTCGAAACTCCTTTCCAGGTTTTGCCAGGTAGCTATCAACTCAAAGTTAACATTCTCAAAATGAATAACGCTGAAGATGATGATGCCACCAACAATGAAAAGATTGTGAACTTTGCTTGCGCTTATGGCACCACGGACAGAATTCCGATGATCGAGCACTTCTCTTCATCGTCATGCCCTCCATGCGTGGCGGTGAATACCATGATGAATACGTTCTTTTCCAACAACGTTGACAGATTTGGTTACGTCAAATATGCTATGAACTGGCCTGGCAACGGCGATCCTTACTATACCCAAGAAGGTAATGTCCGTAGATCCTATTATGGCGTGAGCGCTGTTCCGGATATCTATATCGATGGTACGCAACGCTCTTCAAGCGGTTTCCAAGGCTCTTTCAACAATGCTGCAGCTATTCCGGCTTATGCCGATATCAGAGGCCTCTATACCATTGAAGGCAATGTCGTCCACATTTCGTTCGACGTGATGAGCTATGTGGCTATGGAGAACGTCAGAATGTATGTCATCGTCAACGAGAAAGAGACCAAGAACAACATTGGTGGCAATGGCGAAACTTCCTTCCACCATGTGATGATGAAGATGATCCCCGATGCTTATGGCACTACCCTGACTTTGGACGGTTGTGAGACCCGTCATTTCGACTTCACTCAAGACATGTCATCAACGCATGTCGAAGAGATGAGCGACCTTGAAGTTGTCGTGTTCCTCCAGAACAATGGCTCAAGAGAGGTCTATAACAGCCACTTCCTCAACAACGGTGGCGATTATCCCGCTCCTGTCGAGAACCTGATGGTGACCGTTGAAGATAATCGTGAAATGGGTGTGGCTACCGCTAGCTGGGATGCTCCCGCCGGCGTTACCCCTCTGGGTTATAAAGTGATTCTGAATGGAGAAGTTGTCGAAGAACTCACCACCAACCTCAGCTATTCCTTCGACATCGAAGATGGCGAGTTCAGCGTCGTCGAGGTCCAAGCTATCTATGATGGCTATACCTCAGTCATGGCTGCTTCGAGCGTCAACTATGTATGGAGCACTGCCGAAAACAGCAATGTCAAGTGCCAGCTGATGCCGAATCCTGCCAATGGCCAGGTGCACATCTTTGCTAACGAGAACCTCACCGAAGTCCGTGTCTATAACACCCTCGGCATGCTCGTCAGCACGGTCAAAGCCAATGGCTCCAACCAGAATCTCGACGTCACCAAGCTTGCCAATGGTATCTATTATGTCCAGATGGATACCGAAAGCGGCGCCACTACAACGCAACGCCTTGTGGTCTCCCACTGAGAATGAATAACTTGACCTAAGGGTCATTGGAAAAGGATGGTTGTTGAATTATTTTCAGCAACCATCCTTCTTTTTTATCTTAAAGATTAGTATTTTTGCAAAGAAATGGTGTGGAGTATTGTCACATCACGTCGGCGGGAGCCTGGGAGTCCCGGTAGTGTCAATGACAAAGTTTCCACACCATTGTTGCTGATGTGGTCACTTTGTCTATTAGTGACACTACACGACTTGCTATTAACTATTCTCAGAAAATAGTTCCCAGGCTTTTTTCCGACGTGAATAATAGCAAAATGACTATGCGTGATCTTTTGTGGTTCACGCTATGCAGTGGCAAAAATACAAAATTTTCTCATTTTCACCCCAGTGTTGTGTTTTTTTAGTACTTTTGCCGCCCCAATTAACAGCAATATATAATAATGACAGAACAAGGAAACGCTGGTAAGCGTCCGCGTACCAGAAGACCTGCAGAACGTAAAGAAGAGTTCCTGCAGAACAAGTCCTTCAAAATCTATCACCGTGAGGGTGACGATGAAGGAAAGAGAAGTGAAAGAAAGTTTGGCGATAAGCCGAGAGGTGAACGCCGATTCCAAGAGGACGAGCGTCCCCGTCGCCGCTTCGACGACGAAAGACCTCGCCGTAAGTTCGACGACGACAAACCCCGCCGCCGTTTTGATGACGACAAACCCCGTCGCAAATTCGAAGATGACGAGCGTCCCCGTCGCCGCTTTGACGACGAAAGACCTCGCCGTAAGTTCGACGACGACAAACCCCGTCGCCGTTTTGATGACGACAAACCCCGCCGTAGATTCGAAGACGAAGAACGTCCCCGCCGCCGCTTCGACGATGACAAACCTCGCCGTAAGTTTGACGACGACAAACCCCGTCGCCGTTTCGAAGGTGAAGAACATCCCCGTCGCCGTTTCGACGAAGACCGTCCTCGCCGTCGCTTCGATGACGACAACCGCGAACGTCGTGGCCGCCGCTTCGAAGACACCGAAGAAGAGGAAGCCCCTAAAAGAGGTCGCAAAGGCTATGTCCGTGAAAAAGACCCGATGTACGACCGCCCAGCCGCTACCGGCGAAATCCGACTCAACAAATATCTCGCCGACTGTGGCGTTTGCTCACGCCGTGAAGCCGATGACCTGATCAAGGCCGGATGTGTCACCGTCAACGGTGAAGTCGTCACCACCATGGGCTTCAAAGTCAAGACCGATGACAAAGTCGTCTATGGAGGACAAACCCTCAACCGTGAGAAGCTGCGCTATATCCTGCTTAACAAACCTAAAGGCTATATCACCACCGCCGACGACCCTGAAGGCCGCGAGACCGTCATGGAACTCGTCAAAGATGCCTGCTACGAACGCATCTTCCCCGTGGGACGCCTCGACAAAAACACCACAGGATTGCTCCTGCTTACCAACGATGGCGAATTGGCAAAACGCCTCACCCATCCCAGTAGCGAAGTGTCAAAACTCTATCATGTGACCCTCAACAAGCCGCTGACAAAAAACGACATGCTTCGCATTGCTGACGGTATTGAACTCGACGACGGCCTCATCAGTCCCGACGCCATCGCCTACGATGAAGACGACGAAAGCAAGAAAAGCATTGGCATTGAACTGCACTCGGGCCGTAATCGCATCGTCCGCCGTATCTTCGAACACCTCGGATATGAAGTGGTCCGCCTTGACCGCGTCATGTTCGCCGGCCTCGACAAATACCGTCTGCCCCGTGGCGAATGGCGCTTCCTCACCGACATGGAAGTGGCCAACCTCAAGAAGATCTGATGGACACCAAGCAGTTCATCGCCGAACATCTCAACGATGACGTCCACGACCTCGCACTGAAAACTTTCGACGCCGAGGTCGATAAGGCCTTGGCCTTGCGCCAAATAGAAGCACGACAACTGCTGCGCAAGAAAGTGCCTTCATGGAGCAACAACGATGAACTGCTGTTTCCTCCACATCTCTCCTTGGAACAAAGTTCCTCTGAAACTACCGCCCTGTATAAGGCCTCGTTGCTTCAGGGGAACTCTTTTTTGGACCTGACCGGTGGCCTGGGTATCGATAGCCATTTCATCTCGAAAAAATTCACCATCACCGATTATGTTGAACAAAATCACGATTTATGTGAATTTGCACAACATAATTTCAAGGTGCTTCATGATTCAATACGTGTCCATCATGAATCTGCAGAGGACTATCTCTCTCATTGTGATACTGTTGACGTGTTGTTCCTGGATCCAGCCCGCCGCGATACCCATGGCCGTAAAGTCGTATCCATTGCCGATTGCACCCCCAACCTTATGGAGATTCAAGACCAGTTGCTTCATAAAGCACATCAAGTCTTGGTCAAACTCTCACCCATGCTCGACATTCATCAGGCTTTGAAAGAACTTCACGGAGTCAAAGAAGTGCATGTCGTTGCCGTCGAGAACGAATGCAAGGAATTGCTTTTCCTCCTTGAACCGAACTATGAGAAGGAGCCTGTCTTTGTGTGCGTCAACCTTCAAACCAACCAGCCTGTGCTTCGTTTTTTGGATGCGGAAGAGCACGATAGTGCAGCTCGACTGGCTCAGGAGATCCAGTCTTATCTCTATGAGCCCAACGTTGCACTGATGAAAGCCGGTTGCTTTAAACTGTTGACTCAGCGCTACGACTTGCTCAAACTGCATCGTCATAGCCATCTTTACACCTCGTCAAAGCGAATCGATGATTTCCCTGGACGGGTTTTCGAAGTGGAAGGCTGGGCTCCTTACAACAAACGGGTCAAGCAAGCGTTACTTGCCGATGTGCCCAAGGCCAGTATCGCCACCCGTAACTTCCCCTTATCTGTCGCTGAGTTGCGTAAAGTATTGAAAATCACCGATGGTGATGCTGTGTATCTCTTTGCCACTACGATAGGTGAGGGGCAAAAGATTATCATCAAGACTAAAAAGTAAGTTCCGGCTGTTTTTTCTGCATTAGAGAACAGCGGTCAATGATATCGTTGGCGAGACGGATGCCTTCGTTGCAAGCTGCTTTTGCTGGGTAGCCATCATATCCCATGTAAACATGTAGGAATTCGTAAGCGGCGTTGAACAGGGAGAGTAGTTTTTGATCTCGTTTCGCTATTTCGTTTCTGTAGTCGTTGACATCTGGATGCTGACGAGAGGTGTTCTTGACATGAAACACGGAATCGATGATGAGCAACACCCCGTTCCATAAGGTATTGCCCGCCATGCGGACGTATTTGCGATCATTGTAGAGTTGGGTCTCATAATCGAGTTGGCCATGCTCTTTTAACAGCGTTATTGCATTCTTTACGTAGCGGTGGGCTTCGTTAACAGGATCCGCTACAGGCTCGGGAATAAAATCTCTCATGATAACTATATTTTAGTTTATTACGTTAATAAGTGTAATATTTGCTGCAAATATAGTTATTTTATTTCATTTGTCAAGTGTTATGAATCACTTTTTCTCAAAAATTGTCTCTTTGGGTTCGGGTTCAGTGACTTCCAGTCCGGTGATTTGATGGTGTAGCACGTCATCCATGACAATGGCGGTACGGTAGTCGGTCTTCAAAGCAGTGAGTTTGATGTTGTTCATCTGCAAGCCATCGACATGGCGGATGTAGAAGCCCCAGGCAGGCAGTTCCTTGTGTTGTGAGAACTCAGGGTATGCCTTGGGCATCTCTGGCACTTGGTCGAGCTGGTCCAGTCCGCGGTAGGCGTAGTGTTTGTCACCCCCGCCAGGGAACACGATCTCGATATTCTCCAGGTGAACATTTTGGATCTTGGTGTCTTTGAGTCCGATGATGCCGCAAGGGGAGATGTTGCGTGGCAGGTCCTCCACGGGTCCCTCATAGTCATAGCCCGCGTCGGGTTTGTCGGCGGCCACCTCGCAATAGAGGTTTCGTATG
The DNA here is from genome assembly GCA_016284305.1 of Bacteroidales bacterium. GTDB lineage: Bacteria > Bacteroidota > Bacteroidia > Bacteroidales > F082 > Limimorpha. The sequence goes on from JAEEON010000023.1 coordinate 13,957, forward strand.
GTGATGCCTTTCATCGAGCTGGGCTTGTCGCGGCGTGCCCCCACATTGAGATAAATGGGGTTGCCCACATGGGTGGCATAGAGGCTATCGACAAGGATGTTCTCACAACAGCCTCCATCGACGCTTTGTATGGTGATGGCGCTTCGGTAGGTGTCATAGACCCGATTGTTGATGATCTTGACGTCCTTGAAACCTCCTGCTCCCATGGTGCCGAACTTGATGCCGCTTGCGGAGCTTCTCGCCGTGCAGTTACGCACCTCCACGTTTTGACAAAGCTTCTTGGCACTGTGCGACTTCAGGCAGATGGCGTCGTCAGAGGCGTTGATGTAGCTGTTGCTGAGCACAAAACCATCGCAATCGACGATGTCGATGCCGTCGTTGTTCCAAAAAGCAGTGCTCTCCACCCTCACGTTGTTGACGCTGACATTCTCGCATTGGTCGTACATGCATACCCAGTTGGCCGCATTGCGGAAGGTGACATTATCGACCTCCACGTTTTTGCATTCCCTGAAAAGAAGCAGTCGAGGACGTATGCCCTCACCGACGCGGTCGTTGCTAAGCCGGTCGTTGATGAGTCCGGCATGAACCATCGCCGTGCAGTTGTTGCCCAACTCGCGTCCTTGCCCATCGATGCAGCCTCCGCTGCTATACACGCCGATGAGACGGATGTTCTCCACCCCTTCGGCCATGAGGAGCGCATGGTCGTTGGTGGCCACCAACCGGTCGTAATCCCAAGGATTGGTGCTGCCTACAAGGATGGCTCCCTCCATCAACTCAATGGTGACGTTCGACTTCAGGTGGATGCTTCCTGTCAGATATCGTCCTACCCAAAAACGAAGCGTGCCTCCGCCTTGTTCCGCAATCCAGTCGATGGCCTTCTGGATGCTACGGGTGTTCATGGTCACGCCATCACTGCGGATGCCGAATTTCGATGCGTTGTAAATGACTTTGCCCTCTTGTGCCATTCCCCGACAAAGCCCCATCATGATAATACTGATGATAATAATTAATCCCTTTTTCATATTTTTATCAATTCTACCGAGCTTTAAGCCCTAACGGGCTATCTCTAAATTCTAAATTCTAAATTCTCACCTCTCCCCTCATTCCCATCGGCTGCAATTCCTGATTCCGTTTGGGATGGTTCACATAGATCCATGTGGTCGGGCTCTCCTCTTGACTGAGGGTCTTGAGGTAATTGCCTAACGTGGTGGTTACCCGGACCTCCAAATGGTTTTCTCCTTCTTGAATCAAATTTCCGATGTCATAAATGCGGCGGCCGTAATACTTTACTCCAGCGGATTGACCGTTGACCAACAGTTCACTGACTCCTTCCACACGACCTAAATCCAAGACATAAGGTTTAATGCTGTCTAATGAAATCGTTTTTCGATAGATGATGGTTCCCGCAAAATGCTGATAGTCAGGATGGTCTTTCAAGTCAAACAGCGTGTCGAAATGGGCGTGGATAGTGGTATCCAAACGTGCGTGTACCAATTCTACATCCCAATCATTTGACAGATTCATCGTTGATCGTTGTAGAAACGGTGCATGTAGAGACGGTGCATGCACCGTCTCTACGTTGTCGCCACGATGTCTGTCAAATACCACCAGCATCGATTCCACAGGACCCAAATCGAAATCATAGCTATTGTCATCGTTCAAAACCAACGGATAACGTTCACCAGTCTGGAGGTCCCAAATCCATGGATGTTTGCCTTGGGTGAGCTCTCGGTGGAAGCGGATCCTGGTCTGATGTGAATGGTAACGGTGGGTGTTGCATAAAAACAACAGCTCGCAGCCATCGTCAGTAGTGTAGCGGTTCTGCATCACATAGGGGTCGGGCGTCTCAATATCTAAATAATGGGGAAGCCCTTCCACCTGCATCAGGCTGTCGTACCATGACAAGAAACCTTCCTTGGGAGGTTCGGCAAAGACAAAGCCCCCGTCAAAATCTCGAATCTGGTCAAAACAGGCCTTCACCACCGAGTCCTTGGCTCGAATGTCACCACTCAAGCCCAAGGATTGATAAGGGATGGTGTCGATGCAAAGCAACTTGCCTCCGTCTTTCACGAAACGAAGCAGTTGTTGTGCGGTCTCGGGATGCATCCGCTCTACATCGATGAGTATCAGGGTGTTGTATCTTCTGTCTTTATAGCGGAATGCGCCATTTTTTACCTGCCCTGCCTGAAGGATGTTTTCACTCACATAATCCACGCCTCCGCCACACTTGTTGATCGACTCCCAAAGAAGTGTTTTATAAGGAGCGCGTGTGACGTTTGGAAAGGGCTCGTTCTGCATTCCGATGGTGCTCCACATGTCGTTTTCGGGGTTGAGGATGGCGATGTCGGCATAGTAGGTGCCGTGTTGCAAGGCGGTGGATAGGCGTGCTTTGTAATCAGTGTATTCCTTGAAATAGGGCCACCATGGGTTGTTCTCGCTGTAGTAGGCTCCATAGCGCACCCAGCCAGGGAAAGGCACCTCGAGGTTGGGCGAATAGTTGAATCCGTGGAAAACACTGTGGGTGATTCCTGAGATGACACTCTGGTCGCCTCCGAGCTTCAGCTGTTCCATTGTCATGTTGAACACGGTGTAGGTGTTGGTCATCTCCTCACAACTAACCAGACGGTTGCCGGCAAGGTGGGCTGCCGACGATACAAACTTGTTGACCATGGTATAAGCCCTTCCGCGGCGATAGTCGGTCTCTGACATCTCCTCGCCGGGCTTGTGACGTAGCCAGTTGGTGGTCCACGACTCGCCTTCTGGGATGTCGTAGCCCATGGCGTTCTCCAACGGATAGAAGCCACGACCATATGCCTGGGCCCTGGCTTTCACGCCAAGCTGATGGCACCAGTCGAGATAAGGTTGAGTGAAACGCTCCATGATCAGCCGTGCCTTGAAGTCTTCAAAGTCGTACCGTGCCCGTTCCACCATGGCTTTGAATTCCTCCGTGACGGGTACCACGGCATCGTAGTTGAGGGCACTGCCCATGGAACCGATCTTAAAGAGGATGAAAGGCAGGTAGTCGAGAATGTCATAGCCATAGCGTTGTTGGAATTCCTCTGCCATGTCACTGCTCCAGTTGGCCCCTTCGAGTTCCATGCTGTCGGTGAACAACGCACGGATCTGTCCTTTCAAAGGCCCAATGCGTCCTTGAATGGAGTCGGACATGGTGTGGAGATAGCTGTTGACAGCATCCACGTTGAAATGGTTCAACACAGGTCCGGAAGCCCCGGGAGCTCCGTTGATGACCTCCATGAAACCGTTGATCTTGACCAATGCCGACAGGGTGTAATCACCTTCTGGGACATCGATGAGGAGCAGGCTGTCGGTAGTGTTCAGGTCGATACGGTCCGTCGCATTGGTGGCGGGATTGGGATAAAGTCGCAGAGCCATCAGCTCTTTGGTGCTTCCTTTGTAAGGAGAGCTGATCTTCGGTAGAGCATGGGCAATAAGGCTGTCTCGTTCCATCCGGAGTAGGGCAGGACCACTCACGGCCTGTCCGTAATTGACAACGATTTGGGCTTGTTCGTCGCCTTCGAGGTACTCGGCTCCAAAGGGCCATCCTGAGCCTACGATGAGGTCACAGGTCATGTCGAGTTTCTGGGCTTCGTCGAAACAGATCTTGAGCATGTCGATCCATTCAGGGCTGAGCCAGGTGAGTGAAGGCTTGTCGAGACTGTCGCAATACGTGGGAAAGGCCACAGGGTTGATCTCCACGCCTCCGATGCCAGCTTCTTTCAAGAGATGAAGCTCTCTTCTCAGCTCCTCAGCCTCCACCTTGTCGCCATTCCACCACCAACGCACAAAAGGACGATACGATGATGCGGGGTCCTTGAACTGCTCGTACAGATACTCGGTGCTATTGCCAGTTGGGCGGCTGCACCATAGGCAAGACAGCAGCAGAGCGAGGATGAAATAGATCGGGGTCCTTTTGCGCATTCTCCGTTTTTTGTGACAAAGATCAAGAATTAATTGTATTTTTGCAAATTTAATCATTGTAAGTAATGTTTGCCCTTTATAAGAAAGAAATCAGCAATTTTATCAGCTCCTTGATCGGCATCATGGTCATCGTGGTGTTTCTTCTGATCACGGGATTGTTTCTATGGGTCTTTCAGAATGACTTCAACATTCTCAGGTTTGGTTATGCCAACCTCGACGGACTCTTCATTTTGGCTCCTTGGGTGTTCCTGTTTCTGGTTCCGGCGGTCACCATGCGAAGCTTCGCCGAGGAGAACCGTACAGGCACCATAGAGATGCTGCTCACGAAGCCCCTCTCCGACTGGCAAATCATCATGGCCAAGTTCCTCGCCAGTGTCACCCTGGTGTTGCTCTCTCTGCTTCCGACAGTGGTGTATTATTTCTCCGTCTATCGTCTTGGACTTCCCATGGGTAACCTCGATAGTGGCGGCATCTTGGGCTCCTACATCGGTTTGTTCCTGCTGAGTTCCAGTTTCGTGGCCATTGGCATCTTTTGCTCCTCGGTCACCAACAATCAGATTCTGGCTTTCATCCTATCGGTGTTCCTCTGCGGATTCATCTACATCGCCTTTGAGTTCATTTTCTCGCTGTCGTTGTTTGGCTCCATCGACTTGTTCATCCAACGTCTGGGTATGGCTTCCCACTATAGCTCCATCAGCCGTGGGGTAATCGACACGCGCGACATCCTCTATTTCTTGAGTGTCATCGCACTTTTCTTGAGTATGACAAAATTGGTTCTTGCAAGTCGTAAATGGTAGGAGGGAAAGATTATGGAGAATAAACGTAAAAATCTGAAAAAGAATCAATTGATATCGTTTTTCGTTACCCTGGTCATCATTGTGGTGGTCAACATCATCGGATCGTTCGTGTTCACCCGTTTCGATCTTACCAGCGAGAAACGTTATACCCTGTCAAACACTACCAAAGAAATCCTCAAAGACTTGGATGACTATGTGTATTTCAAGGTTTATCTTGAGGGTGATTTCCCAGCAGGTTTCAAGAAGTTACGCCGCGAGACCAAAGAGATGCTCGACGAGTTCAGGGCGTATTCGAAGTTCATCGACTATGAGTTCATCAACCCGGCACAGGGAAGCGACATGGCCGAGATCAACGAGAACTATAAGTTGCTTTATCAAGCGGGATTGAACCCCACGGAACTCACCGTGCAAGGCAGTGACGGCAGTTCGAAACAGATGGTGATCTGGCCCGGTGCACTGGTCAGTTATCACAACGACACGGAGATCGCCATCGACCTCCTGGAGAGCCAACTGGGACTGTCGTCGGAAGAAGCACTCAACGCTTCACGCCAGAACCTAGAGTTCCGCCTGGTCGATGCCATCAGGAAAGTGACCCGTTTCCGCAAACCTAACATCGCCTTCATCGAAGGTCATGGTGAACTGTCGGAGACTGAGGTGTATGACATCACGCAGACCTTGCAACAGAACTATAATGTCACCCGTGGCGAAATCAACGGGAAAGTCGATGCCCTCATGCATCGCTCTGAGCCTGACAGCAAGGGCGAGATTACGACGACCCTCAACTTCGACGCCATCATCATCGCCAAACCTACCGAGCCGTTCTCTGAGAAGGATAAGTTCCTTATCGACCAGTATATCATGCACGGTGGCAAGGTGTTATGGCTCGTCGAGCCGGTGCTTGCCACCATGGACAGCCTCACATCGCAGGAGTCCACCATCGGTGTGGATCTCGACTTGAACCTCGACGACATGCTTTTTAAATATGGTGTCCGGCTGAATCACAACCTGCTCCTTGACCTCAACTGTGCGGCCTTGCCCATCCGAACGGGACAGGTGGCCGGACAAGCCCAGCTCGAGTTCTACCGCTGGTTCTACTTCCCCTTGGTACAAGCCGCATCGAACCACCCTATGGTGCGTAACATGAATGCCATCAAACTCGACTTTGTAAGCTCCATCGATGCCACTTCCTCCGAAGGCGATGTCGTCAAGACCCCCTTGCTTAAGACTTCTGACTATACCAAGGTCTCGGGAGCTCCAGTGTTCATCACCCTATCCATGCTGAAACAGACTCCCGACAAGAGGATGTTCCCCTCGCGCGGACAAAATGTGGCCTACCTGCTCAAGGGAACCTTCCCCTCGCTCTACGCCAACCGCATCACCGCCGAAATCGAAGACAGCAAGGAGATGAAGTTCCTTGCCGAAAGCAAGCCTACTGCCATGATCGTCGTCGCTGATGGCGACATCATCCGCAACCAGATCGATGTGAAACGCCGTACCCCCTTGCCATTGGGCTATGACCAATACACTACCAATACTTATGGCAACAAGGAGTTTATCGAGAACGCCATCAGTTATCTTGTTGAAGGCGAAGGCTTGATCGACATCCGCTCACGTGAGTTCAAAATCCGTCTCCTCGACCCGGAGAAAAAGAATACACAACGGACACTCTGGCAACTTGTCAACGTGCTTGTCCCAACAGGTATCGTCATCCTGTTCGGAGTCCTCATGGCCTTGTTAAGAAAGAAAAAATACAGTACCACCAAACATCACACAAACACCAATGAAAAAGAATAAGCTGACCATCATCTTAGCCATCATCCTTATCGTCATCGCAGGAATCTTGATTTGGAACAACCGCTATCTCACTACCATCCGTGGCGAGGCTTCCGAGTTTATGGTTTGGGATACTGCCTCCATCACCCGTGTCTTTTTGGCGGACCGTAGCAACCATGAGTCGTTGCTGGAACGTGACGCTGACGGATGGTCGCTTAATGGTGAATATCGCGCCCATCCCAAGAAGATCGACCAACTGCTCTACACCTTGTATCGGGTGCGCATCAAGATGCCCGTCTCCGTCGCCAGCCACGACAACATCATCGCTCAAATGGCTAGCCAAAGTACCAAAGTGGAGGTCTATCAATATGTTCCGCGCATCAACCTGTTCAACAAGATCAAGCTTTTCTATCACGAGAAATGCACTCGAGTGTTTTATGTGGGTGATGCCACCAAGGACAGCAGTGGCACCTTCATGCTTAGGGAGGGTGCCGACCAGGCTTATATCGTCTATATCCCAGGTTTCCGAGGCTATATCTCCACCCGCTTCACCGCCGACCCTGACGATTGGCGCGACCATGTCGTCTTCCATGAGAACCTGGCCGACATTCAGTCGGTGACCGTCGAGTTCAACGAGGATCCGATGGCGAGCTTCCGCATCGACAATACCGGCAAACATCAATATAAACTTACGCGTTTGGCCGACAACAAAGACATCGCTTTCGACACGCTGAAGGTCATCAACCTGCTTTCATCGTTCAACGACTTGCGCTTTGAGGCTTTTCTCAACAACGGCATGTCGAAACAACGCCTTGACTCCATCGTGAGCTCGCCCTTTGTCCATCAAGTCACCCTCGTCAATAAAGAAGGGGAGACATTTGCGATGAAAACCTTCCGCAAGAAAGTGGAGTCAGTCTTCGACATCCCTGAGACGGAATATATGGACGATAACGACCGTATGTACGGCCTGGTCAACGATGGCCGCGACTTGGTGCTGATCCAAAACTACATCTTCGACAAGATCTTGAGGGATATTCACTATTACGAAGAAGGTAACCCGATTCGATTGGAAATTGAGACTTTCCAGGTAGAATGAAGATTCTCTTGTTAGCCATAGGGAAAACCGACGAAGACTATCTCATCACTGGCATCAAGAAGTATGTCGGGCGATTGGGGCATTATGCGTCGTTTGAGTTGAAGGAAATCCCCGACATCCGCAATCGTAAGACCATGAGTGAGGAGCAACAAAAGAAGGCGGAGAGTTTTCTTTTGCTTTCTCAATTCCAACCAGGGGATTATGTGGTGTTGCTGGATGAGAACGGGGTCCAACATAGCTCGGTGGCGTTTGCTGAATGGCTGGAGAAAGTGATGGCCTCAGGGGTTAAACGCCTCGTTTTCGTCATCGGCGGTCCTTATGGTTTCGCACAAGAGGTTTATGCTAAGGCCAACGCCAAGATGTCGCTCTCGTTGATGACTTTCTCCCACCAGATGGTGCGCCTGATCTTCTTGGAACAGCTCTATCGAGCCTTCTCCATCTTGAAAGGAGAGCCTTATCATCATCAATAATAATTGCCTATCTTTGCATCATGAACAGATATCATTTTCTCATCGGATTTCCCATCCTCTGCCTGCTATGGCTGTCGGCTTGCCGTGACCAGGAACTGGATATGAGCGTGCTCAACAAGTCGCTCTTCGAAACAGTATCATTTACTGAAATCGAAGCTGAAGACGCTTGGAATGTGACCGTCGTACAAGATGACCAACGCACCGGTATCGAACTGGAATACTCTGCCTTTCTTGAAGACTATCTCCATATCACCAACGATGGTAACCGTCTCAACATCGGCTTCACGCAACGATTGAACTTGCCTGCCGCTACAGTCAAAAACGCTACGGTGTATGTTAAGACCATTGAACACATCGAACTTGCAGAAGCCGCCACAATGACCCTTCAAGGGACTTTTGCCGGACCTCGACTCACCCTCAAATTGAACGATGCTTCAACCCTTAGAGGAGGCTGTTTCCAAGGAGACCTCGAAATGGATCTTGATGAAGCCTCTGTCGTGGTTGACTTTACCGCTCAAGGCTCGACTTGTGTGTTGGAACTGGATGACGTCTCAGTGTTTAAAGGTACCTTGACCGCAACGAACAAGCTGAGCATCTTAGCGGAAAATGCCTCGCGAGTGACCACCTATGGAGGCGAGAGCCCAGAGGCCGACATGCAACTGAAAAATGCAGGCTTTCTCAATGTGGTCCAAACCCCAGTGGGCAAGATGAACCTCCTCGTTCAGGATGCCTCCGATGCCAGCGTCAATGTCATCAACCTCCTTGAAGGATTGGTGCACAATGGCTCGATGGTTTTCTATCAAGGAAATCCAACTATTAATTTGGATATCGACAATTCTTCTTCCATCTATCCGTTATAGTTTGGTGCGATATTTGCGTTTTTATCCTTTTTTAGCGTATCTTTGTCTCACCAAATCAGTACAAGAAAATGAAAAGATTGTTTCTGACTGTAGCAGCCTTGGTATTAGCCGCTGCCTCTTTTGCACAAACCGCCACCATCCCCGTCAGTGAGAAGACCAAGAAGATCTGTTTCCAACGGGTGATCCCTACTGAAGGTACAAACAGCGAAGTCTTTAACCGCATTGCCGGTGAATGGCTCCGCTCCGCCTATAAGAATCCCATGGCTGTCGTCACTGGCAACGACGGCTCCAAAATCACCGGAAAACACATCATCCAACTGGACTGTCAAGAGGAAGTCAAATCCAAATGCCCTGCCGTGAACTACAAGTTCACCGTCGAAGTGCGGGAAGGACGTATCCGTTATACCATCACCGACCTCACCCTCGACACTAGCAAGACTACCAAGGGGCTTTTCCCTATCGAGCGGTGGCTCGACAAAGAAGATCCCCAGTATGACACCGCTTGGGGGGACTACCTCGACCAGATTGCCGCATTTGCTGAAGCATGGGGCGCAAACCTGGAAGAAAAACTGAAACCGGAAGAACGTGTGGAAGAAGAAGACTGGTAACCATGAGCTCTAGCGAACGTGTCAAGAAAGGCTTTTCGAAACTTCTCAAAGAAGAAAAGCTGAAACTTATCGCCAACTACTTTGAGAACCCTGGAGAGGTGATACGCCTCCTCAAGAGCTATTGGCATTCCGACACGGGACAACAAAAGCTCTTCGACGAGTTTAGCGAGAACACCATCACCAACTTCTTCACTCCCTATGGCATCTCGCCCAATGTGATGATCAACGGGAAGAATTACATCGTGCCCATGGTCATCGAAGAAAGCTCCGTCGTGGCCGCCGCCTCAGCAGCAGCCAAGTTTTGGGGCGAACGTGGGGGATTCCATGCTCAAGTCATCGACGTCCGTAAAGTCGGCCAAGTCCACTTTGGCTGGAAAGGTACGATGCCTCAACTTGAATCCCTTTTCCCCGACATCAAGACACGTCTTCTCAACGATACGGATAGCATTACCGCCAACATGAGAAAACGCGGTGGAGGAATCCTCGATATCCAACTCCTCGACTATACCGCACAGATTCCCGACTACTACCAGCTGAGAGTCGAGTTCAATACCTGTGACTCCATGGGAGCCAACTTCATCAATACTGTTCTCGAACAGTTTGGCCATAGCCTCCATGACTTCTTTGCCGAACGGCTCGACCTGCCTGAAGAACTGCGTACCACCGAGACCATCATGACCATCCTTTCCAACAACACCCCCGACTGCCGTGTCAAGGTGTGGGTGGAATGCCCTACAGACCAACTCGATGGCATCGATGAGCACCTGTCAGGACCCGAATATGCACTGAAATTCAAAAAGGCCGTCGATATAGCCCATATCGACATCGACCGTGCTACCACCCATAACAAAGGTATCTATAATGGCATTGATGCCGTGGTCATCGCCACGGGCAACGACTTCCGCGCCGTGGAAGCCGCTGGACACACCTACGCTTCGCGCAATGGCCGCTATGAGAGCCTCTCTACTGTCACCATCACCGATGGCATTTTCCGCTTCGAACTGGAAGTGCCGATGGCCCTGGGTACCGTGGGCGGACTCACCAGTCTGCATCCCCTGGCCAAGAAATCGCTCGAACTCCTGGGCAACCCCACCGCCCCAGAGCTGATGACTATATCCGCTACCATGGGCCTTGCCAACAACTTCTCCGCCGTGCGATCCCTTACTACCAAAGGTATCCAGGCAGGACACATGAAGATGCACCTCAACAACATCCTCAACCAACTGCAAGCTTCGGAGGACGAGAAACGACAAGCACGCGACTTCTTTAAGGACAAGACCGTCTCCTTCGCCGCCGTGGAACATTTCTTAGATACCATCCGAAAATGAAACAATACTATGCCTCCAACGGTAAACTGCTCCTCACAGGCGAATACCTTGTGCTGCATGGAGCCCTGGCCCTTGCCATCCCCCTCCGTCTCGGACAATCAATGACCGTTGAAGCAATCCAACCTGAAAACCACCTGATCCAATGGAACGCCTATAACCCCAATGGAAAATGGTTTACATCTTCCCTCAAAAACGACACCCTCGAAATACTGACCTCCGATTCCCCCTCCAAAGCTGAAAAACTGAGAGACATCCTATCAGCATTGCGAGAGCTAAACCCCATCGTCTTCGACCAAAGTCTTAGCTTCGAGACGCATCTCGATTTTAATCCAGCTTGGGGCCTCGGAAGCAGCTCTACCTTGATTGCCAACCTCGCCCGATGGGCCCAGGTGAATCCCTACGAATTGCTGAAGAAAACCCTGGGAGGTTCAGGCTACGACATCGCTTGTGCCACAGCCACAACCCCCATCTTCTATCGACTCGAGATGGATCAACCCGTCACGGCTCCTGCCTATTTCAAGCCCCTCTTTGCCAACAATCTCTACTTCGTCTATCAAGGTCAGAAACAACATTCCTCGAAGGAGGTGGCAGCCTTCAACGAGCGGGCTCGCCATCAGGATTTTCATGAGGCGATGGACGAAGTCTCCAATATTAGCAGAAAACTGCCATCTGTCAATAATTTTGACGAATTTTGTGATTTAATACAACAACATGAAGCCATCCTTTCCCGTTGTCTTGACCGCGAACCTGTGCAAAGTCATTTTCCTGATTTTGAAGGAACAATGAAGTCGCTCGGTGCCTGGGGAGGTGACTTTGTTTTGGTCGCAACACGTTGGCCTGAGATTCAAGTGAAAGATTTCTTCCATCAAAAAGGATTAGATATCATTTTTAAATACGATGATATAGTTTATCAATAGGTTATTGAAGAATTAGCAATGGAAAACAAATGGATCAATGATGCTTTTGACGGCGAGCTGCCAGAGTCGTTTCATGGCGGCGTGAAATGGCAAAGCCCTTCCAACATCGCCCTGGTGAAATACTGGGGCAAGAAAGGTGTGCAATTGCCTCAAAACCCTTCCATCAGCTTCACTCTGAGCCAATGCAGGACAGAAACATCGGTCTTTTATGAGAAATCAGACCGTTTTGGCTTGAGTTTTTATTTTGATGGCAAACCCAATCCCGCTTTTCAAAAAAAGGTCGAGTCTTTCCTGTTGAGCCAAATCGACAGTTTCCCATTCTTGAAACAGCTGGATCTGCGTATCAATAGCCGCAACACCTTTCCGCATTCCTCCGGCATCGCATCCTCGGCCTCTTCGATGAGTGCCTTGGTGCTGTGCCTGCTCGATATGGAGCGGATGGCCAAGGGCACAGACTCCATCGATAAACAAAAGGCATCCTATTTTTCCCGTCTCGCCTCGGGTAGCGCCTGCCGATCGGTGCTCCCCACGATGGCCCTGTGGGGACAAACAGACGCTGTGGCTGAAAGCTCCGATGAATATGCAGTCAGTCTCGAAGACGACATTGCACCAGTGTTCAAGACTTATCACGACAGTATCCTCGTGGTGAGCGATGCACAAAAAGAAGTGTCCAGTCGCGCCGGACATGCCTTGATGGAGAGCAACCCTTATGCCGCAACCCGTTATGAACAAGCTAGAGCGCATGTAACTGATTTGTTGACGGTGCTGAAAACAGGCGACCTGGAGGGTTTTATGCAAATCACCGAAGCTGAAGCGATGCAGCTCCATGCCTTGATGATGTGTTCCAATCCTTCGTTTATCTTGATGAAGCCCAACACATTGCGAATTATCCGAGCAGTGTGTGAGTTCCGCGAGGAGACCGATATCCCAGTGTGCTTCACCCTCGATGCCGGTCCCAACGTCCATGTGCTTTATCCTGACCGCCATGCCGTGCTGGTGGAACGGTTCATCATGGACGAACTGGAGCGTTTCTGTTCAGGTAGCCTTTGGATTGCTGATCGGGTGGGCGATGGACCTTCCTCAAACCATTAAGACCTCTTGAGCATGAACGACCGTTTCCATAGCAAAATCATCCTTTTTGGCGAGTATTCGATGATCTTCGATGCTACCGCCTTGATGATTCCTTTCCGTGACTGTTATGGGGTGTGGAAAACGGATCCTTCATTGGCAGCTCCAGGAGCTTTGTCCTCAAACAAAAGCATCCGTCGTTTCAGCCAGTACCTTGCCGCTGATGAGGAATTGGGGTTGATGTTCGATTTTCCTCGCTTAGATGCCGAACTCAACGCAGGCCTGTTCTTCGACTCCAACGTCCCTACTGGCTATGGCCTCGGCAGCTCAGGCATGCTCTCCGCTGCTGTCTATCAACGCTTCGCATTGCGACATGTGGATGACTTCATGGAACTGAAACGCATCCTCGGTCGCATGGAAAGTTGCTTTCATGGAAGCAGCTCGGGTATCGATCCCCTGCAATGTTACCTTAACCAGCCTTTCAAAATCACTCCTCAAGGAGTGGCCTTGTTGGAGGAGGATTTCATCCCTTCCGATATCCACGTGTTTCTTGCCGATACCGGCATAAAAAGCAACACCAAACCTCTGGTGCAGTATTTCAAGAAAAAAAGGGATGAAGCAGACTATCTCCTAGCATTCCAATCAGAATATGTACCTTGTGTGAGTGCCTGCATCGATCAACTGATTGCCGGGGAGAAGGAAAGCTTCTTCACATCCTTGAGGCAACTTACAGAAGGTCAGATGCGTTTCCTGCGTCCCATGATCACCGACAATGCCATTGACCTTTTCATTGAGAAACCCAATTTCCATTTCGGCGTGAAGATCTCCGGATCAGGAGGTGGTGGCTATGTGCTCGGTTTCACCGATGACAAGAAAAAAACCGCGGAATTCATGAATGATTATAACTTGATTTGGGTGAGATGATACGAAAGATTGAAAAACGAGTTGAACGGATAATGACGACGGTGATTGATTTCTTTTATCCGCCGTTCAAGAAAATCATGCCTTTGGAGCTGTTCCGTTACGGTTGTTGCGGAGGCTTGAACCTAGCCTTGGAGTGGGTGCTTTACTATGTGTTTTATCATTTCGTGTTCAAGGGTAAGGTGTTCGACCTTGGATTTATCGCCTTCACTCCTCATATCGCTGCTTTTATCTTTAAATTTCCCATTACCTTCCTGACTGGATTTTGGATGGCTCGTCACATCAGTTTCTCAGGCTCCACTTTGAGAGGCAGGACACAAATCATCCGTTATTTGCTCGTCACGGTAGGCAACATAATGATCAACTATCTAGGCTTGAAGCTCTTCGTGGAAGTGTTCCATTGGTGGCCTACGGTCTCCTATATCATCATTTCCATTATCTGTGTGACTTTCAGCTACTTGACAAATAAATACTATTCTTTCAAAAAAAAGACAAACCATGAACACCCTTCAGCTGATTAGGAATAAAATCACCTTTCACCTTTCAACTCTCACCTTTCAACTCTCAACATGGCGTAGCCAAGGTCTCCGCATCGTGTTCACCAACGGCTGTTTCGACATCCTTCATCGGGGTCATGTGGAGTATCTTGCCCAAGCTGCCGACAAGGGTGATGTGTTGGTGGTGGGTTTGAATACCGATGCTTCGGTACGTCGCTTGAAAGGTGATGGCCGTCCCGTGAATGATCAAGAGGCTCGAGCTATGGTGTTGGCTTCGTTGAGTTTTGTTGATGCGGTGGTGCTTTTCGACGAAGACACGCCCTACGAGTTGATCAAAGCAGTCCATCCCGATGTGTTGGTCAAAGGTGCGGATTATAAAGTGGAGGAGATTGTCGGTCACGACCTCGTCACCAGTTACGGAGGCCTTGTCGAGACCATCCCTCTGGTGGAAGGGTACTCGTCAACAGCTATTAAGGTGAAAATTGAAAGGTGAAAGGTTTTTCAATTTTCACCTTTCATCTTTAACCGATTTGACTCCAGTCAAAAGTCTGGGCAAAGAGCTCCTTATAGTGTTCTCTCAGCATTCGGTTTTCGGGTTTGATGAGCTTAGGGTCGTCGTTGAGAATCTGAATGGCAGCATCTCTCACCTGAGGAATCAGTGCCCCGTCTTTTTGAAGGTCCCCAATGAGCATCTCGATCTGACCGGATTGTCTCAGTCCTCCCGTCTCGCCAGGACCACGAAGCTCCAAGTCAACTTCAGCGATTTCGAATCCATCAGAAGTGGCACACATGGTCTTCATGCGGGTCTTGCCGTCGGGAGTGAGTTTATGGTCGGTGACGAGGATGCAATACGATTGGTCGGCTCCACGACCTACACGGCCCCTGAGCTGATGCAGTTGCGACAAACCGAAACGGTTGGCATTCTCGATGATCATCACACTCGCATTGGGTACGTTGACCCCAACCTCTATGACGGTAGTGGCCACCATGATTTGGGTGTTCTTGGTGATGAAACGCTGCATCTCGAAGTCCTTGTCCTCGGGTTTCAGCTGCCCGTGGCACACCGATATTTTGTATTGGGGTTCTGGGAAGTCACGCAACAGTGCCTCATAGCCTTCTTGTAGGGCAATCATGTCAGTCTTTTCCGACTCCTTAATCAATGGATATACCACATAGATTTGCCGTCCCTTGGCAATCTGCTGTTTCATGAACATCATGATGCGGTATCGGTCATCATCATACACGTGGTAGGTCTCCACAGGTTTTCTGCCTGGAGGTAATTCGTCTATTTTGGAGACGTCGAGGTCGCCGTATTGGGTCATGGCCAAGGTCCTGGGGATAGGGGTGGCGGTCATCACTAGCATATGTGGCGGCCGGTCGGTCTTTTCCCAGAAGCGTGAACGTTGCGCCACGCCGAATCGGTGTTGCTCATCGATGATGGCGAGGCCGAGTTTTTTAAAGACCACCTTCTCTTCGATAAGGGCATGGGTGCCAACGACAATTTGTAAGGAGCCGTCCTCCAACCCGCTATAGATCTCGCGCCGTTCCTTGGCCTTGGTGGAGCCGGTGAGGAGGGCGAACTTCACGGGCATGTCCTTAAGCTGTTCCTTGAGGGTGGCGTAATGTTGTGTGGCGAGAATCTCGGTGGGGGCCATCATGCAAGCCTGGTAGCCGTTGTCGAGGGCCAGTAACATCACCATGAGGGCTACAATGGTCTTGCCACTGCCCACGTCGCCTTGGAGTAGGCGGTTCATTTGGTGGCCGCTGCCCAAGTCGATGCGGATTTCGCGAATCACCCTTTTTTGTGCGTTGGTGAGCGGGAAGGGGAGGTGCTCTTTATAGAAGGTGTTGAAATAGTCGCCCACTTGGCTGAATACATAGCCCTGGTTAAGGCTCTCGCGGCGTTTCTTTGCCCGGAGCAACTTAAGCTGAAAGAAGAGATGTTCCTCGTATTTTAACCTTCGGGTGGCTTGTTGTATCTCGATGTTGTTGGAAGGGACATGAATCTGGTAATAGGCGTATTTTCGCGGGATGAGGTTTTCTTTTTGAAGGAGTTGCAAGGGCAGGGTCTCAGGGATGAGATCCATGACTTGTTGGAGAATCTGACGTTGCATCTTGGCAATCTGTCGGGTGCCAAGTCCGTGGTCTTTCATCTTCTCTGTGGTGTTATACACCCCTTGGAGCCCCTCGCCGATGAGGGGGTCGTTGGGATTGTACTCCTCAATCTCGGGATGGGCGAAGTTGTAGTTGTGGTTGAACTCGGAGGCTTTTCCGAAAAGAACGTACTTGACTCCAGGCTTGAAGCGGTTTTTGATCCACTTCAGTCCACGGAAGAAGACGAGTTCGATGCTTCCCGTCTCGTCGGTAAAACGTGCGGTGGCACGAGTGGCCCGTGGTGCACCGATGAGCTGCACATGATCGATGGTGCCGATGAGTTGATAATACACTAGGTCGTCGTTGACCTGCGCCACCTTGTGGATTTGGCTCTTGTCGATATACCGAAATGGGAACTGGTTGAGCATGTCCATGAAGGTATAGACCTTCAACTCCTTGTTGAGAATCTCCGCCTTCTTGGGTCCCACGCCCTTCAGGTAGCTGATGTTGGTTTGCAGCAGGTTGACTTCCATACTGCAAAGATAAGGCTTTTTTCTCAAACTGTCAAAACCAGGTGAATCGTCTAATCGCTCAGGATTTTCTCGATCATCTTTGCATCGATGCCAGATTTCTTCATGCGTAGGATCATAGCCTCCCTTTCCACGGCTTTGCCTTTGGCCACCCCCTGTTGCTCACCGATGAAGAGCCCTTCGTTTCGTGCGGTGTTGACGATGTCCTCCTCGTAGTGCTTGTTGTAGAGCGCGTATTCGTATTCCTTCCGTTCTTCGGTACTCATCTTCATCAGGTTGAGCCTTCTGAGGGCCTTGCGCAGGGCGGGGACCTTAGTCTTGGGGTCGATGTAGCCCCACTTGAAGTAGCGCATCCACTCGCCGAGGGGCGTCTTGGGGTTCTCCTCGTCGAACTGTGCCACG
>JAEEON010000024.1 GCA_016284305.1 Bacteroidales bacterium
CCTGCTGGTGACGTCGGCGTCGGCGGCCGTGAGATCGGTTACCTCTATGGCGCTTACAAGAAGCTCGCCCGTGAACACAGCACTGGCGCTCTGACTGGTAAGAGCTATGGCTGGGGTGGTTCTTTGATCCGTCCTGAAGCTACCGGTTTCGGTGCTATGTACTATGTTGACCGTATGGTCCACCAGAAGGGTGAAACCATGCAGGGCAAGAGAGTCGCTCTGTCAGGCTTCGGTAACGTGGCTTGGGGCGCTGCCACCAAGGCTACTGAACTCGGTGCCAAGGTCGTCGCTCTGTCAGGTCCTGACGGCGTGTGCGAACTGCCGAACGGCATCGACAAAGAGATGATCGACTACATGCTGGTCATGCGTGACTCACGCCGCAACAAGGTGGAAGACATGGCCACCAAGTTCCCCGGCAAGGCCATCTTCACTCCTGGTAAGAAGGCTTGGATGGTGAAGTGCGACATCGCTTGCCCGTCCGCTTTCCAGAACGAAATGAACGAAGCCGATGCTAAGGAACTGATCGCCAATGGCGTCCAGTATGTTGCTGAAATCTCCAACATGGGCTGCACCGCTGAAGCTATCGCAGCTATCCAAGGCGCCGGTATCCCGTTCGCTCCTGGTAAGGCTGTCAACGCCGGTGGCGTTGCTACCTCTGGCCTCGAGATCTGCCAGAATGCCGCTCACATCAACTGGACCGCTCCTGAAGTTGACCAGAAGCTTCACAAGATCATGAACGACATCTATGACATGTGCGTTGAATACGGCAAACAAGCTGATGGTACCATCAACTACGTGAAGGGTGCCAACATCGCCGGCTTCATGCGCGTTGCCAAAGCTATGCTCGCTCAAGGAATCATCTAATTCCAAAGTTCAAAGGGTTTTCGCAAAGGCGGCCTCATGGCCGCCTTTGCTATTCTTACTTCTTGCTTCTGTCTTCTGTCTCCTTAAAAATGAAACAAACCACCCTCTGTTACCTGGAACGCGGCAGCCAATACCTGATGCTGCATCGCACCAAAAAAGAAAATGACCTCAACCACGACAAATGGCTTGGCGTGGGAGGTAAGTTCGAGGTGGGGGAGAGCCCCGAGGAATGCATGCTGCGCGAGATCCGCGAAGAGACCGGCCTCGAAGTCACCGAATGGCGCTACTGCGGCATCGTCACCTTCGTACATAACATCTGGCCCGCCGAACAAATGCACCTCTTCGTCTGCACCGAATGGAAAGGCGAACAAATCATCTGCGACGAAGGCGACCTCGAATGGATCGACAAACAACGCCTCCTCGATCTCACCATGTGGGAAGGCGACAAAATCTTCCTTAAACTCCTCGATGAACACGTCCCCTTCTTCTCCCTGAAACTGACCTACCAGGGCGATAACCTGCAACAAGCTGTGTTGAACGGCAAAGCCATAAAATACTGATTGCATGGCACAACTTTTGCAGCTTTTTTTCGTTTTACCCCTAAAAGAAAACCTATGAAAAGATGTCTCCTCGCCTCGTTGCTGGCTCTCATCGTGCTGCTTCCAAGCATTGCAAATGCCCAAAATCCTAATATCCTGGAACAGCATAACGATCTTTATAATTGTCATTTTTCTGATAATCAATCCCTGGATTTATATGCTGGTGTTACTACTCAATATACCTGGGTGGGTGGGGTTAACCAAGGCTTGCTTTATAATGAGGGCGCTTTAGCCATTGGTTCTAGTACCGACAACTATAATTCCAATTTCTATCCATGCACAGGACATGGAGGCTCAGGTCGTTTCCTGATGGTCAATGGTTATGGTGGTACTGGATCTGCTATTAGTCCAGGACAACCTAGTACAAATTATGTTCTTCGATACACTGTCAATGGCCTTGAGCCTAACGTCATGTATGATTTTTCTTTTTGGGCCACTCATTTGTCCACCTCTAACTATGGTGCTACGAACTTTGGCGTAAGGTTTCGTGTTCAATCTAATGGGTCTGACGTGTATTATGGTAACAACCAGAACTCATGGCAACCAGAGACTGTTGGCCATGCTGAATGGCAATTATCTCCAACATATCATTGCTGGAGCAATGGAAATGGAAGCCTTACAATCACAATTTACGATGACTGTAGATACTCTACAGGCCTTGGAGATGACTTTGGAATGGATGATGTCTCATTGTCGATGTCTCCAGATTATAGCGTAACCGCTAACCCAGTTAATGGGGGCTCTCATTGTGTTTGCGAGTCAGCGGACGGAGTATTCGTCATCCTTATTCCCAACAGTGCTTCTCAAGGCTATCAATGTACTTTCCAGGGTCAAAACTATAATCCGACCTTTTCATTGAAAGATAGTGATGGCGTATATAAGCCTGCAACACAGGCTCAGCCTGTTACAACAACGCATGGTACTGCTTGGCTCGACAATAACCATCAGATTCATTATCTGCCTAACGAAGGTTATTTTGGCGATGAGACTATCTCATACAAGGTGGAAAGATGGGGCCTGAGTGCTCAGTCAACGATTGCATTTTCCGTTAGGGACTTGCCTGAATTTAACGGCATGAATGCCAACACTTGGCCGACAGATGACCGTCTTTGCCTGGAGTCGGTGGGAAGCTTTAACCCTTCGGCAAACTGGATTGACCATGGTGCATCGGTCTTTTATCAAGGTTGGATGTGGTCTTCTTCCAATACTCCAAACAACTGGCAAGAGTCTGCCTCGTTTGCCAATGTAGGTATCGGTGACTATAACATCCGTTTTGAGGCCCGTAATAGTTGCAACGATAATTTGACCTGTTCTGGTGATTTGCCCACCTATTCTGAACTTATGGTCATTCATGTCTGCAACACGCCCGTGATTAACAATAACAACTCCTTGCCGAATTCTATTTGTGCAGGATCAGAGTTGCCTGCGGTTAATGTGAATTGGAATAACAATGAGCACAATGGGTCCTGGTACTATAAGCACAATGGCGGTAGCTATGTCCCGCTCGACAACCTGAATGATTTGAATGATGGCGATTATATTCGCTATCAAATCGTCTCTCCTTGTGGAAATGTCAACTCAAAAGAGATCTTGGTTACCTCTGGACCCTCATTCACCGCTCAGGTAGCCAACCCATTTGATTCCGAATACTGTCCAAATACCTCTATACCCCAACCTCAGATTCCTTCCAACTGGTACAATACCAACGGCCTTTCAGGAGTGACAGTCGGATGGTATTGGGTGAGTTATGATGAAAGTGGCAATGCCATCTATACGCCTATCAATGGCAGTACCATTGCATTGGGAACGGAGAGCAGATTGGTGACTTGTGGGTTGCAGAGTGACTGTGGCCTGACTCCATTTGACCCTGCGTTTGAATTGCAAGTTTTTGAGGCACCTTCCATCGAAGGTCTTGACTTGCTTCCCGAAGCATTGGAGCGAGTCTGTGCAAACACGTCATTGAGTGATTTGTTGCCCGCTTTGACTCCTGTTGGTCATCATGGACAATACGGTTGGGAAATCAGTGCGGAAGACACACCGACAAGTTTTTCTACGAACCTGCCTGTCACCCTGTCATCGAGCGACAATGGCCGATGGATTCGTTTCTATGTGGAACCGTTGTGCGATGGTCATGAGCGAGTGACTACGAATCCTTTACAGCTTGTCGTGGGTGATGTGCCTACGCTGAATTTCACCCAAATCCAAATCTTTGCTGGTTTCTGCAATCAGACGGAGGTGTCAGAGTTGGTGGACCAAGGAAAACTGACTGCTGTGGAAGTGACGAGTTGGAACCTCTTTGAAGATCCTGAAGATCCTGAGGATCCTTCCTATGAACAATGGGAGGTTTTCGCAGGTGGTCAATGGGTGCCTTTTACCGTGATCTCCACTGATTATGATGGATGTGTGATTCGTTACCATGCCCATAACCATTGTGGCGATATCTTTGCAACCCTTGCCGACGGCGAAGCACTTTCCGTTACTTCGGGACCGGAGTTCATCAACATGAATCTTTATGATCAGCTTAGCCCTTATTACTGTGTTTCGGATGGAGGACTGGATTTGCAGCCTATCACGGATCTTGATTATGACGCCCATGGCTTGTTCGGGACCCGTCCTTATTGGGCTTGGTCCGAGACGGAGGATGGCAATTATGAGGAAATTGCAAACAACCACCTGCCTTTGACAGAGGACAGAAATGGTTTTTTGCGTTGCTATCTGTTTAGTGATGATTGCGGTGGATCAGTGGCATATCCTACAGCTTTCCCCTTGACCATCGTTGCACAACCGGAAATCAGTTCCTTCACGATAGACAAGAATGAGTTGTGTGAAGGCGAACTTTTTGAGGATGATGACTTGGAGGTGTCGTTGGAACTGCATCATGGTACAGAGATCTCACGTGAATGGTACTATGCCATGGCCGACGATCTAAATGATACCCACGCTTTCAATCCATTTTTCGATCCGCTTCCCACGGGAACTGTCCGTATTTTATGTGTCGTAGAGAATGAGTGTAGCTCCGCTTCAGCATGGTCATCAAACATCACCGTTCTCGAGGCTCCTCATATCGTGTTGGATGACGACTGGACAGGTCAGCTCTCAGTTTGCGTGGGAGAGCACCTTGCCAACTATCTGCCTTCGCTTGAAGTGACTGGCTATGTGGAAGATGTCCCGCATTGGGAATGTTACACTCCAGCTGGTGAACCCGCCAATCTTCCCGATGTGCTCACGGTTGCTCA
This sequence comes from Bacteroidales bacterium, assembly GCA_016284305.1. Taxonomy (GTDB): domain Bacteria; phylum Bacteroidota; class Bacteroidia; order Bacteroidales; family F082; genus Limimorpha. The sequence continues at coordinate 4,700 of JAEEON010000024.1, forward strand.
TGATGGTTTGATACTTCGCTATATCGTGAAGGGATGTGGTTATTCTGTAGCACAGGAGGATGTGGTCTTACATGTCATAGATGTGCCCGACATTGCTTCGGTTGCCATTGGCTCTTTGCCTTCCTTGCTCTGTGAAGGGGCCACTTTGGATGTCTATACTCCTTCGGATTTGGTTTTTGAGTGGAAGCGTAATAATGAGGTGTTCAACGTGGGTCCTGATGGCGATCCCTTCGCTGCGGGAGCCTATATGATTCAATATCGTGTTGCCAATGATTGCGGATGGTCGGACTTCTCTGCACCGGTTCTTATCACCGTTGCTGCTGGTCCTTCGTACACCATGCCTGAGTCGTGGCAACAGGCCTTGGAGGTCTGTGAAGATGAACCTATCGATTCGAATTCTCTTCCAAGCGTGGCTTCGTTCATCAACAACCAAAGTCCGGAAGATGACCTATTAGGATGGTTCCTCCGTTCTCCGGATCTTTCGGAGACTATCCCGTGGAACTTTGAAACCCCAGTTTCGGCGATGTACGATGGCTATTCTCTTATCTATGGTTTGAAGACCTCATGTCAAGATATGCCGCTTTTCAGTCCAGGCAAGCCTATTTTGGTCCTTGGAGCTCCAGAGATAACCGGTGATGTCATGGACGTCAATACCCAGTTCTGTGATGGAGAACAGCCTGACATTGACGATCTTGAAGTGTCCGTTCATCCTAACGATCGGGTGAAGCAATATTGGGAGATCTGTGTTCCGGGTTCGTCAGAATGGGTGCAACTTCCCTCGGTATGGAACCGTGCCGTGCATGATGGGGCTTCCATCCGTTATATGGTAGCTTCGATGAAATGCTCTGCCGAGCCTGCTGTGAGTGAGATGCTGGAAATCCAAGTCAACGCTGAGCCAGTGGTCGAAGACATCCCTGAATCCATCTCGATTTGTGCCCAAGGTCACATGTCGGTTCTTCCTGATGTCGAATGGAACCAGTTGACCCCAGGTGTAGGGTATTGGCAAGTCAGTGCCAATGGAAATGGAGGTTGGGATACCTCCCTCGATGGCCATGAGTTCGATGCCGAGCAGGTGGATGACTATTTCCACGAAAAGTATGTCCGCTATGTCGTTGATGGATCTTGTGGCAGCGATGAGAGCAATGCGGCCCAACTGTCATTGCTGGCATCGGCTGAAGTGGAGATTCAAGGGCAAGAAACGGTCTCGGTGATGAACAGCTATTGGCCTGGCGTCTATTTCTATTACACCGATGTGGAGAGTCCGTTGAACTGGACGTTGGAGCCTGAGATCTGGGAAGTGACCGATACCATCATCAATGGTAAGAGTTGCTGCATGATCGTCGTAAGGACTATGGGGACCGCCTTGTTATCGGCCAAGATCGGTGATGGCTCTTGTGGTATGGATGTGATTCGCCTCAACGCTGTGCAGTTTGGCATTGGAGAGGAGAACTCCATCCCTGTCAGCATCTATCCTAATCCAGCTCAACACACAGTGGTCGTTGAATCGGAGTCGATGGAGTATGTGCGTGTTTATAACGTGCTTGGACAACAGGTGAAGTTTATTGAAGCGCAAGGAGATGCTCGCTTGAGTTTCAATGTGGATAATCTGTCAGAAGCGCTTTATATTATTGAGATCAAGACCCCCATGGGCATGGTGAGAAAAACCCTGACGGTCGCCCGATGACGTGTTTGTTTTTGTTTTAAATTTGCAAATTCTATCAGTCAAGAAAAATGAGAAAAAGAAAACTGCTGTTTTTCGCTGTCCTGCTGTTATCAGCATTGACCTATGGCTGTCTGAAAGAAGAGGATGATACCATCATCTTGTTCGGTGAAGAAGGCTATATTGAGAGCTTCGATACCATTTTCGGAATGAGTGCGGATTCGGTATTTGCGATTCCGATCCGTGTCATTGACACAATCATTGGTCAGGACACGATTTACTATGATTCTATCGCACCTTTGTCCCATGTTGATGGAATAAACACCCCCGATGTGCGAGGGGAGTATAAGTTCGACCCCATTGAAGTGGTCATGCCTGTGGGCCAGTTTGAAGCCCCGCAATATCCAATCCTTTTCCGGTTTGGGGGCGACTATGAGTTCTACACCGACTATTTTCATGGACAGAACCATATGGTGGTCCATTGCGACATTAGGATTCCTGGACTGGAGCTCAATTCGGAGTTGTTCCATACCGAATATGCTTACGTGAAGGGGAATGGTTCTTCATTTTTTGCCTATCTGAAGCGTGATCAAGAGGTGCAAACACCGATTGGTGATGTCCAGGTGAGATTTCGCCTTAACCAAGGCATCGCCATCGCAGGAGAACGCCTTGTGGATAGTATAGGTGTCCCTGGAGATATTCGCAATTGCTCTATTGCTTTGTATAACAAGGACGTGAAAGTGTTGAATCCCGAAGAGGTTCCGGCGAGTTTTGTTGAGGCCATTGAGGGCCGTAAAGGCTTGCTGACTATCTATCGCGACATGGATACGATCACGGAGATGAATAGAAGTGGTCAACCGTATAACTGGGAAGATTAAGGAGGAACGAACGTGAAAAAGTGGTTTTTGATTCTTGTTATGATGATGGTGGTGGTCCCGTTGACTGCCCAAATCGGTGCGGAAAGCCGCTTCAAGCCAGTGCACAATCCAATAAGCATCGGCATCAAAGGAGGAGTGCTTCTGCCACATTACCATTACCGTTCACGGGGAGCCATGCCCGAGGATTTGAATGAGCTTCCCTATGATTCACTTCTCCATAGGATCCGTCCACTGGTAGGAGTTCAGGTTGAGATACCCATGGGCGATTTCGCTTACTTTGCCCCAGAACTGATCTGGACGAAGCGAGGCGACAGTCGTCTGTTTTATAGTATTCCAGCGGATAGTCTCCTGACCAATTATAAGGCGAAAGTCAACTATCTGGATCTCCGTCTTCCCATCGAAGTGGTCATCCCGATCAAAGGCCCCGCTCAACCTTATCTGTTTGGAGGGGTTGACGTTGGCGTAGTGATGCCCTATATCTTGATTGATACTGTGTTTAACAAGCCACTGAGTACTCCTATTGAAATGAACCTCTCGGGAGAGATTGCCCAGGAAACTACGGTTATGGTTAATAAAGGCAATATGTCGCCTTTCGACTTTGGTGTATTTGGAGGGGCAGGTGTCCGTTATACCTTGGAGTTTGAGCGGTTTTCCTTGTTGCTGAAGCTTGAAGCAGCTTACAGTATGGGCCTGCACAACACCTACTCCAAGCTCGAGCAACAATCGCAAGCTCCGGCAGTTAACTTAGGTAATGGAGGAACCCATTATTCCGTGGGTTACCGATACAACCGAGGTTGGGAATGCAACTTCAGTGTGATGCTTCCTCTGCAATTCAAGACAGGAGATGCCTGCTCTTCTTTCGCTGGGCGAAGATAACCCATTTTGTTCTAAGCTATGCGATTCCTCTATCCACAGATGCTCTGGGCTTTGACAGCGTTGGCGATCCCCATCGCTGTCCATCTCTTTAACTTCAGACGGCATAAGCTCGTGTATTTCAGTAATACCGAAATGCTTAAGACCATTCAACAGGAGAATGCCAAGACTCGAAAGCTGAAATACCTCGTGACCTTGCTGCTACGCTGTCTGTTCATCGTGGCTTTGGTGCTAGCTTTTGCCTTCCCCTATAAAGAGGATGCAACAGTCAACATCAACACGGAGGAAGGGGTAGTGGGCGTCTATATTGACAACTCCATGAGCATGAAGGCCCAATCGACAAAGACCACCCTTCTTGAAGACGCTCGAGAGTCGGCTAAAGGCATTGTTGAACGTTTCTCTCCATCAACACGTTACCTGCTGATGTCCAACAGCTTCGAGGTAGCCAACGAATATCCCATGAACCAGGAAGAGATGCTCGATCAACTCGACCGGATGAATCTCGACGGACCTCCGGTGAAGTTGAATGAAGTGTTGGATCGTTTTGAGATGCTTAAGAGCCAGCATGGCTTTGACCAGGCGACGCTCTTCGTCTATTCCGATTTTCAGGGGAATATGTTTGATCTGCACGATGTCAAGGCGGATACTAGCCTGCATGTCGTTGTTGTGCCACTGTCAGCCTCAGTGCAGTCGAACCTTTCCGTTGATTCGGTATGGCTGAGTTCCCCTGTGATGCAGGCAGGGTTGAGCAACGAGGTGCGTGTGCTGGTCAGCAACCGTGGCGACAAGGAGGTGAAAGGCCTTCCCTTGAACTTGTCGATGAATGGCAAGGTGACTGCATCGACTACTGTTGACGTGGAAGGGCAGGAGAGTGCCGAAGTGGGACTCCAGTTCCTGTTGGAGGAAAATGGACATACCCCATGCGCGGTATCGTTGATGGACTATCCCATCACCTTTGACGACAGCTATCGGTTTGTTATCGAGACCCGCCCATCCTTGAAGGTGGTGGAGCTTAACGGATCCGACAAGTTGCCTTTTGTCGGTATGGTTTTCGATGATGATCCACAATACGACTTTGTCAGGATGAATCCTGAGCGTATCGACCTCTCGGAACTAGCACAAGCCCAACTTATCGTAGTCAGTGAGGCCTCGTCCATCAATGCCACCATGCGTAAGACCCTGCTCGACAATGCCGCTGCAGGCGCTTGCGTGGCGTTTTTCCATGATGATGGCAATGCCATTGACACCAATACCATGGCGGCGAACACGATCGCCATGCAGCATGAGTTCTTCAATGACGTCATCCTTGACCTTCCCCAACATGCCGACTTGCCTAAAGTCAAACAGCATGTGCGTCTCCATCCGTCAGCCGATGCCTCAGTGTTGATTCGTTTGGACAACGGAGAACCTCTCCTGATCCAGCGAAAGACGGGCAAGGGCTATGTGTTCGACTTTGCCACCACCCTCGATGAACGCTGGAGCAACCTTGCCGATAATGCCCTCTTTGTTCCTTTGATGCTCAAGATGGCCCTCATCGGTGGCGGTGTGGGCCAGATAGCCTATACCATGGGTGAAGACAAGTCGGTGCTCTTCGATGACTTGGGGTTGACTGGGCTCGACGATCTGAAGATCCGTAACGAGGACGGCTCCTTTGAGCTGATGCCGGCTCATGAGTTGCGTAACAACCGTGTCTGTGTCTTCTTCCAAGACGAGATTCCCGCTTCGGGTTTCTACGAGCTGAGGAAAATGGATACCGTTTGTCACCTGATGGCATGGAACGACAGCCGGTTGGAGTCGGAGATGGATTTTGCCAATAGCACAGGACTCAAGGCTGCTTTCGAAAAGGCGGGTTTGCCAGTGCTGGCTGTCATGGCTCCCGATGAGTTCGCCGGTCACGATCTGATGGAAGCCATGGCGAAAAAGTCAACGTTGTGGAAATGGTGGGTGTTGGTTGCCCTTCTTGCCCTCCTCGGTGAGGTGGCAGTGCTTCGTTTCTGGAAGTAAGAGCAAAAGAAAATCCTTGTTTTGTTGGCGGTTTTTATCTTGTTTTTTCTTACTTTTGCACCCATAATGACGTCTTATGGATATTGAAGATAAGCCTGAATTGGAAGTTGATGACGCTCAGGAGGAAAAATTTCATGTGATCCCCCTGAAAGGGATGTTCGAGAACTGGTTTCTCGACTATGCCTCTTATGTCATCCTTGAACGTGCCGTGCCCGCCATCGAAGACGGGCTGAAGCCGGTGCAGCGCCGTATCCTCCATTCCATGAACGAATTGGATGATGGACGATTCAACAAGGTGGCCAACATCGTGGGTAACACGATGAAGTATCACCCTCACGGTGATGCCTCCATCTCTGATGCCTTGGTTCAGCTGGCCCAGAAAGATCTCCTCATCGACATGCAGGGTAACTTTGGTAACATCCTCACGGGCGACAGCGCTGCTGCTTCCCGTTATATCGAAGCCAGATTGTCCAAATTTGCCAAGGAGGTGGTTTTTAACAAGAAAACTACCGACTGGACCCCCTCGTACGATGGCCGTAATCAGGAACCCGTATCGCTTCCAGTGAAGTTCCCCCTGCTGCTTGCCCAGGGTACTGAGGGTATCGCCGTAGGCTTGGCTTCCAAGTTCCTGCCTCATAACTTCAATGAGTTGATCGATGCCTCCATCGCTTATCTTCGCGATGAGCCTTTTGTACTTTATCCCGACTTCCCGACGGGAGGACTGATGGACGTGACCAACTACAACGATGGACTTCGCGGTGGACGTGTCAAGGTGAGAGCCCGAATCAGCCAGATTGATAAGAAAACACTGGTAATCACTGAGATACCATTTGGAACAACAACGGGAAGCGTGATAGAGAGCATTGTCAAGGAGAATGACAAGGGAAAGATCAAGATCAAGAAGATTGACGACAACACTGCCGAGACTTGCGAGATCGCCATCTACCTCAATCCCGGTGTTTCTCCTGACCAAACCATCGACGCTCTCTATGCCTTTACCCAATGCGAGGTGTCTATCTCGCCCAATGCCTGCGTCATCATCAACGACCGTCCGGCATTCATGGGGGTCAGCGAAATTTTGAAACGCTGTACCGATCGTACCATGGAGCTGTTGAGTTGGGAGCTGCGCATCTTGCTTGATGAACTCGAGGCAGATTGGCATTGGATCTCGTTGGAAAAGATTTTCTTCGAGAAAGGCATCTACAAGGAACTAGAAAAGAAAGACTATGACACCTGGGAAGATCAAGTGACGGGTATTGAACGTCGTTTTGATCCCTACCGGAAGAAACTGCAACGTGAGATCACACGTGATGATGTGCTGAAGCTTTGCGAGAAACCGGTACGCAAAATCTCCAAATTCGATATCAAAAAAGCCGACGAGCAGCTGGCCGACATCGAGGCCAAGATGGAAGAGACTCGCTATAACCTTGACCATATCGTTGACTATACCATCAACTACTATACACACATCAAGGAGAAATACGGACAAGGACGCGAGCGTAAGACGGAGATCCGTAACTTCGACAATATTTCGGCCCAAGCAGTAGCTGCCAATAACGAGAAGCTGTATGTCAACACCGATGAAGGCTTTGTGTGTACGTCGGAAGGCCTCAAACGGGAAAAGAACAAAGAAGCCTATACCTTTGTCGCTGATTGCTCCGATATGGATGACATCATCGTTTTCCATGAAAATGGAACGTATATGGTGACCAAACTCCAGTCGAAACTGTTTGTGGGAGCCAACGTCATCCATGTCGATGTCTTCCATAAGAATGATGACCGCACCACCTATAACGCTGTTTATCGTGATGGAAAGGCAGGTAACCCTTTCTATGTCAAACGTTTTGCGGTCACCAGTATCACCCGCGACAAAGAGTATGACCTGACTCAGGGCAATCCTGACTCAAAGGTGGTGTATTTCACCGCCAACCCCAACGGAGAAGCTGAGGTCATTAAGGTGCAGCTGAGACCAGCGCCGAAACTGAAAAAAGCTACTTTCGACTATGACTTTGCCCAATTGGCTGTCAAAGGACGTGCCGCTCGAGGCAACCTCCTGACCAAATATGCCATCAAGCAGGTGTTCAAGCATGATGATGGCGTCTCCACGCTCACGGCACGTGACCTGTGGTACGATGACACGGTTCGCAGACTTAATGCCGACAAACGTGGACAATATCTGGGCGCTTTCGAAGGTGACGACCGAATCCTTCAAATCTTCAGCAACGGTGACTTCAAGGTGACAGGATACGATCTCTCAACCCATTTCGACGACGACATGGTGGAGATTCGCAAGTACGATCCTGATGACATTTTCTCCGTCGTCTATATTGAGGGTGAAACCCAAAAGATGTATCTGAAACGTTTCTGCATCGACAAGGAGGTCAAGATGAATACTCGCTGCTCTTTTATCGGGGAGCACGAAGCAGCCAAGTACTTGTCGAGCAGTACCGATGTTATGCCGCGACTGAAGCTGAGCTATCAGGTCAGCGATGCCGGCAATAGCTTCCCTGACGATGAGGTCAATGTTGAGGAGTTTATCGGTATAAAGAGTTTTAAAGCAAAAGGTAAACGTCTGTCTAATAGAGAGATAGAGAGTTTTGAATGGCTGGAGCCATTTGAACCCGAGATTCCTGAACCCACGGAGATTCCCGAACCTGCGGAGACCTCCGAACCTGAAGAATCACCTGTGGTGGAAGAGCCGCCTTTGGAAGAAGAGACGTCTTCGGAAAAGAAGCAAGGGGGAGAAGCTATTCAAATGGAATTGTTTTGATCAATGAAGATAAAGACTATCATTATCGGTTTACTTGTTGCACTTGCCATGGCGAGTTGCAGCACAGAGATTAACCTCGCCAATCGTTTTGTCACTCAAGCCCCCAGCGTTCGTGCTGCAGTGTATTTCCCTGAAGAGGCCAAGGTCACTTTGGTTCAGGATGAGCATGGTAACTATACCAAGGTACTGGATTCTTTGGACCAGGATGCCTTTCTTGACATTATGTATTCTGCATATGCAACTCAACTGCGTACGTATGGTATAGACGTGTATATCCCTGAGGATCAGGAAAATGTTGAGGTTGATTCAATTCATTGGCTGGTTGTGCTTACCCAAATGGAGATCCAAGGGAGGATCACTCCTTATACCGATGAGTACTACGACTTCATTGATACCTACGAATATCAGGTGCCTCTGAACACGGTAAATGTGGCTTCTTGGTTTGACATCAACGATGGGGATTGGCATCCGACCTTGTTCTATGAGCATAACCTGATGGACGATTTTGACTCGCATGTCGTAAGGAAAGATGGAGGATACAGTTATGAGTATTCGGTGGTTGCGATTAAGTCTGACGACATCTATAATTACGCAGTGTTTTTAGGCAAGCTCTATGCAGACTACACGTTCACCGAGATGATGAACAAGTATGTCCATTCGGAGATGGCCAAGACAAATGCTAAGCCGCGTTTCAAGATGCGGTGGGATCCTGAGGAAAAGATGTTTTATTTTGTAGAAGATGAGGATGGATTCATCGAGCTCGATTAGGCTTTAAGCTCGCGTTCCAGCACTTCTTTCATGGTATTTGCCTCCAGGGTGGTGATGCTACCTTCCTTGATGAGACTGATATTGCCTGTTTCTTCGGAGACGACCAGGACGAGGCAGTCGTTGATTTCGCTGACACCGATGGCGGCACGGTGACGTAGTCCATAGTGGCCGGGGATTTCGCTGTTGTTGGTGACTGGCAGGATGCATCGAGCCGCTACGATTTTGTTGTCGGTGATGATCATGGCACCATCATGTAGGGGGCTGTTCTTGAAGAAGATATTTTCAATCAGTGGTTTGCTGAGTCGGGCGTCGATGGTGACTCCAGTCAACACGATGTCGGCCAAGGTGTTCTGTCTGGTGATGACGATGAGGGCGCCTTGTTTGATGAGCGACATGGAGATGCAGGCCTGGCATACGGTCTCACAGTCCAAGCTGATGGTCTTGCTCTTGCGGCGAAAGAGATGAAAACCTTTGATATTGCTGCTTTTGGTGTGGATACCGATGGTGAACAGGAAACGGCGTATCTCGGGCTGGAAGATGATGATAAGTGCGATGAAGCCCACGCTGACAAAGGCTCCCAAGATGGTGGTCAGCAGCTCCATTTGAAGGGCGTTGACGAGCTGCCATATCAGGAAGATGGCGACGATGCCGATGAAGATGCTGATGGCTGCTGTGCCTTTCAAGAGGCGGTATAAGCCATAGAGCAGCAAGGCAACCAGCAGGATGTCGATGACGTCAACGATGCGTATTTGAATGAAGAGATCCAGCATGGATTAGGATATTGATGCCGCAAAGGTACAAAGTTTTTTGAGCTCCACTGCATTTTTGACGTCATGGACGCGTAAAATATCCGCTCCGTGCGCCAGTGCCAAGGTGTTGAGGACGGTTGTCCCGTTTTCGGGGTCAGCTTCAGGACCAAGCAATTTGCGAATCATCGATTTGCGCGAGACCCCGATGAGGATGGGGTAGTGGTGGTATCGATAACGTTCCAAGTCGCTGAGGAGAGCATAGTTAGCCTTAAGGCTCTTGCCGAAGCCGATGCCGGGGTCAAGGAAAACCTCCTGCGGACCATAGCTTTCCAAGATGCTGCATCGGTGTTCGAAGAACTCCATGACGGTCTGGTGGATGTCGCCCTCGAGTGCATACTGGTGCATGGTCTCTGGGGTTCCGACGCAATGCATCATCACATAGGGGATGTGGTTTTGGCCGATATAAGGAAGCATGTCGGGGTCAAAGAGTCCTCCGGAGATGTCGTTGATGATGGAGGCACCTTCGTTGACGCAGGCTTCTGCGATGGTTTTCCGGAAGGTGTCGATAGAGATGACGGCTTCAGGGAATTGCCTTTTAAGGGCTTTCAGCACGGGGATGACCCGTTCCATCTCTTCCTCTTGGGTAGCGATGCTGTTGTTTGGCCGTGTGGAGCATCCGCCGAGGTCGATGATGTCGGCACCTTGGCGGAGCATCTCTTCACAATGCTTGAGAGCGGCATCCACGCTGTTATATTGTCCCCCGTCGGAGAACGAGTCGGGCGTGACGTTGAGGATGCCCATGATGGCAGGGAAGGAAAGGTTCATGACGAAAAGTGTTATTTCGGCGCAAAGATAAGACTATATCTGAAAAAGTGTTATTTTTGTTCTTTTAAACTGGGTCTTTCCCGAGTGATTGAAACAAATGAAGCCATGAAAAAAGCCATCCTGATCCTTTTTCTTTTTGTTGTCTGGCTGGGTGCCAGAGCACAAACGATAGGAGTGAAGTCGTTTCGGGCGTTGCCCACTGACATGACGGCATCGAGCCGTGATGGAAAACGTATCGACCAAAATGGCGAAGTGGCGGCACTGATCAAGGTGGTGACCTCTGAACGGGGCTTCATCTTTGAAGGAGGTGCCTTGGGCATCGTTGAAACGAAACAGCAAACCGGAGAGATATGGGTATGGGTTCCGCATGGACTGCGTAAGATCACTGTGAAACTTTACCTTGATGATCAACGGTTTGGAACCTGAGAAACCATATCATGTCCGTGCCTATGTAACGAACAGTTCCGGCACGTCCTATGGCAAGTCGTTGGTTTTCACTACGCTGCCTGCTTCAGCATCGCCTCGCATCGGTCGATGATGTCGTTGGCCAGGCGGATGCCGGCGATGCAGACGTCTTTGGAAACGTTACCATCATAACCCATGGTGATATGTGCGGTGTCGTAGGAAGCGTTCAACAGGGAGAGCAGTTTGCGGTCACGTTTGGCGATGGCTTCTCTATAATCGTTAACGTCAGGATGCGGGCGTTGCTTGCTTTTAACTTCAAATATGGCATCGATGCTGATGAGTACAGCGTTCCAAAGGTAATGTCCAGCGGCTTTCACGTATTTGGAATCTGCGTAACAGTTGGTTTCCGGATCCAGTTTTGCTTTCTCGAAAAGCACGGTCTTGGCGTTGTCAACATAGCGGCGGGCTTCATTGATAGGATCCGCTACGTGCTTAAGTGGATTTGTCTTCATGGATGGAAATGTATTATTTTATTAATTTAATTAGTTTAAAGTATGCTGCAAAAATAGTAAAATAATTTCATTTGTCAAGAGATGTGTGATATTTTTTTCTTCCAGGGTCTTGCTTCACAAGTTTTATTATCTTTGCTTCGTAAAAGAAATAGGCTATGAACAACCCTAAAACCGAAAAGCAATTCCACAACGTGCTGGCTCAATGCCGTAAGTTGTTTATCGATAAAATGAAAGACTACGGTCCGGCATGGAGAATCCTTCGAACCCCCTCCATTACCGACCAGATCTTCATCAAAGCCAATAGGATACGTACCCTTCAGACGACCTCGGAACATCTTGTGGACGAAGGTGTAGAGCCGGAATTCATCGGCATCGTCAACTATGCCGTCATGGGCATCATTCAACTACAACAAGGAGTGGTCGATCAACCTGACCTCACCTCGGAAGAAGCAACTGCTCTGTATGATAAAGTGACCAACGAGGCCTACGAACTCATGACCCGCAAGAATCATGACTACGACGAGGCATGGCGCAGCATGAGGATCAGCTCCATCACCGACCTCATCCTGATGAAGATCCTTCGCACGAAGTCTATCGAAGACAACAATGGCAAGACCCTGGTGTCGGAAGGACTCGACGCCAACTATTACGACATGATTAACTATGCGGTGTTCGCACTGATACTTCTTAACGAACAGAAAGAGAGGGAAGGCTATGAAAACCAATAAACCAGCTGTCAGCTGGATCAGCATCGCCGTGGCTGTCGCCTCAGCCATAGGCATCGCTTTCATCCCTGAATATCGACTCTGGTTTCTGGCAGTACTGCTGTTGAACATCGCCATCAGTATCGTCTTCCGTAAGAGCTACCACAAAGAAGCACTGGTCATTTGCCGCCTCCTCGTTGGTGGACTCTTCATCTTCAGCAGCTTCACCAAAGGAGTGGATCCTCTTGGGACTAAATACAAGATGCTTGACTACTTCGCCGCCTACCATATCGAGTGGCTTAACAGCCTGGCTTTGGTGCTGGCCGTGTTGATGATCCTGGCGGAGTTCCTGGTGGGTATCTGTCTCGTGACCAATGTGTGTCCCCATATCGCCGTCATCGGTGGTGCCATCTTGATGTTGTTCTTCACGATTACGACATTGTTCGATGCCCTCTTCGATGTGGTGCCCGATTGTGGCTGCTTCGGCACGGCAGTGAAGATGAGCAACTGGCAGACCTTCTATAAGAACTTGGTGATCGACGCCGTCCTCTTGCCCCTGATCCTGAATTTCAAGGCTTTGAAGAACCGACTTACTTGGAGAGGACAAGTGTTGATAGGCTTCGTCTATGCCATCCTCTTCACGGGATTTGAGATCTATAACTATCGACATCTGCCTTTGGTCGATTTCATGAGCTGGAAAGTGGGAAAACAGATGAAGCAAACCTCCGATCAAGAACAACAGATTTACTTGATGTTCAAGAACAAAGAGACAGGGAAAACCCAGGAATACCTTTCGCCGAACTATCCTTGGAACGACTCGGTTTGGATGAGTCAATGGGAATTCGTGGATCAACGAGTGGTAGGCGGTGCTGATTACCTCGGGTTTTCGGCACTTGACCAAGACGGAGATGAAGTTACAGAGATGATTCTTAGCACCGAAGACCTGTTGATGTTTACCTCGCATGACATGAGTGCCATCACGGAGAAAGAGTGGGACAAAATCAAGAGTCTCACGGAGTTGGCAGAGAAAAATGGGTATTATGTGGTCTGGGTTACCGCGACACCACAAGATAGAGTAGCTGAGTATCAGGAGTTCTATCCTTTTGTTTCAGAGGTGTATTATGGCGATGAGCTGGAGATTAAAACCATCGTGCGTTTCAATCCAGGGGTTATTCTGCTGGATGACGGATTGGTGGTCGATAAGTGGAGTGCCATCGATTTCGACAAAGCTTCACGTAGTCTTGCGTCCCGTGATAAACGTCCTGCGTCAAATTAGTCATTATGGGTGCCTATATCACAAGAAAATTGCTTTATGGCTTGGCGGTGCTTTGGGGTGTCGCCACCTTGGTGTTTTTCTTGTTCAACATCCTGCCGGGTGATCCTGCCCAGATGATGCTTGGGCAACGTGCCGATAAAGAGTCGGTCGACGCAATTCGAGAGGAGCTTGGCCTAAATCAAAGTATTGGAAAACAATACGTTGACTATCTTAACGATTTGGTTCCTGTTTCATTCTACGACATTTCCGAAGGGGAGGAGAAGCTGGAAAAAGTGTCTCCTTATACGCGTTTGGCAACGTTAGGCACGACAGCCATCGTGTTGAAGGCACCTTATTTGAGGATGTCGTATCAGAGCAAACGCAAGGTCTCTACCATTCTTGGCGAGGCTTTCCCGAACACCTTGCTCTTGGCAGCGGTATCCATATCACTTGCTTTTATCCTAGGGCTGGCCATCGGCATTTTGACCGCCATCTTCAACACCAACTTCCTCAACAAACTCACTTTGTTCGTCACCACGATAGGCATGTCGTTGCCTTCGTTTTTTGCCGCTATCCTGATGGCCTGGATTTTCGGTTTCCTCTTGGAGGATGTCACGGGACTCAGCATGACGGGCAGTCTATACACGGTGGACGAATATGGCCGTGGAGAATACCTCACTTTGTCGAACCTTATCCTTCCAGCCTTAACGCTTGGCATGCGTCCTTTGGCGGTGGTGGTTGAGCTGACGCGTACCGCGTTGCTCGAAGCCATGTCGATGGATTATGTAAGGACGGCCAAAGCCAAGGGGTTGCGACCTTGGCGTGTTATCTGTGTCCATGCCTTGCGCAATGCTCTCAACCCTGTGGTGACGGCCATTTCGGGATGGTTTGCCTCCTTGTTGGCTGGTGCTGTTTTTATTGAATATGTGTTCGACTGGAAAGGGATCGGCGTGGTGGTCGTTGACGCTTTGGAGAAATACGACTTCCCGGTGATTATGGGCTCAGTGCTGCTCATCGCAGTCATGCTTGTCCTTGTCAACCTTGTCGTTGACATCATTTATGGCATCATCGACCCGAGAGTGAGGATAAGTTGAAAAGTTAATTGATCATCCAGGAGACGCCGCAGCCGATTCCGACATAATCTTTCAAATTCTGAAGATCAAGAGTGACTTCCAGGTCGAGTTGGAGCCTGCGGTTGACCAACCAGGTGGCACCCAACTCGGTTAAGTGTTGGTTGCCTTCAGAATGGAGGTAATTGTAGAAATCGCAGTAAATTCCCACTTCATCAGTGAGGCCATATCCTAGTACGATGCCAAGCATGGTAGTGGGCTCAGGGGTGTCTCCGTCCCATTCTTCCCCGACGTTGTAGCAAAGCCACAAGCCGTTATCCCAAGCATGTTCAAAAAGCAGGTATAAGGAAGGGGCAAGGTGAGACGGGAGCAGCTCTTTGGTCCCAATATGGGGCGACTGGAGCTCTGCCAAAACACCAACAGATGGCAATATCTCGGTGCCTTCAAATAGACTGGTTTTCACTCCAAAAGTTAGTGGAGCGATGCCGATAGCCGGAGACAAATCATTGAAAAGCAAGAAATCAGTGCCTAAACGCAGTTCCACATTTTCAAAGATTCCATACCTGAAAATGGTGCTGTTGAGGGTGATGCTGGGACTCCCGTCAGGGAGGTGCTCATAACAGAAGCCGTTGTCCCAGCCTAACTTGTGAAGCGGCATCACTTCGGTGCCAAAAGTTATGCCTGGGCGGTCAGGAACGACCGTGGGAAGTTCTTCTTGGGCATGGCAGAAGCCTGCTAAAACCAACAAAGCCAATAAAACGATTTTTGTCTTCATTTCTTCAGAATTGATGGGGCAAAGTTAAGAAAATATGTCGTACCTTTGTGCTATCATTAATCCTTAAACTTAATCGTATGAGAAGCAAAATCGTAGCAGGAAACTGGAAAATGAATATGACCTTCGGCGAGGCTGAAGATTTGGTGAACGACCTCCTTGACCGTCTTGAGGAACAGGGTGAATTGAAATGTGAGGTTATCGTATGTCCTCCATTTCCTTATTTGGAGATGCTCACCGACTGGGAGTACGAAGAACAGCGTTTCAATGTGGGTGCGCAGAACTGTAGCGCCTACGACAAAGGCGCCTATACCGGTGAGGTGTCGGCCAAGATGCTGAAGTCGCTCGACGTGGACTATTGCATCATCGGTCATAGCGAGCGGAGAAAATACTTCGGTGAGACGAACGAGATTCTTGCCGAGAAGATCAATCGCGTGATTGAAAACAACATGTCACCGATATACTGTGTGGGCGAAGTGCTTGAGGAACGTGAGGCTGGTCGTCATTTCGAGGTGGTTAAAGAGCAGCTTGAGAAAGGCTTGTTCCATCTTGATGGTGATGCCATCTATGATGCCATCATTGCCTATGAACCGGTTTGGGCTATTGGCACAGGCAAGACGGCTACCCCCGAACAAGCTCAGGAGATGCACGCCTATATTCGCTCTTTGGTGAAAGAACATTATGATGAGGCTGCCGCCAACGATATCCGTATCCTCTACGGAGGCAGCTGCAATGCCAAGAACGCTACGGAACTCTTCTCCCAGCCCGATGTTGACGGTGGTTTGATTGGTGGAGCTTCGTTGAAAGCGGACGACTTTGTCTCGATTTGTTTGCAAGCCTCTACTATAGTTGAGAATTGAGAGTTGAGAGTTGAGAAATGAAGACTTGGGAATATGCCTTTACCATGCCGGGTTCGGATATTCAGCATGACATGCTGACGACCATGCTTGGCAACATCGGCTTTGACTCGTTCATGGACGATGACATCACCCTTAAAGCTTATTGTACTGAAGATCATCGTGACGACCTGGCCGTGGAAGAACTGCTAAGGATGGAAGTCTTCCATGGCATCCATCTGTTGGGGGTTGAAGAGATGCCCGACAAAGATTGGAACGAGGTGTGGGAGGCTTCATACCAGCCAGTGGTCGTCAATGAACGATGCCGAGTGAGAGCTCCTTTCCATGATCCTGATCCAAGCTTCGAGTTCGACTTGGTCATCGAGCCTAAAATGTCGTTCGGCACGGCTAACCATGAAACCACAGCACAGATCATCCAGCTTATGCTGGAGACGGACTTCCAAGGCAAGGACGTGCTCGACATGGGTAGCGGTACCGCTGTGTTGGCTATCTTGGCCAAGAAACTGGGTGCGGCAAAGACGGTGGCTATCGACAACGATGAGTGGGCCTACAACAATGCTTTCACCAATGTCGCCCTTAACGGCATCGATGACATCAAGATCGTCCTTGGTGATGCCAATGCTATTGGTGATGAACGATTCGATATCGTCCTCGCCAATATCAATCGTAACATCCTTCTTCGTGACATGAATCGCTATGTGGAGGCGATGCGTCAGGGGGCTCATATCTTCTTCAGCGGCTTCTACACCGAGGATTTGGAGAGTATTATCACGGAGGCCTCACGGCTGGGATTGCATTATGTGCGGCATCTATCCAAAAACAATTGGGTCGCCGCCGAGTTTGAGAAATGACCATTTTATGAAAAGATTATTGATGCTTCTTGTCGCATGTCTTGCGATGACTGTCAGCGGGTTCTCCCAGAAAGCCCAGTTTTCTACCGATAAAAACCAGTTTTTCGAGGAACTGAGCAACTACCTTACTTCGGCTACCTCAAAGGAAGACAAAGCCTCGGCCGTGGTTTTGATGCGGGAGTTCCAACCGGTATGGAACGACTACTATGGCGCGGAAGAATCCGCCATGGCGATTAAGCTTTCGGAAATCATGTTCTCGAAAAGCGGCAATCGAGCATACTATAATCTTTTCACCTTCACCGAGACACTTCTTTACGCCCCGAAATCAGGGATGAGCAAAGCCGATCTTCACCGATGGCTGAGTTATTCGACCAACAAGTACGGGAACAAACCTACCAAGATCGATGCCTATCTGAAGAACTGTCGTGCTCTGTTTGCAGACCGTATCGTTGGAGAGAAAGGGGTGACCCAATGGGTGGCCCAAGATGCATCATTCGGCTTTCCAACGGACACCGCCTTCGTCATCACCGTTCCTCACTGCTCCTTGGTGCTTAAAACTTCCAAAGACCAGTCGGTCATTCACGACACCCAAGGAATTCTGTATATGGAGACCAACACCTGGGTGGGCAAAGGTGGCCGTGTGGACTGGGCCCGTTTCGACATCCCTGTTGACCGTGTCTATGGCATCGTTCATGACTATCAGGTCAACTTGGCTTCTTCTAACTATACCATTGAGACGATTGACTTCTTCAATAAAGACTATTTTGAACGATCCATCCCGTGCTCCTTTGAAGATGGCGTCACCAACTCGCCTCCCAACGATAAGACGATGTTTCCCAAAGCCCTGTCACACGACGAAAATGTTCAGGCGGGCCACCTTTATACTGACGTTGATTTTATCGGTGGATTCGGCATGGTGGGTAAATCGGTCAGCTTCTTTGGCACAGGCAAAACCCAAGCCCAATTTGTGTTCAAGCATAACAACCGCATCACGCTGCGAATGCTTGCCAAACGTTTTGTCCTCTCCGACAACAACCTCGTCTCCAACCAGGCTGCGGTGCGTATCTACCTCTATGACTCTATTGCCAACACAATCGATTCCATCTATCACAACGATTTGGGTTTTAGGTATGACAATCAGAAAGACATGGTGCTGCTCTATCGTAAGGATAACGGTGTGGGCACAGGCCCTTTTCACGATACCTATCATGAATATGATATCTTTCTTGAAGCCATCTATTGGGATCGTAAGACTGACTTGATGGACTTCCGCCGACTCGAAGGTACCAGTGGCGTGAGTGAAGGTGTCATCGCCTCGGTGAACTATTTCCGCAAGTCAGACTACTTGAAGATTCAAGCCTTGGACATGAAGCATCCAATGGAGAATATCAACAAGTTTCTTCAAATCTATAAGTATGAAGATAATGTGTTTAATATCAACGATTTAGTGGCTTATCTGAAGTATCCTCTTTCACAAGTTACCGCGTTGATCCTCAACCTTCAGTCGGAAGGCTACCTTGAATACGACAAGGACTCTCAGATGGTGACTGTCTTGGATCGTTTCTTTGATATTTTAGCCTCCGATCACGCTGAGTTTGATTACGATGTCATCCGATTCCAAACCCGAGCCACCAACCGTCAACCGAACATACGTTTAGTGCTGAATACCAACGATATGATGGTCTATGGCATCTGGGATGACCAAACGGGTAGAGAGATCCCATCCATTACACTGAGCGACTTCAAGCATGTGGTCATCTTGCCTGATGATGGAAGAATTGTGCTGAAAAAACATCGTAACTTCAACTTCTCTGGCTGCATCATGGCAGGCATGTATGAGTTTTTCACCAAGGATTGCCTGTTCAATTATCGCTCTTTCGCCATCGACATGAAGAAGGTGGATTCGTTGCGATTCTATGCCCGTTTTGATGGCAAGGTCTATCCCGTTGAAGGTACTTTGGAGCGATTGGCAGGGACTTTGGAAATTGACGAGAAAGACAATAAGTCGAGCGTTAAGGAAACTCCTGAATACCCGAAGTTCCATAGTCCTGGCAATGCATATAAGTTCTATCGTGACATCAACGAGGGGGTTTTTGCATTTGAGTTACCCGTCGATTCATTGTCGAAAGAAGATCTGGCGGGCAAGTTCTACTATTGTCTAGAGCCCTTCTCCGTGAAAAGCTTGGACAACCTGAATAGCGAGGATATCTCTTTCAAGGGACGGTTGGTTTCCGGCGGTATCTTCCCCGACATTCCTCAGCCTTTGGTGGTGATGGATGACCATTCTTTGGGTTTCAAGCATACCATAGGCAATGGCAAGAGCGACAGCTATCCCATGTATGGCGGGAAGGGCGACTTCCATCAGGAGGTGTTTCTCTCCAATGATGGTTTCTATGGCTTAGGTAAGCTTGATGTGGAGACTTCGGAATTCGTAGCACCGCGTTTCGACCTCTATCTCGACTCGGTCACAGCATCGGTTCAGTCATTTGCCATGCGTGAAAGCAACACAGGTGTGCATTTCCCCAAAGCTACTTGCGGTCCCCTTGACTTGAAGTGGGATCTTCTTGTTTCACAGTTATTTACAACGACAAAAGAGGAGCCGATCTGCATGTACGACAGTACTTATTTCAGGGGCTTCACCATGCTTTCTGATCAAGGCTATCGAGGCGATGGAGAGCTGAACTTCGGATTGACGAGATTCAACTCCAAGTATTTCGATTTCGACAGTCATTCTTTTGTCGCTGATTCTTCTGACTTTGTGCTTTATGACAATGACGGCTCTACCCAGGCTTTCTTGGCGGAGAACTACCGGTCGTTGGTGAATCTGGCTTCGAAGAAGGTGCAATACCAGTATTTGGATACCAAAAGTAACCTCGACTTCCCGTTGAACAAGTTCTACTGCTCGTTGCAGGAGGCGGAGTGGGACATGACTGCGAACACGATCCACCTTTTCAGTCCGCCATCGTCCTTTGCTGGCTATGCCGAGGCTACCACTCATGATGAGCTGTTGGCTATCCACAACGCTGCCTCCAAGTTTGTCTCACTGCTTCCCGAACATGATTCACTGGAGTTCTTTAGCTCCAATGCCGATTATGACATGAACGAGTATGTCATCCATGCCCATGACGTCAAGATCATTCGTGTGGCTGATGCAGCTGTGTTCCCTGGAAACGCCAACATCGATATCATGCGTAATGCAGAGATCACCCCGCTGGAGCACGCTACCGTGTTGGCCGACACTTTGAATCGCCAGCATCTGTATAAGGATGCCGCGGTCTCCATCTATAGCAGAAAACGTTATATGGCTATGGGTGTCAAGGACTATTTGGACTCGGAAGGGGTGGCTACCCCTGTGTTTTACGATAAGATTGAGCCTGTAGAAGGCATCACGATTGCGCATGCGGAATTGGCCGACTCGCTTGCATTCCAGCTGAGTCCCTACTTCGGATTCCAAGGTGAGGTCACATCAACGGCATCCTCTCTGTACGACCGTTATGATGGACAGTTCCGGCTGACTCAATCCTGTCTTGAGGATACGGTGTGGTTTGTGTCATCAGCCGTTATCGATCCTCAGAAGGTGGTCATTCCCATCGATATGGAAAAGGTGAGAAAGGTCCGCCAGGGTTTGTTCAATGGTTTGTGCTATGAGTTTGGCTCAGGTGGCGGATATCATGCCAACTTCATGAAGCCGATGAATCCAGAGACGGTGACGATTCTGATGCAAAATGGCAACCTAAGTTATGAGGTTGACAGTGCGCGTTATGTCATCGTCGATCCGCAATGTCCCGACGATTGGTTGCAGCTTTCGGATCGTTGTGTCGTCACTGGACATGCCACTACTGACCTGGGCTTCGATATGGGACTGGCTCACATCGACTGCTTTGGGACGTATGTGGGTTATCCGAATGACAGCCTTGTGATGGATATGCTTCATGTGCTAAAGGTCCCGATTTTCAACGACCAGATCCTGAAGGATATGGCCGAAGTGTACGCCGGTATGGAGTCGGAAGCTGTGGATTTGACCAAGACGGAGTATGTTGACTTCATGCGTTCACGGCAAGGAGATGAGGCTGCAGCCGAACTGCAACAAAGTATTGAGCTGAGTGGCTATCCTCCCATTGAGGCGAATGGTTTCTATGACAATTTGATCGTCCTTCCGAACCTTCATATGGTTTGGAATCCGACGCTGAGGGCCTTTGTCTCCCAAGGAAAGATTGGCATTGGTAGTTTTGGTACGAATGTGGTGAATCGCTATGTGGATGGCTGCGTGGTGTTTGACCGACGACTGGGAGTGATAACGTATTTCTTTGAGAATGATTTGTTTATGACATACATCAGCTATAATTGTGGCGATGGTCAGTTGCAGGTTCATGCCACATATGGCACAATCAACAACCAGCTTTCCGATACGAAGGAAAAGATGCGTACGGTCAAATCGGATAACTATTCCTTTGAGTATGTGGTGACTCCATACGAGGCGCTTACGAGTTTCTTGACTCGTTTGAAACGGGCTGGGCTGCGGTAAAGGATTTTTTTCATCTTTTTTAAAAAATCTTTGTTGCATTGAAATATTTTGTATTTTTACAAATTCAAAAGGAGAGAACTTAGCGTAAGAATATCAATTAAATACAAAGAGAATATGAAATTTATCGTATCGAGTTTAAAGCTGTTGAAGAGCCTTCAGGCCATGAGTGGTGTCATTGGGTCGAACAATACCTTGCCCATTCTTGACGACTTTCTGTTTCAGTTGAGCGATACGGGATTGAAGATCACGGTGTCAGACCTTGAGACCACGATGACGGTGGCTTTGCAGCCCGACATGGTGGAAGGTGCCGGTGAGGTGACCATTCCCGCACGTATCCTGCTCGACATCATGAAAAACTTCCCCGACATCCCAGTCACCATCAATGTTGCTGACGACACGCTGGCGGTGACATTGAGCGCTGGCGACGGCCAGTATAAGCTTTCGGGTCATAAGAGTGACGAGTTCCCGCAGATTCCGGTGATGGACGACACCATGATATGGACGATTCCTGCCGACGTGCTGGCCAACGGTTTTGAGAAGACCGTCTTTGCCACGGGCAACGATGAAATCCGCCCAATCATGTCGGGTGTGCTGATGGAGATGAAAGAAAACTATCTCACCTTTGTCGCCACCGATGCACACAAGCTGGTCCGCTATCGCAGGATGGATGTGAAGTCGGATGTGATTGCTTCCTTCATCATGCCCAAGAAGCCCATCAACCAGTTGAAGAACATCCTTGGCTCCATGACTGACGAGCCTGTCAAGGTGGAGTTCAACAGGACGAATGCCTCCTTCGTTTTTGGTGATTACAAACTCGTTTGCCGCTTGATCGAAGGCCATTACCCGAACTACGAAGCTGTCATCCCAGCCAACAACCCCAACCAGTTGGTCATCGACCGTCAGTCCTTCCTCTCAGCTATCCGCCGTGTAGCCGTTTTCTCCAGTAAGGCAACGCATCAGGTGCGTTTCAAGATTACAGGGCAGGAGATCCTGCTTACCGCTGAGGACATCGATTTCTACAACGAAGCCAAGGAGCGCCTGACGTGTAGCTATACGGGCGATGACATCGAGATAGGATTCAACTCCCGTTTCTTCCAGGAGATGCTGAACAACCTCGACACCGAAGAAGTCAAACTCGAAATGTCAGCCCCGAACCGCGCGGGCATCCTCGTCCCGGTCAACAATCCCAACGAAGAGGAGGACATCCTCATGTTGCTGATGCCGGTGATGCTGAATTCTTAAATAAAAAACGGTTCCATTTGGAACCGTTTTTTATTTCTCCCTATTATCTTTCAAGAGTTTTATTCAACCGTGACGGTGGTCGTGCCGTTCATGGTCAAGGGGAAGGTCATGCCTTGTTGTGAGACGGTAAGTGAGGCATTCATCTTGATGTTGCTCTTGATGAGCATACCCGTCTCGGGGTTGATGCTGGCGGTGCCTTCGTAGCTTCCGCTGACCTCTTCGTCGCCAGAGATGGTTCCCGTGATGGCGATTTCAATGCTTTTTTTCGAGACCTTGGTGACCTTGTAGTTCATGTCAGCAACGAGCTTGGTGCCGCTGATGTCTTGGACTTTGTGGGTGTTCCAGGTGCTACCTTCGGAAATAGCGTCGTCGGCAAGCGGGATGATTGCACTGCCCGACTGGGAAGTTTGGTCTTTTTCCTCGTCTTCTTCCACGGGGTTGCCTTGGACATCATACTTTGTCGTGGTGACCTCGTTGAGCACTGCGCTGATCTCATCGACTTGGTTGGCCAACATGGGACTGGTCTTCTCTGGATGCTCGGAGTCGTAGGTGAGCACCATGCCCATCTGTGAGATGGTCAGCTTCAAGGCTTCGACCTTTTCGTCAAAAGAAACTTCTTTCTCGTTGACATCCTTGACGGTCATGCTCTGTCGCGTCTCGGAGACTTGTGTTGTGGTAATGCTTTGTCCTTGAACATCCATCATGTTCATCATGGAAACCTTGGTGTTGACGGTGAAAGTGGCGCCTTTGTTAGGTTTGAGGCGTAACACGACACCATCCTTAGCTGGGGTGAATGAAAGGGTGATGAATCCG
This sequence comes from Bacteroidales bacterium, assembly GCA_016284305.1. GTDB lineage: Bacteria > Bacteroidota > Bacteroidia > Bacteroidales > F082 > Limimorpha. Next base: position 28,233 of record JAEEON010000024.1, read on the forward strand.
ATAAGGAGCATCAAGGAAGGAATGAGAATCTTTTTCATTTTGTTGCGGTTTTGGATTTTAATAATACTTTTTTATTTAATTCATTCATAATCAGTGAGAAACGATGAATCGTTTTTCTTGTATTCCGACGGCTCGGATGAAATAGACGCCGTTGGGATAGTTAGAAGTGGGTATGATAAGCTGTTTTTCGTCGGTAAAGAATTCATCGACCTTTTGGCCTAAGGCATTAAAGACACTGACAATGCCAAGTTTTTCTCCTCGTACAGTGATGAGTTCGTTAGCGGGGTTGGGGTAGAGGGTGACCTGCTGTTCGGTTTCTCCAACCGACACGTTGTCCTCGTAGAAGAGCACTATTCGGAAGTCGCCCAAATCAGTGTCGATGATCATTTCGCCATACCTGTCCTTACCATAATAAGGTGATGCATAAACCTCGAAATAGAGTGTATCGTTAGGAAAGAGGAGTGTGCCGGTCTCAGCGATGTTGACGCCTTCTAGGAGGAAATCGACGCGGAAATGCTCTGCATAAACGCGATTGATGACGATCAACTCATCGGTTGGGTTGATGACGGTGACAAGGGCAAGATGCGGTGAACAACCGTAGAAATAGAGATGCAATGTGTCTGGAGTGACCTGGAGAGTCTCTTGGTCTGGCAGGTCAGTGTTTTGTGCATTCAATCCCCAACTGAGCAGGAGTAAAGCGCAGAACAGTAATAACTTTTTCATAACTGTTAGTTCTAATAGTAAGAGGAGTGATTAATAAGTTAGGTGCAAAGGTCGTAAAAAAAAATAACACCCGAAGGTGTTATTTTTAGAAATCGTCTTCAAAGAAACGATTTTAGAGTTTCGGTCCGGCTGCTACAAGGGCCTTGCCAGCATCATTCGTCGTGAACTTCTCGAAGTTCTTGATGAAACGAGCGGAGAGGTCTTTGGCCTTCTCTTCCCAAGCGTTCTTGTCAGCGTAAGTGTCGCGTGGGTCAAGGATGTTCGGATCAACGCCCGGCAACGCGGTTGGCACTTCGAAGTTGAAGTACGGGATCATCTTGGTTGGGGCTTTTTCGATGCTGCCATCGAGGATGGCGTCGATGATGCCACGGGTATCTCTGATGGAGATGCGCTTGCCTGTTCCGTTCCATCCCGTGTTTACTAAATAAGCTTTGGCACCGCTTTGTTCCATGCGTTTCACCAGTTCTTCAGCGTATTTGGTCGGGTGCAGTTCGAGGAAGGCTTGTCCGAAGCAGGCGCTGAAGGTCGGCGTAGGTTCGGTGATGCCGCGTTCGGTGCCGGCCAACTTAGCTGTGAAGCCACTCAGGAAGTAGTATTTGCACTGGTCAGGAGTGAGGATGCTCACGGGTGGCAACACGCCGAAAGCGTCAGCGCTGAGGAAGATGACATTCTTGGCAGCTGGGCCGGAAGAGATAGGTCTCACGTTCTTCACAATCTTCTCGATATGCTCGATGGGGTAGGAGACGCGAGTGTTCTCGGTAACGCTCTTATCCTTGAAATCAATCTTTCCAGCGGCATCGACGGTGACATTCTCCAGCAGGGCATTGCGTTTGATGGCATTGTAGATGTCAGGTTCGCTTTCCTTGTCGAGGTTGATGACTTTGGCATAGCATCCTCCTTCAAAGTTAAACACGCCTTCATCGTCCCATCCATGCTCGTCGTCACCAATGAGCAGACGTTTCGGGTCGGTGGAAAGGGTGGTCTTGCCAGTGCCGCTCAGGCCGAAGAAGATGGCGGTGTTTTCGCCCTTCATGTCGGTGTTGGCTGAGCAGTGCATGGCGGCGATGCCTTGCAACGGCAAATAGTAGTTCATCATCGAGAACATACCTTTCTTCATCTCACCACCATACCAGGTGTTCAGGATCACCTGTTCGCGGCTTGTAACATTGAAGGCAACACAAGTGTCGCTGTTGAGGCCGAGCTCTTTGTAGTTTTCAACCTTGGCTTTCGAAGCGGTGTAAACGGTGAAGTTGGGCTTGAATTCAGCGAGTTCCTCGGCTGTGGGCTTGATGAACATGTTGAGGACGAAATGAGCCTGCCATGCCACTTCCATGATGAAACGGACAGCCATGCGGGTGTCTTTGTTGGCACCACAGAAGGCATCCACCACATAAAGGTCCTTGCCCGACAGCTGTTTCTTGGCGAGGTCTTTCACCTGTGCCCAAACCTCTTCGCTCATCGGGTGGTTGTCGTTTTTATAGCCCTCGGTGGTCCACCACACGGTGTCCTTCGAGTTCTGGTCCATGACGATGTACTTGTCCTTGGGCGAGCGGCCGGTGTAGATGCCTGTCATCACGTTGACGGCATCGAGTTCGGTCAAGACACCTTTGTCAAAGCCTTGCAGCTCAGGGTTCATCTCATCCCTGAACAACTGCTCGTAGGATGGGTTATAGTAAATGTCTCTCACGTTGGTGATTCCGTAGCTCGCCAACGCTTCTTTGATTTCTTGGATGTTTTTTGCCATGGTTGATAGTTTTGGAATTGTGAATGCAAAAGTAAAAATTTATACTGAAAAACCCTATCTTTGCATGTTTTTATTTTAATTCACTTTAGTTCTTCGTTTTATGAGAAAAATATCCCTGCCTATCTTGATGATGGCACTGTTGATGTCCGCGCCCTTGATAAAAGCTCAAACAGGTGTTGACAATTATGTTTCCTCTTCTGGTTTTATGGTTTTCCATGCGCCGAGTTTCTATGCGGGTAGCGATGGCTACACCTACGATTTTGAGGCTGACTTCGATGAAGGCAGGCTTCTTGAATGGACCACGATCGATGCTGATGGCGATGGCAGAAACTGGATGGTTTACTCTGAGCGCGGCTATGGTCATAATGAATCCGATGGCGTGTTGCTTTCGTATTCGTACGACAACTATTCGGGTGTGCTTCACCCTGACAATTTCGTGGTTTCTCCTTTGATAACCTTGACTCCAAACAACCACATGGTGAAGTTCTTTGCTGCTGCGCTTGATGAAGCCTATCCAGCCGATCATTTTGGTTTGGGCATTTCTACATCGGCCAATAACAATGCTTCGGCATTCACTATGCTGCAAGAATGGACCATGACGGCCAAACAAGGAGGGTGGAATGAATACACCGTTGACTTAAGCAATTATGTTGGACAAGAGGTATATCTTGCCATTCGTCATTTTAATTGTTCCGATAATTTCTGTCTCTGTTTGGATGATGTCGTCATCGGTTCTGGAGCGATGGATCCTTTGGTGGGTTGCTCAATCACTTCGGATGGGGCTTTGGTTGCTGAGGAAGTGACGGGCATCCATTATCTTTTGGACACGGATGGCTTCGAGGATGGCTCAGTGCATACGGCTGTTGTCAGCGCTGCCTATCAGTCAGGAACTGTGTTTCAGAAGGAGACCACATGGACTTACCTCACTCCAGATCATTTTGCGGGTTCACCAACGGGACTCCATGCCAATAGCGATGGCTCTACGGTCACCTTGGACTGGACTTTGCCGGAGAACGATGTGCCCTTTACGGTGGGTGAGCTGTTATATGACTTCGCCGACAGCACTCTGTCCGATTTGACTCTGATTGATGCCAACAACGATGGAAGGAACTTTAGAGTTTATCCTTATGGTGGCTATGGCGGTGGTAACTGTCTTAGGTCAGACTCATGGATTGCCGGAGGTGTGGATAATGTATATCCTGACAACTTTGTGGTGACTCCGCGAGTAACGGCTTCGGCTACCACCCAGTTCTCATTCATGGCTGTGGATTGTGACATGCCTGGCCTTGTGACCGATAAAGAGCATTTTGGGGTGGCTGTGTCCACGGCGAGTAACACAAATCCTGCAGACTTCACCATGGTGGCCGAATGGAATAGCACGGGCACCTATACGGAATATTCCGTTGACCTCTCTGCCTACGCTGGACAGCAAATCTATATTGCCATCCGCCATTTCAACACTGAAGGCAACGTCTATTTTCTGTATGTTGACGATATTAAGGTGACTGGCATCCAAGCTGAGGTGACCCGTCCGGCTAAGGGAGCACTGGTCTATGCCAACGATGAACTGATCGCCATGTTGAACCATGGAGAGACTTCGTTTACGCACATGGTCAATCGTTATACCTCGGAGTATTGTATCCGCATCCTTCAGGATGGCAGTAAGGAAACGGGGGATTATTACGCTTTAGCTGCTCCACAGTGCGCTGAGGTTGAGATCGATTGCATCGCTCCAAAGAATCTTTCGGGTACCTTTGAAGAGGATAAGGTGATTCTTCGCTGGGAGCGCGAGATTTACATTGATTTTGAAGATGATCCCGAAGGATGGACCTTCCTCGATGTCGATGGTGATGGCGCTGTATTTGGCATTTATGCCGCTGGTGGCATGAATGCTGATGGGTCGGTCAACACCACGGGGACCAACGCTTCGTTGACTTCGTTTTCCTATATCAACGACTATGGCGGTCTTACTCCAGACAATTATGCCTTTATGCCATTGGTAAAGATACTGCCCAATGCCAGCATGACTTTCTGGGCTGCGGGTTTCGATCCCAACTATCCATCGGAACATTTCGGTGTGGCAGTAGCTTCAGCTGATGGCTTGACCATCAATACCATTGCTGAATGGAACGCTACCCATCCCTTTGCCAAGTATTCTGTTGACCTTTCAGCATATGCTGGCCAGGAGATATATCTCGGTTTTCGTCATTTCACTACGGTGTCCAACTACGCTTTGTGCATTGATGCCATTACTGTGACAAACGCTTTGTGGTATGGAACCTCAAGTGAAACGGTTCGATATAATGTCTATTGTTCTTCTAATGGTACTGATTATCAGTATATTGGATATTCCAACGGCGATGAGGTGAGCTATGCTGACAACACGATTCAATCGGTCAACCAATATTATCAGGTGACTGCGGTCAACACGGTCGCTGGAGGTGAGACATGTGAGTCGGCTCCTGCCATGGCGGTGGACGGTATTCATGATTTTGTCCATGTCATCACCACGGGTGTGGAGGATCTGAATCAAGGTGTTGAGGTTTATCCGAATCCGACTTCAGGCATAATCATGATGAAGGCAATAGGAATGACCCATCTTACCGTGATGAATGCGTTGGGTCAAGTGGTTTACGATGCGCCTGTCGATGCCGATGAGGTTTCTCTAAACCTTGCCCAATTCGGTGTTGGCATGTATATGGTTCGCATTAATACAGCAACCAAGACTCTCGTCAAGAGAATCTCGGTCGCCAAATGATTGCAAAGAATATTATTAAACGAAAAACTTCTGTAAATGTAAAAAGACAGCCTCCGAGTTTTCGGGGGCTGTCTTCTGTCTTCTGACTTCTGTCTTCTGACTTCTGTCTTCTGACTTCTGACTTCTTACTTCTTGCTTCTCTCTTCTTCAATCGCAGCCTGAGCAGCAGCCAGACGTGCCACGGGTACGCGGAACGGTGAGCAGCTAACGTAGTTCAAGCCGGTCTTATAGAAGAAATGAACAGAGGCAGGATCACCACCGTGTTCACCGCAGACGCCGCACTTCAGGTTGGCGCGCTGGCTACGGCCGCGTTCCACGCCGAGTCTCACCAATTGGCCGACGCCTTCTTGGTCGAGGGTGTTGAACGGATCAGCAGGGATGATCTTCTCGTTGATGTAGTCTTTCACGATGGCGTTGACGTCGTCGCGGCTGAAGCCGAAGGTCATCTGGGTGAGGTCGTTGGTGCCGAAGCTGAAGAACTGAGCGACGCTGGCGATCTTGTCGGCAACGAGGGTGGCTCTTGGGATCTCAATCATCGTACCATAGAGGTAGCTGATCTCGACACCGAACTTGGCTTCCACTTCTTTCTTCACGCGGTCGGCGATGGCTTTCTGGTGTTCAAGCTCCTTGACGTTGATGGTCAACGGGACCATGATCTCCAGGTGCGGGTCGAAGCCTTCCTTCATCAGTTCAGCAGTGGCCTGGAACAGGGCGCGGAACTGAGTCTCGGTGATCTCAGGATAGACGATGCCGAGGCGGACGCCACGCAGACCCATCATCGGGTTGACCTCGTTAAGGGCATCGATGCGCTTCTTGATTTCCTCGAAGCTGATGCCACGTTCTTTGGCGAGAGCGCGTTGTTTTTCTTCGGTATGAGGAACAAACTCATGCAAAGGCGGGTCCATGAGGCGGAAGGTGAGCGGTTTGCCGTTCAAGACCTTCAGTGTGCCCTTGGCAGCGTTCTTGATGTAAGGTTCGAGTTCAGCCAAGGCAGCCACGCGTTCTTCGGTGGTGTTGGCCAAAATCATGTTACGAAGCTTAGCCAGTGGCTCTTCACTGTTCTTGCCATAGAACATGTGCTCGATGCGGAACAGGCCGATACCTTCAGCGCCAAAGTTGACGGCGTTCTGGGCATCTTCCGGGTTGTCGGCGTTGGTGCGGACACCCATCTTGCGGTATTTGTCGACCAGGGCCATGAACTGCTGGAACAGCGGGTTCTCAGTGGCGTTGATCATGCCAACAGGTTCGTCATAAACCCAACCTTTGGAGCCGTTGAGGCTGATGGTGTCGCCTTCTTTGAATTGCTTGTCGCCGATTCTCACGATGCCTTTCTCGAGGTCGATCTTGACGGCGTCGCAACCCACGATGCAGCACTTGCCCCAGCCACGGGCCACGAGGGCTGCGTGTGAGGTCATACCACCACGAGCGGTCAGGATACCGTCGGCGGCACGCATGCCTTCCACGTCTTCGGGGTTGGTTTCCTCACGGACCAGGATGTTGGCCACCTTGGCGGCACGGTATTCCTTGGCCTTTTCGCTGGTGAGGGCGATCTTGCCGACAGCACCACCAGGACCTGCGGGCAGACCCTTGGCGATGACGGCGTGCTTCTTCTCGTCAGCAGCGTCGAGGATGGGGTGGAGGAGTTCGTCGAGTTGTTCAGGGGTGAGGCGCATGACGACTTCTTTCTCATCGATGAGGCCTTCCTTCAGCATGTCGAGGGCCATGGTCAGAGCAGCGACGCCAGTACGTTTGCCAACGCGGCATTGCAGCATGTAGAGCTTGCCATCCTGGATGGTGAACTCGATGTCGAGCATGTCGTGGTAGTTCTCTTCGAGGATGCGGCGCACCTCGCAGAGTTCCTTATAGGTCTCGGGCATCAGCTCCTGCATGGACTGCATGTGCTTGTTCTGCTCGTTCTTGGTGTCATCGTTTAACGGGTTGGGGGTACGAATACCAGCTACCACGTCTTCGCCTTGGGCATTGATAAGCCATTCGCCATAGAATTGGTTGTCGCCAGTGGCGGGGTTACGGGTGAATGCCACGCCGGTAGCGGAGCCTTCGCCCATGTTACCGAACACCATGGTCTGCACGTTGACGGCAGTGCCCCAGTCGTCCGGGATACCTTCGATGCGGCGGTAGGAGATGGCCTTCTTGCCGTTCCAGCTCTTGAACACGGCCTTGATGCCGCCTTCCAGCTGAGCCTCGGCGTCATCCGGGAACTCGGTGCCCAGCACTTCCTTGATGCGGACTTTGAAGTCCTCGGCCAGCTGTTGGAGTTCTTCGGCTTTCAGCTCGGTGTCGCTCTTGTAGCCCA
>JAEEON010000025.1 GCA_016284305.1 Bacteroidales bacterium
ACCAGATAGATCCCTGTGGCGAGACCGTTGAGGGAGATGACATGATCTTTGGAAGCCAGCTGACAGGAAAGCACCTTTTCGCCGGATAAGTTGAACAGATCCACATTGGTAAGTTCCTGATCCGCAGCGATATGAAGGTATTGCCGAGCGGGATTGGGAAACAGTTGCAACGAAGGCACCTGCTGCTCCGCCACCGCCGCGCCGGAACTGATGCTGAGGTCGAAGCCATTGTCCTCAGAAATCATGGGATAATTTGTGGTGACCAGACGAATCCTATAGTGTTCTCCGGAGTACAATCCCGAAGGGATGGTGACGTTGATAGTCCCGCTGTTGTTGGCAGTTATTCTGCCCAGTTCGGTGGGATTGCTGAAGCTTCCGTTGGCCGAAGAAAGTTGGGCTATAACCTGATTGGGATTTGTATTGAGGTTATCGGGCGACATGGTACCTGTCAAGGTGAAGGGGATGCTCAGGCTTTCGCCGAAATAGTAATGGTCTTTATTCAGAGATCCCATTTGAATGGTGGGGTTGTAAACCAGGAGGATGTCATCAACAAACAAATCGTCAGAAGTTCCTCCTTCACCAGGAACCTCGTTCGTAGTGATGGTGAACAGGATATAACGAGGATCGTTGCATGGACCGTTGTTAGTGAACGGGATGGAAAGCCTACGCCAGGTATAACTCCCTCCTGCTCCACTAGTACGTTTGAAGGCCTGAACAGCAGTGGCCACCAATTTGTCGGCAGGTTCCACGGTACCGTTGGAGATGAATTTGAAATCTGCATCGCCATGGACAACAGCACGGGCTTGGCCGTTCTGGTTGGGGTCGGCGCAACGGAAACAAACCCACACGGTGAGCGAGTCGGGAACTGTGGTTATTGGAGTGTTGAAACGTTCGTCGGAACGTTGTGTGTAGTTATAATTACCTGATCCTGTAGCCGACATGCTGCCAGCGTTCATCCTGCCGTTGGTCATGTTGCCATTGGCGGTAACCCCCATGACTGAGGTAGGCCATAAGCGAGCGCTCTTGCTTCCAGTAGAGCCTGGACGGACTTGGTTGGAAGGTTCAATTTGTTGCGAAAGAAAGCCACTGAAGGTACCTGAAGCGGACTTGGTGGAGTGCCAACGCACTGGCTCAATGGATGAGTTTGACGAGCCGAAGTTGGCCCACGACTCGAATCCTCGGTTTTCGAATTGAGTTCCATTTTGTGCCTTGAGGCCAAAGCTACATAATGCTAAAACCACGATAACTATAATCCTTTTCATGATGGGTGTTTTTAAAAAATTGGTGCAAAAATAAAGGAATAAAAAGAAAAAATGTACTTTTGTTCTTTTAATTCTAAAAAGATGTGCGGAATAGTAGCATACGTAGGCCATGAAGAAGCCTATCCAATCCTCATTGAAGGGTTGAAGCGTCTCGAATACCGAGGCTATGACAGCGCTGGTGTGGCGTTGTTGAATGAAAACAACGAACTCAACATCTATAAGGCAAAAGGCAAGGTGTCCGACTTGGAAGCTTTTGCCAGTACCAAGGACGTGAGTGGACACATAGGCATTGCCCATACGCGTTGGGCCACCCATGGTGAACCGAGCCAGGTGAATGCCCACCCCCATCGTTCACAGTCGGGTAACATCGCGTTGATCCATAATGGCATCATTGAGAACTATCTGAGTCTGCGCATCGAGCTGGAGAAACGCGGCTTCAAGTTCCAATCATCAACCGACACCGAGGTGTTGACCAACCTCATCGAAGACGTTCAATTGAGTGGGCACACCGATTTATTTGAAGCCGTTCGCATCGCCCTCAACCAGGTCGTTGGAGCCTACGCCATTGTGGTCTTGGAGAAGGATCATCCCGATCAGCTGATAGCGGCTCGCAAAGGCAGCCCCATGGTTATCGGCATTGGTGACAGCGAGTATTTCATCGCCTCCGATGCCACACCCATCGTAGGACGGACACAGAAGGTGGTTTATATCGAAGATGAGCAAGTGGTCCGTATCAAGTTGGGCGAAGAACTGCACATCAAGACTATAAACGACCTTGATGCCATCCCTTACGTGCAGGAACTGAAGATGAACCTCGATTCCATCGAAAAGGCCGGCTTCGACCATTTCATGATGAAGGAAATTTATGAACAGCCTACCATCGTTCGCGATACCATGCGCGGACGTTTGCATCCTGAAGCCAACACGGTACGACTCGGTGGTATCGTTCAATATGAAAAACATCTGCTCTATGCCGACAACATCGTCTTTGTGGCTTGTGGCACCTCGTGGCACGCCAGTCTGGTAGGAAGTTACCTTATTGAGAAGCTGGCCAAAATCCGCGTCAAGGTGGAATACGCCTCCGAGTTCCGTTACCGAGATCCTGTCATCACCCCTCACGATGTGGTCATCGCCGTGTCGCAATCGGGCGAGACAGCTGACACCTTGGCGGCAATTCAACTTGCCAAGGAGAAAGGAGCCATCGTCCTCGGCATCTGCAATGTCATCGGATCTTCCATCTCCAGGGCTACCGACGCCGGCATCTATACCCATGCCGGTCCCGAAATCGGTGTGGCTTCCACCAAGGCATTCACCTCTCAGGTGACCGTAATGGCGATGCTGGCTCTGCGCTTGGCAGAGCTGAAAGGCTCGATGAAGGACGAGGAACGAGCAGCGTTCATCCAAGAACTCGACCGTATCCCCGAAAAGATTCAATGGACGCTGGACCACAGTGGACATGTGAAAGACATCGCACAAAAATATAAAGATGTGCGCAACATGTTATACCTTGGCCGTTTGCAAAACTACCCCGTGGCCCTTGAAGGAGCCTTGAAGTTGAAGGAGATCTCCTACATCCATGCCGAAGGCTATCCTGCAGCCGAAATGAAACATGGGCCTATTGCTCTGATTGACAAAGACATGCCCGTGGTCTTTGTAGCCACTAACCACAGCACTTACGAGAAAGTGCTGAGCAACATCCAAGAGGTGAAAGCCCGCAATGGAAAGATCATCGCTGTGGTGAGTGAGAAAGACGTGCTTGCCCGTAAGATGGCCGACCACGTCATCGAGATTCCAGAGACGGAATGCCTCTATTCTCCGTTGTTGGCGACGGTGCCGTTGCAGATCCTCGCCTACCACATTGCCGTGATGCGTGGCTGCAATGTTGATCAGCCTCGCAATCTCGCCAAGTCAGTGACCGTGGAATAAGCTCTATTTTGTATTTTTGCGTCAAACTTCTTTGTCATGAAGATTCTATCTGTTGAGCAAATCCGTCAAGCGGATCAATATACCATTCAAAATGAACCTATAGCCTCTGTCGATCTGATGGAGCGTGCCGCTACCAAGGTGTTTGAATGGCTGTTCCCAAGGGTTCACAAGGAGAGTCGAATCAAGGTTTTCTGTGGGATGGGCAACAATGGAGGTGATGGTTTGGTGTTGGCGCGTCTGCTCTACCAACATGATGTTGTTCCAGAAGTATTCATGGTGTGTTACTCGGAGAAGATGAGTCCAGACTGCGAGTGGAACTATCACCGCTTGAAGGAGGAGACCAAAGTGCCATTGTATGGACTTCATGTGGCCGAGGATTTTCCTGAGATACAGAAAGGCGAGGTCGTTGTTGACGCTATTTTTGGTTCGGGATTGAACCGTGCTTTGTCGGGGATGACTGCTGAATTGATAAACTATCTGAACCATCAACAAGCAGTGCGTATCGCCATTGACATCGCCTCCGGACTTTTTGCCGATGCTCCGAGTCCCAAAGGAGCCATTTTCCAAGCCGATTACACCCTTACTTTCCAACGGCCAAAACTCGCCTTTCTATTCCCTGAAAATGATCCATACGTCGGAAATTTCGAGGTTTTAGACATTCATCTTCATCCTCAATTTTTAGATGAAGTAAATGTCAATAACTTCTTGGTTGACAGAAAGATGATAAAATCATTTTTACATCAACGAACGAAGTATTCTCATAAAGGGACCTATGGTCATGCCTTGTTGATTGCAGGATCCGATGGAATGGTTGGAGCAGCGGTATTAAGCAGCAAGGCTTGTTTGCGAACAGGCGTAGGGCTTTTGTCTGTCCGCGCCCCTCTATCCACCGATGCATTGGCCACGACACTCCCTGAAGCGATGTTTTACAGGATGAGCGAAGAACGTGAACGGGAATGTGACCATGGCTGTTTTTCCGACTTTGAGAAATTGGACAAGTTCACGGCAATTGGTGTCGGCCCAGGACTTGGCAAGGCTCGGGCCACAGAAAAAGCTTTGCAAAGGCTTATCGCGGAAGCCCCTGTCCCAATGGTAATGGACGCCGATGCGTTGAATATCCTATCGGAGAACAAGACCTGGATGAGTTTTCTGCATCCCAAGACTATTTTAACCCCACATCCAAAGGAATTCGAACGGTTGTTTGGAGCGACCTCTACCTCTTTTGAGCGCTTGGAACTACAACGTTTGATGGCCATGAAACACAACATCATCATTGTGCTTAAAGGTGCCCACACCGCTGTGGCCATGCCCAACGGAGCCGTATTCTTCAACACCACAGGCAATCCTGGCATGGCTACTGCAGGCAGTGGTGATGTTTTGACGGGAATGATTCTCTCACTCTTGGCTCAGGCTTACACTCCGGAGGAGGCAGCAGTGTTAGGCGTATATCTGCATGGTCTGGCGGGCGACATTGCCATGGAGGCGATGGGACAAGAAGCTCTGCTGGCTTCTGACATCATCAATCATATCGGTCAAGCCTACAAACGATTGCATGAATGAGGTTTTTATGTAATTTTGCATCATGAGAAACAAAAAGAAAAAAGCACCGGAAATCATTGAAGACGTCCTGATTGTGGATGCCGGCAGCGAAGGAATGTCGGTGGCCAAGCCTGAGGGACGAGTGGTCTTTATCCCCTTCGGAGTACCTGGCGATGTCGTTGACATCGAGGTTTTTAAGAAAAAAAAGAACTTCCTTGAAGGAAGAATCCTACGTTTCAAGACCTTATCTGATAAGCGGGTTGAACCTGTGTGTCAACATTTTGGACTCTGCGGTGGATGCAAATGGCAACATCTGGACTACCAATGGCAGTTGTACTATAAGCAAAAACAAGTCAAAGACAACTTCGACCGGATCGGCAAGATCGATTATCCCGAGATTCGTCCTATCCTCGGCTGTGAGAAACAGTACTACTATCGCAACAAGTTGGAATACGCTTTCTCTAACCGGAAGTGGCTTACCGACGGCGCTCCTTCGGGCACCTATGGCGAGGACGAAGTCAAAGGTCTCGGATTCCATCTGCCCTCACTGTTCGATCGTGTTGTCGATGTGGAACAATGCTATCTCCAAGCCGATCCTTCTAACGACATACGTCTGTTTGTCAGAAAGTTCACCATGGACCATGACTTACCGTACTATAGTGTCCGTCGCCATGAAGGGTTGATGCGCAACTTGGTGATTCGTTGCAATGCCAAAGGGGAGTTCATGGTGATCATCGTCCTCAATGAGGAAAGCCAACTCATCCGTAACGAATTGGCCCCTGCCCTTTCGAAGCAGTTTCCTCAGATTGTCTCTTTGTTGTTGGTCATCAACAACAAGTTGAACGACGTCATCAACGATTTGCCGTTCGAAAGCTTGAAGGGAGATCCCTTCTTGATGGAGTCCATGGCCTCACCCCGTCCTGGTCATCCCGACTTGCAGTTCCGTATTGGTCCCGTGTCATTTTTCCAGACCAATGTTTATCAAGCTGAACGTTTGTATCGTGCTGCCTTTGATTTGGCCGATGTGAAAGGTGATGAATTGATGTACGACCTTTATACGGGAACGGGCACCATAGCGCAGTATTTCTCACGATTTGTGAAACGAGTCGTAGGTATCGAGTATGTGGAGGAAGCCATTGCCGACGCCAAGGTCAATGCTGCCATCAATGGTATTGACAACTGTACATTTTATGCGGGTGACATGGCCAAGATCTTCACCGACGAGTTCATTGAGGCCAATGGCCGTCCGGACTTCATCGTGACCGATCCTCCTCGTGCAGGCATGGCCGAGAAGGTGGTGGAGCAACTGCTCAAGATTCGGGCACCGAAGATGGTTTATGTGAGTTGCAATCCAGCTACGCAAGCACGTGATTTACAGATGCTTTGCTCTGCATATGAGGTCAAGGCCGTACAGCCTGTCGATATGTTTCCACACACTCAGCATGTGGAGAACGTCACATTATTGGAGTTGAAGAAGGATTGATAAGTCCTTGGATCGTCGCAATCACCTGATTGAGATCCAGGTCCTCCCCTTTTATTGTTAACTGGGCTTGCTCATAGAAAGGCAGTCGTTCAGCAAAGCATTCGTTGACGAAAGCCAGCAGTTCCTCAGGGGTCTTATTGACAGCCAAAGGACGTTTCACTTTGGCATGCAACAGTCTGTCGTAAGCAGTCAAAGGACTGACTTTCAGGAACAATGTTAATCCATGTTGGTTCATCCATTCCATGTTGTCGTTGAAACATGCCGTTCCTCCTCCGGTGGAGACAATGGCTTGGTTGAATTGTTCGGTGGAATGCAACATCTCCGTCTCGAGTCTCCGGTAGAGAGGTTCGTCATATTTTTGGAAGAAGTCATTCACGGAGATATGGAATCGTTCCTCAAACATACGGTCGGTATCGTACCATTCCATGCCAAGATGATTCGCCAAGCGTTTGGCGATGGTCGTCTTGCCCGAGCCCATGAAACCCACGATATAGATCCTCGTCATTTCAGAGGATTAGCGTTTGTCGTAGTTATCGAGTACATTTTGCAGTGAGTCAGCCTCATGGCGAAGTCGTTGGGTTTCTTGGCCATACTTTTGGATAATCTCTGGTGATCCATAGACGCACGACATCTCGCGATTTTTGATGGCGGCACGAATCTCAGCGATACGTTCTTTCAGTTCTTTCTTCGTCATCTTATGTTCGGGCGACTCTTGGTTGGAGGGGTCGTTTTCATCTTTAGGAGAGTTCTTGTGCGTACAGCAAGCTCCAGCGACGATGGCCAAGGCGGCAACGATAGCGATCCAAGTCTTGTTAATGAACTTTTTCATCTTGCTCGATTTTTAGTTGTGTTTGCAAATATCCATATTTTTTTTCAACTTTTTGGCAAAATTTATCAACAATTTTTTGTTGATAAATAAAAGGTGTACAAATTATAAATAAAAAGGGCATTTCTTATTTTTGTTAATTGAGCGTTAAAGCTAGAAACAAATAACAAAACAATAAGTATCAATTAATTAAATCTATTATGAAGCGAATTTTAACTATTCTAATGGCCTTGATGATTATCATGGCCATTGATGTTCCCTCATGGGGACAGGCGCTACAGACGCTAACCGAAGCTTCTATTGTTTTTTCCGAAGCTGGTTTGACCGACGGTCAGGACATGAATGAACAAATCCTGGCTATCGATGAGAATGTTAGCGTGGCCTTCAGAACAGCAGCCGGCAACACTGCACCGCAGTTCCATGGCAGCAGTAATTCGATTTGGGCTTATGGTGGCAACAGAATTGAGATCAATTCTCCATGCCCAATCACGAACGTTGTCTTCACTACAGGTGCGGACGATGGCGATAATGTAATTGGATCCGATGTTGGCAACATGAGCTCCCTAACATGGACTGGATCTGCGTATTCCGTGTCTTTCTATTTCAGCAACTATTCGGAAGGAGGCGACTCTGATGCCCACCGCAGCATTGCTGCCATCGAGGTGGATTACCTGGTTTCAGAGAACGTCCCTGCCCCCACTTTCACCCCAGAGCCTGGTTCGTACTTTGAGAGTGTCGATGTGTCCATCGATTGTAACAGCCAAAATAATACTGTAACTATCTATTACACAGATGATGGCAGCATTCCAAATAGCAATAGTATGATTTTCTCCACCACACCTTCTCCTGCTTCTCCGCAGCCCATCCAAATCACCCAAACCACGACATTAAAAGCGATTGCCGTGATGGAGGATGCCACTGGAATGCCTATTGATAGCAGTAGCATTGCCACAGCTACTTATGTTATTCCAGAAGATTTGAATGAGGTTCCCATTTCTGAGGCTAAGTCATATCCAGCCGGTGAATTTGCCATGGTTTATGGTACTGTGACTCTCATTCAAGGCCAACAGCTCTTTATTCAAGACTATTCAGGTGGTATCCGTCTGAATTGTACCGTTGAACCCGACACTTCTCTATTTTTGGGCGCAGATGTCCAAGTCATAGGTAAAGTAACAGAGGGTCTTTGCATGACCGAATTGTCTGAAATCGATCCATACAATTCCTCTCAGTTTAGCGTCCTATGGGACGAACCACTTCCGGAGGAAGTCCATACCATCAGTGAAATTGTATCTGACTTCGAGAACGGAGATAATGCCCTTCAGGCATCCCGTGTGATGATCAAAGGAGCTAGGGTGGAATCCATCAACTTCTTTGCCTATACTACGATTTCACAAAATAACGAGACCATAGACATCTTCCAGTTGCCTATGATCGAAGGTCTTCAGGTAGGCGACTCTATTTCTGTGGCTGCTATCGTTAGCTGTTACAATTCTCTAGAACTCCTGGTGGCCACAGCTGAAGATGTGCGGCCTTACACAGCTCCCAAGTTGAAGACATTCTCGTTATTGGCTGATATTGAAGACTTCGACCCTAATGCTTCTTACTTGTTGGTTTGTCCCTCGGCTTCCACAGCTGCAATGAGATATGATGACAGTGGTCTCCTCGCAACGCAAGTTTCGATTGAGGAAGGTTCAGATTACCCCTACATCACCACGTTTACTGACGAAGATGAATATCCTTGCACTTTCACCTTTGAACCAGATCCAGCTACTGGTTACTTATTCATGAAGTGGGATGATTTATACCTTAATAATGATGGTGAGGAGTTTATATTTATGAGTGATCAGCCTACATCCTATTGGAGCATTTCCAATGAAGATGGGGGATGCATGGTTTTGACTGCTCCCACTCCTAGATTCTTTGGTGGTTACGGAGGAGATGGCTGGTTCTATTATACTCAACCCTACGATTCCCTTTATTCTGTTGACTACCCATTTACCGTTCTTTATAAAGAAGGCACTCCAGCACCTCAGCAGGTATCGACTCCAACCTTCGACCCTGTCAGTGGCAACTATATTACCCCCCAGCAAGTCAGCATCTTTTGTGCAACGGATGATGCCACCATCTATTATACTTTGGATGGTTCTGAGCCGAATGAAAACAGTCTGGTTTACGTCGATCCCATCGAAGTTAGCCAGCAGAACACGAACACGATCATCAAAGCTATTGCCATGAAGGATGGTTGGACGGCCAGCGAAGTAGCGACGAGTGAATATTTCATCCTCGCTCCTATTAGCATCGCAGAGGCCAAGACACTTCAACCTGGTGCGAAAGTAATGGTTGAAGGTGTGGTGACTTTCTTCGATGACTATACTATCTATATCCAAGATGAGACCGCTGGTATTGTCATCAATTTTGACCAGCAGTTTCCCGGTATAGCAATCGGCGACTTGTTCCAGGTATATGCAACCCGGGAATACGTTGGTGGAATGTATGCACTCATTGATATTGACAAGTACAACATTGTTTCGCATAACAACGAACTCCCGCTGGAAGTCAGAACCATAGCGGAATGCTTGGAAGGTGCAGACTACGAACTGCAAAGCACCCGTGTCCAAATCGTTGACGCTATCCTCGGTTCATTAGACACTGGTGGAATCACGATGCTTTATCAAGACACCGACTCCATCGGCATCTTTAAGATTCCAGCAGTGGGTCCTGAATACAACTATAGTTTTGTCAATGTCATCGGTGTCATTAGCTACGGCGATGCTGCTCAACTGCTTGTAGCCTTTGACTCGGACATTGAGCGTCTTGAATCCAGCATGAACGTCTCTCCAGAAAACCTCGAAGACTTCTCTTATGAACAAGGCGAAGGTCCCTCGGAACCCCAATCCATCATGATCACTTATGAGTATGTTCCATATGATGTCTATCTGTCAACTTCTGAGACCTTCGAGATGAGCTTATCGGAAGACGGACCATACTCTCCATCCTTAGAGCTGCCCAAGAGTGACGGTGGCTTATCAGAGTACATCGTCTATGTTCGCATGGTGGCTGCACTACCTATGGACACCTACCAATCTTCACTCAGCATTTCTTATGGCAATGATGAAATCATAATCCCATTGGTCGGTAACGTAGAGATCCTCAACACCGTAGAAGATCCAACTTTCAGCCCTGCTGGTGGCACCTTTATGAATGGCCAGATGGTTAGCATCACCTGCGCTACTCCTGACGCTACCATCTATTATACTACCGATGGAAGCCGAGTTACTTTAAAAAGTCCTGTTTATAGTGAGCCTATCGAGGTTGACAGTAGCATGGTCATCTCAGCCATGGCCGTCAGGGAGAACTGGTGGAATAGCAACGTGGTGACGGCGGAATATGAGATCCTCACCCCGATGAGCATCGCTGAAGCCAAGTCGCTCCAACCTGGCTCATTAGCTATGGTCGAAGGTGTCGTGACCTTCATCGATGGCATCTTAGTCTTCATCCAAGATGAATCCGCAGGTATCGCTCTCAACTTAACCGAAGCCTACAGCAATTTGGCAGTTGGCGACTTGGTCCAGGTCTATGGTATCAGAAATAATTCCCAAGGATTGATCAAACTGGTTGGCATCAATCCCACTGAAAGCAACAAGTTCAACATTGTTTCCAGCGACAATGATCTGCCTTTGGAGGTCAGAACCATTGAAGAATGCCTCGAAGGAGCAAGTTACGATCTTCAAAGCACCCGCGTCATGATCGAAGAAGCAGTCATCGGCACCATCAATACCAATGGGAACACGAGCCTTACCCAAGGCAACAACACCATCAATATTTATAAGGTACCGGCGCTGGATAACGTTGAATCCAACAGCTATGTCAACATCATCGCAGTGATTGGCAATAACATTAACAATACTCCTCAGCTCCACGTAGCCTTTGCTTCGGATGTCGAACCTATCGAATCCAGCCTGACGATTGAACCAGAAAGTCTTTCTGGCTTCACCTATGAGCAAGGTGAGGGTCCTTCAGATCCTCAAGTCTTCTCGGTCAGCTGCGAATATATTGCAGGAAATGTCGTTCTGACAGCTGGTGAATTCTTTGAAATGAGCCTTACCGAAGATGGCCAGTACTCCTCCACATTGAGCCTGCCTACCGTTGATGGAATGCTTTCAGCAACCACCGTCTATGTCCGTATGATGGCTGACCTCGAGGAGAACGATTACGAGTCCAGCATCACCGTGCCCCTTAACGGTGACGAGATCTCGATTGGCCTGAGTGGTACCGTTACATGGACTCAGGTCGTGGCTACCCCAATGTTCAGCCCTGCTGGTGGAATCTATATGAATGCTCCTATGGTCAGCATGATTTGCTCAACTCCTGGTGCCACCATCTATTATACCTTGGATGGCAGCGAACCAACGGAGAATAGCATCCTTTATTCGGATCCTATTGAGGTGAACAGCAGCTGTGTCATCAAGGCTATTGCCGTGTTGACAGGTTGGAAGAATAGCGAAGTTAAGACGGATTCTTACGAGATCCTTACCCCGATGAGCATCGCTGAAGCCAAGGCATTGCAAATCAACGAATTTGCCATGGTTGAAGGCGTTGTGACCTTCATCGACGACAGAAACGTCTATGTACAAGACGAAACCGCTGGTATCGTCCTTTATCTTAACAAAGCTTCAAGCAACCTTGCGATTGGCGATCAAGTCCAAGCCTATGGTAAGAGAGCCACAGCCAACGGTTTGATTGAACTCACAGGTATCAACCCTGCCGATTACACTCGTTTCAATATCGTCTCGAACGACAACGAATTGCCTCTGGCAGTCATGACTATCGAAGAATGCCTTGAAGGTGCAGCTGATGAACTGCAAAGCACCCGTGTCTTGATTGAAAATGCCGTGATCGGTGTCATCCACCCCAATGGTAACACCTCACTTACTCAAGGCGAATCTTCCATGAACATCTATAAGATTCCGGCACTCGAGGGTATCGAAGCCAACGATCATGTCAATGTCATCGCAGTGATTGGTTACTACAACAATCCACGCCTGCGTGTTGCCTTTGCTACCGACGTCGAAGTCGCAGTGCCTAATTTGACCGTCACCCCGCAGAGCCTCCAAGGCTTCACCTATGAACAAGGCGAAGGTCCTTCAGAGCCGCAAACCTTGACACTCAGTGGTCAAAGTCTGGCAGAAAGCATTCTATTGACCATCGATCAATACTTTGAGATGAGCCTGACCGCAGACGGACAATATGCCTCCACGCTGAGCCTGCCCACCGAAGACGGTGCACTGGCTGGAACTACCGTTTATGTCCGCATGATGGCCGACCTGACGATGAACGACTACGAGTCCGTCATCACCATGACTAACGGCGATGAGGCAATCACCGTGAACCTGAGTGGCAACGTCACCATCAGCAACACGGTCGAAGCTCCTGTCTTCACTCCCGCAGGCGGCAGCTTCCTGCATGCACAAACGGTCAGCATCCTCTGCCCGACCGACGGCGCCACCATCCACTACACTCTCGACGGCTCCGAGCCTACCGAGAGCAGCACGGTCTATACCGAGCCCATCGAGGTCAGCAGCAGCGCCCTCATCAGGGCCATCGCCACGAAGCCCAACTGGATGGACAGCGAGGAAGCTTCGGACTACTACGAGATCCTGGTTCCGATGACCATTGCTGAAGCCAAGGCGTTGGAGATGGGCGAACATGTCACGATCGAAGGTATCGTAACCTTCATCGACGGTAACAACGTCACCATCCAGGACGAAACCGCTGGTATCGTCCTCAACCTTGGCGATGCAAGCGTCAACACCGCTATCGGCGACAAGGTCATAACCTACGGCCAGACAGTTAACGTAAACGGACTGTTCGAACTCTTCGTCATGGATGCCGACGATGACAATCAGTTCGACATCGTCTCGAACGACAACGAACTTCCGCTCGAGGTCCAGTCCATCGAGAATTGCCTTGCAGGCGCTGACTACGAGTTGCAGAGCACCCGCGTCATGATCGAGGAGGCAATCATCGGCACCATCAACCCCGACGGGTACACGACGCTGACCCAAGGCGGCAACACCATCAACATCTACCATGTCCCGGCTTTGGATAACGTTGAACCCAACAGCTATGTCAACGTCATTGCGGTGATCGGCTATGACAACGAAGCCCAGCTCCGCGTATATGCCGCTTCCGACGTCACGATGCTGGCACCCAGCCTGACGGTCAACCCGCAAACCCTCGAACTCTTCAGCTACGAGCAGGGCGAAGGTCCTTCGGAGCCACAAACCCTCCTGGTTAGCACTTACTATGTCGCTGGCGATGTTGTCCTGACGGCAGGCGAATATTTCGAAATCAGCCTGACTGAAGACGGCCCCTACTCCTCCATGCTGAGCCTGCCCACTGAAGAAGGCAGACTGGAAGACGCTCCTGTCTATGTCCGCATGATGGCAGACCTGATGATGAACGAATACGAGTCCACCCTCATCCTGGCCTATGGCAATGAGGAGATGACTCTGGCCTTGAGCGGCAACGTCACCATCAGCAACACGGTCGAAGCTCCCGCCTTCACTCCTGCCGCTGGCAACTACATGAGCACTCAGTTGGTCAGCATCCTCTGCCCGACCGAGGGAGCCACCATCTATTACACCACGGATGGCAGTGAGCCTAACGAGAACAGCACGGTCTATTCCGAACCCATCGAGGTCAGCAGCAGCACGGTCATCAAGGCCATCGCCACAAAGCTGAACTGGATGAACAGTGAAGTGGTGACCGCTTCTTACGAGATCTTCCAGACGATGACCATCGCCGAAGCCAAGGTACTGGAGATTGGCGAATACGCCATGGTTGAAGGTGTCGTGACCTTCATCGACGGCAACGATGTCACCATCCAAGACCCGACTGCTGGTATCGTCCTTAACCTCAACAACAACGGCAAGAGCTTGGTTATTGGCGACAAGGTCCAAGCCATCGGCCAAAGGGCCACGACCAACGGCTTGATCAAACTCGTGGGCATCGACGCCAACGACGCTAACCAGTTCAACATCGTCTCGAACGACAACGAATTGCCGCTGGCAGTCATGACCGTCGAAGAATGCCTCGCAGGCGCTGACAATCAGCTTCAAAGCACACGCGTCATGATCCAAGGCGCTTACATCGGTGAAATCGACAACGCCGGCAACACCGTCCTCACCCAAGGCGGAAATGCCATCAACATTTACCAAATCCCGGTGTTGGAGAATTTCGACGGTAACGCCTTTGTCAATGTCATCGCAGTGATCGGTTACAACAACGAACCCCAACTCCGCATGGCCAACGCTTCGGATCTCGAGGCTGTGGAACCCGAATTGGCCGTCACTCCGATGAGCCTCCAAGGCTTCACTTATGAACAAGGCGAAGGTCCTTCGGAGCCGCAAACCATCACGGTCAGCGGACAATATCTGATGGGAGATGTCCTGTTGACGGCTGAACAGTATTTCGAGATGAGCCTGACTGCAGACGGACAATATGCCTCCACGCTGAGCCTGCCCACCGAAGACGGTGCACTGGCTGGAACTACCGTTTATGTCCGCATGATGGGCGACCTGACGATGAACGACTACGAGTCCGTCATCACCATGACTAACGGCGATGAGGCAATCACCGTGAACCTGAGCGGTAACGTCACCATCAGCAACACGGTCGAAGCTCCTGTCTTCACTCCCGCAGGCGGCAGCTTCCTGCATGCACAAACGGTCAGCATCCTCTGCCCGACCGACGGCGCCGCCATCTACTACACTCTCGACGGTTCCGAGCCTACCGAGAGCAGCACGGTCTATACCGAGCCCATCGAGGTCAGCAGCAGCGCCCTCATCAGGGCCATCGCCACGAAGCCCAATTGGATGAACAGCGAGGAAGCTTCGGACTACTACGAGATCCTGGTTCCGATGACCATTGCTGAAGCCAAGGAATTGGAGATGGGCGAGCATGTCACGATCGAAGGTATCGTAACCTTCATCGACGGTAACAACGTCACCATCCAGGACGAAACCGCTGGTATCGACCTCAA
>JAEEON010000026.1 GCA_016284305.1 Bacteroidales bacterium
ATTCGATGACAGCCAAATCACGCTGACCCTTTTCATCGACTGCGAACAGGTTCACCAACGGGTAGTTGACCTTATTGCCACGGAAGTACGAATAATCATTAGGTGTAGCCAAAGCCATACTATACTTGAAGTCCACCTTCTTGTTATCGGTTCCCGTCCACACGAAGAAGGCTTGATGTGGATGCAGGGTAGCCGACGGCAAGGCATCGTTTTCAGAAGCATCGACGTTGCCCGCCACATACTTGTTCTGCTCAGCGATATACACCCAGTAGGACGACAGGCTGTTGGTAGAGAGGAAGTCTCTCATGTTGAGGTAAGCCTGATAAGGATTACCCAACAGGTTAAAGCCCCAGTCTTTGGTCGGTTCTTCCTCTTCAGGCAGTTCGCCGGAGAGCGTCAAGGTCATGCTGATGTCCTCCTTGCCATTCAAGGTACCTGTGTTGCTTACATAAGTATCTTTGTCGATGGCAGCCATATAGCCCTTGCCAGGAACGAGTTCCGTCTCGTTGGTATAGCTGATCGGGTCGTGAGGCTCGTCGTAGTGATGGTGGCTCGAGCTGTTACGCTTGAAGTTAATCCAGTGGTACTGAGGTTCGTAGTAGGTGTAGAAATCCCAGTGGCTGACGTTGTCCACGCCATCGGGCATGTAACTTCCACTAACCTCGGTCACCTGGCCTTGATCATCGGTCTCCCACCAGTTTTGCTCATTGCTGTTGTACTCAATGCCCATCGGAGCATCAGCCAGCGGCGTAGAGAAGAAGTGCCAATCATACTTCAATGCCTGTCCCCAATAGTCAGTGGCATTCTTGTACGAGTTGTCGAAGCTGACACCAACCGTGGTATTGATGAAGTCACCTGCGTTATCGGCTTGGAGGAGCACAGCGTCTTCGTTGATGAAGACGTTGGTACGCTGGCCAGGAACCTTGGCTACCTTGGTTGCATTGGCATAGAGGAAGATGTATGATGTCTTTCCACCATAGTATTCCAACAAATCGTCAAGTCCATTATTCGTTTCACTGGTGACACTGTATCTGAGGAACTTGCCATCGGTGGTACCCATGGCATTGCCCGTCTCGAAGGTCAACACCGGAAGGTCTTGGTTGATGCTCTTCGTGGTAGGACGCAACCAGGAGGTGTAGCCGTCGTGACCATCCACCCATTGGTTCAGCACGCTCAGCAAGCCAGGCCATTTGTCGATCTGACCATTGGCATACGACATCTTCTCCGTAGGAATATACGGGCTTCCGCCATCGATATCGTGGACAATATTGTCATAGTACATATAACCATAGAGTCCGGTCTTGGGCACCATGGCATAGTAGCCGGGCTTGAGCAAGGTGCCAGTACCCGTGGGATGGTAGTTAACCTGTTCAAGCGCAACATCGTTGTTCTTGTTGAAATAGCAGTAGTTGATGTTACCGTCGTTAACCGCAGCGAAGGCTTGGATATCGTCGCTTTGGCGCACCGAGTAGCAGTTTTCGACAACACCACCAGCATTGTTCTCACCTACCAAACCACCCATGACGGTGTTGGTTGTTCCGTTCAAAGTGGTGTTGGCGTAGCTGTTGTAGAGGTTGCCGTTGTTAGTACCCACCAAGCCACCGATCACGGTCTCATCACGTTGGGCCGTGATGTCGTTGACAGCGAAGCTGGATTGGATGGTAGTACCCGTTTCGGTCACACCCACCAAACCACCGATGTGCTGGGCATAGGTAGCATCACCCGTCAGGGTACCGGCCGCTTCCACATTGCTGATGGTGCCGCCCTTCATCGTACCTGCGATGGTACCGTAGTTGTTGGCGATACCGTCAAAGGTGCACTGGGCAATCACATTCTGGATGGTGGCACCTTCAGCGATACCAAACATACCAAGGTCGGTTCTGTTCAAGGAACTGTTGAGACCCTCAATGGTATAGCCATTGCCTTCGAAGGTACCCTTGAACACATCGTTGCGTTCACCGATCGGGACCCAGGTGTGGGCGCCCATGTCGAGGTTCTTCTTGACAACGATGGTCTCACCGGCATAGGTATGAGCGCTCTGGCCATTCTCGCCATTGACCAAGGAGATCACCCAAG
Organism: Bacteroidales bacterium; assembly: GCA_016284305.1. Classification (GTDB taxonomy): domain Bacteria; phylum Bacteroidota; class Bacteroidia; order Bacteroidales; family F082; genus Limimorpha. Next base: position 2,077 of record JAEEON010000026.1, read on the forward strand.
CAAGGTCTTCTTCAGAGTCGATATTGTTGATGGCGAAGCCTTCAGGCTGCGAGGTCACGAAGGTTACCCAGGTATCTCTCCAATAAAGGATGTTGGCGCTGGCACCGGTCTCCAGGTTATAGATACCACCGTCGTGGACGATGATGGCTTGAGTCTCCAGCGGCTCGGTCAGCCAGGAAGTTTCATTGGAATAGACTACTTCGGCCACACCTGCTGTGAAGTTGGAGGTGCTCTTGGTCACACCGATCTTGGCGGATTGATCAGCATGCTCAGCATCGTATGCCAAATCCTGATATTGTTCAGAGTCAGCATCCACACCGATTTGAACCATGCTGGCCTTCGAGGCGAGATAGACGTTGTTCTGGGTGTTTCCATTGCCCATGTTATCCCAAACCACCACTTGGTCGGAGACAATCATGGTGCCGTTCATATACACACCAGCACCGTCATATTCCGACTTGTTGTTGGTGATCTTGGCATCTTCGTTCATCATCAAGGTACCACCCTCATTCACATACACAGCACCACCGTTATTGGTGTTGTAGTTTTGTTGCAGGGTGACATTCTGATTCAGTGCGAGGGTACCTTCCACGTTGAACAACGGAGATGCAGCAGCCACCGTACTGTAGTCGGTGGTATCAACACCGTTGTTATAATAGCCGTCCATAGTGATACCGAGGACCGTCATCGTAGCACCAGCGGGCACCTCGACCAAGGCTCCAGTATAGGCCTCATTATTGGGGTTGCCAATGATGCTGCCCGTTACGGTCACTTCATCGCCTGTTTCAGGATCCGTTGTGGTAGTCGTTGACAGCGGGTGACCACCGTTGTAACGATAGATCATCACGTTACCGCCCTTGGCGAGGCCATTCCATTCGAGGCCGTCTTCGGCAGTCACCTTGTTCACCACATAAATCTCATCGCCCGGCAGGAAGCCTGAACGGTTGAAGATGGCATTCAAGGTCAGCATGGCCTTGTCAGGCTTGTCGCCCGGGTTGGAGTTCTTACCATTGACACCGTCAAGGTAATAACGGGTACCCACACCACGGCGGTACACCTCAATGGTGATGGTGAAATCTTGAGAGCCGTTCGGATAGGCGTCGCTTGTTGTACCATAGTTGGTAAATCTCATATGATACACCAAAGTACCCATCAGCTCAGGCTGCGTCACCGAAATCTTATTTTGTCCGTTGTAATACAAGTTGAAGTCGAATGAGAATTGCGAACGACCGCTCGTGGTACCCATTTCTTTAGGTGTCGTAGCAGTAGGACCATACAACACCTTAGTATCATAGATAGCATAGTCCAGTTCATTCCATCCCGTGGTACCGTCATAGTTGTCGCTGGCACTGAACTCCATGGCAAACTTCGTCTTGTCGAAGCTATTGCTGGCTACTGTCACCAACTCGCCAGCACCGTCGCTAGTGTTTGCAGGTGTCCATTCGATGCTCTCCACGGTGAAGCGGGAATCAACACCACCTTGGTTAAGGGTAAAGCGCGGCAGCACCACTTGCACATGGGTCTCCTCGGCGGTGGCACCATTGCCGTTCATCACGGCATACACCTGAGCTTTGAAGTTACGACCCACGGTGGTCGAGGTGTTGACGATCAGTTTCACTTTGACGATGTCCTTCACGTTGCCGTTCTTGTCACACTGCACCAGGTTGACCCAGATCGGTTCGTAGGTCTTGTTGGAGGTAATCAAGTCGCTATAGGTCAAACGGAAGGTCACGGTAGGCATATCGACATTGTTTTCGAATGTAAATGTATTGACTGGACCATTCTGTCCTTCCTTGACAAGGAACTCATCGGAGTCACCATTGATGATCAAGGCAGGAGCGGGGGTGCTGCCGATTTGCGGCGAGCTCAGCGCATTGCCCGTACCCGGCAGGATTGCCAATCCGTAGTTGACGTTAGGCTGTGCCTTAATCTCATCCTGCTCATCGCTGTTGGCTCCCAACACTTGAGCCTTGGTTTGCGGGTCATAGTAGATCCATGAGTCATCATCATAAAGGGCCGTGTTGAAGGTCATCAGCTCCGTGCCATAGTCGATGGTAGTGCTATAGTTAGGGGCAGTGCCTTGTCTCTCGAACATATAATAGTAGTCGTTTCCACGCCAAGCGGGCAGTTCGATCTCGACATCCACATATCTAAATTCATCCTCACCGGTAGCCACCACGTCGAAGATACGTTCACGTTCGTGGATTTGTCCCGTGCTACGCCAGATACGGAAGTATTGCTCACCCACCTTCGATCCTGGGGTGTGGTTCTCGTATTCCATCTGAACGGTACCTGCATTACCAGCCAAATCAAACACATTGTCACCAGAGACGTAGCTCACCCAACCACCATCGTTACGGTTGTCATAGTTGGCATCATTGATTGGGAACATCGCATCGGTGTTCTTGTAGCACCAACGCGGACGGGCGTACGCACAAGTAGCCTCGTTGTCGCCGCTGCTGGCCATCATGTAGGCATAGCCGTTGAGCATACCATAACCAGGCGTATAGGTAACGTTGCTGCCAGAGCCAGAGGCAATTTGCTTGTCGTGATAGATCTTGATGTAGTTACCACCGTTCACACGCACCTTGTTCGGTGTGGCGCTCAGTGTCGAAGGATCGAGTGCGGTATAGCCTCCCACTGCGGTCTGCGAGGTGGGAAGTGCAGCGGTATAGACGTCACCGCATGAGGCGCTCCAGAAGGATTTGATTTGATCGACAGGGGCATCCATGATCAAGGTGCTTCCTCCCGTCATGATAACGGCCTCCGACACTTCATAGATGGAATATACCTCGGTGACGTTGAGGGAGTTGACCTTACCTTGTCCGAGGTTATGCAGATGCACATTGTCGAGCACGAGGTAGTCGGCACGTTGGATGGAGGCGAAGTCGCGGGTGGCTGCTTCATACGGCTCGCTTGACTCACCATAGTTACGCAGCATCACCGTATGTTCTTTGTTACCAGCGTCGCAAGAAGTACCCGAACCATAGACACTGCCATCGATACCCATATAGCCGACGGTGCTCTTGTCGGAAGTGTTGGTGATGTAGTCTTGTCCGTCGATATACACATTAGAGTTACCTGAGATGGTAGGCTTGCCGAAGGTGTCCGTGAAAGTACCCCAGTCACCGCCAGCCCAAACAGAACCGGCGATGGACAGTTTGGCGATGGTGTATTCTTCGCCTGCCGACTCGGCATTGGCGGTCTCGACATGGTGAGGAGCGTTATAGATGGCGTTCTTACCGATGAAGGCATAGACCGATCCGAAGCAGTTGCCGTAGTAACCTGCGGCATACACTTGCTGGTCGATCTGGCCACCGCTGATGTTGACCACACACACGGTCTCTTCGTCGTCAGCGGTAACATTGCCATTAGAATCAGCAAAGGTACCCGGATCAAAGCTAAGGGCGTCATTGGCATTACGCGAACCACCATACACATTGCTATAGACACGGCCACCCAACACGTTGACGGTATGGCTACCGGCCACATACACCGAACCTTGATTACCCAAGGCACCGCCATACACGCTACCATGTACGCTACCGTTCTTCACATTGACGATCGTGTTACCATCCGTAGTTCCGTAGGCACCACCACCGAACACATTCTCGCTAATGTTACCACCGTTGATGGTAACTGTGGAGGCAAGAGAAGCATCACCTTGTTGCTGTGCGGGCTGAGTGATAGTGATATCATCAACATTAAGATAGAATTGATCAGTACAATTAAAGTGGCGAATAGCAACATAACCATTACCGCTATATGAGCTTAGGTCAACGCTGCGTTGGATGTAAGAACCAGTAGCCACAAACTCATCAGAAATTATGGTAAAATCAGAAACAGCAGTACCAGTTGTGGATACATAAACTGCGTAATGCTCATTGGGATAGTCGGAAGATTGAGCTACTGCCCAAAACGAAATAGAGCCGCCTAATTTTATCATAGGAGAAATCAGCCAGTTGTTAGGCGTCAGAGGACCAACATCGTTTATGTAACTGGCAGAGGTAACACAGCCATCACCAGCATGAGTTGTGTAATTCCCACTTCCTGTATTAGTATGTTGTTGCCAAGTATATCCATCATTGTCAGCATCAAATGCAGTCCAACCTTGGAGTGTTCCGTCTTCAAAGTCATAAGTTAAAATCTCACCAGTGGAACCAGACGAAGTTCCAGCAACTATATTTCCGTTCTCTCCACCGCCATACACATTGGCGATGGTGCCACCCGTGACATTAACAAAGGTTTGACCAGTAACGGTAGCTTTGGAACCCGTTGCTGCTGACTCGCCCTTACCTGCACCATACACATCTTTCATGGTGCCACCGGAGACATTCACCTGCGTGCCGCCATCAGAAACAGTACCTTTTTCGCCGCCGCCATACACATTATTATTAATAGTACCGCCACTGATGTTGACTGCCGTGCCTTTCGACATGTCGGTGTCTTCGCCGAGACCACCGCCAAATACATCGGTAACCGTGCCGTCGGAGACGTTCACTGTAGCCAGTTCGCTGATGACACCCTTGGTGTCGGAACCGCCATAAACGTTTCCAGCAATGGTTCCGCCTTTCACATTCACGGTGATGGTAGCGCCTTTACTCTTATTGGCACCACCAAAAACGTTACCGCTGATCGTTCCGCCTAAGATATGTACATCACTGCTGTTTTGGGCAAAACCATTGTTACCACCGCCATATACCGAACCTGCCACTTGGGCTTGGTCGGCCACAACCACTGTTGAGGCGTTAACATAATAGGAATTTTCGTCGTCAGTGCCATATACTTCAGCAGTGCCATAACCCGACCCAAAAAGGCCTGCATCACTGGTTTGGTTCGCTTTACCACCAAAGTAAACACTAACATCACCATCTGTAGCTCCACCACTTGATTCGGTTCCATAACAGCCACCTGCAATCCAGCCATCGAATGTACCGCCTGTTATAATGGTTTTACGAGTACCATACCCAGCAGAGTACTGGCCTGATCCATACAAATACCTATGAATAGTGCCACCTTTTATTCGTATCTTCAATATTTCAGTTGAAGAAGAAACGCCGTATTCAATACCTCCTGCAATACCACCTAACAAATCACCACCCAACACTTCCAATAATCTGGAAGCCAAGCAGTTATGACTATAGTGATTCTCAAAACCAACATAAACTTCTTTGTCCGCATCATTGGTTCCAAAAGTCCCACTCAAGATATGCATATTTAACTTGGTGCTTTCATTGGAGCAATCGAATGCCTTTGAAACATTAGTTGTCTCAATAGAATAAAGCTTCGTATTGGTGTTACCATTAGCTCGGTCATAGTCGCTTCCAAGAACAATATTCTCAGTAAAGGCCGATGAAGTGGTCGTCACATAAGAAGTACCACTAGTATATGATACACCATTGCCGCGAAGTGCATATATTTCTTGATATCTTCCACTTTCAACACGCACAGTGAAATCATGGCTAAAAGATGGAGTCGCGTTATAATCATCGGAATAATAACCATAAACAGCACTTGCCACATTGTTCGTGCTCGTACCTCCATACTGTACGCCACGACCAATAGTGAGATTATATCCTGCACCATTGATGTAATAATCGCTCATTCTCAAGTTCATATTCTCAATCTTCACATCGTTGGTAGCTGTATAATTGCTACTTCTGGTTACATTACTCACCGTACCTGTACCATCAGGATTGAGGCATGATATGGTGACAGGATAAGTATAGGTATTAAGTGAAGTGCCCACCTTGAAGTTACGCTCGTAGGCATTCTTATAATCACCGCTATTTGAGACATACGAACTACTATTTACGTAAGCCTGAGCCCACAAAGCTTCAAACTCCACTTCGTTGCCCTTGGTATTACTAGTGATAAACTCGACCTCCTGGTCGGCATAAATGATACTATTATTATTGATGTTGCTACTCGTATAGGTATTGGCCCCCGCTTTGATGCTAAGACCATCACTGAGGCTCTTTACACGCCAAGCGTAGAAGCCACGGTATTCTGAACTCGAAGAAGAACTACCACCACTAAACTTCACTTGATTGAGATACGTTCCTAATGTTCCATTACTGCTAAAATTGGAAGGATTAGGATTAGTATTATCTGAATAATAATAGAGAACTCTGTCATTATTAGAATTGTATGTATAAAAATACATACGAGAAGAATAATAAGCTGACGAATTTGAATTATCGTCTACAGCAAGAATCAAATTGGAGGTTCCATTATATTCAAAAGGTGTATCAAGTGTAATCTCCGTCCAGCCATTAATAAAACTAACCGCACCCGAATACACTTGATTACTAGAAGACACTGACACCCAATCCTTTTTACCAGTGAAGTTTGCTTTATTTGTATGCATCAAATAAATAGTCATATTTCTTGAAGATGCATTACTGGACACACGGAAAGAAATCGTTCTGATTGTGCCAGCAGAACCAATCTCAGAAGCCAAATAAATCTGCTCACTTAAGGAATAATTATAGTAATTATAGGTTGGCAGATATTCAGCGGTATTATTACCACTACCAATTGTTACGTCAATAGTTGGAGCTGAGGTACCACCTCCACCACTTTCCTCATACTTCGGTCTCACCTGGAACGGGTTAGGAATCATCGTGTAAGGATAATTGCCCGAGCCATCAGCGTTGGCATTTTCCAAGGTCTTGAGATAGATGAATTGGTTCTCAGGTGCATCCGTATTCACGGCCACTTGGCTGCTGGTTACATCCGCATCAAAGGCACTGCCTGCAGGCATGTTGGCGGTGCTGGTGCTAGTCATCGTATTGGGGCCATAACCCGTGTAGGTAATCTTCACATCCGCAGGCTTCAGGCTGTGGATCGGCTGGTCGCCATCGCTATAGTAGCTCCAGCTATGGTCTTCGAAATCGTTGAGGATGACGATGCCACCATAGGTTCCGCTATTGCCACCGCCAGGCAGATACATCTCGTTGATAACATTGGATAAGTCATAGTTAGCATCCACTTCACCATTGGTCAATTTATAAGCCACCACCTTGACGTTGGTACCAGGAGCGAGGGGACTTACCGAAACCGAAGTACCACTCGACACCAACGTACCATTGGTCGTAGTCGGATTGGAACCATCGGTCGTATAACGGATCACATAACCGCTTTCCCAAGTGATGTCAGCCGCACCCGTATTGTCACCATTGTCGCTAATAGTGAGCTCCGGATCCGGCACCTGAAGTTTTCCAAATTGATACGTCTTCACAGCAGACTGCTTGACGCAGGTCTTGGCCACGATGCGGAACTTAAAGTTGGTGTTGGGGGTATTCCAGTCGAAATGCACCAAACCAGGCATCGAACCATTCCAGCCATCGGGATCCAAATAGGTTCCGACATTCTCGGGGTTTTGGTAGCCAAGATAGACGGGATCCTCCGGTGTTCCGCCATTGGTGGCGTACGTATAGATCACAGCGTAGGTCTCGTTGAGATGATCCGGCACCTCACCAGGATTAATGATAATGGTGTTGCCATCACGCTCAATAGGAACTACTGAGATATTCGGGACAGGTGTAGCATCATAATCATTATAGGTCTTATCTGCAACCTCAACGCTATAATTGTTGCCGTTCACCGTAACCGCCTTCACATTAGTGGGATAGGAATCAAGGGCGAATGGGTAGGAATAGACAGTGCCATTGGTAGCGCTAGGAGTAGTGCCATTGGTTGTGTAACGAATCGAAGCGCCAAGAGTAGTCGGATAAAGGATGACCAAGTCGGAGCATACCTCCATGCTGATGGCAGGCTTCTGCAGCTTATACTCGGAGGCTGCCACCTGCTTCACGGTAGCACCCCAACCTTCTTCCGTATAGCTGTACGACTTGAAGCGGAAGGTGATCGGGCCGTTGGCCATCACGGTGAAAGGCTCATAGATAGTTCCCGTCAAAGTGGTAATCAGCTTGCTCTCATCCACCGCGGCACCATCATAAATACTCAGCTCCGCATCGTTCAAACGCAAAGAGAAGGTAGCTTCTACTTGGCTTGGATCAAGCAAAGCATGAGGATCATTGGCTCCGTTGTTATCGGTATAAGCCGTAAAAGTACCAAAATCCACTTGGATGGCATAACCCGCCGTCTCGGGATTGAAGGTGTAAGTGAAATCTTGGTTTCTTCCAAACCAGTGCAGCCAGAAGTTGGCGGGGCCTTTCGACGGACCGCCGGAGTCGTAGAACTTCACACCGGAATTGCCGACATACGAATTGCCGTCGTGCATGTAAACTTGCGCATTCGCGAACTGGGTGAATAGGGCTAAGAACATAGCCACCATGAGCGTCTTCAACGGAAGACGTCTCTTCTTTTGTCTATTCGTAAACATTTGCTTTTTGATTGTAATTGTATTCATTTTACTTTTCTTGTTTGATTTCAATTTTATTAAGAACAAAATAGTTTGCAAAAGTAGGACTATCACTCCTTATTCTTAATAAAATTACGTTGCAAGAATTTACTGAAAACGTGAATACTAATCATGATTGGACGAGTTATTTTTTGCCCACGCCCTTGACAATGAATGCAATAAATCGTCGGCCTCCTGACGCGAACAATCCTCCATGTTAATCTGGATGTTCAACTGGGGACTGAACAAGGCCGTCAAACCATATTCGTTCATCACATCCTCGAAAAAATTGTATTCCAAAACCCGTGAGATGCGAGCCAACAAATCCGTGTCAATCGTCGTGCGATTGAAAATCGTATAAACGTTCGTGCGCTCACAATGAATCTGTCTCGCAAACTCCGACACACTCATCTGCTTTTGCTCGAACACCGTCTTGATCCTATGGCCCAAATGAAACTTCTCTTCCATCCCAATTTCGGTTCTTGTTGCAAAGTTACAATCCCCTAACCGTACAAAGATATGGAATTAGTAAGATAATTTTACTATATATGTAATAAAAAATCACAATACTTCATAAGAATTCTATAAGTATTTGAATTTCAACACAAAAAATATTAGCACAATTCTAAAATCTGTTTCAATAATAAAATATTTTATAAAATAATGATGATTTTAAAATAATTAACATTCATTCAATTTTTCAATAAAAAAGCAGAAAATTGTTTCTATTATAAAATAATTCTCTATCTTTGCAGCAAAAAGGAGAACAGAAATTGCCATCCTTAACACCCTAAAACCATGAAAGCTACTCGACCCATCAACAATCCAAACCTCGCCGACGAAGCACGTCGCTATGTCGATAATGCCCGCACCTTATTAAGTGAAAAAGCCGGAATCGATCCAGAAACACAGTCTTATCTGGACAAGAAATACGTACGAATGGCCGGCAACACCCTCTGGAATGGAATGCTGCTCATCTTGAACGCAACCTTCAACATCAACAAAAACAAAGGCCGTCTCAGCATCAAAGACTACCGCACCATCATCGGAAACCGCGACAAAAAACTTTTGGACCTGGCAAATGCCGCCTACGACACCATGCACCTCGCCATGGGTTATGACGGTAATTTACGGAAAAGCGTAAGCCAAGACGGCTTGCTACTCGCCGACGAGATCATCAAACGTTGTGAACTTTTACTATAAGTTCTCCCGAATGAACGCCAAGCCAGCCTCGAGACGCTTCAAAGTCTCCTCCTTGCCAATCAGATACATGATGTCGGTAGAACCACCCGGTGTGGCCAACAATCCCGACATGGCAATGCGCGATGGCCACATCAACGGACCGTACTTGATGTTGTGCTCCGCAGCCACCTTGCCGAAGGCCTCACTTAACGTCTCCTCGTCCCAAGTGTCGATCTGATTCACCGCCTCAATGGTCATCTGCAAGATCTCCACCGACGACTCCAAGGTCGATTTGTTCTTCTTGTTGACATACAGCTCCACTTCGTAAGGAGCCACCTCATACAAGAAAGCGAGTTTGCCAGGGATCTCCGAGAACTTGTTGATACGAGGCTGCATCAGACTGGCTATCTTGTTCCACTTCGGCTCCAGGAAGGTTCCTTTCACTCCCGAGTAATCGAAAGCCATCGCAGCGAATTTATCCACAGGCATGGCCTGGATATGCTGCGCATTGACCCAATCGAGCTTCTGGTAGTCGAACACTGCCGGACTCTTGTGCAAGCCAGCCACGGAGAACACCTCACAGAGCTCCTCCATGCTGAAGATCTCGCGCTCGTTCTTGGGCGACCATCCCAGCAAAGCGATGTAGTTGATTATGGCTTCAGGCAGATAGCCCTCCTCCACCAAGGCCTGGAAACTCACGGCGCCATGACGCTTCGAAAGCTTGCTGACCGTGCCGTCGGGGTTCTTGCCGTTGATGAGCGGCAGATGGATATAGCATGGCACCTCCCATCCAAAAGCTTGATAAAGAAGGATGTATTTCGGGTTCGACGAGAGATATTCGCTGCCACGGATGATATGGGTGATGCCCATCAAGTAGTCGTCAACGACATTGGCGAAGTTGTACGTCGGCATGCCGTCGCTCTTGAGCAGGATCTGGTCGTCCAAGGTCTCATTCTCCACGGTAATCTCGCCATACACCAAATCGTTGAAGGTGGTGGTACCCTCATGCGGCACCTTCTGGCGAATCACATACGGCTTGCCTTCGGCGAGGTTACGCTGCACCTCCTCGGCGCTCAGCTGGCGGCAATGGCAGTCGCTCTCGAAAGGATTCTCCTTGACTTCCTCGCCCTCTGCGGGTTCCTCTTCGGTCTTGGAGCAGAAGCAATAGTATGCTGCGCCTTTCTCGATGAGCTTCATGGCATATTCCTTATAGATAGCCTTGCGTTCGCTCTGCACATAGGGGCCGTAGTCACCGCCCACATCCGGACCCTCGTCATGGTGGATGTTGGCCGTCTCAAGGGTCTCGTAGATCACGCGCGTGGCATCTTCCACATAACGTTTCTGGTCGGTGTCCTCGATACGAAGCACGAATTTCCCGTTCTGTGAGCGGGCAAAGAGATAAGCATACAATGCGGTTCTCAGATTACCGATGTGCATATAGCCGGTCGGACTTGGGGCAAATCTAGTTCTTACTGTCATGGGAATTTAGAATTTAGAATTTAGAATTTAGAGATATTATCAATATCAATAATAATTAAAACCTTTCACCTTTCAATTTTCACCTTTCACCTCTCACCTTTCACCTCCCAAAAGTCTGCGTTTTTGATTTTCAACTCATTAGGATCAAATTTAGGTTCTTTGCCTTCTTTTTTCTGTTTCTCATATGACCGGAGGGAGCGGAAGGCGATGCGTGATAGCAGCAGGATGGCAATGATGTTAATCCAGGCCATGGTCCCCACCCCGATGTCGCCTAAGGTCCACATCATGCTGGCCTTGTTGAGCGAGCCGTAGAACACCGCGGCGATGAGGCAGATGCGGAGCACCCATATGCAAAGGTGTTCCTTGCGTCCTTTGCCGAAGAGATACACCAGGTTGGTCTCAGCATAGTAATAATAGGCCATGATGGTGGTAAAAGCGAAGAAGAACAGGGCTATGGAGACGACGAGTCCTCCGAGGTTAGGTCCGATGAGAGTGCTGATGGCGGCGGTGGTATAGGACACGTCGGGTTCACCGAGCTCGGCCACAGCCGAGGTCATCAGCAGGCTACCGTCGGCGGCATACACGTTGTAGGTCTGGCAGGCCAGGATCATCACTGCAGTGGCGGTACACACCAGCAAAGTATCGACATATACCGAGAAGGCCTGCACCATACCTTGCTTGACGGGGTGTGACACTTTGGCAGCGGCAGCCACGATGGGAGCCGTGCCCTGTCCTGCCTCGTTGGAATAGATTCCGCGCTTGACGCCCCAGGCGATGGTGCTGCCCAAGATGCCGCCAAACACCTCGTGAACCCCGAAGGCGCTACGGATCATGTCGCCAAACACCATTGGCACGTCAGAGGCATGAATAATCAAGATGACGAGGGAAAGCAAGATATAGATGATAGCCATGAAGGGAGCCACGATTTGAGCCACGTTGGCGATACGTTTCACCCCACCGATGATGACGATGCCGATGAGCAAGGCCACACCCATGCCGATCCAAGCGGGGTTAATATTAAAGGTGTTGGCGAATGAGATGGCGATGCCGTTGGATTGCACTGGAGGCAGGAAGAGGCCACAGGCCACCACTGCACACACGGCAAAGATCACACCCAGCCACTTGGCGCGAAGGCCTTTTTCGATGTAATAGGCAGGTCCGCCGCGGTACTCGCCTTTATGGTTTTCCTTGAAGATCTGTGCCAATGTCGCCTCGGCAAAGGCCGAGCCGGCACCCAGGAAGGCGATGATCCACATCCAAACAATGGCGCCCGGCCCTCCATAGCCGATGGCGGTGGCCACACCTACGATGTTGCCGGTACCCACTCGTCCCGACAGGGCCATGGCGAAGGCCTGAAACGAGGTGATGCCCGTCTTCTGTGCCTTGTCGGTCGAGAACAGCAAACGGGCCATCTCGCCAAACCTGCGCACCTGCACGAAACGTGTCCCAAACGAGAAGTAAAGGCCTGCAGCAAGGCACAAGATCACCAAGGCAGGACTCCAGACCCATCCGTTGACCGTTTGGATGATATTCTCCATAGAAGCTTCTTATTTTCGTGCAAAGATAAAAAAAGGTTCCGCACAATGAAGTGCGGAACCTTTTTTTGTGTTCAACTCAAGGTCTTAACGGGTTCTGGGGGATCCCGAGGAGCTTCCCGAGCGGGAGGAGCTGCTCGAGCTACCTGAGCGTGAAGAGCTGCTGTTGTCGCTGGAACGGCTGGAGCTGCCACTATCGCTGGAGCGGGTGGAGGTGCCAGAACTGTTGGAGCGCGAGGAGCTGCTTGAGGTGCTGGTACGCGAGGAGCTACTAGAACTATTAGAACTGCTTGAGCTATTGTTGCTGCTCGGACGGCTCACCGATCCTGAGTCGCTGCGACCCGAGCTGTTGGTTGTTTCGGTGCGACCTGAGCTACCGCTGGTGTTGCTTCCACTGGGGCGGCTCACCGTTGCACTGTCGCTACGTCCTGAGCTGCTGCTTGTTTCGGTACGACCAGAGCTGCTACTTGTGTTGGTACGGCCGGAAGTCGAGTTGGTGTTGGTCGTGGTGCTGGGACGGGTAGTAGCGCCGGAGGTGTTAGAGCCGTTGTTGGTGTTGCCACTGGGTCTTGAGCTCATGCTGCCCGGGGTGTTACCTCCGGTGGGGCGGACCACCGTGGCGGAGTGCGTGCCTGAGTTGTTAGGCGTGACGTGGTTGTAACCAGGGGTCTCGTAAGTCGGGTGGTAGTTGGCCGGGTATCCGCCATGGCTGTGGTGATAGCCATAGGTGTGGTGATACGGGTTGAGCGGAGGTCTGCCGTCGAAGTAGCCCATCGGATAGCCACCTGGAGGCGGCGGGGCGATGACGTAGTAGCCGTCATAGTAGAAGCGATAGGGTGAAGGACGGTGATAGTGTCTTGGCTTAGGACCGACATGGATGACCACCCAGGGTTCGGTGCGAGCACCATACCAGCAGAAGCGCACGGGCTCGAAGTATTCAAACGTGGTGAAGCTGTAGAGCTCGTCACCTAATTCATAATACGGCATCACCGTGTAAACCCAGGAGGGATTCGGACGATAGGCTGGGATGCTCACTGCGATTCTCTTGATTCGACCGGGGCAAACTCTTACGTACTTTCTAGCGTAGTAATAACCATCATCGGGATCGAGATAGAGATAAACGTTGCCTCTGTACGTATAATCACCTATGTTTTGCACATCGTAGTAAATCGTGACCGAATTGGCGTTGTAGGTCAACACGGGTTGTGAGACCAAGACCAATTCTGGCGGAAAGCCGTTCGCTGCTTTAGCGATGATCATCCCCATCACTAACAGGGAAGTCATTAAGAATTTCTTGGTTTTCATGATGCTGTTGTTTTAAAAGGTTAGACTCACTCGACTCTATTAACAAATACCATTCCAAAAAACGCAATAGATCTTGGTGTTGGAACGGATGGCACCGTCCATGGCGATGAGGTTACCATAGGCGTCCCTCACTTCTTTCACAGGGGTCTTGGGCGACATGTCATGGTCCCTGCAGTAGGCCATGATTGCCGATTTCACCTTTGCTCCATAATAGGTCTTGACAGGAAGGTCGTTTACATAGACGATCATAAGGTTAGAAGTTAGAAGTCAGAAGATAGAAGTTAAGCGTCGGCGGGGAGTGTTTCTTTTTGTTTCTTGCTACGCATCACGAGCCACACGATAAGGGCGATGGCGACGACGAGGATGGCGATGGCCAGCACAGGCCGTACGGAGACCCAGGCGATAGCCGTGAAGACAAGGGTCCAGGCGATGCCGATGATGGTGCAGACGAAGCCCAAGATGGCCCCGACACCTTTGCCGAGGAAGGGCAGCACCTTAAGTAAGGTGGGCACCACACGGAAGATCATCCTGAAGCCGGCGATGATGAGGATGAGCAGAATCAGTCGGATCGCCCAGGTGAGCATCTTGTTGTTCTTCTTAAGCGTCTCAAACATTTGCTCTGCAGGGACAGCGCCCTTGGCGACAGACGAGATGGTCTTGCCGTTTTTGGCATCGACATACTGAGTAAAGGTGTTGCCAGTCACGTTGGCGATGATGGAGATCTGTTGGTCGTTAGGCACATAGGTGAAGGTGATGCGCACGTCACCCACGTCGGGCATGTTCATGTTGGGACCGAGATAGACGACGTTATCCTTGACATTCACATAGTTGGTGGCGAGGTTCTCCGAGAGTCCAAGTTGTGCTTTGACGGCGTTGTTCCATTGGAGTCGGGTATCTTCATCCATCATGACCTCGGCGGCTTCATTACCATTGATGGACTTGACGATGAAAGACGGGAGTTTGTAGGCGCCAAAGTTCACATTCTCTGCGACGATCTCTTTCTCATCGATGCGTTGGTAGATGAAGTTGCGGTTTTGGTAGTTAGGATCCTTGAAGTCGGCGCTGGCCTGGGGTGATGACACCCATTCCTTGCTGTAGGTGTAGGTAGTAGTTTCCTCTGTGGCTCCACCGAACTTCTCTTTGGTGGTCGTCTTGGTGTGTTCCACCCACTGGTAGTACTCGACCTGACGTTTGATGCAGAGGGCGTTGGCACTGACGCCGAAGATGTCGTCGGTGAGTTTCTCGTTGGTAGAGGCCACGCCGATGGCATGGATCGTCTTGCCTTCGAAGTCGGGGGAGATTGTGTTGATGTCGGGCATCTCGACACAAGCTTCCTGGGCACGACCGATGGCCTTATAGGTCTTAATGGCGCGGTTTTCGTTCCAGAAGATCAGGACGGTTGCGATAATGACCATCAGCAATCCCGTCAAGATACCTCTAAATGAGTTGCCTACGTTCTTTCCGTAGGAGGTTCTGTTTACTTCTTGATAAGCCATATTGTAAGTTGTTTTTAATAGACCATGAATTTCACGTAGGTATGGTCAACATTGATGAAATAGACACCGGCAGCGAGGTCGCTGATGTTGATCTCTTCGCGACTTGATGACACGCTCTTGACCAAAGTACCCAAGGTGTTATAGATGTTGACCACCGCATCCTTAGGAAGACCTTGGACACGGATGGAGGTATTGGCGGGGTTAGGGATGACAGCGATGGGGTTCATGCCGTTTTCAGCGATGTCGGTACGCTCAAAGAGGGCAAAGAAATTCATCGGGGAATTCACTTCCACGACACGTGGGTTATCGGCGACACCATCTTGCCACGACTTGAATTTGAAACCTTCGTTGGCAACGGCGCTGATGGCGATGTTGGTTCCAGCGGGGTAATCGCCACCCCCAAACACCGAACCTTCCTCTGGGTTACAAGACACCGTGACTGAATACGTCTGGGGACTCGAATTATAAATGGCCTCTACCAAAACATTGTCGATTTGCCACTCATCAGCGTCCATGCCTGAATAGTAGAATCCGATGCGCACATCTTTTCCCTTGTAAGCGGTGATATCCACCTCCACCAAGGTCCAGTCTGTTTCTTCGCTTTGATCAAAAGAATAAATCTCTTCGATAGTAGGCAGGCTGGATTCCACATAAAAGACAACGACTTTTAAAGGTTTAACAATATAGGAGCCCCAAGTCATATATTGCAAGTAAGATAGTTTGATGGTATCCGCATCGTCATTCAAATGCAGCAAAGGAGTGGACAAAATACCATATACATCCATGTCTTGGTGATAACCATGGACCGCATAATAGTCATTTTCACCGTCAACCAATTGAGACTTTACCCGTGAACGGTGCCAATAAGGGCTCTCTGTCATTTGCATCATATCTGCGGTATAGTAAACTGCCGAAGGATCATAATCGATTGTCCAACAATCCCAGTCGGTAGTTCCCATGTTGAAATCTTCATAGTAAGGAAGTGGACGACCTCCCGAGGAGGTACAATAGGTATCCACATAGAGTCCGCAGGCGATACTCAAATCGGGGAAACGTTTTACTAGGCTGTTGTTGCAATAAACTTCAGCACCATTCTCCGTGTTAACAAGATACCATATGCCTTGGGGAGTGGCAAAGATATCGACCGGGGCGTACTCGGGTGAAGCAATGATGTCGCCATTCTTCCAAACATGGTTGCCGTTTTTATCGCTGCCGATGAAATATAAATCGCCACCATCGACGAGGATTTTGGAGATGCTAGAGTTGCCATCGGTATCACCAAGGTCATAGATAATCTCGGTACCCAACATGACAAAGCCCTTGGTCTCGGTACCTTTGATGTATTCGCCCACGATATAGAGCTGTCCATCATACTGAGTGATATCTAATGCCCGTGAGGCACCTGTTGCCTGGGGAAGCTCAAGCGGATAACAAGTGCTATTCATCCAGACGCAAGCATGATGAATACCGTCGGATTTCAAAGCTCTAGAACCACAGTAATATACAACGAAAAAATCTAACCCAGCAGACATAACCGTGATACCATAAGGTTCTGACTCATAGATTGTTCCATATTCCGGAGAATACATCGGTCCAGTGTCACTGCCATTCCAAACACAGGCATAATTACTTTTGTTGACATCGCTAATAGTACCTATGGCAAACAAAGGATCACCCAAAGAGTATTCAAGACACCAATGCAGCTTGTTAATATGAGGGGCGTTATCAATAGGACTATCAAAAAACAGACCATCATTCTTATAGATGTCGCCATATAAATAGTTACCGTTGCTCTCTACTGCATTGAGAATCCAAAAGGCATCATGGGAAAAAGGATCGACGACCACATCATTGGAACAATAGTTGAACAGCTCAGGACTCACTTGAGCAGAAGTAAAGAGCTGCACACCATTTTTAAAAACTGCAGGTTCATTGTTTCTGTTCGTTCCCGAAACATACACGTCTTGGGCCATCGTGGTGCCAACCATGATTAACAAGGCAAGGAATAAGAGTAGATGCTTTTTCATATTGTTATATTTTGTGTTTTACATACGGTTGTTTGTTAGTGGCAAAAGTAAGCAATTAAAATAAAATGAAAAAAGTAATTTTGGTTTTATTCACTTTTTTTAATTTTGTAGGACATTTCAAAAACATCAAACCATGAGATTAGACGGACGTAGAGAAAGTACGAATGTGGAAGACCGCCGCGGAAGGGGTGCGGCTACCGCAGTGGGAGGCATCGGCCTCGGTGGATTACTTATTTATCTTTTAATCAGCTTATTAGGTGGAGACCCAAGTCAAGTAATGCAGACGCAGACCCAGCAAACGGAATACACCCAAGGGCAAGACTACAGCGAGGTCGATAAGGAGCTGATGCAGTTCAGCAAGCAAATCTTGGCTGGCACCGAAGACGTATGGACCAGCGAGTTCAGAAAGTATGGAAGGACCTACACTCCACCCAAGATGGTGGTTTTCGCGGGTTCGGTGAGCACTGGATGCGGCAACGCCACTGCAGACACGGGACCGTTCTACTGCTCGGCTGACCAGACCATCTACCTGGACCTCGACTTCTTTAAGAGCATGAGGAAACAGATTGGAGCTGACGGTGACTTCGCTTACGCTTACGTCATCGCACACGAGGTTGGCCATCATGTCCAGAACCAACTGGGCACCTTGGATGCAGCACACAAGCAAATGGCGCAATACGGCAAAAACAACCCGAAATACAACGAGACCAGCGTGCGCATCGAGCTCCAAGCCGACTTCTATGCCGGAGTTTGGGCCTACCACGACAACAGGATGTTCAACTCATTGGAGGATGGCGACCTTGAAGAGGCCATCAATGCAGCTCAGAAAATCGGTGACGACTACCTGCAACGTCAGGCTGGATACCGCCAAGTGCAGTCGGACCTCTTCACCCACGGCACCTCAGCACAACGTATGAGATGGCTGAAAAAAGGCCTCGCCACGGGTGACCTCTCCCAAGGCGACACCTTCTCGCCCAACTATAACTCGCTGTAATCAATTAGAGAAGAGAGCAAACGCTCTCTTCTCATCATTCATTGAACAAATCTTTCACATTCGGAGCTTGTTCGGCACCTTCGGAGGCCTCGAAGTAAGGCATCTTGTCGAAATGGAACATGCCTGCAATGATGTTGGCCGGGAAACGACGCACGGTCTGATTGTACTCCCTGGCTTTCTCATTGAAGTTACGACGAGCGTTGGCGATTTGATTCTCACAACTTTCGATACTCTCCTGTAAGTTCAGGTAAAGCGTGTTGGCCTTGAGGTCAGGATAGCGTTCCACGATGACGTTGAGGTTAGCCCTCATGGTCTTCATCAATTCGTCCTGGACCTTCTGGTAGTTGGCCAGCTGTTGGTCGTTGAGGTTCGCCATGTCGAGTGTCGTGGAAGTGGCCTTGGCACGGGCTTCGACGATGTTTTTGAAGGCATCGCCTTCATAGTCGGAGTACTGTTTGGCAGTAGCGGCCACGTTAGGAATTTGGTCGGCACGCTTCTGGTAAGCAGCTTGCACGTCACCCACAGCCTGTTCCATGGTCTCCTGCTTGGCGACCAAAGAGTTGTAGATACTGACACCCCAGAACGCAATGGCGCCAAGGATCAGTATGATAAGAAGTAATCCACCTTTTTTCATGATGCTTATTGGATTGATTAATATTGTTTATTCGTAATATTCATAAAGATAGCGTTGCACATAGAGGCCTTCCAGGAACTCTTCAAACATATAGAACATGTCGATGCCCAAAGGTCCATAAGGAGTGCTGACAGGCCATAGGATGGGATTGCCTTGAGCGTCGTACTGTTTGGTAGCGAAGGTCTCGTCAAGGTCGCCATACTCATCGTGCTTGGTATAATGGATGGTCATCGGAGTGACGCCATCGGCCTCATAGCTGAAGTCGATAGAAAGGTTCGTCCCCTCGCCTATCCCTTTGAAATGCGTCACATAACCATATTCGCTGAGCTCGTTCTCAATGAGGACACCCTCAACGGTCTCGGAACTGTGCCTGTCGGCATCGGCAAGGGTAAGCTCAGCAGCATCGAAATGCGAATCGACAAACACTTC
Organism: Bacteroidales bacterium; assembly: GCA_016284305.1. Lineage (GTDB taxonomy): Bacteria > Bacteroidota > Bacteroidia > Bacteroidales > F082 > Limimorpha. The sequence continues at coordinate 21,526 of JAEEON010000026.1, forward strand.
GGTCGGATAGAGATCGACTTCCTCGAGAGGATCATTGGGGTCGAATCCATCCTCAAACTGGATGAAAAAGAGCGTGTCGGTCACATGACCGCATGCATCAAACACCAGGGTTCGGCGATCGCCATAGGAGGTGATTTCCTGGGCGATGGAGTCGAGATGCCCGTCAGGAGCGAAATAATAATAGGTAGGCTCCCAGATGTTGGCGGTATAGACCTCCTTGACCATCATCTTAACGGCACCTTTAAGATGCATCTTTTCCACAGTATAAGGATTGTCGCACGATTCTTTCCCATTCGTAGAAGATGCAGGCTGCTGGTTATGACAGGACTGGAAGCCTATGATCATGAGGCATAGAATTATACAATGTAGTGCTTTCATTTCGATATCTGTAGAATTTTTAGGCAAAGAAACGAATTTTTTTCTATTTTTGCAGGTTTAAACAAGAAAAAAATCACAAATGTCAGAAGATAACTATAAGAACAGAGCCATTGAATCGAAACCGAGTTTGAAAGATCCGGTTTTCAATCGCGGATGTTGCAAATTCCGTGGAGAGTACGCTCCGGGGCAGAAAGTGCTTAACCGAAGCGGAAGCAAGATGAACGAGTTCAACTGGATGAAGGACTATGAGGGTGTCGCCATGGAGGGGGCACCACGCATTGCCGAGGTACGGTTCAAGAACGACCATAAAGACTTTTACCTCTATCCCGAGGACCTCGACCTACAAGAGGGTGAATTGGTGGCTGTAGAGGCTGCCATCGGACATGACATCGGCATCGTCACCCTGGTGGGTCCCCTTGCTGAACGGCAGATGCACCGCAAGAGATACCGCACCCCCATCGAGGAGATGAAAAAGGTTTATCGTCGGGCGAGAGCCAACGATGTGGAGAAATGGCTATCAGCTATCGCATTGGAAGACAGTACCTTATATCGCACTCGCACCATCGCCGAGAACTTAGGACTGGAGATGAAGCTGAACGACATCGAATACCAAGGCGACAAGACCAAGGCCATTTTCTATTACACTGCCGATGGTCGTGTTGACTTCCGAGAGTTGATCAAGAAGCTGGCAGAAGAGTTCCATGTGCGCATCGAGATGCGCCAGATCGGAGTACGCCAGGAGTCGGCCAAGTTAGGCGGTCTGGGTTCCTGCGGGCGCGAACTGTGCTGTGCCTCCTGGATCAGCGACTTCCAATCGGTGACCACCAACGTGGCAAGGGTGCAGCAACTCTCCCCCAACCCTCAGAAGCTGGCCGGACAGTGCGGCAAGCTGAAATGCTGCCTCAACTTCGAATACGAGGCCTACGTCGATGCACTGAAAAACTTCTCCGATCCCAACATCGTGCTGAAGTTCAAGAACGGCGACGCCGTGCACCAGAAGAACGACGTCTTCAAAGGCATCATGTGGTATTCTTACACCACCGACAAAAGTAACATCATGGCCATCCCCGTGGACAAGGTGAAGGAGATCATCGAGAAGAACAAGAAAGGCGAGAAGCCCGAGAAACTTGAAGACTACGCCATCACCATGGAGCAGCATACCAATACCAATGAGGGGTATAGTGAGGGAGACTTGAAGAAGTTGGAGTAAGGGAAGGTGAAAGGTGAAAATTGAAAGATGAAAGAGATGAGACGAATTAATTTGGTGAGGTTAGGGGGAGTGATTTTGATGATGCTCATGGCAGGTTGTGGGCAGCAGGGGTTTGAGCAGCGTGTGGTGATTCCGGAGGCATCTTGGGAAGTCAGCAACCGCATTCCCTTCGACGTGACTGTCAACGACACCCTGGGAATCTATGCTTTCGGCCTCGAGCTGCGACATATGGAGAACTACCGTTACAGCAACCTCTACGTGTTCCTTCACACGACCATGCCTAACGACAACGTGACGCATGACACCATCCAATGCCTGCTGGCCACCCCAGAAGGACAATGGCTTGGCAAAGGCAGCGGGAGCATGAGAGACGTGAAAGTGATGCTGAACCCCAACCTGCGTTTCCCGCTGGAAGGCACCTATCACTTTGAAATCGAGCAGGCCATGCGCGAACCTGTGCTGAAAGGCATCTCCGACATCGGACTATTTATTGAGAAACAACCCTAAAAAACGATAATTATGCAAGTCAAGAACAAGAAACAGTCGAAGAGCAACGACGGGCGGAAGGCAGTGCGCGTGTTATGGACCATCTTCGGGATCGGCATCGCCTGCATCATTTTGTTTTTCTTCCTCGTTGCGAAAGGCTTGTTCGGGACCATGCCCACCTTTGAAGAGCTGGAGAATCCCCAGACCAACTTGGCCACAGAGATCATCTCATGCGACGGCAAGGTATTGGGCACTTATTATATCGAAAACCGTTCCAACGTGTATTACAGCGACCTGTCGCCCTATCTGCCCCAGGCGCTCATCAGCGTGGAGGACGAGCGTTTCGAGCAACACTCGGGCATCGACAGCAAGTCACTGTTTCGTGTGGCTTTTGGCGTGTTGACAGGCAAGAAGCGCGGCGGCGGCAGTACCATCACCCAACAGCTGGCCAAGAACCTGTTCCCCCGCGACGAGAACCTGAGTACCTTGAAACTGGTGATCCGTAAGTTCCAAGAGTGGATCACGGCCACCAAGCTGGAGTACAACTACTCGAAAGAGGAGATCGTTGCCATGTACCTCAACACGGTGGCCTTCGGGCACAATGCTTTCGGCATCCGTTCGGCAGCCAAGACCTTTTTCGACAAGACACCGAAAGAACTCAACATCGAAGAGGCAGCGCTCATGGCGGGCGTCGTCAACGCCCCTACCCGATTCAGCCCCGTGCGTAACCCGGAGAATGCCCTCAACCGCCGTAACATCGTGCTCAAGAGCATGGAGAAAAACGGCTTCCTCACCCCTGAACAGTACGACTCCATTTCGCAAATCCCAATCGACATGTCGCACTTTGGGGTGATGGACCACAACACGGGCCAAGCCACCTATTTCCGCGAGTATCTCCGCAAGGAACTCACCGAATGGGCCAAGCAACACACCCGTGCCGACGGAAAGCCGTACAACATCTACCGCGATGGACTGAAGATCTACACCACCATCGACTCGCGGATGCAACGCTATGCCGAAGAGGCCGTCAGAGAGTTCATGAGCAAGGAACTCCAACCCCTGTTCTTCAAACACTGGCAAGGACATAAGAACGCGCCTTTCTCGCTGAACGACAAGGACAAGATCGACAATATCATCGAGACCTCGATGAAACGCAGTGACCGCTACCGTGAGCTGAAAAACGAGGGCATGCCCTACGACTCCATCGTGGCCGTGTTCAACACTCCAGTGGAGATGCAACTCTTCTCCTGGGATGGTCCCATCGACACTGTGATGACCCCCATGGACTCCATCCGTTACTACAAATGGTTCTTGCAGAGCAGCTTGGTCTCCATCGAGTCGCGTACTGGCCATGTGAAAGCCTATGTCGGCGGCATCGACTTCCAGTATTTCAAATACGACCATGTGACCCAGGCCCAACGACAAGTGGGCTCCACCTTCAAGCCATTCCTCTATGCCCTGGCCATGCAGGAAGGCGAATACACCCCTTGTACCAAGATTCCCAACATCCCCTATAACATCCAGTTGGAGAACGGCGACTTCTGGTCACCGAAGAACGCTGGAAAGCACGTCAACGAGGAAATCACTTTGAAATATGCCTTGGCTCAGTCGAACAACTGGATCTCGGCTTATCTGATGAACCGTTTCGGTCCCCAGGCCGTCATCAGCATGGCACGCCGGATGGGTGTCGAGTCACCCATCGACCCGGTGCCTTCGATCTGCCTCGGCGTCTGCGACTTGAAGCTCATCGAGATGGTGGGAGCCATGAGCACCTTCGCAAACCAAGGCGTCTATATCAAGCCCATGTTCATCACCAAGATCGAAGACAAGAATGGCAACGTCATCCAACGTTTCTCGCCTGAAGAGAACGAAGCCATGAGCGAGGTGACCGCCTATAAGATGATCGAGTTGATGAAGGGTGTGGTTCAGAGTGGTACTGGTGGACGTCTGCGGTTCATGTACAACCTCAACAACCCCATCGCAGGCAAGACCGGCACCACGCAAAACCAGAGCGATGGTTACTTCATGGGCATCACTCCCGACCTGACCACTGGTGTCTGGGTAGGTGCAGAAGACCGTAGCGTACATTTCAGAAGCACCTCGTTGGGACAAGGTTCGCATACTGCTTTGCCCATCTGGGCATTGTATATGAAGAAAGTTTATGCCGACCCCACGCTCAATGTCAGCAAGGGTGACTTCCCCAAACCTGTCGCACCCGATGTCGATCTGAACTTCGACTGTGGCAAGGAAGACAGGGATTATGATGCTGTTGAATACATTGATGTATTCTAAATTATTGACTAACAATAAAATAAAGAAAGGCGACTATCGTGGCGAGTTCCAATTTTGTTGACTATGTGAAGATTTATTGCCGTTCGGGAAAGGGCGGTGCCGGCTCCATGCATTTCCGCAGGGAGAAATACATCCCCAAAGGGGGGCCTGACGGAGGTGATGGAGGCCGTGGAGGTGATATCATCCTGCGTGGCAATGCCCAGATGTGGACGTTGTTGCATCTTCGTTACACCAAACACCTGATGGCCGAGGACGGTGTTCCTGGAGGGAGCAACCAGCTGACAGGTGCAGCAGGCAAAGACGTCTATATCGACGTCCCGTTGGGCACAGTGGCTTACGAGGCAGAGACCCGTAAGATGTTAGGCGAGATCACCGAGGACAAGCAGACCATCGTGCTTTTGAAAGGCGGTCGTGGAGGCAAGGGCAATGCCTTTTTCAAGTCGGCCACCATGCAGGCGCCCAAGTTCTCGCAGCCTGGCGAGCCCTCGCAAGAATCGTGGATCATCCTGGAACTGAAGCTGTTGGCCGATGTGGGTCTGGTGGGCTTCCCCAATGCGGGCAAGTCAACCTTGCTCTCGGTGGTTTCAGCGGCAAAGCCTGAGATTGCCGATTACCCCTTCACTACCCTGGTACCCAACTTAGGCATCGTGAGTTATTATGACAACCGTTCTTTCGTCATGGCCGACATCCCCGGCATCATCGAAGGCGCAGCGGAGGGCAAAGGATTGGGCACCCGTTTCCTGCGCCACATCGAACGCAACTCCACCCTACTCTTCATGGTGCCTGCCGACAGCGATGACGTCAAGGGAAGTTACGACATCTTGCTCAACGAGCTGAAGAAATACAACCCCGAGCTGCTCGACAAAGACCGGCTGTTGGCCATCACCAAATGCGATCTGGCCGACGAGGACAAAATCAAGGAAATCAAGAAACATCTCCCAAAGAAAGTTCCACACGTTTTCATCTGTTCACTCACTGGCCAAGGAATTCAAGAGCTGAAGGACTTGATTTGGCTCACGCTGAATAAAGGGGAAATTTAGAATTTAGAATTTAGAATTTAAAGATGCAGGGGTTGGAGGCTTTTGATTCGCGGCTGTTTCTATGGCTCAATGGGTTACACACTGACTGGTTGGACTCAGTGATGATTGCCGTGACCAAGATGTGGGTTTGGATTCCGCTCTATGCCTTGCTATTGTATTTAGTCATCAAGCAATACGGCAAGCGAAGCTTGTGGGTGTTGTTGGCGGTAGGGGTCGTGATTCTCTGTTCCGACCAACTCTCGGCCCATGTGTGCAAGCCGCTGTTTCACCGGCTGAGACCATGTTACAGCCCCGATCTAGAGGGGCTGATTCACCTGCCCAATGGCTTGGCGGGTGGACGTTATGGTTTTGTCTCCTCCCATGCCGCCAACACCTTTGCGGTAGCTGCTTTTCTAACGGCTGCCCTTCGGCAACGTTACCGTGGTATTGGGTGGCTGTTATTTGCTTGGGCCTTCATCTCGAGTTACAGTCGGATTTACATCGGGGTACACTACCCTGGCGACATCCTTGCCGGTGCCGCGTTGGGAATTCTTATCGGATTGATTATCTGGAAGTTATTTACCTTAATCTTCAAAAACAACTTGAATCGTAGAGCGGATCTCGATACCCCAAAGTGAGGCCATCTTGGCATGGTTGAGGGCGATTTCGAGGTAGCCATGGGTACCAAAGAGAGCCACGGGGTCGAGATGTTCGACGTCGTCGTAGCTCTCCGAGATTTCGTCGATGATATAGAGGTCGCCTTTGACTTTGATGAGGAAGTCGCGCCCACGGCCAACTTCCATAAACAGTTTCTTGGAAATGTTGGTGATGAGGTTTTCGTAGGAGTCGATATGGATGACGATGCCTTCGATGATGTTGTTTTTGACGGTAGCGCAGAAGGAGCCTCCGTCGTTGAGGCGTTCGCGTCGAGCTCCGATATTGGAGAGGGGTTCGCCTTTAGCGATCATGACGGCGACTTTGGCGAAGCGGTCGCGGGTGCTGAAGGTGAAGAAGTCGGTGTCTTGTTCCACATCGATAAACACTGCTTCTTCGTAATCACCATCGAGGATATGGCTGAAGATGCCGTTGTCGGTGGAGATGAAATACTGTCCATGGGCTTTCACGACCACATGGGGGTTGACATCCGACTCGATGGTCTCGACGGCGATGATGTGAATGGTGCCAGCGGGGAAATTCTGGTAGCAGTTGCGGAGGGTAAAGCCAGCCTCGGCGATGTTGAACGGGGTGATGTCGTGTGTGATGTCAACGATGGTGGCGTTAGGCATTTGGGAAAGAATGACACCTTTCACCGCTGCGCAATAATAGTCAGAGGTGCCCCAGTCGCTTGTCAAGGTGATAATAGCCATCCCGCCGAGAAAAATAATTACGATTGCAAAGATAACACTAAATCTGGAAAAAAGAAAAAAAACAATTCATTACCTTTGCAAAAATTTACGAACAAAAATGGCAGAACAGATACTTCAGATAGAAAATGTAGATCCGAAGGACCTATACGGTCCCAGCGACAAGTATTTGGACAAGGTCAAGTCGTTGTTTCCGAAGTTGAAGATCATCGCTCGGGGCAACTTCATCAAGGTGATGGGAGAAGAGGAGGAGATGGAGCAGTTCATCAGCCGATATGAGATGTTGACGGTGCAGTTGGAGCGCAAGGGACGGATTGACGAAAAGGACATCGAGGACGTGATGATGGCCAACAGCGACGATGAGTTGCAGCAGCGGATGTCGGAGAGCGACGTCTTGGTCTTCGGTCGCGGGGGCATCCCCGTGAAGGCCATCACCGCCAACCAAAAGCGGATGGTGACGGCATCGGATCACAAGGATCTCGTCTTTGCCATCGGTCCAGCAGGCACGGGTAAGACCTACACTGCAGTGGCCTTGGCAGTCAGGGCGCTGAAGGCCCGTCAGGTAAGAAGGATCATATTGACCCGTCCCGCAGTAGAGGCCGATGAGCATCTGGGGTTCTTGCCTGGTGACTTGAAAGACAAGCTGGATCCCTATCTCCAGCCGTTGTACGATGCCTTACGCGACATGATTCCCACTTCGAAGCTGGAGGGATACATGGAGGACCACACCATCGAGATTGCCCCCTTGGCCTTCATGCGTGGACGCACCTTGGACCATGCCTTCGTGATTCTCGATGAGGCTCAAAACGCTACCCGGAGCCAGCTGAAGATGTTTCTGACCCGTATGGGACGTTCCGCCAAGTTCATTGTCACGGGCGACATCACCCAGATCGACTTGCCGCCCAAGACCCCTTCGGGACTGCCACAGGCCATGGAGGTGCTCAAGGACGTGCCTGGCATCGAGTTCATCATGCTCGACGACAAGGATGTGGTCAGACATAAGCTGGTGACGGAGATCATAAACGCTTATAAGAGAAGGCAGGAGACAGAAGACAGAAGACAGGAGACAGAAGATTTAGAAGAATCAAAAGAATAATAAAATGAAAGCATTAACAAAAACCGATTATCAATTCCCTGGGCAGACCAAGGTGTATCACGGCAAGGTCCGCGACTGTTATTTCATCAACGACGAATACATGGTGATGGTGGCCACCGACCGCATCTCCGCTTTCGACGTCATTTTGCCGAAGGGCATCCCTTACAAAGGGCAGGTGTTGAATCAGATTGCATCCATGTTCTTGGACGCCACCACCGACATCGTCCCCAATTGGAAACTAGCCACGCCCGACCCGATGGTCACAGTGGGTCGTTTGTGCAAGCCCTTCCCCGTGGAGATGATCATCCGCGGCTACCTCACCGGAAGTTCCTGGCGCACCTACAAAAGTGGACAGCACACCATCTGTGGAGTGCAGATCCCCGAAGGCATGAAAGAACATCAGCGTTTTGCAGAGCCCATCATCACCCCTACTACCAAGGCTGAGGAAGGTCACGACGAGGACATCTCCCGTGAAGAGATCATACGCCAGGGGCTGATTAGCGAGAAAGATTACATTCAAATCGAAGAAATCACCCGCAAGCTGTTCCAACGCGGAACGGAGATTGCCGCCAAGCAAGGATTGATCTTGGTCGATACCAAGTATGAGTTCGGCAAGATTGGCGACCAAGTGGTGTTGATGGACGAGATCCACACCCCTGACTCGTCGCGTTACTTCATCGCCGACCAGTACGAAGAGCGTTTCGCCAAGGGCGAGCCTCAGGTGCAGCTGTCGAAGGAGTTCGTCCGTGAATGGCTCATGGCCAATGGCTTCCAAGGCAAAGAGGGGCAGCAGGTCCCGGAGATGACACCAGAATACGTGGAGAGCGTCTCGAATCGTTACATCGAACTCTACGAGAAGGTCACCGGACACAAATTCGAAAAGGCTCCAGACTCAGAAGACCTGGCGAAGAGAATTGAAGGAAATGTGATGGCTTTCTTGAAGGGTACGTCATTATAAGAACAAAGCAAAAACAAGACACAAACAAAGCATAATAATATGAAAAAAAGATTCCTACTTGTTACAGCGTTGCTGTTATCGATGATGGCAGCAAGAGCTGACGAAGGCATGTGGTTGCCATATGCACTGAATGGCCAAAATCTGGCCGAGATGCAAGCCTTGGGCTGCAAACTCACCGCCCAACAGATCTTCGACCTCAACCAGCCCAGCCTGAAAGACGCCATCGTGCAGTTCGGCGGCGGCTGTACCGGTGAGATCATCTCTCCCGAAGGACTGTTGCTGACCAACCACCATTGTGGACTGAGCTTCGTGCAGAAACTCTCCTCCATCGAACATGACTATCTGACCGACGGTTTCTGGGCCTATAGCAAAGACCAGGAGTTGCCCAATCCAGGCCTCTCCGTGCTGTTTTTGAACAAGGTTGAAGACGTGACCGAGTTCGTGTTGGAAGGCGTCACTGCCGAGACCACCGAGGCTGACCGACAGACCCTGGTGGGTAAAAACATCCGCCAACTGGAGAAAGACCGCAAAGGCGACCGCAAAGTGCGTGTCGAGGTGGTGCCTTTCTATAGTGGGAACCAGTACATTCTCTTCGAGTACGACGAATATACCGACGTGCGTCTGGTGTGCTGCCCACCTTGGGGCATCGGCAAGTTCGGTGCTGACACCGACAACTGGACCTGGCCTCGTCACAAGGGCGACTTCAACATTTTCCGCGTCTATACCGCCCCCGACGGCAGCCCGGCAAGCTATTCGAAGGACAACGTCCCCATGAAGTCGAAATGGTTCCTGCCCATCAACCTCAACGGTGTGAAGCCTGGCGACTATGCCATGATCCTCGGCTACCCTGGCAGCACCGACCGCTACTCCACCTCCTATACCGTGAAGAACGTCATCGAAGAAGAAGGCCCTGCCATCATCGACTGCCGTACCACCAAGCTCGACAACTACCGTAAACATATGGACGCCGACCAAGAGGTCTTCATCCAATATGCCTCCAAGCAAGCCAGCGTGTCGAACTATTGGAAATACTACATCGGCCAAGTGAAACAGCTGAAACGCAACCATGTGTTTGAACGCCGACTCGCACAAGAAGAAGAGTTCATGAACTGGGTCGCAGCCGACGCTAGACGCAAAGCCGAATATGGCAACATCTTCGAGGGCATCGCCAAGAAATGGGAAATCCTCGATGAGATCCAGAAATCGTTCGTGTATCACCGCGAGGCAGGATGGAACGGTGGCGAGGCCATCTCGTTCTGCCGCCGCTTCAGAGGCATCAACCGCATGATCGAGGAGAAAGCCGAAAAAGAAGACATCCTCATCGCCGCTGAAAAACTGCAAGGTAGCGTGGATGCCTTCTTCAAAGACTATAACATGCCTCTGGACCGTGACGTGACCGCTGCGCTGCTCGGCCTGTTCTACAAGAACATCCCCAGCGAACTCATGCCTAGCGAAATTCTGCGCATCGGCAAAGAAAACGGAGGTGACTTCAGCCAATACGTCAATAAGGCCTTCGAAAAGAGCGTATTCACCGACAAAGAACGTTTGGAGCAATGGCTTCAGAAACCCAAGAAACTCGACAAGGACCCGATCTATGCACTGACTGAGAACATCATCGAGTCGTACAACACCATCTACGGACGTTATGCCGAAGCCCAAAACTTGGGCAACCAGGGAGAACGTCTCTACATGAAAGGCTTGATGGAGATGCAAAGCGACCGCAACTTCTATCCCGATGCCAACTTCACCATGCGTTTGACCTACGGTACCGTGGCTCCTTACAAGGCTGCTGATGCCGTCAACTACAACTACTACACCACCATGGACGGTGTGATGGCCAAGTACGTGCCTGGCAACTGGGAATTCGACATTCCACAAGATGTCCGCGACCTTTATGCCAAAAAAGATTACGGACGTTATGCCAACGAGAACGGTGAGCTGGTGGTCAACTTCATCACTACCAACGACATCACGGGAGGCAACTCCGGGAGTCCCGTCATCGACGGTGAAGGCAAACTCATCGGCCTGGCTTTCGACGGCAACTGGGAAGCCATGAGCGGTGACCTCAACTTCGAGAACCAGGTACAACGCACCATCTGCGTCGATGCCCGCTATCTGCTGTGGTGCATCGAGAAGGTTGGAAGATGCTATAACATCATCAACGAACTGGTGATTGAATAAAGAGCGCCTCACCGATGAGTAGAGGTTTCATCAAAGAAGGCGATCAGGAAGAGATTCCCATGGTGCCGCTGAGGGCCTACCTTCCAGAAGGTGTGCCTAACTATGTCACAAAAGAAGGACTTGCAGCGCTCAACGAGGAACTGAGAAACCTGAAAGCTGAGCTCGACAACACGGGCGACAACTACATCATGAGCAACTTCATCGAGGCAAAGATGAAGTTGCTCATTAATCGTATCAACAGCGCTATTGAAGTCGATCTCTCCAAGGCCCAAAAAGACACGGTGAGCTTCGGTGCCTGGGTGCGTTACAATGGACGTGTAGTAAGGATTGTTGGCGTGGATGAAGCCGACGTGGATAATGGCCTTGTCTCGTTCATCTCCCCCTTGGCCAAGTCATTGACAGGGAAAAAGGCAGGGGCAGTCTTTGAAAGGAAGGGGCCAGGAGGCATGGAGAGGATTACGGTGGAGGAAGTGTCGTTTGAGCCGATGACACTCACAAAGATTATCCGCGACGGGCAAAAGGAAACAGCGATGCCCCAGAAAAGAAAAGCACAAAACACCATCAACAAGAAGCCCGTTCAGATAGCGCAAACGCCTCAGGTTCATGACGATGATGTTGACATGGCCATTGAAACGGACCCATCAAGCTGCTTTGAGCCCGAGATCAATCCCATGGAATTCCTGCCTATCGTCAACGAGCGTGGCAACATTGTGGGACGTGCCTTGTATATGGAGCTTCACCAGGGAAACAAAATGCTTCATCCTGTCGTGCACCTGCATGTCATCGATGGCCAAGGAGAGACCACACAGCGTTACTGGTGGCATGTGGCGTTCGGTGACACCCCGGAGAAGACACTCCAGCGAAAGATGACAGAAACCCTTGGGTTATCAGGGACAAAACCCTTGTTGAAACGACAATATGTAAGAGAAGCCAAGGCCGAGAAGGAACTTGTTTACGTATTTACCATCGTTACCCAGGAAAACTTACCCCAAACCCCAGAAGGAAAAGATTATCTTGATCTTTTTGCGAAAGATTAACGTGTTTTCGGTCACTGCTCTAAAAACAGCAAAACGATATCAATGATCTCAGCACCGAAAGCGGTGACTCTTTTGACACCCATGCCTGGGATCTTTTTCAAGTCGGCCAGGGTGACAGGTTTCTCTTGTGCAATGGCCTTAAGCGGCTTGTTGGGGATGATTGCAAAAAGCTCGGCGTTCAGCTCGTCGGCTTTCTCCGAACGCCAAGCCCTGAGTAGCGCATAAAGCGGGTTTTTATCCATCACATCGTCCTTGATTTGGATCTTTTTCTTCTTAGGTTCTTCCTCCTCTAACGACTTGATGGACTTGGTCCGTTGGTAGTCTTTGACGGAGAATTTCTCCTTGCAAGACTCCAAACAGCTGGTTTTTAGAGATATACCTTCTTCAAGTTGTTTCAGGGCTTCAGTGAGCAACTCATTGACAGCTTTGTTATCCGTCTTGAAAGGCAAATCGAAGAGGCCTTCTTTGATGGCATTGAGATGTTCCCAAAAATAGGATATTCCTTTTTTTAGCCTATCTTGAAGGGCGGGATTTTGATCACACGACGGGGTTTGATCATGGAATCGGCGCACTTGTGCTTCGAATTTCATGCCCACTGCACACAACTCCTCATGGATCCGGTTGCGTCGCCCTGAGAGGTCTTGGATCATGGAACTCTCAAACAGCGTATCGTTATTATAAATGATGCGCATCAGCTTTCCAAAATCCTTATAGATACCATCAAAATCAATGAGTTCCAGCATCGTATCCAGCTCATATTGATGGCGTAACGTATCGACTTTTTCTTGTGTGGGTTCTTTTTCAGGGAGCACGTCCACGAAGTGGTTGACTGCAAAATCGTTGACCAGGGCATTGCTGTTGATTGGGGTTTTCAGCACCAGACCCTCCAGGGAGGTACAGCGGCTAAGGGCGACATATACTTGTCCGTGGGCAAAGGCTTGTCCTGCATCTACGATGACCTTGTCAAAGGTAAGGCCTTGACTTTTGTGGATGGTGACCGCCCAGGCCAGTCGCAGTGGGATTTGGGTAAAGCTTCCTATTTCCTTCTCGTCGATCTCCTGGTTTTCGGGGTTGATGGTATATTCCATATTCTCCCATTTCAGCCGAGGAACCACGATGTATTCCCCATCGCTCAGCACGGTAACGTTCTCCGATTCTTTATCATAGCCCACCAGTCGTCCTATTTTTCCATTGTAGAAAGCTTTTTCGGGTGAAGGGTCGTTTTTGACGAACATCACCTGGGCGCCGATTTTCAGCACCAATTCTTCTTTGGTTGGGAAGGTGTTTTCGGGGAAGATGCCTTCAACATCCGCTTTGAACACGAGAGGTTTGGTACCAAGAGCATCCAACTTCGACTCGTTGATTTGATCTGCTTGATAGTTATGGGTGGTCAGGGTGATGTAGCCTTCATTGTCATGGGCGATGAAGTTCGGTTGGTAGCGGTTGTTCAGCAGGTGCAGGCATTCTTTGTCGAGGCGATTGTCGCGCACTTTATTCAGCAAAGTGATGAAGTCATCGTCATGTTGTCGGTAGATATGTTCCAATTCCACGCAGACATAGGGTGTATTTTGGAGGACATGGCTTCCGAAGAAATAGGTAGTGTTGTAGAAAGGAGCGAGCACTTCCCATTCCTCGGCTTTGGCCACGGGGGCGAGCTGATGCACGTCGCCAATCATGAGCAGCTGCACACCACCGAAGGCTTTCTGCGATCTTCTGGCACGGCGCAGCACAGCGTCGATGGCATCGAGCACATCGGCACGTACCATGCTAATCTCATCGATGATGAGCAGGTCGAGGCTACGCATGAGGTTGAGTTTCCGCTTGTTGAGTTTCTGGAACTGTGCCCTTGACTGGGCTTGTATTGTCCTCAGGCTAGGGTCGATGGCATCCTCGGGTATTTGTGGTCCGAAGGGCAGCTGAAAGAAGGAATGGATAGTTTGTCCGCCAGCGTTGATGGCGGCCACTCCGGTAGGGGCCACCACCACCATGCGTTTATAGGTTTTTTGAGGCAAGTTACGAAGGAATGTCGTCTTGCCGGTACCGGCTTTTCCGGTGAGAAAGATATGGGCGTCGGTATAGAGCACCAGCTCTTCGACGAAGTCGAGTTTCTTGTTTGGGAAGGTTGAAGGGATCATCGATGCGATTCGTTTTGAGTCGCAAAGATAATGAATAATAACAAACAATTGATATTATTTCAACAATTGTAGGGCTGCCGCATTGCGGCAGCCCTACAACGATAGGTTATCCGAAATTAGTTATCTGACCACCAGTTTGCTGTGATAGACCGTTCCCTTAGCATCGGACACCCTGATAGTATAGACGCCAGCAGCGAAGGTGTTATGGATCTCGTTGCCGTGATATTGTTCGGAGTGAACCAAGGCGCCAAGGGCATTATAAATTTCAACTTGGGCTTCATTCAGATCCAACGTGGCAGGAATCTCCATGTGGAAGTTTTGGCCGCGACTAACCGGGTTCGGGTAGAGGCTGAAGGAATTCTCTTCATCCATCACCATCTCCTCTGGTACGAAGGCACGACCTGAGACGGTACCGCTCAACGTGACGGTAGCGGTAGCCGTACCCGTTGTCACCGTGAGAGTCTTGTTGTTGTAACTGCCTTGTGACAGCCCAGACTTCAGACGGACATAAACGTTAGCCGTCAGGAATTCGATACCAGTTGAAGGTGTAGGATCGGGTGTTGCTGGAGTGTCGCTATAAGTCAAGGTGAAGTCATCGACGTTGAGGTAGAATTGGTCGGTGCAGTTGAAGTGACGCACGGCGATATAGCCATTCTGTCCGGCATAGGCACCGAGGTCAACGGTGCATTGGTACCAATTGCCTTGAGCGCGGTCGCCACCACTCTTGGAGCTAAGCGTCCACTCATTGAGTTTGGTGAAGCTGTTGGTATTGGTGTTGCTGGTAGTAGATACAAAGACACCGAAGTGTTCAGCTGCGTAGTTGGCATCCTGGGCGCAGGCATACATGGTGAAGGTGCCACCAAGAGGAACTTGTGGTGAGACCAGCCAGTTGTCAGGAGTCAGCGCGCCAGTACTACTGTTGTAGCTCTCGGAGGAAAGCATGTCGCTACCGCCATGGGCATTGATGCTATAGCCGCTCATCAACACCGAAGCCAGCTGCCAGTTATGTCCATCACCATCAGCATCGATGGTGGTCCAGTTGTTCATGGTGCCTTCGAATCCCCAAGTTTGGGTGCCGCGGTCTCTGTTTCCAGTGAGGGTCACCGTATTGCCAAAGTTACCGTTAGGCGTAGTGCTGATCTCGTAGTTGGTTGGAGCTGTGACCGTGACATTGCCACTGAGGTCGGCACCGATGACGGCAAAGCTCTGTACCTGAGAAGGACCACTGCCATACACGTAGTTGAATCCCGTCAGGTTATTCGGAGTCACCGTCAAGGTCTCGGTATTGCCTGAGGCAGTTCCTGCCATCACCAGACCCAGCTGGTTGTTGGAGGTGATGTAGGTGCCGCTGTAGGAAGATGGCGAAGCGGGATTGTAGTTGGTGTTGTCGCTATAAATTCTCATCGCCCTGTTGGCACCAGTGGAATAGACGTAGAACTTCGGTGAGTTGCTACTGCTGCTCACGTAGGATCCCGTATTGTCATCCACACCGATGACAAGGTTGCTAGTGCCGTTATAGACAAACGGAGTGTTCAGCGTGATAATGGTCCAACCTGAAGCATTGAAGGAGACGGAGCCAGAGAACACCTTATTGGAGGCGGAGAGGCTCTCCCATCCCGTCTTGGACGTGAAGGCCGTCTTGGTGGTGGTCTTCATATAGACATCCAACGTACGGGTTGTTGACTTGGCGTTGGACACCTGGAAGGCGACGGCAGTGATAGTGCCTGCCTGACCGATCTCAGCAGCGGTATAAATCTGCTCCGTGAACGAATACTTGTAATAAGCATATGTGGGCAGATAGGCGTTGGTGGAAGAACCGCTACCGACAGTCAGACTGGTGGAGGAACCGGAAGAGGCATTCGGTTGGAAGAGGGCAGCCACGGTGACGTTGTAAGCAGGCATGGTGAAGTGGTTGTTGGCAACATTGATGGTATTGGTCACATCACCCGTCTTATACACGATCCATTGGACGAAACTGCACCCCGAGGCAGGAGTGGCGGTCAGAGTGATGGTCTCTCCAGCGGTGGCACTGGTCTTGCTGGCCGTGATGGTGCCGTTGCTGACCGGAGCCACGGTGACATCATAATAGGTGGTGACAACCTGTTGGCTGAAGTTGGCCACTAAGGAAGCGGCGCTGGTGACATTAAAGCTATATGTGGCATTGGTGGAGACTTGAGTACCGTTCTTTGTCCAGTTCACAAACTCATAGCCACTCTTTGCTGTAGCGGTAAGTGTCGCGGTACTGCCATGGTTGTAAGTACCCGCGCCAGTGATGGTACCACCAGCTGTTGGGTTGGCTGTTGCCGTGACATTGTAGCTGTTCAAGGTGAACACGGCGACGTAAGCCCCGTCAGCAGTAGCCGTGAAGCTATAGTTCGCGTTAGTAGAGACCTGAGTGCCGTTCTTGGTCCATTTACTGAAGGTGTATCCCGTGGCAGCGGTAGCTTTCAAGGTAACCGTACTACCCTGTTGATAGGTACCAGCGCCAGTAACGGAACCACCAGCTGTTGGGTTCGCCGTTGCGGTGATGGTATAGTTGTTGACAGTACCGCCTCCCGAAGTGGTCTTGGTGAGCAAGATCTGGTTGTTCGAGGTCACATAGGTGCCGCTATAGGAAGTCGGTGATGCAGGATTGTAGTTGGTGTTGTCATTATAGATTCTCAACGCTCTGTTAGCACCGGTGGAATAGACATAGAATTGCGGTGAGCTACTACTGCTCACATAAGATCCGGTGTTGTCGTCCATACCGATGATAAGGTTGCTGGTACCGTCATAGACAAATGGATTGCTGAGAGTGATGGTTGTCCAACCCGAGGCGTTGAAGGTGACGGAACCCGAATAGACCTTATTGGAGGCGGCGAGGCTCTCCCATCCCGTCTTGGAGCTGAAGGCCGTCTTGGTGGTGGTCTTCATATAGAGATCCACAGTACGGGTCGTTGACTTGGAGTTAGACACCTTGAAAGCGATTGCGGTGATGGTGCCAGCACCTCCGAGTTCAGCAGCGGTATAGATCTGTTCGGTAAGTGAGTAGTTATAATAAGCGTATGTTGGCAAATAAGCATTGGTAGAGGTGCCACTACCGATGGTCACGTCGCCGCTCGTGCCGCCGCCCGACGGAATCTGGGTGAAGTTGGCGACATAGGTTGCTGATGCTGTGACATTGAAAGTATAAGTGGCATTGGTGGAGACCGTTGAGCCGTTCTTAGTCCAATTGACAAACTGATATCCCGAAGCTGCCGTGGCCGTCAAGGTGCAGCTTGTACCAGAAGCATAAGTACCTGCACCGGTTACTGTACCACCAGCCGTTGGATTAGCGGAAGCCGTCACGGTGTAGTTGGTCGTGGTGCCGCCACCGCCGCCCACCGTGATGGTACCGAGATAGGTCACCTTGTTATAGCCAAAGACACAAAGGGTAAGATCGCCGCTGTTGTTGCCTGGAGCGGTTAAGGTGATGGTAGCCTTGTTGTTTGCCACTGTGGCTCTACCCAGGATTTGGTGACTGGCGTTGGTGATAGTAGCCAAAGCACCATTGCCGTTGGTTACGTTGACCGTGTAGGATGTCGCATCGGATTGGATGGTGCCGGCATGGGTCACCGTCATGGCCTGAGGGGTCTTAGTACGAAGCATCAGCGAGGGATCGCCGTAGATAATCCACGCTTGATAGGTGCCCACGGAAGCCTGGCCATTAGAACCAGTGGTGCCGTATTGGTCGAACATCTTCAACATACCATTGACTGAAGTACCAGCCAAGGTATGCTTGATATTGCTGCTATAGCTCTCCACAAGGATATCGACCATCTCGTCCTGGGCATACATCGGCGGCAGCCAAGGCTGTGAGATATAAGAGAAAGCGCCACCGACAGCACCGGTAGGTGTCAAGTCAGAGCTGCTGTAAGTGGCATGCATCCAAGCCTCGGCAAAGCAGTCGTTCTTCTGACCGATGGTGTAATTGCTACCATAAGAAGTTTCTGTGTTGTCATATTTACCCACCAAACAAGCGACCGACCAGATGAAAGGCAACTTGTTTTTGTTGGTCAGTTGGTTGACATGGGTGTTGCTATAGTAGGCGACGCCCCACATTTGGTTATTACCGTGATTGCAGTAATTGACGATGCCGACGCCACTATTGATGTGGTTGCTAATCGACGTAGCCGTTCCCGTGTAGCCCGAGAGATTCTCATAATCCTGATACACCGTGCTATAGCCAAAGTTAAGAAGATCGGTGCGGATTTTGTCGATATGCTGATAGTCGTCTTCGTTGTTGTGTCCAGCGGCACCTTCCTTACGGCCGATACCATCGCCCACCTTGAGCCAGGTATCGGATGCGGTCATGTCACGTTCATAATAGATGGAACGATTGACTTGAGTAGTGACTTGCGCTGCAGTTTGTGCAGAGAAACGACCGATGAAGATATCATTGTAATAGTCGTTACCGACGATTTGTCCATAGGCGTTGTCGCCAAGGCCCGAGTAACTGGATCCACCGCCTGAATAGGAGTAACCGGGGATCTGAGCCACATCGCCGACAAGCAACACGTGGGCGAGGTTAGGGTTAGCGTTATACTGGTTCTTGATATAGGTCTGGATGGCCGAATAGGTGGAACCAGCGGTACTTTTGTTGACGATGGTGGTGTTGATGCCGCGGGTTCTCTTCCAATTGACGAAATCGGTCATGTAGCTGTTGAAGTTGTCGTAGCAGATGATGAGCAGGTCACCTTCTTCGCTAATGGGCGAATATTTGGCTGTTGCTGCATCGTAGTTGATGAAGTGGTTAGAGTACACATTCTTGAATTCTGGGTCGATTTTCATGGTGCTACCACGTTGTGTCTCCATCATATTCTCTCCACCAAGGCCTTCCTTCACCATCTCGACAGTGATGTCGTAATACACTCTAAGGGTCTTGGTGACAGGGTTGTAGGCAAAAGGCTTGACCACCATATTCTGACCACGGAAGTCGCGAAGGATATAAGGTTCGTACAGGCCGACGTTCTTTTCAGGGAAGAAGGCGTCATTGGAATAGCATTCACCATAAGTATAAGGGACGCTTTGAGGGTCGATCTGACGGCTGATTTGGCCCTTTGACGGGGCTATGTCGATACCCTCGAAATCCATATATTGAGCCTCTATAACTTTGATGCCCATTCGAGCCTTATCGCCAATGATGGCGGGGATGCCAATCATGGGCATATCTGGTTCACCTTCTTGCGCCGTGCTGACGGCCTTGGGAACCGTGATGACCCATGCCTCACCACGTGGAGTGTTGACCGCTGTGGTATAAAAACCAGGCACTTTGACGTTCACCTTGATGCTATTGTCAGATGAGGAGATAAGTTGGGTTTGGAAAGTAGCGGGAGCACCACCGAGGACCTTGTTCCACTGTGGCTTCACCTGCTCTTGAGCAAATGCCATCGAACTGATGACAAAAAGCATTAAAAAAAGTAAGTGCTTCTTCATAATAGATAAGTTTTAGGGGTTATTGCGTGTTGCAAATATAAGAAAAAGCATACTTTTTATAAAATTCTTTAACTAAATGTCAACGCTGTTGATATTTAGAAAGATTCCAAATAAATCTGTTGGATAATTTATAAAAGATTATTAATCAATACATTATGATTAATAATGCTTAATTCATCCTTAGTTTGTCGCTCAAGGTCTTTAAATTTTTTATACGCCTCGCTTTCAGGGAAGAGAGGTTTATGATGAAGCATCTGCTTGAGTTCAGCAGCCTTTTTCATGGCAGGTTTCTGGGAGGGGTTGACGGCGAAGTCAACAAATTTCTCGAAGATATAGCGTACCGCTTGGTCGGTAGGATGAATCATGTCCTCCTTGTAGAAACGATAATCGCGAAGTTCATCGAGGAGGATCTCATATGCGGGAAAGTAGTGTGCGTTGACGAAGGTCTTGCACAATTGATCCACCGCCAGTAGCAGGGCTGCCTTGCTCAGCTGGTTCTCGTGGAGACCGTCTTTGAGATGACGGAGGGGGGAAACGGTGAAGATGAACTGCTTATCTGGGAAGGTCTTCAGCAGCTCAGAGAGCACTGCCACCGTGGTGGGTGTGTCGAGAAACACTCTATCGAACCGATTGGCGGGCAGTTTATGGCAATTGGACACAACTTGGAGTGTGTCGAGCCTTCGGAACGCCCAGGACGTACCCAAGCTGATGATGATCCAGTGGGAGTCTTTGAAGTGCTGATGGGCTTCAGCAAGACTCTGGTTGACATGGTTCAGCAGGGACTCTTGGGTAGGGTTCCAGAAAGCTGTATTATGGTAAAAGGTACAGTAGTAGCCCTCTCCCACTTGGATCACCTCATCCGTTGTGAAAGGTTTCCCTTCGTGAAGCCGAAAGATGCTTTGGGCGATGCTGACAGGGTTATAGAGCACGCCGAAGGGGTTTACTTGAGCGTTGAAGCCGAGGCCTTTGCACAGACACCCAATCTCGTCTGCGAAGCAGGAGCCCAAGAAGAGCAGGCCATCGCCATAGACGATGGTTTGATTCATTGGAGTGATATTGAGCGGGGTGGTTAGTTCCATAGGGTCGAGTCTGATTACGCCCTCACCCCCCGACCCCCTCTCCCGATGGGCGAGGGGGAGGGTGAGGTTTATTTATTTGCGATAAGGAACCGCTCCACTTCGATGCCGGCCATAGCGCCTGTTCCGGCGGCTACGATAGCTTGGCGGTAGATGCGGTCCTGGCAGTCGCCACAGGCGAAGATGCCTTCCACGTTGGTCGCAGTGGATTTCGGCTTGGTGATAATATAGCCTTCCTCATCCATATCGAGGACACCTTTGAACGGCTCAGTGTTAGGCGTATGTCCAATAGCCTCGAAGAAGCCATCCACATAGATGGTGCGTTCCTCTTTGGTGTCGCTATGGTAAAGCACGGCGCCTTTCAGTTTTTTCATGAAGCCATTCTGCTCACCGAAGAGCTCTTTGGTCTGATGTTTCCAGAGCACCTCGATATTGGGAGTGTTAAGCACCCGATGCTGCATGGCTTTGGAGGCGCGCAGCACGTCGCGACGGACGATGAGATAGACTTTGTTGCAGAGTTTGGCGAGATAGGTGGCATCTTCGCAAGCGGTATCGCCGCCACCTACCACGGCGACGTCTTTACCTTTATAGAAGAAACCGTCGCAAGTGGCACAAGCGGAGACGCCGCCACCTTTGAATTCCTCTTCGGTGGGCAGTCCAAGATAACGTGCGGAGGCACCGGTAGAGACGATGATGCTATCGGCAAGGAGTTCACCGTCATATTCGGTAGTCACCCTGAAAGGTCGCTGCGAAGCGTCGATGGAGGTGACCTCACCCATGCGGATCTCTGCACCGAAACGTTCGGCCTGTTGGCGTATTTCTTCCATCATATCGGGGCCATTGATGCCCTTTGGATAACCTGGAAAGTTTTCAATTTCAGTGGTTTGAGTAAGTTGTCCTCCCGGTTGGATGCCTTCATAGACAACGGTCTTGATGTCGGCGCGACAAGTATAGATAGCCGCGGTGTAGCCTGCTGGGCCAGAGCCGATAATCAAACATTCAATGTGTTCCATTATTATAGATTTTAGTAGTTAGAAGACGGAAGTAAGAAGATATTTCTTTGCAAAAATATCATTTTTTTCGCAAAAAAGCATGCTAATTCAAAAAACCTTTTTATCTTTGCAGCCGCAAATGCAATCGGGGTGTGGTGCAGTTGGCTAGCATTCTTGCATGGGGTGCAAGCGGTCGCCCGTTCGAGTCGGGCCACTCCGACGATCAAAGGACATCAACTAGTTGATGTCCTTTTTTTGCCTCCATACTGCGCTGTGCATGTGTGTAGTTTTTGAGATCGCGTCTCTTCGAGACGCCTGGCAGCGAGAAACAGATGTTTGAGAGTTTGCTGAAACAGTCAGAGCTGCTCCGCAAGGAGTATGAATTCGAGAAGGCAGCCTACCTCGAAGCAGTGAGGCGCGCCCCGCTGAATGGCGAGGTAGCCGAGGGCGATTGTTGGTATCCGATACGACTGGGAAACACCTCTTACAACATCGCCAACCAGCTGGTAGTAGATGTGTTTTACGACGGGGCACTTCCTGAAGAGTCGAGCAGCGACTTCGAGCCGGGCAAGATCGTCAACTTCTTCAGCATCGAAAACGGACAGATGCGGGTTCTCAACTACAACTGCGTGGTCAGCAGCATCCGCGAATACCGCATGGAGGTGTCGGTAAACAACATGCCCACCATGATGGCCTTGCAAAACCTTGCCTCAAGGGGCAGCATCGGGGTCCTGCTGGGCATCGACGATTACACTTATCAGGTGATGCAAAGCAGCCTAAGACAGGTTAAGGAACGCAACGACGAGGACTTCGTCCACCTCCGCAGTGTACTCATCGGTGAGGCACAACCCTCGTTCAGAGACTTACGTCACACATCCATGCCGTGGCTTAATGCCAGCCAAAACGCTGCCGTGGCCAAGGTGCTCAACGCCCGTGAAACCGCCATCGTGCATGGCCCTCCCGGAACCGGCAAGACCACCACCCTGGTGGAAGCCATCAGCGAGACCTTGAAACGTGAGTTACAAGTGCTGGTATGCGCCCCAAGTAATGCTGCCGTCGATTGGATCAGCGAACAGCTCTTTCGCCGAGGCATCCCTGTACTTCGCATCGGCAATCCATTGAGAATCAACGACGTGATGATGCAGTGCTCCTATGAATACCGCTATGCCAACCATCCCGATTACCTGGAGTTGTTCGGAGTGCGTTCAGCAATCCGGGAAATCAAGAGCCATCCTAGGCTGGGAGAGAAAGAGCATAACCAGATCCGCAAGCTTCAACATCGCGAGATGGAGTTGGAGGTGAAGATTCGCGAGGAGCTCTTCGCCAACTCAGGAGTCATTGCCTGCACCCTCATCGGCAGTGCCAACAGGCTGTTGGAGCGACGCCACTTCGGCACCGTATTCATCGACGAGGCTGCCCAAGCCCTCGAAGCCGCCTGTTGGACCGCCATCCTCAAGGCCGACCGTGTCGTCTTCGCAGGAGACCATCAACAGTTGCCACCCACGGTGAAATGCAAGGAGGCAGGACACGAAGGCCTGGAACGCACATTGATGCAGAAAGTGGTGAAAAGCAAACCTTCATGTGTCACCCTGTTGGATGTGCAATACCGCATGAACCAAGATATCATGGAGTTCTCATCGCGGCATTTCTACCATGGCAAACTTAAGGCTGACCCTTCGGTAGCTGAACGACTCGTCTCCCCTATCGACAAGCCGCTGATGTGGATCGACACCTCGCTATGCGACTTCGGTGAGCAGCAAAGCCGTAGCCTCAGCCGCAGCAACCATGAAGAAGCCAAGCTGCTGATGAAAACCCTAATGGACTATGTGAAGCTCATCGGCATGGAACATCTACTGCGGGAACAAACCGACTTCGGCATCATCTCACCTTACAAAGCACAAGTAAGATTGCTTCGCAAATATCTCAGAAACAACAAGATGCTTAAGCCGTTGCGTCATCAAATCTCGGTCAACACCGTCGATGGATTCCAAGGACAAGAGCGCGATGTGATCCTCATCAGCATGGTGCGCGACAACGAGAGTGGCAACATCGGCTTTCTTAACGATCTTCGCCGAATGAATGTCGCCATCACCAGAGCCCGGATGAAACTCATCATCTTCGGCAACGCTGAAACCTTGAGCAAGACCAAATTCTATGAGAAACTGGTGGCTTATTTTGAAGATCGAGGAGATTTTGTCAAGGTAAATTCTTTTCAAGAAACACTTGACAAATGAAACTATTTTACTAATTTTGCAGTAAAATAGACTATATAAACAAAATGAACAGATCCATATTAATTATCGAAGAAGATGAACATCAAGCACTAAGCTTACTTACTGCCCTTCGTGACACGATGACTGACTGTGACTTCTCTTACGCTTCCAACGCGAACGACATCATGGCCAAAATCATTACTCAATACTATTCCATCGCCATCGTTGACATCCAAATGGATCATTCCAATTTCGATGGTTTTATGGTGATGGATCACATCATTAACACCAATCCATACACGAAGATCATTGTAGTATCTGACTTCAATAACGAATCCATACAACGAATATCAGAGTATCTCACCAAAGGAAACATCCTAACCATAACAGAGAAAAAAACATATCAGACATGGATTCCTGAATTAAGTTCCTTGATTCGTGATTATTTTCAAAAAGACATCAATCCAATAGCCGTACAAATCCTGGAAGATCTTTACGCTCAGGCGAAAAACGAGACAAATATCCACAAAAAAGGCAGGATGTTCGAAGAGTTTGTGGTAGGGCTGTTTCGGCAAATGGGATTCATCCATATTGATACACGCATTCACGATAAAGCCGAGAATGAGATTGACATCATCGTCAGAAACGACCTCACCGATCCATTTTTCAACAAGTTTGGGCGATATGTCTTTGTGGAGTGTAAAAACAGACCTGAAATAGGATTCACAAAGAATGATTTCATCGTGTTCAACAAAAAGGTTTCGTCATCGAATGGCGACAGCAACCTTGGCGTTGTATTTACCACAGGTCACATTAGCAGGGCTGTGTATTTGGAGGCCTTGCGGGAATCAGAAAAAGGAGTCAAGATCATCTATTTAGGGTCCGCTGAGATCACCCGACTCATCCACACACCCAATATGCTCGACGAGTTCAAAGAGATCATTGACCGTCAAGTGGCGTAACACATCGTCAGTCCGAAAACCAGGGTCACCAGAAAGGTGAAGAGCACCTGACGAGGCAACAGACGGTCAGGGACTCCGACTGACAAAGAACGGTGAAGGGTAATCAAATCGTTGATGAAAAGCGGAAAGAGCAACCAAAAAGCATAGGTGTACCACGGTGTTTTCTTCAGCATCAAGAAGAGGGTGAGCAGGAGAAAAGGCAAGACGACAAGCATCAAGTGATAGAAGAAGGCACGTTTCAAGCCCATACGGACGACCAGGGTGTTCTTTCCCTTGGCCTTGTCGTTGTCATGGTCGCGCATGTTGTTGATATTCAACACAGCAGTGGTGAGACAACCCATCGCCATGGCAGGCAATACCACGAGCCAATCAAAACCAGGCGAAGAGAGGTAATTGGTGCCAGCAACGGCCACCAACCCGAAAAACAAGAAACAGAAAAAATCGCCCAGCCCATGATAGCCGTAAGGATGCTTGCCCAAGGTATAAAGAAGGGCAGCAGCGATGGCCAACAGTCCTAAAACGGCAAACACGGCGAGTTCTTTCCAACTGACATGCGACCAAGAAACGAGCAACAGGGCAGCGCCACTGAGAAGGCAAAGCAGCGCAGTGAACGCTATCCCGTTACGCAACTGAGTCTCGGTGAGTTCACCACTTTGTAGCGCTCGCTGAGGTCCTACCCTATTCGCATCGTCAAGACCTTTCTTGAAATCGCCATAATCGTTGGCAAGGTTGGAGAGCACCTGCAAGAGCATGGCCGTGAGAGCGGCGAGCACTGCAGAAAGGGGATAGAAAACCGGACCCGATGCGGCCAACAAGCCACCCATCATCACTCCTGACAGTGACAGCAACAATGTCCGTGGTCTAGCCGCCTTAATCCAAATTCTCATCTTTCACCTTTCACCTCTCAATTCTCACCTCCTCCTCCGTTTCGGCGAATAGTAGTCTGGCTCCTCATGACGGGCTGCACCACGGCGACCTCGGGATGACTCACGAGATGAGCTGCTTTTTGAAGAAGATCTTTTCGATGAGCGTGAATCTACATCGTAATCGCTGGAACGGAAGCCATTACCCATGGAACGAGAACCTTTTCTTGACTCAGAAGTTCCCGTTTCTTTTTTCGACTTGGAGGCAGTTTTCTTCGAGCTCTCGGAGCCTTTCTTTGCTCCGAAGCCTCGCTCCTCATTGCGTTTCTTGCGAGAAGGACGTTCGTCTTCCTCATCAATAAACACGTCGATGTCATCGAGATGGTTGCGCCAGTCGGGATCGAGCCATTCGTGGCCGTCGCGTGAACGTTCCACTTTGTATTTCGGTTTGTCGTCGTCGCGGGTCTTTTTCTCGTCGCGGGACTTCTTCTCGTCGCGTCCCTTACGGTCAGCGTCTTTCTTTTCGCGTTTGGGCTGTTCCTTGGCCACCTCCACCACGATGCCTTTGGGGTTCTTACGCGGGTCGGAGAAGCATTCCAGGATCATGGGAACGAAGCTCTCTTCCACATCCACGTATGAATAGTCGTTAAAGAGGTCGATACGTCCGATGGGGATATTCTTGGTGCAGGTCACGTCATTGATCTTGCCGATGATCTTCTGCGGCAGGATATGGTCGTTCTTACCCAGTCCGAAATAGAGTCGTTTCATGGTTTCGTCCTGGCGGTCGCGTTCCTTTTTGCGTTCTACTTTGTCTTTTTTCTCGCTCTTCTCATCCACATTGAGGTCAACGGCATCCTTGTAGTAGTCGAGGAAGCGGTTGAAGTTGAGAGCCACCATGCGGGTAATCAGTTCTTCACGGCTCATCCATTCGAGCTTTTTGAAGATCACGGGCAGGTAGTCGTCAATATCTTCGCGGTTGATGTCAACATGTTCTATACGGTCGATATGGTTGAAGAGTTGTTTCTCGCAGACCTCTTTACCGGTAGGAATCATCGCTCTTTCGATGGGTCGGCCAACGATTTTCTCGATTTGTTTGACTTTATGTTTCTCGCGAAGGTGAACCAAGCTGATACAGATGCCTCGTTTGTCGGCACGGCCGGTACGGCCGCTACGGTGCACGTAGGTCTCGATGTCGTCGGGCAGGTTGTAGTTGATGATGTGGGTCAGGTCGCTGACGTCGATGCCACGGGCGGCGACATCGGTGGCGACGAGCAGCTGAAGGCTACGTTTACGGAAATGATCCATGACGTTGTCGCGCATGGCCTGGGAGAGGTCGCCATGCAAGGCGGCGGCATTGTATCCATCTTGGATAAGGCTGTCGGCGATTTCCTGAGTCTCCAGTTTGGTACGGCAGAAGATGATGCCATAGATGGACGGGGTATAATCGATGATACGTTTCAGCACCGAATAACGGTCCTTGGCAGCCATCATATAATACTTATGATCGACGTTGGCTGTGCCAGAGTTGCGTTCTCCCACGGCGACTTTCACAGGGTTGTTCATGTACTTGTCGAGGATGGCTTCCACCTCCTTGGGCATGGTGGCAGAGAAGAGCATGGTATTGCGTTCCTTGGGCATGTACTCGAGGATGTCGTCAACTTCTTCTTGGAAGCCCATGTTGAGCATCTCGTCGGCCTCGTCGAGGATCATCACCTTGACATTGGTGAAATCGACACGATTACGGCGAATCATATCGCGCAGACGGCCTGGGGTAGCCACGATGACTTGTGGTTTGCGAGCCAGTTCCTTAAACTGGACCTCGATGCTAGCACCGCCATAAACCGGCACGATGTAGATTTCGGGAATGTACTTGGCATAATGCTGAAGGTCACGGGTGATCTGCATGCAGAGCTCGCGTGTAGGACATAGGATAAGTGCTTGGACGCAACGTTGCGTAGCGTCAATCTTCTGGAGCAAAGGCAACCCAAAAGCGGCTGTCTTGCCCGTACCCGTCTGAGCAAGACCGACAAAGTCAAGGTCTTGTTCCAGCAACACAGGAATAGCTTTTTCCTGTATTGGCATAGGATTCTCGAACCCCAGCTCTTCTATGGCCTTCAACAGAGCAGGATTCAATCCAAAATCTGTAAATTGTGACATGAAAATACTATTGAATGATGAAATAGGCTGCAAAAATAGCGGTTTTTTCTGTATTTTTGCCCAATTTTCGTTATGAAGTTCATTTTTAATCGCATAATAACCATTGTTTTCCTCTTTTTGCCTCTGTTATGGGTTTCCTGCCACGGTGGGCGGCATGACAAAGGCGATGCCGAGTTGCCCATCGACTCGTTGTTTTTAGATTTAGGGAAAAAAGCGGTGGAGCAGCGTAAGCTTGCCGCAGAGCGATGTTTCTCATCAATGAGCAAAAACCAAGGGTTGAACGGGGTGGTCCTTTACGCTGAAGGTGGCCAGATACTCCTTGAGAAGGCTTACGGATGGCGTCATCTCGACCGTCAGCGCGACTCGTTGAGGACGGACGACCAGTTCCAACTCGGTTCCGTGTCGAAGATGTTCACTGCAGAGGCCATCATGCTGCTGCATTCCAGAGGCAAGCTCGACTATGACGATGACGTCAGGAAGTACATCCCTGAGTTCCCATACCAAGGCATCACCTTACGCCACCTGCTGAATCATCGTTCCGGGCTTTCGCGGTACGAGAGTTTGGCCGACGAGCAGTGGCCCAACCGCAGCATCCCCTTGAGCAACGACGAGATGATCAAGCTCTACGTCAAATACCATCCCGAGCCCTATAGTGCCCCCGACCTCACCTTCCATTACAACAACATCAACTACGCTTTGTTGGCCTCCGTCGTGGAGCGAGTCAGCGGCAAGCATTTCGAGGATTTCATGAAAGAAGAGGTCTTTGGGCCTTTGGGCATGACACATTCCTACATCTATTCGTTACGTGGGGCAAACCGGCTAGACACCTACATCGACACTGAGGTTCAGGGCTACGACCTTCTCAAGAAGGGGGCGCATCGCGTGGAGGACGATTATCTCAACGGGGTGATGGGCGACAAAATCATGTACTCCACGGTGGAGGATCTATTCCGATTCCATGTTGCCCTCGAAGAGGGTCGTTTTCTTCCCGACAGCATTCAGCGAGAAGCTTATGAGCCAGGTTCGCCCGACTGGAAACAAGGCGAGAACTACGGCTTTGGATGGCGTCTCCACCAAGACCATCCCGGAACGGTGTTTCACTTTGGATGGTGGAAAGGCTACCGTTCGTTTTTCATCCGCGACTTGCAACACGGGCGCACCCTCATCGTCCTCACCAACACCAACAATGGGGCTATTGGTGAGACGATGTGGGAGTTCATCAACGACACCACGGTGTTGCTTCCACCAGCTTCCGTGTATGTCGCCCGATAATATTTACGTTATTCTTTGACCATCAGCTTGAAGCCGATGCCGTGTACGTTGACCAGTTCCACGTTAGGTTCATCTTTGAAGAACTTGCGCAACTTGGTGATATAAACGTCCATGGAACGGGCGTTGAAGTACGAGTCCTCATACCACACCTTGTTGAGGGCTGTAGTACGTTCGAGGGTCTCATTCATGTTCTCACACAAGAGTAAGAGGAGGTCTGCCTCTTTGGAAGTGAGTTTTCTGCTCGTGTCGCCTTTGATCAAGAGATGCCGAGGCGCGTCGAAAGTGTAGGAGCCCAAGGTGAATGTCGTCGGGGTTGGTGCATCGTACGATGCTCTCTTGAAAACAGCGTGGATGCGCATCAGCAGTTCGTCCATGCTAAAAGGCTTGGTAATGTAGTCGTCCGCACCCAAGTTAAAACCTTCAATTACGTCTTTTTGGGTCGTTTTTGCCGTCAAAAAAATGATCGGCACACGTTTGTCGTTTTTTTTGACTTCAGTTGACAAAGTGAAACCATCCATAAGAGGCATCATCACATCAAAAATACAGAAATTAAAATTGCCGTCCTTGAATGCCTGAAGGGCCTCTTCCCCATTGGCACACAAAGTGACGGGGATGTCCTTCGCTTCGAGATACTTCTTCAGGATGACACCAAGATTTTTGTCATCTTCAGCCAATAGGATGTTGATCTTTTGTGTCATTAGAACCAGTTAAATAAAAAAACAAAACATATATAATATAAAAACATCGAAACCAAAAACCATCTATTTCGTTTTGAGAGGCAAAGATACAATAAATTTTGCTCCCTTGCCAACCTCACTCTCCACTTTTATTGTTCCTTTATGATAATTCATAATCTGATTCACGTAATTCAGGCCCAAACCGTACCCTTTCACATAATGTCCATTTTCGGTGTTCACCCGAGCGAAGGGTTCAAAGATCAATTGCTGGTTCGCCTTGTCAATGCCGATGCCATTATCCTTGAAACAAATCTCGATGCTATTGCCCACGTTGCGCGTGCTGATGTCGATCACCAAGTCGCCTTGCCGATATTTGATAGCATTGTCGATCAGGTTCGAGAATGCGTTGGAGAGATGTACGTAAATGCCTGAAACCACATCCTTCTCAGCCTGTAAGTCGAGGTGTGCCACCGCATCTATTTGGTCAAGTTGCAACTGATAGACAGCCAAGAGATTCTTGATCAAGGGATGGATTTCCACATCAACCATGTCTTTCTTGGGTATCTGCTCAGAGCGGAAAATGGTCAAAACCTCATCAATAAGATCCTGCAGCGAAGCGGATTCCTCGGAGATCATGTTCAGGTAATCTTCGTAAGCTTTTTCATCTTTTTGGATGGACTTATCCTTAAGGAACTGGCTCGCCAAGCTAATCGTGGTGACAGGGGTCTTGAGCTCATGCGTGATATTATTTAACATACTGATTCTAAACTCATTGACTTTTCGGATACGGATAACGATGACAACGAAAACGATGAAACAGTAAAGCAAGATCAACAGAAGCAAGACGATAACCACATAAGCCACGACGATATCCCAGTGAAAGCGGTACTCCAGATTAGGGAAAAAGAGGAACAACTCGTCAGTGGCAATTTTACCCTCATCGGTAATACAGAGGAGTGAGTATTTGAACCCTTTCTGAAAAAGCAAATCCTTGTAAGCCCCTTCCGCAGTGGTGTAATAAACATCCTTTGAAGCAGAATAGATGCCCATCATAAAAGGCTCATAAATGAAATTATCGTGCAATTTGGTGGATATTAGAGAGTCGATGACATCGTAATCGATCAAATTGTAATCATAAGTGCTTTTTGTTTCCTTCATGTAACTCAACAACGTTTTCACCTGAAAGTAAATATTGTCGGAGTAATGAACGAGGGAAGATTGGGGCAACTCTACGTCAAACGAGGGGTCTTCCTGCTGCTTGAATTGTTGTTTACTCCAGTCATAGAATTTTCTGTCTTGGAAAAAGGAGTTGAATGCGATGCCGTCCAGTTTGCTAAGTGATTCGTTCACAGCAATATCCAACTTATTTTGGAAGATTTGCTTGTAACTATAGAAAATGCGTTCGGTTAGGTGGATCTGGGTATAGAGCAGAGAGATCCAGATAATCCCCATGATAATGGCTAAGATAGTAAGATTTTTTCTACTTTTCTCCATTTGAATAAACCTACGAATACCGCATAAAAACACACAAAGGTACGAAAAAGGGAGGAAAAATATCAAAAAAGGAGTTTTTTTTCTTGCATATTTAAAAAAATGATTATTTTTGCAACGGTTCTTATCATAATGACCTTCCAACCGTCCACTCGGTTGGAATATTAAGGTTTCATAAATTTTGGTTTTTGGTTCTAGAAAATCCCGGCTCTCGCTGGGATTTTCTTGTGAATAACAATAAAATCTCAACACCATGAAATTAGAACTTGAACACACTTTGTCTTTCATTGGCCCTGAGGCCATGAAGATGTATGAGACGCAAGTCGCCACCACGTACAACACCATCTATGAGAAGACTGGAGCCGGCAACGACTTCCTGGGTTGGGTCAACTTGCCCACGGAAATTGACGAAAGTCTTTTATCCGATTTGGAGAAAACGGCCGCTACGTTGCGTGCCAAGTCCGATATCTTTGTAGTGGTGGGCATTGGCGGGTCGTATCTAGGTGCCCGTGCTGTCATCGAGGCATTGCAAAACCATTTCGCTCCACTCAGTGGTGAACGGCCCCTTATCGTCTATGCCGGACATAACATGAGCGAAGACTACCTCACCGAGCTGCTGGCCATCCTCGACACGAAGGATTACTCGCTGGCTGTCATCTCCAAGTCAGGCACCACCACCGAGCCAGCCATCGCTTTCCGCATCCTGAAGCAACACATCATCCATAAATATGGCGAGCAAGAGGCCGCCTCGCGCATCGTGGCCATCACCGACAAGGCTCGCGGAGCTTTGAAACAACTGGCCAACGTGAAAGGCTACAAGACTTATATCGTCCCCGATGATGTCGGAGGACGTTTCTCAGTGCTCACCCCGGTAGGACTGCTCCCCATCGCCGTGGCAGGCATCGACATCCGCGAACTCGTGGCCGGTGCTATCGAGATGGAAAAGATGTGCAAGAGCAACCCGACACTGAACGGCAACATTGTGTCGGAATACGCCGTGGTCCGCCATATCCTTTACGGCTTGGGCAAGACCAACGAGATCATGGTCAACTATGAGCCTCGACTGGTTTATTTCTCCGAATGGTGGAAACAGCTCTTCGGCGAGAGCCATGGCAAACAGCACAAAGGCATCTTCCCGGCCTCGGTCACCTTCAGCACCGACCTTCACTCCATGGGACAATATATCCAAGATGGATTACGCAACCTGTTTGAGACGGTGATCTCCGTTGAACAGTCCAACCATGAGCTGCGCATCCCGATGGAAGACGAAGACCTTGACCAGCTGAACTACATCGCAGGCAAACGCATCAGCGAAGTCAACCACAAGGCTGAGTTGGGCACCATGCTGGCCCATGAGGACGGTGGAGTCCCGGTGCTCCGCATCGTCATCCCCGAGGTCTCAGCCAAGGTAATCGGTCAGCTCATCTATTTCTTCGAGATGGCCTGTGCGGTGAGCGGCTATATGTTGGAGGTGAATCCCTTCGACCAACCCGGTGTGGAGGCTTATAAAAAGAACATGTTCGCCCTCCTTGGCAAAAAAGGCTATGAGGCACAGACTGAGGCGTTGAGCAAGAGGTTGGGGGGAATTTAGAATTTAGAAATGCGAAGCATTCAACGAAGTTAATTTAGAGATAGCCCGTTAGGGCTTAAAGCTCGGTAGCCCCAGGTAGAGCGACAGCGGCACCTGGGGAGATGAGAATTGAGAAGTGAAAGGTGAAAGATAAGATTGAGATTATGGCACCGGTGGGGTCGTATGAGGCCCTGGCGGCAGCGATACAAGCGGGTGCCGGAAGTGTGTATTTTGGCATTGGCAAATTGAATATGCGCTCAAGGTCGGCGAAGAACTTCAACCTCGACGACCTGAAACAAATCGCCGAGACCTGCAACAGCAACGGCGTGAAAAGCTATGTCACCGTCAACACGGTGATCTACGACGAAGAGATGGACGAGATGCATCAACTGTTGGATGCCATCAAGGCCAACGGCATTTCGGCCATCATCGCCTCCGACCAAAGTGTGATCCAATATGCCCGACAAATTGGCGTGGAGGTCCACATGTCCACCCAATGCAACATCACCAACTTGGAAGCGGTACGCTACTATTCGCAGTTTGCCGACGTGATGGTGACTGCCCGTGAGCTCAACATCGACCAGGTGAGACACATCACCGAGCAGATCGAAGCTCAGCAGATTCGTGGCCCTCATGGCCATCTGGTGCGCATCGAGGTGTTCTGTCACGGAGCTTTGTGCATGGCCATCTCAGGCAAATG
This sequence comes from Bacteroidales bacterium, assembly GCA_016284305.1. Taxonomy (GTDB): domain Bacteria; phylum Bacteroidota; class Bacteroidia; order Bacteroidales; family F082; genus Limimorpha. Next base: position 55,109 of record JAEEON010000026.1, read on the forward strand.
CAATCTCAGCCAGGATATCTTCAACGCCTCGTCCAACCGCGGAGCCTGTCTGCAGCTCTGCCGTCGCAGCTACGATGTGAAGGAACGCGACGATGGCTATGAACTGGCCTTGGATAACGAATACATCATGTCGCCCAAGGACCTTTGCACCCTGCCCTTCCTTGACCGGGTCTTGGATGCCGGCGTGGAAGTATTGAAGATTGAAGGCCGTGGCCGCTCACCTGAATACACCAAGGTGACAGTGCAGGTCTATAGCGAGGCCGTAAAGGCCATCCAAGAAGGGACGTTCACCCAAGAGAAGATCGACGCCTGGATGGAACGGCTTCGCAGCGTCTATAACCGAGGCTTCTGGGATGGTTATTATCTCGGTCGCCGCACCTTCGAATGGTCAAAACAATATGGCTCACAGGCCACCCAAACCAAAGAGTTCATCGGCACCATCACCAACTATTTCAGCAAGATCGGCGTGGCTGAGATTCGGGTGGAGACCCACGAGCTCAACGTCGATGACCCCATCATGATCATCGGACCCACCACCGGCGTCTATGAGGACAGCATACGCGAGATTCGTTTGGACGATGGTCCTGTGCCGAGAGCCGTCAAAGGAGACATTTGTTCCATCCCGGTGAATGACGTGGTCAGACGTGGAGACAAGGTCTATAAGATTATCATGTAATGCAAAACTTCAACATCCATTCCCATAGTATCTATTCTGACGGCAAATCCACTCCCCGTGAGATGGTGGAAGAGGCTGTCCGTCAGGGATTGACAAAGCTTGGCTTCTCAGAGCACAGTCCCCTGCCTTTCGACAACAATTTCTCCGTGAAAAGCGATCAGATGCCCAAGTACATCGCTGACATTGCTGCTTTGAAAGAGGAATTCAAAGACCAGATAGAGATCCTTTGTGGCTTGGAGGCCGATTACATCCCAGGTGTTTCTGAGACTTTCGCAGTGACCAAAGAGAGGTATCACCTAGATTACCTGATTGGCGGCGTGCATCTGGTGGGACAATCGGCCAATCCCGACGAGCTATGGTTTATCGACGGACCGAAATGGGAGATCTATGACGAGGGTTTACAGAAGTTCTTCGATGGCGATATTCGCAAAGGGGTGCGCTGTTTTTTTGACCAGACCAATGCGATGATCGAGCATGAAGAGTTCGACATCATAGCTCATTTTGATAAGATCAAGATGCATAACCGGGATCGGTATTTTCATGAGGATGAGCCTTGGTACCGTGCATTGGCCATGGAGACGTTAGATCTCATCCGCGAGAAGGGTTTGGTGATGGAGGTCAACACTCGTGGCATCTACAAGAAGCGTTATCCAGGTTTCTACCCTTCACCGTGGTTAATGGAGGAGGCTCACAGGATGGGTATTCCGACCATCATCTCTTCTGATGCGCATCATTTCAGCGAGTTGACGTTGGAGTTTGATGCCGCTGAGGAGGCACTTCGCAGCGCAGGTTATGGTGAGGTCGCGCCTCTCCGAGGCGCATAGTATGGTGAGGCCTCGGGGTCCCAGGCTGCGCTCGCTCTGCTCGCTAGCCTGAGCACCCCAGGTTACGCTCGCTCTGCTCGCTCACCTGGGGTTATTGAAAGCCCGCCTCTTCGAGGCGGAGGAGCATAGCCATAGAGCCTCGGAGAGGCTCAGTCTCCATAAGCCCAGGCTAGCGAGCAAAGCGAGCGTAGCCTGGGTCGAAAGCCCGCCTCTTCGAGGCGGAGGAGCATAGCCATAGAGCCTCGGAAAGGCCCAGTCTCCATAAGCCCAGGCCAGCGAGCAAAGCGAGCGCAGCCTGGGTCGAAAGCCCGCCTCTCCGAGGCGGAGGAGCATAGCCATAGAGCCTCGGAGAGGCTCAGTCTCCATAAGCCCAGGCTAGCGAGCAAAGCGAGCGCAGCCTGGGTTTTTTATGCGCCCTTTGGGCGCATAAAAAACCCCACCAGCGCAAATGTCTGGTGGGGAAAAACAATATAAAGATTATGAAAAAAATCCGTTATTGCTTGGCTGCCATGACCATTTTTCCTTTGTAGTAGAGGTCACCGTCAACATAGTAAGCTCTATGATAGACGTGCATGGTGCCAGTCACTGGGCAAACGGCCAGTGTAGGGGTTTCAGCCTTGTAGTGAGTTCTTCTCTTAGCGCCTCTGGTATGAGACTGTCTGCGTTTAGGATGTGCCATTTTACTTTTATTTTAAAATGTTAATACCAATTGTTTAATTATCTTCAATCTTCAAGTCCTTCAACGCCGCCCAACGGGGATCCATCGTGCTTTCTTCCTCTTCGGCGATGGGCTCTGGGTCATGTGAGAGCAGTGCCAAGGCCTCCGGATTGCATTCTCCTTCAGGGTGCACCCGATGCATCGGTATTGATAGGATGATGTATTCATAAACCAAAGAACGGATGTCGTAGGCGTGCTCCTCAGCAGGCACCACAACCACGTCGTCTGATTCCTCGACTTCTTCGGCACCGAGTTTGATGCAGAACACCTGCTCGCTTTGGATCGGGATGTTGAACTCGTCGCCACAACGGTCGCAAGGGACACGGACCTCTCCTTCGATATGGAAGTTCAAGGTCAACATCATCTCTTCCCTGACGACCTCGAGGCTCACGGTCACATGGCCTTGCTTCACCTCGGAATAATCCATGTCGGCAAAGAAGTCGTCGTTGATGTCGAACCGAAAGTCATGGACACCAAGGGCGAGACCGCTTACAGGAATCAAAAATTCATTTTCCTTTTCCATGTTGCCTAAAAATCGGGCTGCAAAAATACAAATTTTCTTCTTATAAATAAAAACAAAGGCAATTTTTTAGTTCTTTTTTTCAAAATTCACTTAAAACCTCGAGGGCTTTTTGGAGGATATCGTCCATCGGACGGTACAAGGGATAGAAGCCTTCGTCGTTGAACAGATCACGTGCGATGTAGGCTTTAAGCAGGATGTCGGACTCTCTACGAGCTACTTGTTTCTCTATTTCATTGCCTTTGATGCCTTTCTTCTCCGCTTGCTTCACCAAGTCATTGAACATGGCGTTACTGACGTTGAAGGAGCGGGCGAACTCATCGACGGTCTTGTACTTCGCCAATTCCTGGCGATGTTGGTCACAATAGTCGAAGGCAAATTGGTAGAGGATGCCGAGGTTAACGATACGGTTGAAATAATACTCTGTGCTGTCATCGACGAGTGGGACATACACATCGGGCATGATGCCTCCTCCGCCATAAACGGTCTTGCCTTTCGGTGTTGTGTATTTCAGCGAGTCGGCGAAGTGGATGCTATCCACGGAGAACATCTCACCGTTTTGGTAGCGGTCGAAAGACTCGAGCAGATAGTCTTCTTTGCTGCCATCGAAGGGTTTTTGTATGCACCGACCCGTTGGGGTATAATACCGTGCCACGGTAAGGCGTATGGCTGAGTTGTCGCTGAGCATAATTTGTTCTTGCACGAGTCCCTTTCCAAAAGATCGCCTACCGATGATGGTGCCCCTGTCGTTGTCTTGGAGGGCACCCGCCACGATTTCGCTGGCGCTCGCCGACTCACCGTCGATGAGGACGGCTACAGGGATGTCTTCGAGTCTTCCTTTCTTACGGGCGTTGAAGGCGGTTCGTGGACGGCTCTTGCCTTCGGTAAACACGACGAGACTGCCTTTGGGCAGGAACTCGTCGGCGATATCGACTGCAGCGCTAAGATAACCACCGGTGTTACCCCTTAGGTCGAACACCAGTTTCTTCATCCCTTCGCCTAGGAGTTTCCTCACCGCGATCATAAATTCCTTATAGGTGGTGGCTGAGAACTTGCTGAGTTTGATGTAGCCCACTTCTTCGTCGAGCATATAGGCGATGTCAACGCTATAGGTTGGGATGACGTCGCGGGTGATGGTGAAGTCAAGGAGACCCTCCACGCCACGACGGTAGTTTTTCACTTTGACTTTGGTCCCTTTGGGTCCTTTCAGAAGGCGCATCACCGAGTCGTTTTGGATCTTGATGCCGGCGATGAGCGAGTCGTTGACATAGACGATACGGTCGCCCGCCATGATACCCACGCGTTCGGAGGGTCCGCCTTTGATGGTGTTGACGATGGCAACGGTGTCTTCGACGATGCGGAATTGCACACCGATACCCTCAAAGCTTCCCAGCAGTGGATCGTTGACGGCGTTGAACTCTTCGAAGGAGATGTACTGGCTATGTGGATCCAGTTCATCCATCATAGCCACGATGGCTTCTTCCTCGAGTTTGGGCCAGCTGACGGTGTCAACATAAGAGGCGTTGACATAATACATCACCTCGTCGAACTTGCTTGTCGCGGCCACCACAGGGCGTCGTCTCAGCCGGATGTTCTCCATGAACACGCTGATGACAAAACCGACCAGCAGGCCCGCGATAATCAACCAAAGGATGCCACGGGAATTGGTCTTAGGACTCATCTCTCAATAGCGGTTAAATCACTCGGCAGGTTTCTCGATCGAGGCGCTCGACATGTCAAGGTTTCGATCCACCTTTTTAAATAAGCCTTGGAGGACGGTACCCGGACCGACTTCCACGACGCAGTTGACGCCATTGGCAATCATGTTGAGCATCGTCTGGGTCCAGCACACCGGTGAGGTGAGTTGGGCGACCAGGTTCTTCTTGATGATTTCGGGGTCGGTAACCGACTGTCCGGTAACGTTTTGATAGATGGGGCAGATGCCGTAGTTGAACTTGGTAGCGTTGATAGCCTCGGCAAGTTCCACGCGGGCGGGCTCCATCAGAGGGCTGTGGAAGGCACCGCCAACTTTCAGCGGGATGACTCTCTTGGCGCCGGCTTCCTGAAGCTTCTCGGTCGCTTTGGCCACACCTTCGATGCTACCAGAGATGACAATCTGGCCTGGTGAGTTGTAGTTTGCAGGCACGACGACGGCGTCGGTGATTGAGCCGCAGATCGATTCCACCAGTTTGTCGTCCATGCCGATGACGGCAGCCATGGTACCCGGTTGAATCTCGCAAGCTTTCTGCATGGCGTTGGCACGTTTGGCGACCAGGCGCAGACCATCTTCGAAACTCAACACTTTGTTGGCCACCAAGGCGGAAAACTCGCCCAGGGAGTGACCGGCGACCATGTTAGGGTTAAAGTCGTCGAGCAGGGTGGCGAGGATGACCGAATGAAGGAAGATGGCTGGCTGAGTGACCTTAGTCTGACGCAGGTCCTCTTCCGTTCCATCGAACATTGTTTCGGTAATTTTAAACTCTAAAATTCTGTTGGCTTTATGGAACATGTCTTTGGCCTTCGACGAGTGGTCGAAGAGATCTTTGCCCATACCAACAAACTGTGCTCCCTGACCAGGGAAAACATAGGCTTTCATCATAAATAAAATTCCTTATTTGGTTGGTTGTTGAACACTTGGTTGTGACATCTGGCATTTTCCAGTAAACACGGCGCCTACTTCGATAAGCAGTTGTTTGGTAATAAGGTCAACCTCGACTTTGCAGGTTGATTTCAGGGCGGTAAGTTCCTCACACTTGAGGATGCCCTTTACCGCTCCGGAAATGTCGGCTTGCTTGCAGGTCAGGTCACCCTCGACCACGCCAGTTTGTCCGACCACGATTTTTCCGTTCGATTTCAAGGACCCGATCAGGCGTCCATCCACACGGATATCACCGCTGGATTCAACATCCCCTTTGATGACCGTGCCTTTTCCTATTAGATTTCTTACTGGAGCTTCCATAGTATTATGATTGTTTATTACTTTTTAATGACTTCTTTTACTTTGGTTTCGTTTCTTTCACCTTTGGACTGTCCTTTTGTCGGCCCTTTGATGTCACCCTTGAGGTTTCCCATGGGTTCTATCTTCTTTTCTCCTTTGGTGTCTCCACCTTTTTTATCTATTTTACTTTCTGTCTTACCCTCTGATTTAGTGGCGTTATCGGCTCCTTCTTTGGTATTGGCTGCCTCATTGGCTTTCGTCGGGTCGATGGTAGTGACCATGGCTTTGTTGCCGTGTTCCATGAGGAAGGCGACATAGTCAACCAGTTTCTTTTCCTTGAAGAAGGTGGCATAGTTGGCGACGGATATCGGCAGCACCGAGAAGTCATTCCTGTCGATACCGCCAAAGACATAATCGGTAAGGAACATGGAGGTGATATAGTCGTTCGCCTCTGTTTCGTTGTTGAAAATGCTTAATGTGACAATCATGTTTTTGTCATCCAGGACGAGGTTTTTCACTTCGAGATCTTTCACTCGATGTTCTCGTTTGTTGAAGTCGCTGATACGTACTTTTAACGGCTCTACGCGCACTTTCTTGGGGTTAAAGACAATCATGACGAGGTGTTGTGTCGCGGGTTCGTAGTTGTATGGTGACTTCGGTTTCTCTTCTCCTGATTTTTCGTCCGCCATGGCGATAGCGCCCAAGTCGAGGCCGAGGTGATATTCGTCGTTGACACTTCTAAGGATGCTGGCGGCATAGTCATGGATACTGCTTTGCGGGTAGGTTCTTACGACGTTAAGCAGGGCATAGGCCATGGAGTCAACGGTTTCGAGGCGGCCTCGCGAGAGGGCGTCGAGCAAGGCGAAGCGAGGTGCCAAGGCGGTGTCGGCGGCATATTGGTCAAGAGCCTTTTCTGCGTTCATCCTCACACGGTAGTACTGTCCCTGCTGATAGGCATCGAAGGTCTTGGAATACAGTTCTGAGGCCTGTTGTGATTCTTCCTGCAACTTTTTGTAGAAGTCGGGGTCGAGGATCACGCTGGCATAGCTCGACTCCGGATATTTGTCGAAGATGCGGTTCTTGTATTTCAGGGCATTATCGTTATCGTGGAGGTCGTTGTACATCTTATACAAAGCATACCACGAAGGCAGTTCTTTCTCATTGCCGGGATAGCGGTTATCGAGTTTCTCGTACGACTCGATGGAACGCGGATAGTCGGAGAGTCGGTCGAGGTAGATGAAGCCAACGTTATACAGGGCGTCAGCGATTTGTTTATGTGATTCCACCTGTTGTTCTGGGGTCAGGGGCAAGTCGAGCATATAGTATGCTCTGTCGTGATTCGTGAGGGTAGCTGCCAAGGAGTCGCGCAGTCGGTCTTCTTCCGATTCTTCGTCGGTGCCACCGAATCCTCCGTCGGCGATGCCGCTGCTGATGTTACGTTTGTCGGTGATACGCCAGTTGTCCTCGAGTTTACGCATACCCCATTTCTTGGAGAATTCGTTGAAACCGTTCCGGAGGGTGGTCTCGTTGTAGAAATACCATCCGGCGCCGGTATTGTTCGATTCCATGGTCTTGGAGACGCTAGACTGTCCGATGGTGCTACCCATCAGGGCCATTTGTTCCTCGTAGCGGCGTTGTTCGGCTTCGATTCGTTCTTGTTCAATGACTTTGGCGATAATCTTGTCGATAAAGGCGTTACGGGCCACGGAGTCCATGTTGGCCACCATGAGGAGGCTATCTTGGTCACGAACCACGTTGAGGTTCATTACCAGGTCGTTCAGGGTCTGTGAGATGTTCAGGATGCTGTCGTAGCCCACGAAGGTGTTTTTATCCATGGCGTTGACGGCGGTATCGTAGTAGGCCTGTGACATCTCGTAGTCGTTACGGTCGAAGAAGAGGGTAGCCACCTTCAGAGCGGCGTTGGCCCGTTGGATTTGGTTATTGGTGGCATTGGCGACAGATTCTCTGTAGTACCCGATGGCCTTAGTGGTGTCTTCTTCGCGCATGGCGAGTTCGGCCATGGCGTAATAGATTCGGTCGAGGAATTCCTCGTTTTTACTGTCATCGAGCATCTTATTGAGCATCTTATACAGTTCTTTGGCATTGCCTGAGGAGCCCATCTTGGCCATGTTCATCTTCGATTCGAAGAGCATTTCGTAGTTAGGGTTACGTTTGGCGACTTTTTTAAATTGTTCGGTAGCTCGTTTGGCATCGTCCAATTCCATGTAGATTTGTCCGAGGATGAACATCACACGGGTACGCAGGTCGCGGTTGTTAGCGGTGAGCAATCCAGCTTTTAGGTAGTCGATGGCACGTCCGTAGTCCTTGGTGGCGATATAATAGTCGGCCACGGTAAGGTCGAAGTTGCGTTGGATTTCCTTAGGCAGTTTTTTGCGGTCGGCAATTTTGCTTTGGATTTGCTCGATCATAGCGATAGCCTTAGGATACTGTTCAGTTTTGATATAGGTCTTTGCGAGCCACATGTTCGCCACGAGAGCGATATCGTTTTTCTTGAACTCGGTACTGACGAAGTCGAAGGTGCGTCGGGCTGGGATGTAGTCTTGTTTATAGAAATGCGCCTTAGCCATGACGAGGTAGGCGTCGTCGATCCATTTGACTCTTTCCCTTCCGTTGAACTTCATGGAGTGTTTTTGCACGCACACGGAAGTTTTTTGCAGGGCTCGGTCCATCTGTGAATTAAGTGCCATGGCCTCGGTCTTAGTTCCGTAGTTGAACACGGGCAGCACTTTGGAGTAATCGTCTTTGGCGTTTTTCTTGAGTTGTCTGTCGCCTTCCATAAGGCTATATTCGCCGTTCCAGAAGACGTTGTAATGGCTTGTGAGGTTGTGATAGGCCCGTCGCAAGGGGGTGTTCCGTTTAGTGGAACAGCCGCTGAACACGACGGTGAGGGTCACAAAAGCGATAAGGGCGGCTATGGTTTTCTTTTTTGTCACAATCAATGCTGTTTATAGGTTTTTTGGTACCATTGGTTAGCCAGTACGAACATCAGCGAGTCGGAGGTTTCGGAGGCATTGGCTTTAAGTTGTAGGGCGACGCTGTCGGTAGCTTGTCGGAACTCGGTCATCAGGAGGGCGTCGAAGTCATGTTGTCGGCTATCCAAGATGGCTTGTTTTTGGGTTTCGAAGGCGGTTGTCGCTTTTTGGTGTAGGCTATCCAAGTTGAAGAAGCGGGTGAGTTGTTGGCAGAAGCGGATGCTATCGTCTTGCCATCCTTGGGGTACGGCCAGGGGTTCGTCGAGTGAAGTCAGCTTATATTTTTCACAGAGTGTTGGGGTCTCTGCGACTATTTTATCCATTTCATGGTTGAAATCGACGGCGAGGCGTTCGGCTTTCTCAGCCTTGTTTTTTTCGATAATTTTAGGGACATAGATATAGGCGGCAACGGCGAGGGCAATAAGGGCAAGCAGCAGAAGGATAATTTTGACTGCTGAGATGCCTTTGGTGAGCAGTGAGCGCACTTCTGTGATATTGTCGAAGCGTTGTTCTCGGGAGAACTGGGTGCAGTGGGTAGCCACACTCTTAAACTGGCTAAGCAGGTTACGTTCGGAGATAAATTCGATGATTTTGCCCAAAGAATACACATCCGACCGAGGGTCAGCCTCTTCGCCTTTGATGAGTTCAGGGGCGATGAATTCATTTTCCTTGATAAGGAGTTCGCGATCGGTTTTGTATTCCGTTTCAGGAAGCCCGATATCGATAATTTTGGCTCTCAGGTCGTTAGCGGTAACGATGATGTTTTCCGGCTTAAGATCGCAATGGATAATCAGCCGTTGGTGCATATAGTTCAGTGCGTCACAGATGTCAATCAAGACGTTCTTAATCTGTTTCTCGTTGAGGGTGCCAACGCGCACATGTTCGGCCAGCGATTTGCCGTCGATATATTCGAGGATGATACAGTCGCCAAGTCCTGGAATAGATTCAAAGCCGAGGGCTTTACGGATAAATTTATGGTCCAGCTCGCTAGTGAGCTCATATTCCTTTTTGAGGTTCAGCCTACATTTCGGGTCGTTGGCATGTTCGGCTTTAAGGGCTTTGATGATTACCTTTCTCCCGTTATAGTTGGCGGTGAACAGACGGCTATTGCCATAGGTAGAGGCATAGAAGGGCTTGATGTTGTCGTAGTCCTTGGAGCGCGGTTCTTCAGCAGGTTCGAAATTCGAAAAGATGTTGTCTGACATTTTTCACAAGAGTATTTGGGAGCAAAGGTACGCTTTTTTCCCAAATATTATGAAAAATGTGTGAAAAAACCATTCACTCTTCCTCCCGGTATTCGAGAATGTCGCCAGGAGTACAATGCAGTTCTCGACAAATAGCATTGAGGGTGTTAAGGCGGATGGCCTTGGCTCTGCCTGTTTTGAGTATGGAGAGGTTAGCTTGGGTAAGGCCGATACGTTCGGCCAATTCATTGGAGCGCATTTTGCGTTTAGCCAGCATCACGTCCAGGTTAACAATAATCATGACTCAAATAGTTAAACTGTTTTCCTCGACTGCGTCAGCGGCCAATTTATACATGAAAGCAAAGAATAGAATACAGAACGGAATTACGACATCTGTGTGAGCGTATCCGAAAGTGAATTCCTCTGTGTAATACACTGGATGGTTTGACCAGCACAGACGATGGATAAAGAAAGTAAGTGCCAACCAAAAAAACAACTTCACGTTACTCTTTGGAAAAACCATGTTCTCGCGAATACCCTTCAAAAAATTCAAGGCGGCCTTTACACACAACCCGATTGTTAAGCCCAGGCTAAGTATATCTACTACAAAAAAACTAATTTTCAGCAAAGGTTGTTTGGACCAGTCCACAACTTGATTCACTCCCCCTTTTCCCGTAAAAAAGCTACTGAAAACAAACACATAAAACACAGCCCAAATAACACATAGGAAAAGAGCGACATAGCAGCAGATGCGAATATTTTTAACAGTCCTTTGAGTTGTCATTTTTAAATACTATTTCATCAGTGAAGTGCAAAAGTAACATTTTCTTTTATTGTTGTTAAAAGAAGTGAAGAAAAACACTCTTTTTAAGTCCCGGACGGCACATGACCCTCCGTGACTGCGGGTTATGGAAAAAACGGCATTATTTCTTGATCACCGTGTCGGAGTAGCTCTTGCCGTTGCTGAGGGTGACCTTTACGGAGTAAACGCCTGCCGGAAGGTTGGCGGTGGAGACCGACTCCAAGTTGCTCTCCTGGCTAAGAACGAGTCGGCCCTGGACGTCATAGAGCTCAACCCGGGTCGGGTTCACGTCGGGCGAGTAGCGTATGTTCAATACCTCGCCTAAGGGGTTGGGGTAG
>JAEEON010000027.1 GCA_016284305.1 Bacteroidales bacterium
ATTAAATGTGGCAATCGTCACACCATAGTCGCCAAGGGCATCTTCCAGCATCTCAAGTCCGTTGACATCGTTCATGTCAATGTACGTGCTGAACCAATTCCAGCCTTCAACCAACTCGATAGTCTGCACCACAGTGGCGCAGTCGGCCTGGATGTTGGTGAAGTTGCTCCAACCCTCCGCAGCTTGGTAGGCTGCCAAAGTGCCACAAGGCACATAGACCGGGATGTCGGTGGGGACTAAGTCAAAGGGAGAAGAGGCATTTAACGAAGGCGGAGTAGTTGCCAAGACGGTGATGGATTGCAGACCTGTGCAGTTCTGGAAAGCATAGTAGCTAATGGTGGTGAGGGAACCTGGAAGCGTGATGGAGGTCAATTCGGTGATGCCTGCAAAGGCGTATCCATTAATTGCCGTAACGCCGTCGGGGATGACAGTATTCTTGCAACCGGAAATCAAATTGGTCAAGGCAGTCGAGCCCAGCGCACGCGTATGGATGATGGCATTGCAGCCGTCGCGCGAGTCATACTTCGGGTTTTCAGGATCCACCGTGATGCTTTCCAGGGCCGAACAACTTCTGAAAGGATTGGTGCCGATGTCCGTCACCGATGCGGGGATGACAATAGAAGTCAAACTCGTGCAACCTTGGAATGCACTACCACCGATACTAATTAAATTCTCAGGGAGATCTATGGCAATTAAGGCATAACAGTTGCCGAAAGCAGCAGACCCTATGCTGGTCAATGTCGAGGGTAATGCAAAAGGAGTCAACACTCGGCAGTTCGCAAAGGCATAATTGCCGATGGATGTAATCGCAGGAGGTAAGGTAATGGAGGTCAGCGCACGGCAGCCACTAAAGGCATAAGCCTCTATGCTCGTTAATCCCGTAAAGTACTGCAACTCATCGAATGAAGTGATGGCTTGGTTGCCCTTGAACACGCTACTGTTGCTCTCTCCCGAAGTATTCAACGTAGTTACCGCGGCAGCTTGAGCATAGGTGATATGACCGTCACTACCCCAGTTGCTGGCGCAGATGGCTTCCACATTGGCATCGGCGAACTCAATATAGGCGCAGCCGTCGTAGAGGTTGGCGGCATAGGGCACCCAGCTCTCCGAATAGGCCGCTTTGGTGCCGCAAGGGATGTTGATTACCAAGTCGTCGGACACGCCGTCGAAGACGTTGTAGCCCAAAGTGGGCGGTGTCTCGGCCTGCACATTGACCTCAGTGAGGCCGCTGCAGTTTTCGAAGACGCCGTTGCCCATTTCAACAACCGTGCTAGGAATGGTGATGGAGGTAATGGCGGTCTGCCCGCTGAAGGCATAGCTTCCCAGAGCAGTGACATCATCGGGGATAACGGTGTTCTTGCAGCCCGTGACCAGGGTGTTGGTGGCTGTCTCGATGATGGCTTTGCAGTTGTTGCGTGCGTCGTAAACTGGGTTGCCAGATTCCACCCAGATGTAGTTCAAGGCGGGGCAGTTGCTGAACGGATTGCCTTCGATGTAGGTGACCGAGGGGGGAATGGAGAAGGATGTCAGGCTATTGCAACTTCCAAAGGCCAGCCAGCCGATGGTCTGCGTCGCATAAGGGATGTACATATTGTTCAGCTGGGTGTTGTAGAATGCCAGACTACCGATGTGAGCTATAGTGGGAGGCATTTCAATGGAGCTGAGCCAGGCACAGCCCATGAAGGCGTTGTCGCTAATTTCCGTCAGGCCAGTAAAGTACCACAACTCGTTGAAAGTCTGAATGCTGAGGTTGCCACTAAATACCTCACCTATACTCGTCACCGCGGCAGCCTCACCGTAGCTCAGATAGCCGTCATCGTTGGTGTCCCAGTTTTCCAAGCAGAGGGCACGTACTGCAGCATCGGCAAAATGGATGGTGTCGCACATGTCGACGATGTTGTAATCTTCAAAGATGTCCCAATCCGAATCATTCTGATAGACGGTCTTTGTGCCACAAGGCACATACACAGGAATGTCGATTTCAGCACCATAGAAGGCATCCTCGCCAAGCGAAGGCGGTGTGGTGGCTTCCACCTTGATAAACCAGAGTCCCTGGCATGTGCTGAAGGCATAATTGTGGATGGTGCCAATATTCTCACCAAAGGTGATGTTGGTCAGACTTTGACAATTCTCGAAAGCATAACTCTCTATCTGTGTCACCGTCGGGGGTAAGGTCACAGCCGTCAGTTGTTCGCAATCGCCGAAGTCTTCTTCGCCAATCGAGGTCAAACCCGTGAAGTATTGCAGTTCATTGAAACGGGTGATGTTGGATTCATAGAACTCGTTGTTGAGCGAAGTCACTGCGGCGGCTTCCCTATAGCTCAGCTCGCCGTCGAAGTTGAGGTCCCAAGCGTTCACGCAGAGTTCCTTTGTCAGGTTGTCCTCAAACACGATGTTGCAGTTCTCTACAAGGTCGAAGACGTTCCAGTCGGAGTCTTGATAGGTCTCGAGGCTACCGCATGGCACGTACACCTTGATGTTGCCCGAGGTCAAGTTCCCGAAAGTGAATTCCGCCATAGTGGGTGGCGTGATGGCTTCCACCTCAATCGTGTTGAGACTTGAACAATTGAGGAAGGCATAGTTACCGAGCATCTCCACCGAGGCAGGCAGGGTGATGTCGGTAAGATTGCTGCAGTTCTCGAAGGCCGAGACGCCGATGGCAGTGACACCGTAGGGGACAACGGTGTTCTTGCAGCCTGTAATTAAGGTGTTGGTGGCCGTGCGGATGATGGCGTTACAGCCGTTGCGCGAGTCGAAGACGGGGTTGCCCGCATCGACGTCGATATTGGTGAGGGCTGCACCCGTGAAGGCGTTGTCGTTGATGGTGGTCACCGTGGCAGGAAGGTAGACGGAAACGAGGTTGTCGCATTCGCCGAAGGCCAAGGTTTCAATGGTGGTCACCGAGTAAGGCAGGTCAATCTCGGTGAGACCACTTCGGGTGAAAGCAAAAGCACCGATGGTGGTCACACTGGGCGGAATGACGATGCTCTGCAGACTTGAGCAAGGTACAGATAGTCCTAGGTACGAAACGATTCCAAAAGCGTATTCTCCAATAGAAGTGATAGTGCTCGGCAGGGTGATGGCGCTGAGGCTGGCACAGCCCGCAAAGGCATAGTTATCAATCTCCGTCAAACCAGTGAAGTATTGCAATTCGTTGAAGGAGGTGATGGTTGGGTTATTTTTGAATACGCTGCTGTTGGTGACCCCTGAGGGATTCAGTGTGGTCACGGCGGCAGCTTCGGCATAACTCAACTCGCCGTCGCCGTAGGTGTCCCAATTGTCCACGCAAATGTCTTTCACGTTATCGTCCTCAAATACGATGTTGTAAGGCGTGCTGAAGCTTACATTATTACTCCAGTAGCCCATATAGCCCATCTCGCACTCGGTGCGTACCCTGGCTTGGTAGGAGGTGCCGGGCATGATGCCGTTAAATACGTATTGTCCGCTCTCTACAATGCCGGCGGAAGTCCAATCGGAACGATAATACTGAAGCTCGTCAATGAGCAAAGTGCGAGAAGGGCTTCTTAAATCATTGTGTCGGATGGCGATGTAGCCCATTCCTGAATATGTCGACAGGTTTAAATAAGTTCTATTCCAACTTGAATTAGCGATGCCAGTATACACGGGCTCACCGAAATCGCCACCGTCAATATCTGTTCCCGTTGTGGACACATAAACCGTAAACTCTGTATCATTACCGACACATCTCCTATAGAGTGTAAGTACACCGCCCAATTCAACTTGAGGCGAAATCAGCCAGTCGTCACCTTGGTCTGTGGGAGTACAAACAGAAGCGAGGCTATAAGAACCAGAATAATGAAGGCCAAATCTGTACCAGCCTCCACTCGACTCCAAGCCATTTTTCACCACAGTCCATCCTTCAGGCACGCCGTTTTCAAAGCCTGTTTCTTGTCCGGCCCTAAACATCAGTTCGTCATAGGCTCCCTCGCTGTCCCAAGTCAAAGTGGCCGTAAAGGGGCCGACCTCGTTCGCTTGCAGGTTCTGGGGCGCGTCGCAGAGATCGGGGGTGGTGAATTCCACCGGGTTGGTCCAGGAACTGTAGTAGGTCTCGCCGTCCACGATATAAAGCGCACGGATGCGAACGAGATAGGTGGTGGGGTAGTCCAACTGGTCAATGATGAGGACATCGTCAGGGCAGGTGTAATTGTCTATCAAATCCATATACTCATTGAGCAGTTCCACTTCAGAGCTAGACTGTTGCTCATTCGGCGTCCACGACAGCGTCACCTGCTCGGGCAACAGTTCGGTGACCACGAAATTGGTGGGTGGCAGGTAGGTGTCGGTCTCGTAGGTGAAAGTGACCTTGGGATTAAACGTAGTGTTATAAGGCATTTCGTCACGTTCATCATAATAGATCGAAGGATTGCTGTTGGAATTACGCACCCCGAGCCATCCTGTAGGATTGAAGTTCTGGCTTGGCGTGAAGGCGTACTCTTCTTGATAGAAGCCCACCAACAAGTTGCCTCCAGTGTAATAGAATTGATTGTAATCGCCTAATGTGATGGTCATGAGGTGGTTGTTAATTGTAGGATTAGAGGAGCCAATACAATACAACTCATCCCAATCGTAGAACTCACCATCGCTGAAGTCGTTTTGACTCACCACTTTCAAATAGACATCGAAACTAGCGTCTTCGCCCCAGGGTTGGCCATTGGTATACGGTTGGTTGTCGAACGTCAAGCTATAGACTCGGCTATACAGCATGTCGGTGAGTTGCTCGGCGGGGATGATGAACTGGGTTCTTGACTTCTGCGAACCACAGCTGTAACCTGTGATTGGCACTTCTTCGCTTGTGTCACTGCCATCGTTCACCGTCAGCGAGGTACGAGGCAGGGTGGTGAATGTCGTGCTGATTAGATTGCTGGGGCCGTCGTCGTCTTCACAATATCCCGTCACCTGGATTTCGTATTCTTCTCCCGGTTGAAGTCCTTCAAGCAGGCGGAAAGGCTCGTAGACGGTCTCGCCATCCATGTCGTCGGCGCCTCCATAGGTGTACCAACTGGTCTGGTTGCTTTGGCCCGGGTCCCAAGTGACGAGGGCGGTGTGTTGGGTGACCTCCACCTGCAGGTTGGTGGGATCGGCGCACATGGACTCGGTGTTAAACACATCCGACGCCACCCAATCGCTTGTGGTGGTGCCGTCGTTGTAGCGCACCCATGCCCTGTAGGGACTGCCAGCTTCGAGTCCTGTCACAGTATGTTGGAGATAACCGTCAAGGTGTTGGTAATAATCGCCGTTCGCTTGCATGTATTCCGGGGTGCAATTATTAATATAATTTGGGTCGCTGTAATAGGGCAGCCACAGATCCCAATGGTATTGCATGGGCGAGGCAGGCGTCCAGCTTACCTTGGCTGAGTGGCCGGCCACTTCGCTCACCGTCACCGAAACGGGCGGTGCCGACAAGTCGTGGCTATGGATGGCGACGTTGTCGATATGCACATGGTTGGTGGCGTCGCCGCTGTTGGTGCATTCGGCATAGAAAGCCACCTGGATGTTCTGGTTCTGGTAGCCGTCTAAGGAGCAATAGTGGGTGCCGTCCTCCGGGTCGAGATAGTTGAGGTCGGGCCAGCCAGTCATTTCGCCGCTCCATCCTGCCAACGCGTGCCAAGTAGCTCCACAATCGTTGGTGACCAGGACGGCGATGAACTGATGGTCTTGTTCCCCGGGCGTGATGGGCACTTGGTTGCCCGTCGCTCGCGTCATGCCGAGGTCGAAGCTGAGAAAGACGTTGTCGGCGTTGCCGAAGTTGATGAGGGGCGAAACGAGCCATCTGCGTTCGTTGCCACTACTGTTGCCCAGTGTCGCATAGGCGTGGCTGTCGTATACGCCGTTTTGCTCGCCGAAACTCCATGTGAAATTCGTGTTGGGCGTCAGCGTGGCTGTGTAGACATTGTTGCCATTATAGTTCAATGCGCCCAAATAAGTGGCCCAGCCGTCGGGGGCGCTGTTGGTGTCGAAAGGCTCGTCGAAGGGGATGCCTCCGGGCGTCGTTGTCATGAAGTCGCAGCACGTCCAGTTGCTTATGGTGTTGCCGCTGTGGTAGCGCACCCAGGCCTTGTAATGCGTGCCTACTGTGAGATTTTGGGCATCATAATACAGGTAACCTTGGCGATGCACAATTAGATTTGATGGAGGCGTGGAAAGGTCGAATTCGCACACGCACACGTCCCATTCGTGTTGCATGGGGTAGGCAGGCGTCCAACGCACCTTGGCCGAGTTGCCACTAATGTCGTTCACCGTCACAGAAACAGGCGGCGTCGTCATGTCGTAACTCTGGATAGTGACGTTGTCGATATGCACGTGGTTGCAGTTGTCGCTGGCGTCGGTGCATTCGGCATAGAAGGCCACTTGGATGGTCTGGTTCTGGTAGGCGCTCAAGGAAATAGTTTTGTAGGTATTGTCGAAATCATCCAAGCCTTCGAGGTTGTAGAAACCACTCTCATGGCGCCAGGCTCTCAGTTCATGCCAGGTAATGCCGCTATCGTTGCTGACCAGCACAGAAAAGTATTGGTTGTTCTGCGCATCGTGCGTGAGAGGCACCTGAGTACCCGATTCCCGCGACATGGCGAGGTCAAAGCAGAGGAATATGTCGTTGGCGTTGCCGAGGATGATGGGGGGCGATATGAGCCATTTGTAGTCTTGGCTGGTGGCGCCGATCCAGGCGTAGGCATGGCTGTCGAACACGCCGTTTTGCGTTCCGAATTGCCATGCGTAGGTGTAAGGTGTCAGCGTGACGTTGGTGTAGGTGGTATTGGTGTAATCCCAATTCAACGCGCCCGAGTAGGTGCTCCAGCCTTGCGGGGAGCTGCTCGTGGCGAATGGTTCGGTGAAGGGGATGGTCTCGGCAGGATAGATATGGACGTCGTCGATCATCCATCCGTTGCCGCTGCCGTAGGCAATGCATTGGAAAGCCAGTCGTGCGCCAGTCGGCACGTTGCTGAAGGCGACATGCATGTCCCGGTAGGTCGTCCAAAAGGTCTGGAAGTCTAGGGTGGTTAGGCTCACGAAGTTGGTGAGGTTACCGCCGGAAGGGATGTAGCCGACGCGGATCATACCGCCATACTCTATGATGGAGGGGCGGCAGCGGAAGTCGAGTTGCAAGGAGTTGAGCTCGGCATCGTCAAAATACGTCAGCATGGCATAGCCTGTGCCTTCCAGCCTCTTGTATGAGGTGCCTCCGTTTTGCACGCTCATGTTGGTGGCAATCCATCCCTCGGGCAGGCTGCCAATGGCGATGTCTTGGAAGTCCTGGGTATAAGGAACCGGAAGCGTAGGCATGGTTATATCCACAATATCGATGGTCCATGCCCCTTCGCAGCGGATGGCTATGCGGGCGTTGGCCGGAGCCCCGCCTAAGAAGACATCATAGTATTGCCAACCACCCCATGTCTGGGTATGTGTCCACAGGGCGGTGAAGGTCGACGGGTTGTCGTTGGTCACGTAGCCTACTGAGAGACTGGGGGAATTGCCGTTTTCATACCTGAACGACAAATGCATATTGAGCGTGTTGATGGGAACGTTGAATTTGGGCAACAAGGCACAGCCGGTGGTAAAACGAGGAGTGCTGTTATAACCATAATTGTTCGCAATCCATCCTTCGGGTTGTTCATAACCCATAGGGGATGGGAGTGAATAGGGAACTGCAAAAGGTTGCGGAATAGAATACACCGAAGCATCATTTATATACCAATCCCCGTTGCAACGGATAGCCATTCGGGCGCCGGACGGCAGTCCGCTGACATTGTATAGGACCCTCTTCGGTTGATAAAGGCCCCATGAAGAAGAATTGCTGAAGGTCTGTAAGGCAACGAAGGTCGACGTACTATTGTTGGTCACATAGCCCACCTGGATGGATTGGGTACTAGTGTTTTTGGGTTTTACCATAATGTCCAACAGGAGCGTATTCAAGGAGGCGTTGAACTGGGGCAGGATGGCGCAACCGGTGGTGAGGTAGGCATTTCCAGAATAGAAATAGTTATCTACATTCCAGCCTTCAGGCAGCGCAGTGGGAGTAAAGGTTGCGTGATAAGGCACGTCAAATGATGTCGAAGTCGACTGGATGGTCTTCACCTCCACCCCACCAAGGCCCCAATCTCCATTGCAAAAGATGGCCATTCGGGCACCATTCGGTACCATCGAATAGAGGATGCACTTGGGCAGGTAGTCACTCCATGAGGATGAAGGATATATGGTCTGTAGTGTTGTGAAAGTCGAGGGGCTGTTGTTGGTGACGTAGCCTATCAAGATGCTTTGGGCCGAGGAGCCTTGGGGTCTGAGCGCGATGTCCATCTCGAGCGAGCCGATGGAGGTGCTGAACTGAGGCAGGATGGCGCAACCAGTGGAGAGGTAGGCTCCTGAGCTGGAATGATAATTATAATTATCAGCCGCCCAACCTTCAGGTTGGCTGGTGGAGCCTAGGGTCGCGGTGTAGGGAACGGCATAGGTTGTGGTTGGAACTTCAACGTGTATGTTTCCGATTACCCAATCCCCGTTGCAGTAGATGGCCATTCGGGCATTGCTTGGAACCCCACTCACATTGAAAGATATTCTTTTTGGCTGATAACCAACCCAAGAGGGGGTATAGGTCTTGATGGCCGTGAAGGTCGAGGGATTGCTGTTGGTAACGTAGCCTATCGAGATGTTTTGGGCTCCTGAGTTGGAACTTAAACAGATGTCCAGCTGAAGCGTGTTGAGCGCGACATTGAATTGAGGCAGGATGGTGCATCCAGAGGAGAGGCGTGCATGATTAGCATAGAAAGAATAATAATTATCAGCAATCCAACCCAAGGGAAGCATGTTGTTATTAATGGTTGCATCGTACGGAACGGAAAGGGATGTGGGGGGTACTTGAACGTGTACATGATCGATTTTCCATTCTCCGTTACATAAAATGGCCATCCGAGCGCCTGTCGGAATAGAACCAGTGAAATATATCCTTTTCGGCATAAAAGTGTTTTCATAGTAATAGGTCCTGATGGCCGTGAAAGTAGTGGGGTCGTTGGGATTGGTGACGTAGCCTAACGAGATACTTTGGGCATTGGCATTTAGAGGCCCTATACAAATGTCCAACTGAAGCGAGTTGATGGGGTAATTGAACTGCGGCAGGATAGCACAACCTGTTGACAACCAAGAATATGGGACGTTGGTGTTACCATAATGATGATAGTTTTCTGCTATCCATCCTGCAGGCGTTTGTGAATACAGGTTCGCAGTATAGGGCACAATTGTTGGACTAGGTATAGATTGTACTATCATATTGTCGATGCACCATTTCCCATAGCAGCGGAAGGCCATTCTGCCATTGGACGGCGCATTGGAGTAAATGATGGTCTTGGTGTCATAACTGGTCCATGAGGAGGAATTGTCGTACACTTTGAGCGGCACGAAAGAGTTGCTACTGTTGATGTAACCAAATTCGATGCTTTGGGCAGTGGCATCTTTCGGCTTTAGATCAATGTTCAACTGAAGCGTGTTGAGGTTAGAGGAAAACTGGGGCAGATAGGTGACGCCAGATAAGAAATACGCTCCTTCGGAATACATATAATTCTCTGCCACCCAACCTTCGGGTTGAAACATGTCAAAACTCGGCTGATAGGGTATGTCGTAAAGCGGTGTGTTTTTGGTGGTCACGCGGACACCTTGAAAGCACCATTCTCCAGTGCAGCGGAAGGCCATTCGGCAACCCGACAGTGAGCCATAGTATTTAACCCGTTTTGGCTCAAATCCAGTCCATGAAGAGGAATAGGTGTAAGTATTCAGTGGAGTGAAGTCGTCGTCGCTGTTGATATAACCAATTTCAATGCTTTGGGCATAGGAGTTTCGAGGCTTGAATGACAGGTCTAGTTGAAGTGTGTTGAGGTTGGAGGTAAACTGAGGTAGGACGGCGGTGCCCGTTTGGAAAAAACGCTCAGTACTGTATGTGTCATAATTGTTGGCATACCAACCCTCAGGCTGCAAATTTTGTGAATTAAAGGTTAGGGTATAAGGCACGTCAACAGGACCTGGTGTCTCATATACGCGCACATCCGAAATAGACCACCGATGATATGCGAAGAAGGCTATCCTGGCATTGGCGGGAACATCTGTGAGTACGGCCCTCTTCCATTTCCAAGCATCAACCCATGATTCACCCATATAAGTGAATAATTCAACGGTGTGGAAGCTGCTAAGGTTATTTACATCGGTAAGATAACCAATTTCAAAACTAGAGCCGAACGGAGGATCATAAAAAGGTTCCACTCGTACGTCTACCGTAAGTGTGTTGGTGGGAACGTTGAATTCGGGAAGGATAATGTGTCCGGTATTGAACGCATAATATATCGTTCCATTATACGTGACTCCATAATGGTCAGCTATCCAACCCGTAGGCAGGTATTCGCCACCGACTGAGGTGTAGTAAGGCACGCTTGTTTGCGCCTTAGCTATGTCAGGCCTCATGAAGAGGCAGGCCATCAGCGCGAAGAGCGCCAGTAAGGTTTGGGGTAAAGATTTTGTTTTCATAATGTATAGGTTTTTAAATTGGACAATTCGAGGACAGAATAGGTTGTAATCGGGGCGCAAGATAGGTATTTTATTTGGGAAATGCAAGGGGTTTTGGTTTAGAGTGGAGAGATTCCCTGCGGGAATGGAGAAATGTCACTAATCTACATGCGGCGGTAGGAAACGTTACTGGAATTGAAACAGGTGCCACCGCCGCTGGTAACAAAAACAACAAACTCCATTCACTTTGGGAATCTCCTCCCCTCTTCCCAAAGCGACACAAAAAACGGCCACCCTCAAACGAGAGCGGCCGTTTTGTGTTTAGTCAAGACTGAGGATTATTGTTTGTCTTCTAATCCAGGTCTTGGCTTCTTAGTTTTGTTTGGAGAAACCGCTTTAACCCTGGCTTTTGACCCTCCTGCCTGGAAGACAAAGGTCGTGGTATAATCTCTTTCTGAATAGTACATGTAGCCTTGGCCAGGAATCAGGGTGGCAAAATCGCCGTCCCACTCTCCCAAGTATTCGGTAAGACCACCAATGTTTGCTATTCCGTCTCCAAACTCGGGCTCGAAATCACCCAAGGCATCCTCAATGGTCATCTCGCTGGCCATGGGGAATCCAATCCAGTTCCATCCAGGGTTGATGGTGATTTCTATGCTTTCAGGATTGACAACCATGCCTTCCAACGTGATCGTGCAATCAGCGTTGACCTCTATCATGATCATTTCTCCGTTGGTCAGTTGGTAATCCTCCAAGCCGAGCCACAAACCGTCGCCGATATACTCGGCTTGGTCATTAAATGTGGCAATCGTCACACCATAGTCGCCAAGGGCATCTTCCAGCATCTCAAGTCCGTTGACATCGTTCATGTCAATGTACGTGCTGAACCAATTCCAGCCTTCAACCAACTCGATAGTCTGC
>JAEEON010000028.1 GCA_016284305.1 Bacteroidales bacterium
ACCTTCGTTGCCCGTGGCGTGGATGTCAATCCTAAAGAACTTACCGATATCTTCATGGAGTCGTATCACCACGACGGCATCGCCGTGACCGAGGTCCTGCAAAACTGCATGATCTTCTCCAACGGCGTGCATGAGAACATCACAGGTAAGGACGTCCGCGACGACATGCAAGTGAAATGCGTGCATGGCCAGCCGCTCATCTTCGGCAAGAACCGCGATAAAGGTATCCGTCTGAATGGCAACCACCTCGAAGTGGTCAAGATTGGTGAGAACGGCATCACCGAGAAGGACATTCTGGTTCACGACAAGACCACCGAGGATACTGGTATCCACATGATGCTGGCCCACATGGCACCACCTCATTTCCCAGTCGCCATCGGCGTCATCCGCGACGTGAAAGCCCCGACCTTCAACGACAGCCTCGATGAGGTCATCGCCAACGAAAAGGCTAACTCGAAGATCCACTGTATGGACGACCTGCTCAACAGCGGCTCCACCTGGACTATCGAATAATCGTCGATTGATTTGAAATGAAAAAAAATCCCGTTCATTTGAGCGGGATTTTTTATTTTTGTCAACTGAACAACTGAACAACTGTATGAAAGTTCCTTTCAAACCCGGAACCCTGATTTGCCCCTTGCCCGCCGTAATGGTCACTTGCGGCGACTGTGAGGAGAACTATAATATTATCACCATCGGGTGGACTGGAACAATTTGCTCTGACCCGCCGATGTGCTTTATCTCCGTGAGGAAAGAGCGTTATTCCTATGACATCATCCGAAAGAATATGGAGTTCGTCATCAACTTGACGACGGAGGAATTGGCCGCTGCCACCGATTGGTGCGGCGTGCGCTCGGGAAGAGATTATAATAAGTTCAAACAGATGCATCTCCATACCGAGCCGGCGCAACTTGTGAAAGCTCCTTTGATTAAGGAGTCGCCATTGAACATTGAATGCAAGGTGGTGGAGGTGAAGGAACTTGGTTCGCACGATATGTTCATCGCTAATGTGGTTGCCATCAATGCCGAAGAGAGCCTTATCGATAAAGGAACGGGAGCGTTTCAGCTCAACCATGCTAGGCCATTGGCTTATTCTCACGGAAAATATTACGGGTTAGGGGAGAAGATAGGGGGATTTGGGTTTTCGGTGAAAAAAAAGAAGTGAAATGATGAGGAAAACCTTTTTTACAGCACTGTTGCTCATTGTATTTGCGATGACGTTAAGGGCTCAAACCCCTCCGACGATTGAGGATTTTTCTGTAGAGCTTACCAGTGGAGGGTCGCAATTGTGTTGGTGCCCCATTGTAGATGCTTCGTATTATAGAATTTACGAACGTATCGGCGATGTGCCATTCTCTCTCGTTGACAGTACCACAATGACATGTTTTGAGAATGAGAATTATCATCCGACCATGGAGAATTGCTATTATGTCACCGCAGTGCTTGAAGATGGCTCGGAAGTTTCGTCAGAAGAACGCTGCATCGGTCCAGAAGCCTTGGATTTCATGGCGGTTGACATTCATGGACAAGAGTTTGACCTTTTTGATATCCTTAATAAAGGACAATTCGTATTCATTGATTTTTTCAGCTATACTTGCTTTAATTGCCGCGAAGCAATGCCGTTTATCGTGGAATCGTATGCACGTTATGGCTGTAATACGGGAGATGTGTTTTATGTGGAGATAAACGCTTCCCATGGGGATGCATTATGCCAACTTTGGTGTGATGAATTTGGTGTTGAATACCCCACAATTAGCGCTGATGGTGGAGCGAGGAAGTTTTCTGCGCTTTATCATATTGATGTCTCACCACATTTTACACTTATTGCTCCTGACCATTCCATCGTGTTGGATGGCGGTTATTCGGGTTTTGTTGTCACAGACTTGCAATCCATCATCGATGCCTTTGAACCGCTTGGGATTAGAGTGCGGGACTGTAATACGAATGTAGCTGAGTTGGAGAATGAAGAAATCTCTATTTATCCCAATCCTGCCGACAGTTTTGTGAACCTGCCAGTGGTAGAATCCAGCATGATTCGTGTTTACAATGTCATGGGACAGTTGATGGAATCGTTTGTTGCAGAGGATTATCCGCATCGCCTTGTTACAGAATCCTATCCTGAAGGGGTGTATTCCGTTCAGGCTGAAGGAAAACATTTTGGTCGTTTTGTAGTTCAACATTAGGATATGAAAGAGATGTGTGGCAAATTGATCCTTGCGCTGAGCGGCGGCATCGACTCAATGGTGCTGGCCGATAAGCTGCTGAAAGCTAAAGCGGATTTTGTGGTGGCGCATTGTAACTTTCACCTTCGTGGGGAGGAATCCGATGGCGATGAGCAGTTTGTCCGCGAATATGCTTCACAACATAGATTGATGATCTATGTGAAACATTTCGATACCGAAGACTACGCGAAGGTGCAGGGCGTCTCCATCGAAATGGCCGCACGTGAACTGCGCTATTCCTGGTTTGAGGAACTTCGTCAACAACTGAATTACGACTATATCGCGGTGGCCCACCATGCAGATGACCAACTTGAAACTTTTTTTATTAATCTTCTGCGTGGTGCTGGAATAAAAGGCTTGAAAGGAATGCGACCTATCAACGGACACATCATCCGTCCGTTGTTAGACCTTTCAAGAGCCGACATCCATCAATATGCCATTGAAAATGGTCTGACTTGGCGTGAAGACCATACCAATGCCGAGACCCAGTTTCTGCGCAACAAGATCCGGCATGAGTTGCTTCCCGTCATCGACAGCATCTCCAAAGAGGGTAGGGCTTCCATCCTGAAATCCATCGGTCATCTCTCTTCAGAGAATGATCTCTATCGTGAATTGCTCAAAGAAAAGCTGTCTCAAATTGTGGAACAAGATGGCATGCTCCAACGCTTAAAGTATGACACCTTTCACCTTTCACCTTTCACCTTTCACTTCCTTTTTGAGTGGCTTCGGGACTATGGCTTCAACGAGGACCAAGTCCACTTCATTGATGAAGCGATGAACGGCCAACCGGGAAAAGCCTTCTTGTCGCCAACCCATCGACTCACCATAGAGCGCGATGGCTTCGAACTTGTCCCAATTGCTCAACCAGCAGACCTTCCGCCGAAACTCAGTTATCAGCAAATCCAAATTAACGATTCGTTTGTCCTTGATACCTCCCCTCAAGTAGCCCAGCTGGATTGCGCTAAATTAACCTTCCCGCTGAGCTTGAGAAAATGGCAAGCTGGTGATCGTTTCCATCCCATTGGCATGAAAGGTTCCCGGTTGCTGAGCGACTTCCTTAAAGACCTGAAGCTGACCACATGTCAGAAAGAGAAGGTCCATGTGCTGCTCACCTCAAAAGACGAGATTGTTTGGGTGGTCGGCTATCGCATTGATGAACGATTCAAAGTCACAAAAGAGACAAAAACTGTTTTGAAGGTCAAGATATTGGAATATTTTATTATTTTTGCAAGTTCGTTTTCAATGGAAACAATTCATAAATAACAATTCATAAATCTAATATGAAAAAATTCTGTTTTTCACTTTTGTTGGTGTTATTCACCATGTTCTCACTGAATGCTCAAGTGTTGGATCCTGTCCAATGGAAATTTGAGATTCAGGATCTTAATGACACCGAGTTCGAACTCGTGGCTACCGCCACTGTCGAGCCTATGTATCACATCTATTCTACCTCCATGCCTGAGTTAGGACCGTTGCCAACGGTGTTCAACATTGAGCCTTCGGAGTATTTCGAGCCCATCGGCACCGGTTATGACCTTACAGAGGTGCCGCTTTTCCATGATGACATTTTCGAAGTGGATTATCATCAGTTTTCGGGGACTGCCTCTTTTGGACAGAAATTCAAGAAGTTGAAGGATGGCCCGTTCCAACTTGTTGGAGAACTGGAATACCAGGCCTGCAAGGACGGTATGTGTGTCTCTCTCACTGAGGATATCGACATGACTTATGGCGACCAACAAGTTCTGAGTGGCGATGACGAGGATGCCGGTGTGGGTGGTCATGCCAAGTCGAACATCTGGAGCATGATTCTCGAAGCCATACTCTGGGGCTTCGCAGCCCTGCTTACGCCGTGTGTGTTCCCGATGATCCCGATGACCGTGTCGTTCTTCATGCATGGTGAAGGAGAGAGCAAGGCTCAAGGACGTTTCAAAGCCTTCATGTACTTCCTGTTCATCGTGTTGCTCTACACCCTGCCTATTGCAATCATCATCTTGGTGACCTGGCTTGTGGGTGGCAACAGCGTTACGGCCGACATCTTTAACTGGCTCGCTACTCACTGGCTGCCCAACATCCTGTTCTTCTTGGTGTTCATGATCTTTGCCGCTTCTTTCTTTGGCGCTTTCGAAATCACTTTGGGAAGTAACATGGTAAACAAGAGCGACAGTAAGCAGAATACCAAGAACCTAGGCGGTATCTTCTTTATGGCCTTGACGTTGGTGCTGGTGTCGTTTGCTTGCACGGGTCCTATCGTAGGCACCGTGCTCATCAAATCCACCTCTGGCGAGTTCTGGGCGCCTATCGTGACCATGTTTGCCTTTGCAGTGGCCTTCGCATTGCCGTTTGCCTTATTCGCCTTCTTCCCGAACCTGCTACAGCGTCTGCCCAAGAGCGGTGGATGGCTTAACTCGGTGAAGGTGGTGCTGGGCTTCATCGAAGTTGCCCTAGGCTTCAAGTTCCTCAGCGTGGCCGACCAAACCTATCACTGGCACCTGCTCGACCGAGAGGTATATCTTGGCATTTGGATCGTGTGCTTTACCCTGCTCGGCCTCTACCTGCTCGGCAAGATCCGCTTCAAAGGTGAGAAGGAAGTCAAGGAACTGGGCGTGTTCCGCCTGATCCTTATCATCATCGACTTTACCTTTGTCATCTATATGATTCCTGGAATGTGGGGTGCTCCTCTGAAGGCTCTTTCTGGCTATCTGCCGCCGAAACAGACCCTCGATTTCGACTTGAACCGTATCATTGAGGAGAACAGCGAGAAGGTGATTGACTATGTGGATGCCAAATTCGCCAACATGGCGGTGGCTCCACAAGGCCAGACTCAAGCGGTTACCACAGCTACTTTCGACGAAGAGCCCAAGTATGCCGACCTGTTCCACCTTGCCCATAATCTCAAGGGGTATTTCGACTATGACCAGGCGCTGGCATGTGCCAAGGTGGTTGGCAAGCCCATCTTCATCGATTTCACGGGTCACGGATGCGTCAACTGCCGTGAGATGGAAGCCAACGTTTGGAGCGATCCACGGGTGAAAGATATGCTTCGTAACGACTTTGTAATCTGTGCCTTGTATGTTGATGACAAGACTTCTTTGCCCAAAGAGGAATGGTACACCTCCACCTATGATGGCAAGGAGAAAAAGACCATTGGACGTAAATGGGCCGACTTCCAGATTTCCAAGTTCGGTACCAATGCCCAGCCTTATTACTGCCTGATGGATCATAACGGAAACTTGCTGATGAAACCACGAGCCTATGATCTTGACAAGGATGCTTTTGTGGCGTTTTTGAAAGAAGGTTTAAAGAATTTCCAGGAAGGGACGTTTTATCAGAAGGTGATTAACTAATAGATAGAAAAGATGAATGAAATCCTTCGTGTGGAGAGTTTGAGCAAGACTTTCAAACTCTCTCGCAAACAACAAAAGATTGAAAGGACTAATCGGAAGGAGATCCTTGCTGTAGATAACCTTTCGTTTACCGCCAACCAAGGCGAGATCTTCGGTCTGCTGGGTCCCAATGGTGCCGGTAAGACCACGACCTTGCGCATGTTGTCTACCTTGATCCGGCCCGATAGCGGCGATGCCATCCTTGACGGCTGCAGTGTGGTGAACCAGCCCGAACAGGTACGTGGGAAGATCGGTTTCCTCACTTCTGAGTTGAAGTTGGAAGACTTCTTCACTCCCAACTATCTTTTCGACTTTTTCAGTCAGCTTCACCATGTTGATGAAGTTACAATGCGCCAACGCAAACAACAGATGTTCAATCGTTTCGGTATTGACAAATTTGCTGAGGTAAAGGTGGCTAACCTCTCTACTGGTATGAAGCAAAAACTATCGTTAGTGATTTCGTTGGTTCATGCCCCCGACATCATCATCTTCGACGAGCCCACTAACGGCTTGGATGTGTTGACAGCTCGTACTGTGACGGACTATTTGCAGGAACTGCGCTCAGAGGGGAAGACCATCATCCTCTCGACACACATCTTCAGCCTCGTGGAACGGCTTTGCGACCGTGTGGGCATCATCATCGACGGCCGCATGATTGCCTGCGGAACCCTAGATGAGGTCTGCAACGGATTGTCATTGGAAGACCGCTTTTTCGAAATCTACAAAGAAGTGAAAGGAGGTGAGGAATGAAAAGCAACACCTGGACAATTATCAAAAAAGAATTCGCCCGCTTCTTCGGCGATCGTCAGCTATTGTTTACCTCGGTGATTATGCCGGGTTTGCTCATCTATATCATCTATACCCTCATGGGCAGTGGCATGACTAAAATGGCCACAGAGGGAAAGGACGATCTGGTCATTGTCCGTGTAGAGAACTTACCTGAAAGCATGGCTCCCTTGATCCAAGGAATACCTGCTGTAGAAGTTTTGCAACAGCCTGTCTCACAAGAAGATATCGATGGACTTGAAAACAAGGATCTTAACATGGTGTTGATGCGTTTCCCTGAGGGATTCGATGAGAAGGTAGCTGTCTATAGCACGGAGAGTGGCGAGGCGGCTCCTAATGTGGAGATTTACTACAATTCGGCTAACAACGCTTCGGATCGCGTGTTCCAAATCCTTGAACACTCGCTCTCAGCATACGAGGACCAGCTTAGCAACCGTTTCGACATCAACCGCTCCGATGATGCGGAGGCTCAGTTTGACATGGCTAACATCGATGATGTGCTTGGTGGCATACTCTCCAAACTTATCCCTATGCTCATCCTGATGATGATCTTCAGTGGAGTGATGGCTATTGCGCCCAGTAGTATCGCTGGTGAGAAGGAACGCGGTACCATCGCCACCTTGTTGGTGACTCCGATGAAGAGAAATGAACTGGCCTTGGGTAAAGTGGTCTCACTGAGTGGCATGGCACTGTTGAGTGGCATCTCCAGTTTCATTGGTATCGCATTGTCGCTTCCAAAGATGATACAGGCCGATGCGGCTGGCATCGATTTGGGATTGCATTACACTACTTCAGACTATGTGGTGTTGCTGGTGATCATTTTGGCAACGGTGCTTATCATGGCCTCTGTAGTGAGCATCCTCTCAGCCCTGTCGAAAGATGTTAAAAACGCAGGCACCATGATCGTCCCCTTCATGTTGGTCGTGATGTTCTGCGGTTTGATGCCCATGTTCCAGAATGGCACGCCTGAGAGTTTGGTCGCCTACTTGATTCCGTTCTACAACTCCATCCAAGTGATGACGGCCACCTTCGCCCATGAAATGACCTGGATGCCTGTTATCGTCACCTTGGCTGCTAATGTGGTCTATACCGGCATTGCTGTATGGGTTCTTACCCGTTTGTTTAACAGCGAGAAGGTGATGTTCTCGAAATAAATTGATGAGATAATAGTATCATATATACTATTATAGGGAAAATAGTAGAGACGCCACACAACGACGTCTCTACTTTCATTTTATTACTCAGCAAAATGTTGATAGAATGCGATGATTGTCTCGATGCCCTTGTAGAAATGGTCGAGGCGGTAATTCTCGTTGGGTGAATGGATGGCGTCCTCGCCAAGGCCAAAGCCCATGAGAATCGACTTGATGCCCAGCACTTTTTCGAAGGTGGAGATGATCGGGATGGATCCGCCGGAACGCATCGGGATGGGCTGTTTGCCGTAGGTGTCCATGTAAGCGGCCTCGGCAGCTTTATAAGCTGGCAGGTCGATGGGGCAACCGTAGGCCTGTCCGCCATGTAACGGGGTGACCTTCACGGTGACGTATTTGGGCGCGTTCTTCTCGAAATAGTTCTTCACCAGCTTGGCAATTTTCTCGTGGTCTTGGTTCGGAACCAATCGGCAGGAGAGTTTGGCGTAGGCTTTGGAAGGAAGCACGGTCTTGCTGCCCTCGCCAGTATAGCCGCCCCACATGCCGCAAAGGTCGAAGGTGGGACGGATGCCCACGCGCTCGATCTTGGTGTAGCCTTTCTCGCCACGGAGAGCCTTCACGCCAAGGCTGGCTTTGAAGTCTTTCTCGTTGTAAGGAGCCATGTTGAGCAACTGACGCTCCTTGCGGGAGCTGGTCACCACGTCATCGTAGAAATGAGGGATGGTGATGTGGTTGTTCTCATCCATGCATTTGGCAATCATCTCGCAAAGGGTGTTCAGCGGGTTGGCGACGGCTCCACCAAAGATGCCGGAGTGCAAGTCGGCGTTAGGACCGGTGACTTCGATCTCCCAATAGGCAAGACCTCTCAGTCCAGTAGTGATCGACGGAACATCGCTGGCAATCATCGAGGTGTCGGAGACCAGGATGATGTCTGCCTTTACCAGGTTCTTGTATTTAACAATCCATTTTGCAAGGCTGCCCGAGCCGATCTCTTCTTCACCTTCGAGCATGAACTTCACATTGCAGGGGAGGGTGTTGGTCTTGACCATGGTCTCGAATGCTTTGGCGTGCATGAACGACTGGCCTTTGTCATCGTCAGCGCCACGTGCCCAGATCTTGCCGTCTTTTACTACGGGCTCAAAAGGCTTGGTGTTCCATAACTCGATGGGATCGACAGGCATCACGTCGTAGTGGCCATATACCAACACGGTGGGTTTCTTCGGGTCAATGATCTTCTCGCCATACACGATGGGGTTGCCGTCGGTGGGCATCACCTCAGCTTTGTCGGCTCCTGCCTTCAGCAGGTGTTCGCGCCAACACTCTGCGCAACGGATCATGTCGGGTTTGTGTGCTGCCTCCGAGCTGATTGAAGGAATGCGGATCAGTTCAAATAGTTCCTCAAGGAAACGATCTTTGTTTTCTTTGATGTACTTGTCGGTGAGTTTCATGTATTTAAAGATTTAAAGATTTAAAGATTTAAAGATGGACAAAAATAAGAAAAAAAACATAAAAAACCACCTGTATTTAATAATGTTGTATATCTTTGCAATGATAACTCTCAGATAATTAATTATTTAAATTTTTTCAACATGAAACATTTCGCCGTTTTTTTAGTATTTATGGTCGCTCTGTTTCTGTCTGCCTTTTCTTTTGGACAGGAACAAAGGCCTCAAGCTTCATATGTAGAAAACGAATTCATCATCTGGTTGGAACCCGGTGTGGATGCTGCTGACTTTGCCATGGAGACCCATGCGGGTCTTTCACCGAAGAGGATGCTGTCCAAACGATTGAATATTTGGCTTTTTGAAATCGTCGATAAGGGCGTGTCACGTGAAGCTAAGATGGATTTGTTGTCGAAAAATCCCGATGTGCGGGTGATCCAAAACAACCATACCAATATTTATTTGCGAGAATCCATCCCCGATGATCCTTATTTTGGGAATCAGTGGGCCCCTGCAGTGATGCAGCTGCCTCAAGCATGGGAAACATTCGCCACAGGTGGAGTTACGGCTACGGGCGATACCATAGTGGTAGCCGTCATTGATGGAGGAGCATATTTGAATCATGAAGATCTGAACTTTTGGAAGAACATCCGAGAAATACCCAACAACAACATTGACGATGATGGTAATGGCTATGTCGATGATTATGATGGTTGGAACGCTTTCAATCACAATGGAGCAATACCTACTAGTGACCACGGCACCCATGTTTCGGGCATCATCGGTGCGATAGGAAACAATGGAATAGGGGTTAGCGGCGTGAATTGGAACGTGAAAATCATGCCTATCCGCGGAAGCAGTGGGGTAGAGTCCATTGTAGTGGAAGCATACTCCTATGTGCTGGAGATGAGGGCTCGATATAATGAAACTAATGGTGAAGAGGGGGCTTTTGTGGTGGCCACCAATTCCTCTTTTGGTGTCGATTACGGAGATCCTGACAATTATCCCATTTGGTGCTCGATGTATGACGAGCTTGGTGAGGTGGGCATTCTGAGTTGTGGCGCATGTCCAAATAGAAACGTTGATGTCGATGTGGTCGGTGATATGCCTTCAACTTGCCCGGGTGATTATTTGATTGGGATTACCAATACCAATTCGAACGATATGAAATACAACAGCGCAGGTTATGGCATTGAAAATATTGACATCGGGGCACCTGGCACCTCCATCTATTCCACCGTGCCTAACAACCATTACAGCAACATGACAGGGACTTCCATGGCGACTCCTCAGGTTTCGGGGACCATTGCCTTGATGTATGCTGCAATGCCCGAGGAGCTTATGCAAGCCTGCAAAGACGACCCCGCTGATTTTGCCCTTTTGGTGAAAGAATCACTTCTTGAGGGCGCCGACCATCTGCCGTCACTTGATGGGCTGGTTGCTGAAGCAAGGCGGTTAAACGCTTTTGGTGCTATAGAAAGTCTTCTGAATCATTGGACTCCCGCAGTGTTGACTGGTGAAGTGACTATTGTGGGCGATCTTGAAGTCGGCCAGACCTTGACCGTTGAGCCTAAGTTGAGTTCTGTCCCCGAACTTCCTGAGTTGGGAGAGCTGAGTTATCAATGGCTTCGCGATACGGTCGCTATTGAAGGAGCTGTATTCCAGACTTATACCTTGACGGAAGAAGATGCCAATGCTATGATTAGTGTGCAAGTGACGGCCGCTAATTGCACTGGAATGGTCACATCGCCTCCCTACGGGCCAGTGAGAGGCGATACAAGGATTGATGAAAGTATTCAGACTCTTTTCAAGATTTATCCCAATCCCTCGAGCGGTAGTTTCACCGTGGATGGTATTGGCCAACTGGCCATTGTCAATATTCTTGGACAAACTGTGCTAAATCAAGATATTGAAGGTCAAATGATTATAACACTGCCCAAAGGACTTTATTTTGCCAAAATGGGTAACACGATCGTGAAAATTGTGGTGGAATAAACAACGCATCACGGGGGAGACGGTGCGTGCACCGTCTCTACTATTCGTATCGTTTCAACTCCACTGTCTCACCGTCAAACACTGCATACGTGAAATCGTAAATCCAGTTGCCTACCACCGTGGTCAGCGCATGATTGCCTGACTGGTATTGCATTGGCTTATGCTGGTGACCAAAAACGAAGAAGTCGATGGTGGGGTCTAGAGTAGCCTGCTCCTGAGCGTATTGGTAGAGGCGGGTCTTCGGGATGTCATCGTAATAGCCGCGTTCCACCTCATTTTTGAGCTTTTTCAACCGATGGTTATGCGACCAGCGCAAAGCCAAACGGATGCCGATGTCGGGATGTAGCCAGCGGAAAAGCCATTGGTTGGGTTTGAACGAAAATACCTTCTTCAAGAATTTGTAACCCTTGTCGCCAGGTCCTTGTCCGTCACCGTGGACCAAAAAGAATTTCTTGCCTTTCAACATCATCACTTCCGGTTTGCGGTGAAGCTGTATGCCTAACTCGTCATGTAGATAGCCGAAGCACCAAAGGTCGTGGTTCCCGATGAACAGATGAACGGGGATGCCAGCATCAGTGAACTCGGCCAACTTGCCTTGAATGCGGACAAACCCACGGGGAATCACCGTCTTGTACTCGAACCAGAAGTCGAACAAGTCGCCCATCAAGAACAGTTCCTCGCAGTCGGCTTTGATGCCGTCGAGAAAACGCAGCAGCTTCAGCTCACGCTCATGGCTGTCCTCAAGAGAGGGGATGCCTAGGTGGAAGTCGGTGACGAAATAGATGGCCATCAAGCGATGATTTCGGAGGAACGGCGGATGAGTTCGGTGATGAGGGTGATCAGTCTCGGCTCCACGGCATTGACTGCTCGGATGACTTCCTCGTGTGTGATCGTGATGGGATGATCGACTCCGTAGATATTGCCCATGTCGGAAACGATGCTCAGACCAAACACGGGCAGCTTGCCTTGACGTGCCACAATGACCTCAGGGGTGGTTGACATGCCAATGGTATCGGCACCGATGGTGCGGAAGTAACGGCACTCGGCAGGGGTCTCGTAAGTGGGTCCGGTGGTAGAGCAATAGACTCCATGTTGGACCCAGATGCCTTTCTCCATGGCGATCTGGTCGGCCAACCGGATGAGACGCTTGTCGTAAGGCTCACTCATGTCAGGGAATCGCTCACCGAGACGATCGTCATGAGGCCCGATCAAAGGATTTGGCATCATGTGAATCTGGTCTGTGATAATCATGATGTCACCTACGTTGAAGTTGGGGTTGAGCCCGCCTGCTGCATTGCTGAGGATAAGGAAATGGATGCCCAACTGCATCATCACACGGATGGGGAAGGTCACTTCGCTCATGGCGTAGCCTTCGTAATAGTGGAAACGACCTTGCATGGCGACTATCTTGCGCCCAGCGATGGTGCCAAATAACAGCTGACTTTGATGTCCTTTGACCGTGGAAATAGGAAAGTTTGGGATTTCCGAGTAGGGGATGGAACTCTCAATCTTAATGCCATTAGCCAAGCCCCCCAAGCCTGAGCCTAACACAATGCCAACCTCGGGCTTGAAACCGTTCGTTTTTGCGTTGATGAAATCAACCGTTTGGAGTATTTTCTCGTACATAGTTACGTATGATGCTATTGAATAATTCTTCGTTGTTGAAACTTACCTTGATTGGCTCGATAAACAATGGAGCCGAATCAAAAATACAAAGATAAGGAGTTTTTTCCAACCTGGCGTAATCTTTTTCAGTGGTGATGATGATTTTCCGCTCGCCTTCGAGAGCTTCAAAGGTCTCCAAAATGGCATTCACTTCTTTTTCATCATAACGATGATGATCGTTAAAGGTTTGGACCTTAAGTTTGTTTATCTTGGTTCTTAAGTTGGAAATCAATGGATTGGGATTCGCAATTCCGCAAAATAGCAGGGCGGAATCAGGGGGTAGGGCTCCAAAATGATGGGCTGCGTCGTTCATGGGTTGGAGGGACTCATGCTCCAAAGAGGAGAAAAACACTTGTTGTTGAGGCGACACTCCTAGTCGGCTTTTGAAAATGTTTTTTGCCTCATCGTCAAGATTTTTTGGGGCCTTGCTAACCACGATGACATCAGCGCGACGGGCGGCAGATCGAACATCGCGCAAGGTGCCTGCAGGAACCAGAAAATCATCGCAATAAGGTTTCGACCATTCCGTGAGCAAGAGGGTTAGCCCAGCCTGGATGCGTCGGTGTTGCATGGCATCGTCCAAAAGAATGACCTGTGGAGGGTTGGGCATGGCGAGCAGCCGTTGTACGCCTTCCACGCGATCTTCGTCAACAGCTACAGTGATGCTAGGATATTTCCTAAAGTACAGCATCGGCTCATCACCGATGTCGGCTGAAGTGCAGTTTTCATCGGCAACTAGGAAGCCTCTGGTCTTTCGACCATAGCCTCGGCTGAGCGTCGCAACACGATAGTCTTCCTTCAGTAAACGAATGAGATATTCTGTATGTGGAGTCTTGCCTGTCCCGCCAAGGCTGAGGTTGCCCACGCAGATCACAGGCAGGTTGAATTGCTTCGATTTCAAGAGGTTCCAATCGAAAAACTTATGCCTGATTTTCAGGAGGATTTGGTACAAAAACGATATGGGCAACAGCAAAATATTCATATTGGGGTCAAAATTAGACATTTTTCACTAATTTTGAGGCCCAAAAATGGAAAAAATGATTGTAAAGGATATCATCAATTGCATCACTGAAATCGCTCCTTTGCAGTGGCAGGAGGACTACGACAACGCTGGCCTTCAAGTAGGTGACGTTGCCGCTGAGACCCATAAGGCCTTGATTGCCCTTGATGTGACGGAGGCCATCATTGATGAGGCTATTGCCAAAAACTGTGATCTGGTTATCAGTCATCACCCATTGATTTTCAGGGGACTGAAACATCTCACTCCGAATACATTTATTGAGCGTGCGGTGATGAAAGCCATTAAGCATGACATCGCCATAGTGTCAATGCATACCAATCTTGACAACAGCTATCTTGGTGTGAGTCGTATCTTGGCGGAGCGTTTAGGCTTGAGGAGCTTGAGTTTGTTGCAGCCTTCAGTCAACGAGCCTGAACATTGTGGTGCCGGCATGGTGGGCGAGTTTGAACATCCCATGACGGAAACGGAGTTCTTGAGCCTTGTGGCGGATGGCGTGGGATCGCCCTGTGTCAGACATTCTGCCTTGGCAGGGAAGATGATCCGTAAAGTGGCGCTTTGTGGCGGCTCGGGGAGCCCTTTCATTGGAGATGCCCTTCACTGTGGTGCCGATGCTTACCTTACAGCCGACATCAAATACCATGACTTCTTCGCTCCTGATGGACTCCTGCTCGTTGATGCAGGACATTTTGAGACGGAACAATTTACGAAAGAATTAATTAAAGACTTGATTCATAAAAAATTTCCTAACTTTGCAGCCGAAATTGCGGAGACCAATACCAACGCAGTTCATTATTTTTGTAAGAAATAAAAACAATTCATATCATGGCAGAGAAAGCAACGAAGAAAGAAAAAGATGTTAAGAACAATGCAACCACCGAAGAACAGGTGGAAGTTAGCATCGAACAGAAGTTAGAGGCACTTTATACCTTGCAACAGGTGGACTCGAAGATCGACAAGATCAGAGCTTACCGTGGCGAGTTGCCACTCGAAGTGCAAGACCTTGAAGACGAAGTCGCCGGCTTGGAGACCCGTATCAAAAACTTCCAGGAAGAGACCAAGAAACATGCTACGGATGTCACCAACTACAAGATCAAAATCAAAGAGGCTGAAGCCTTGATTAAGAAATATGAGGACCAGCAAAACAACGTCCGTAACAACCGTGAATATGATTCGTTGAGTAAAGAGATTGAATATCAGCAACTTGATATTCAGCTTAGCGAGAAGCGCATCCGCGAGGCCAATGCCAAGACGGAGGAGATTGCAGCGAAGATTGAGGTTGCCCAACAGCGTTTGGAAGAACGCAAGAATGACCTTGCTGTGAAAAAAGAGGAACTCCAGACCATCGTCGAGGAAACCCAAAAAGAGGAAGAGGCTTTGCTGAAACGTTCAAGCGACTGTGAAGGCGTCATTGAAGACCGTCTCCTCGTGGCTTACAAGCGCATCCGTAAAAACGCTCGCAACGGTTTGGCTGTCGTGGGTATCAACCGCGACGCTTGCGGTGGCTGCTTCAACAAGATTCCGCCACAACATCAGCTCGATATCTGCACGCACAAGAAGATTATCGTCTGTGAATACTGCGGACGTATCTTGGTTGACAAGGCCATCATCGACAACTATCAAGAATAATCGATAGGCTCGTCCTACATTTTTATTTTTAGGGTAGCCACAAACTTATTGCGCCATCTATGTTGGATGGCGCTTTCTACATTATTGTTTCCGTCAACATAATATTGATACGGCGTGTAGGCAGTGGTCGATTCGCTCAACTCATAGGCGAAATCCCAGAAGGTGTCAGCATGTGTGGCATAGCCGATGCCGAAACCGAGTTTCTTCATGCTGCCGTAAGGATCGCCAAAGCCGAATGGGCTACCATAGTAGGCCACACCTCCTCTAAGGAAAAACTGATATACTCTCCATTCCGTTCCGAGTCGGAGGTTGAATGTGGGTCGTAGAATCTCTTTGATGTCTTGGTTAGCATTGGAGAAGGAATACACGTCGCTTTTCAGTTTTGACTTTCCATAATTCATGTATTCTACGTCGGTGGTGATCATGCCTTGTTGGCCAATGATGAAGGCAGCGCTAACCGTATATGATGCTGGAGTGTAAAAATTGTAGTTGTTGTTTAAGGTGGGAGAGTAGTACTGGTTGTATTTTTCGTGGTGGTTGTCGAGCAGCGTCGCTTTCGTGGTGGTGTACCATACTTCATCGAAGGAATAGAGCGTGTTGGAGTGGACAGTAGCGCCAAGACGTAGCCAATGGACAGGGGCATAGATGAGTCCGAATTTTGCATTGATGCCCCAGGCATCGTCTTTCAGTTCCTCTTCGAACGACCATTCGGTGAAAGTGTTGTTGCTTCCTATTGTTCCCGGGTTCTCGATATAGGTGCGGGTGCTGCGCCGCTTGATATGGGCGAAGCCCAGACTGGCTCCGATATAGACTTTGTCGATGAGGTTGGCGCTAAAGGCCATGGTCCATTCTTCAGAGCGTCCAGTGGAGCTGACTGTGTTCTGTTGATACACGTCACCTTGGGGGATGGGGCTGTCATAGTAAATCCCGAGCGAGTCCTCAAATTGGTCGATGAGATAGGTCTGCCAAGCAGGATGGATATCGTAGGGGTAGTTGTTGTTGAGGTAGTCGCCAGCATCGACAAAGGGGTTGAAGAGATCGTCGATGCCGTTGATAGTCTGGAGATAGGAGTCGATGAACGAGCTGGAAGGGTTCAAGCCTTTGAAATAGGAGCGATAGTTATGGTCGTTGGTGCGGGTGAGACCCAAGGCGAAATGCATGTATCGCAGAGGTTTGTAGTTGCTGCAAGGCATAGCAAGGACGTATCCGAAGTTAGGGATGCTCATTTTTGTGAGTCCTTTGCTATGGCGTTCTCCGTAATAGCGTGCTGTGTTGAGATTGTGTTGGATTCCGGTGGTGAAGGTGATCTCGCTGCTGCGGTAGAGCCCGAGTCCTGCGGGGTTGATGCACAGAGCGGTGAAGTCGCCGCCCATGGCTCCTGTGGCGCCTCCCATGGCCATGCTGCGTCCAGTGCCTTCGTAGAAGGTTTGGGAATAGGTTATGGCATCATCCACTCCTTGGGCAAATGTCTGGATAGAGACAATGAAGAGTAGGGTCAGGGCAAGTATGGATTTTTTCATCGTTGTGTTCATAAATAAAAGCGAAGGACTATCTTCGCTTTGCAAAGATAGTCCTTTCGAGGTATATAGCGTGTTTTCAGCTCTATTTTTTATCGTCTTCCGCCACTGCTGCGGCTGCCACCGCCGCCACCGCTGCTACGACCGCTTGAGCTGCTGCCGCTGCTACGGCTGCTGGATCCGCTACTGTAGCTGCTAGAGCTGCTGCTGCGACTGCTTCCGTAACTGCCCGAGCTGCTTCTGGAAGAGGAAGAGCTGGAGTAGCCTCTGCTGTAGCCGTTGGAGCTGCTGCTACGTCCGCTTGACGACTGGCTGTTGCTGGGGCGTACATATTCAGAGCTGGAGCGTGACTGACGTGTGTTGGAGGGTGAGGTGTAGGTCTTGCGTCCCGTTGAGGATGAAGAACTGCTCGAACTGGTGCTTGAACTTGGACGGGTCGTTGAGCTGGAAGCGCTGGCGCTTGGCCGCGTGGTGCTCGATGCTCTTGAGGAGCTGCTCACCGTTGGCCTGGTGGCCGTCGTCGGCCTGCTGCTCGTTGTCGGCCTCGTGCTGACCGTTGGCCTGCTTGTAGCACCGTTGCTGACAACGCTGCTGGTTCTGCCCTGCGATCCGACACTGGCTCCCGTACCTCTGCTGTTGTTGTCTCTCGGAGCGCGGTAGCTCAGTGAGCCAGGGGTGTTGCTTCGACGCACTGTGGCCACGTATTGGTTGAAGTCGTTGTGATAGCCTCCGCCATGACCACCCCAATTGTGTCCGTGATGGTGGTGGTGGTGATGCGGATGATACCAATAGGAGTCGTACCATCCCCAGTGATAGCCGTACCAGTAGTAAGGACGATACCAGGGGCTGTACCAGCTGTACCAGTAGTAAGGATAGCCGAAGCCGATGTAGAAGCTCGGGCTGTAATAATAATAGTCGTAGTAATAGGCCGGACGATAAGGATAGAAGCCCCAGTTCCAGGGATCGTTGTCGATATACACGTAGGTGTTGCCACCGCCGTTGCTGCCGGTGTAATAATCGTCATAATAATCTAAGGTGCTGGAAGCCTCGGTGCCGAAACGCTTGATACGGGCGGCGAAGTCGGCATCGTAATAGGTCTCAGTGGTGGTGTAAACCACACCGTTGGTATCAGTCACTGTCTCAGTGGTCTGATATACTGGATCCACGTTGGCTTTGATGTTCTTGCTGTCGGAATAGTAGGCCTGATAGTCATAGGTGGAGCTGCTCACACTAGGAGTGACGGCACCACCATTGTTGGCGTACTGGCCACTCGAAGTGTTATACGGCGAATAATAGGTGTCGTCGTAGGCCATTCTTTTCTTTGAAGAGCAGCTGCTGATGATCAATGCTGCCACAAGGAGCGGAATTATTCTGAATGCTTTCATTTTGTTATGTTTTTTATTGTTTAATTTTTCTATTTTTGCAGTCTCAATCAAAAAAGAATTATCATACAAATATTATACCAAGATGGCAAAGGAATTAACGACTCGCGCAGAAAATTATTCGCAATGGTACAACGACTTAGTCGTAAAGGCTGATTTGGCGGAACAATCCGCTGTTAGAGGTTGCATGGTGATCAAACCGTATGGCTATGCGATTTGGGAGTTCATGCACGATGCTTTGGACAAGATGTTCAAGGACACGGGGCATGTGAACGCCTATTTCCCGCTCTTCATCCCCAAGAGCTTTTTCAGCCGTGAGGCCGACCATGTGGAAGGATTCGCCAAGGAATGTGCTGTGGTGACGCATCACCGCTTGATGAACGACCCCAACGGCAATGGCGTCGTCGTCGATCCTTCGGCTCGTCTGGAAGAAGAACTCATCGTCCGTCCTACCTCAGAGACTATCATTTGGGACACCTATCGCAATTGGGTCAAGAGCTATCGCGATCTCCCGATCTTATGCAACCAATGGGCCAACGTGGTCCGTTGGGAGATGCGCACCCGACTCTTCCTCCGTACCGCTGAGTTCTTGTGGCAAGAAGGCCATACTGCTCACGCCACCATGGAAGAAGCGGAAATCGAAGCCAAGAAAATGCTGGGCGTCTATACGGAGTTTGCTGAGAAATATTTGGCTATCCCAGTCTATCAAGGCGTGAAATCTGCAAACGAACGCTTTGCCGGTGCTTTGAACACTTACTGCATTGAGGCGATGATGCAAGACGGCAAGGCCCTTCAGGCTGGCACTTCTCACTTCCTTGGACAGAACTTCGCCAAGGCCTTTGACGTGAAGTTCCTCAACAAAGAAAACAAGCTCGAATACGTATGGGCTACCTCGTGGGGCGTCTCCACTCGTTTGATGGGTGCTTTGATCATGTCACACTCCGATGACGACGGACTGGTGCTGCCTCCAAAGATTGCCCCAATCCAGGTGGTCATTGTTCCTATTTATAAAAATGACGAGGAGAAAGCCCTGACCTTTGCCCGTTGTGAGGAGATGAAACAGAAATTGGTCGCTGCAGGATTGAGGGTCAAGTTTGATGACCGCGACACGCAGAAGCCAGGCTTCAAGTTCCATGAATGGGAACTCAAAGGTGTTCCTGTACGTCTTGTGGTCGGTCCTCGTGACGTCAAGGAAGGTACGGTTGAACTGGCTCGTCGCGACACGATGACCAAGGAGTCGGCCTCCTACGAGAGCATCGTGGAGAAAGTCCTTGCGTTGATGGAGGAGATCCAGGTCAACATGTTCAACAAGGCACTCCGTTATCGCAACGAAAACACCGTCGATGTCAATACTTGGGATGAGTTTAAAGCCCAAATCGAAAAGGGTGGCTTTGTCCATGCCTTCTGGGATGGCACCACCGAGACGGAACTCAAGATCAAGGAGGAAACCAAGGCCACATTACGTTTCATCCCCTTGGATGTCAAGGAGGAAGAGGGCTTTGACGTGTATTCTGGGAAACCGGCCAAGATGAGAGTCTATTTCGCAAAAGCTTATTGATTGGATGTCCCATCGCATCGCATCTTTGCGTATTATTCAGACTACTGAATGACGATGGAATCGAGTCCCGTGGTCTCCTCGGGTCCAGGGCCGTGATATACGATGCGTTTGGGACATGAGTGATTCACCTGGATCATTTGCGCAGGAACCCAAATGTTGTCTTCGTTGTAATGTCCCCAAATCATTTCGTCGCGTATGGTATGGTACCTGACGTAACAAATGATTCCGTTGTTGCCGTTGTTGCCATCGATCTCAGTGAAAGCCTTGGCAATGACTTTGTTGGTGCCGTAGGAGTAAATGTAGTGATAGTTGGTTTCCAAATCCTGAGCATCAATAGGTCCATGGCAGTTGTAGCTTGTTGAGGTGTAGGCGATGGTGACGTTGCCGTGAAGCTTTACGGTGGCAGTTCCCCATTCGTAATTCGTGTGAATCCGTTCACAGTCTATGTGCAGGTTGATATCTCCTGAGCCGCCTTCAACCTGAAGGTCAATTCGGCCGTCGTCGGAATGG
Organism: Bacteroidales bacterium; assembly: GCA_016284305.1. GTDB lineage: Bacteria > Bacteroidota > Bacteroidia > Bacteroidales > F082 > Limimorpha. Next base: position 20,259 of record JAEEON010000028.1, read on the forward strand.
ATGATATCGGAGTCAAGTCGGCCATTGGAGTTGTAGATGATGGTGGTAATGCTGTCGTAATATACGGTGGCCTTTATGGTCGAGTTGTAAGGTCGAATCCATTCGAGATGGTTATCGTTGCTGATGGTTAGGGTATCGCCATGGATCTTGGTGATGATGTTTTCAAGCAGGTTCTCGTTGACCTCGAGTGCGACTTTCGTTGTGGTGTCGTTGGAAAGGTTGGGTTGGTGGACAAGAGACACATCCACGTCGTCATTCATCTCCAACACGTGGAAAATGCCCGGTACTTGTCGGGTCTCTTGTTTTACGACACCGTTGGAAAACGGAGCCTTGGCGCACGAGCATAACAAAAGGCTAATAGACGCCAGGAGGTAATTTCGAAGTCTTGACATGTTTCTTTAAGTAATAGTGTTGATGAAAACGATAACCGATTCCAAAGCAGACGTAGTCGGCTCGGGCGAGGTGTGTAGTAAGTGCGATGCTGGCATACACCTCGTCGAAGATGTTGTAGCGCAGGGTGAGTTTCTGATAAATGGTTCCTTCACTGAGGTCGGTGGCCAAAGAGAAAGGATTTAAGGTTTTGATGGTCTTGCCTGGATGACCTGGCTTGGGCTTCTCGTCATAGTTCCAAATCCCATTCTTTTTTTGCCTCAGGTCGAGATGGATTCCAATCTCGAACAAGTACGACAAGCGGTTCATGGTCATGGAATAACAGAGGCCGATGTCGGGCTTGATCATCTGGTATTGACGAATGGCCAAGGTGTCGATATGCGGGCCTTCATCAGTGTAATATTTTGTGATCATGTACTGTTGGCGGTCTTGAGAGAAATAGTCGGGCAAGGCCTTGTCGGAGTTGTCTTTCACGAACGAAAGGGTGAAACCAGCGCGGCTGCTTGTGGTGAACTGAACCAGAAAACGCGCTGAGAGGTCGTGGACCAAATAACGTTCGTTCTTGCCCATGGTTTGAGACACATCCTTCACTCCCAAGCCATAGTCGAGGTCGATACAATACCAATTCTTTCCGTCAAATTCAAAAGGGTAGTAATCCGGTCGTTTGACCGGGGTGAGGTCTGCTCGTGGATCCCTTAGGTAAAAGGCAAACCCCAAAGCGCCACTGAACGTATTCAGACCGTAGTTGGGCGATTTGGTGGCGCCATTGGAGAAGTGGGTGAGGCCAAAGGAAGCAATCGACATCATTCGGGGGAATAGCTCTTGACGGTATTCGAACGACAGATTGACAGCGGCATTCACGTGAGAGCCAATGGAAAAATTCTGGTAGTTCTCCAGGTGGTCGAATTTGTTGGTGAGATAGGCCAAGCCTACACCTAACTTGAAAGTCAGTTGGCTCCGTTCCGCTCTGAGCAAAGGGTAATTGATAAAAGGGTATAAGGCATAAACCTTGCCGAGCTCGTCAAATCCTCCCAAGCGTGAATGATAAAAGGTGAATCCAATATATGGATAGTTGTAGAGGGACTGCCACTCTTTCTCGCCAAAAGTGCCCTTGTAAAATGAGGCCTCAAAAGCAGGGAAATGGGCGTTAAAGTGCTCCATCTCAAAATGATGATGGTAAAAAAAACCATAATGGCCCCGGAATTCTACCAGATAGTTTTTGTTGTGGATCCATCGGTAATCCTGCCCCAGCAACGGACTGCTGAGGAATGACATCATCGTCATAATCAAGATGATATGGATCGCTGCTTTTTTCATTAAGGTTTTAAACTGCAAAATTAGTGAATTATTATTGAATTGTGTATTTTTGCCGCCCTAAACTATGACTATGGATAAACGTCTTGAAGCTTTTAAACGATTGCTGGACATCATGGACCAGGTTCGGGCAGGGTGTCCTTGGGACAGCACACAAACCATTGAGAGTCTGAGGCATCTTACCATCGAGGAGACCTATGAGCTGAGTGAGGCCATTTTGGCCAATGATTTGAACGAGGTGAAAAAAGAACTGGGCGACTTGATGTTGCATCTGGTGTTTTATTCCAAGATTGGCAGTGAGAAAGGAGCGTTTGACATCACCGATGTGCTTAATGGCATTTGTGAGAAGATGATCGTTCGGCATCCTCACATCTTCGGCAATGAGAAGGTGGAGAACGCTGAACAGGTGGAGGAGAATTGGGAACGCATCAAGTTGGAACGGGAACACAACCGCAGTGTGCTTGGTGGTGTCCCCAATGGCCTGCCGTCGTTGTTGAAGGCCTATCGGATGCATCAAAAGACCTCGGGAGTAGGCTTTCGCTGGCCATCGGCTGAGGCCGCTTGGAGCAAAGTGGAGGAGGAGAAGGCTGAACTGTTCGAAGAGCTGAAGAAAACCGACAACATGAAGCGTGTGGAAGAGGAATATGGCGACTTGCTGTTCGCCTTGGCTGCATACGGAGTCTATATCGGTGTGAACCCCGACGACGCCTTGGAGAAGACCGACCGTAAGTTCCGTAGTCGGTTCAACTATCTTGAGCAACGGGCCAGAGAAGAGGGCAAAGCCGTTCAGCACTTGAGTTTGGACGAGATGCTCACCTATTGGATGGAAGCGAAAGCAGTGGCTCCATGAGTCGGGAAAAAAATGGTGAAAAATTGATTTTTTTCAAATACAAATTGTATATTTGTAGCCCGAAATAGAATGAAAACACATTAATCAATTATTAACTAAACTCAAACACTATGAAAAAAGTTTCTTTACTCCTTGCGATGATTGCCTTTGTTTGTGGCAATGCTTTCGCTCAGTTGAGCTTTGACTTTAACGACTGCCCTGCAGGCGCTAAGATCGCTCAAACCCTTGGTGATCCTTGGTCCACTTGGTCCAATGCCCCAGGTGGTGCCGAAGACGGTGTGTTCGGTGAGATTGGTGGCTCCATGGCAGCACATTTCACCTATGGCAATGACCAGATCATCCAACTCGGTGATCACTCCACGGGTGTCTATGACCTTGAGTTTGATGCCTATGTCCCTCAAGGCAAGAACGGTTATTTCAATGTGCTCCACCACTTTGCTGGTAGCAATAGCACTTGGGCTATGCAGGTTTACATGCATGAGACCAACGATGGTCAAAACTCCACCGCGGCTCCTGGCCACGGAACGGTTCATGCTGGTAGCAACGCTACTTGCGACCTTCCTTGCGTCTATGACCAATGGATGCACTTCCGCGTCCATGTCAATGCCGACAACGATGTTGCCCAGCTTTGGTTCAACGTGGTTGGCGAACCGGAACAAATGTATTGCGAATGGCAGTGGAGTCTCGACAGCTTCGGTGAGAATGTCACAGACCGTGTCCTTGGCGCCATGGATTTCTTCCCACCTGAAAATGCTGCCACTTCAGAGTACTATATTGACAACCTCGTGGTTACGCTTCAGGTTAACGAGGAAGTGCTGATCAATGAACCCTTCGAAGAATATACCGTGGGCAACAAGATTGGCACGGAAAGCGCTGCTGCCGGTCATGATTGGTGGACGACTTGGAGCAATGCTCCAGGCGGCTCTGAAGACGGTGTGGTTGCCTCATTCGATGGCACCAAGTGTGGTCACCTTACCTATGGTAACGACCAGGTTCTCCTCCTTGGCGATGAACAGAATGGTGTTTATGACCTTGAGTTCGACATCCTCGTTCCGGAAGGCAAGAACGGCTATTTCAACATCCTGCACCACTTCGCTGGCAGCAATAGCACTTGGGCTATGCAGTGCTACCTCCACCTGACCAACGACGGACAGAACTCCACCTCCACTCCTGGACAAGGCACAATCCATGCTGGTAGTAACAGCACCGCTACGGTGAACTGCGTGTATGACGATTGGATGCACTTCCGCCTCCATGTCGATACCGATACGGATGTCGCTCAATACTACTACACTGCTCCTGGTGCAGAAGAAATCCTCGTTTGCGAATGGCAATGGAGTCTTGACAGCTTCGGTGAGAATGTCACTGACCGTACCCTCGCTGCCATGAACTTCTTCCCCCCACTGAATGCCGCTACCTCTGAGTATTATCTCGACAACTTCAGCTTCAAGAAGATCGGTGGTGAGTCAGCTCCTGAGATGGTGATCACTCCTAATGCATTCGATACTGAGCTTGCTCCTAACAACATGACCATGTTCGACGTTGTCATTGCCAACGATGGTAACTCCATGGGCGACTGGAGCGGCTGGGTTGACTTCGGTCAAGGCGAAGACGGCACCGCTGGTTCCGACCTGATGTACCACAATGGTGAACCTTACACCGGTATCGGCCACTCCGAGGAGCACACCCGTGAAATCGCTATCCGCCTGACTCCTCAAATGTATGCTGGTGTTGCCATGGGTAAGAAACTGGTTTCTGTCCAGTATATGACAACCTCTGACGCTATCTCCGCTGATGGTCACTATACCTTCCGTCTCTATGGCCAAGGTGTCAACGACCAACCCGGTGAACTGCTTGCTGAAAAGACCATCAACTCCACTGCTATGGGTACTTGGGTCAGCGTTAACTTCGATGAAGCTATCTATCTGACCGGTCAGGAAATCTGGGCCTCTGTTGAGTTGCTCCAGGCTGCTGGACAGTATCCTCTGAACATGGATAACGGCCACCTCGGCCAAGTGCAAGATGGCAACTGGCTCGCTACCGACGGTGGTGCCTTCTCACACTGCTACTCTGAAGGCAGCTTCGATGGCGCTTGGATGATCACTGCTCACTGTGAGGGCAACACGGTTCCTGGCGGTTGGGCTAGCCTCAGCAAGACCAATGGCAACATTCTTGGCGGACAAAGCGAAACGGTTACGTTGGCTCTCAACTCCATTGGCCTCGCTGATGGTGACTATAATGCCAACTTGATCATCAACACCAATGACGTTGAGAACCCGCATGTGGAGATCCCGATCCATCTCAAGGTTGACTCCTGGACTGTTGCTGAGACCAACAACAGCATGGCTACCGTCTATCCTAACCCGGCCAGCACCAAGGTCACCCTCGAAGGTGAGAACCTCAACGCTGTCGCTATCTACAATGTCGCCGGTCAACTGGTCCGCATCGTGAAACTCGACGGAGCTGTCAATACTATCGACATGAATGTTGAAGCTGGTGTTTACTTCTTTAGCATCTACGACAATGCTGGCAATAACGTTGTTGAACGTGTTGTCATCACCAAGTAATTTACACCTATTGGAAACAATTAAAAAAACCGCCCCAAGAAGGGGCGGTTTTTCTTAAGTTATGAAAACAATCACTTGGTTATTATCCTTGTTTACCCTGCTCATCCAACTCCTTTCATGCAGTACGGATGTGCCTATGCTTGCAGAGTATAAAGAGATTCCTGTCATCTACGGGCTTCTTGACTATAAACAAGATACTAACTTTGTGAAAATTACAAAAATCCTTGCTGCAGATAATCCTGCCGATGTATTCGCACAGTATCCCGATACCGTGAATTTCAACAAGAAGCTTGACGTTCGATTGGTCGAATATGTGAATGGTGAATTCCGTCGAGAGATAGTTCTCGATACCATCACCAAAAAGAATAAACAATCAGGCATCTTTCCTTACCCGGAACAACTGCTTTATTATACTACGGTGCGGTTGCTCCCCAACGCCTCAGGGCGCCATGTGAGCTACGAGTTGGTTGTGGAGTTGGACGATCAAACCATAGTCTCAAAAACGGACTTGGTAGGCAGCGGATCGTTTCAGGTTGTTTCCCCTCATCTGAACTTTTCGAAAATGTATTTTGGCAGCACCCGAACAATGAAATTCCTACCTGCGGAGAATGCTGCCTTCTATGATGTTGACATCTCTTTTATTTATAAAGAACGCAGACTGCCCTCAGAAGACACCACCACAACGGTCTTCCATGTCATCTCAGGAAGATATTCTGCTGATGAGCTTGCTTACAGCATGGAAGGTAGAGACTTCTGCATCCGCTATCGACCGGAGCATTTTTTTATTGCTTTGGGAGAGTTCCTCGGTGACGACACCCTGAATAAGAATGTGTGGCGCTATATTACTGATTATCCGCTTCAAGTTCGTATTGATGCAGCTGGACAAGGAATGTTGGATTATCTGTACTTGCAACAACTCGAGATGGCTACCAATGTTCCCAACACGGATTTGTCGTGCGTGGGTCGTGGAGCTGTTGGACTTTTCTCTTCTCGTTGCAGTATCACCGTTCCAGGACGACTTGCGGGTTGGACCGTCCCGGATCTTTTGGCTATGAATTGGGGATTTCGTTTTATTGGAGGTAAGGAAGAGGACCTATGCGAGAATTATTGATCATCTACGACAATGCCGGTAACAACATGGTACAACGCGTTGTCATCACCAAATAATCCTTGAGTCAAGAGATTAATAAAAAGAGGGCGACTTGATGTGATGTGACCCCAAAAAGTCGCTCTCTTTTTTTTGTTGTTTGAAAAAAATGTGTTATCTTTGAAGCAAAATTCTGAATCATGAAGACGAATCGCCTTTTTTTCATAGCCGTGCTCATGACTTGTTTGTTCCAGGCATGTAGCACCGATGTGGATATGTTGGCTGAGCCAAAGGAGATCTCCGCGATTTACGGAATTTTGGATTATAAACAAGACACGAACTTTGTGAAGATCAACAAACTCATCTGCGCTGACGACCCAGAATCTTATTTAAGCCAACACCCTTCCGTATCCGACTTTGATGGGAAACTCGATGTCAGATTGATCGAATACGTGAACGGGGTACGGAAACGTGAGTTTTCACTCGATACGATAACACGGGAAAACAAACAACCTGGCATCTTTTCTTATCCAAAACAACGGTTATACTATACCACAGAGCGATTGCTTCCGAACACTTCTGAGCGAAAGGTGAGCTACGAGCTTGTTGTGGATACAGGTGAGCAAACCATCGTCTCAACAACAGACATGGTGGGTGATGACGAGTTTAGAATCATCTCCCCGCATCTGAATTTCTCAAAGATGTATTTCGGTACTGTCAGGGCGATGAAGTTTGTCCCCGCTATGAATGCCGGCTTTTTCGATGTTGACATTGCCTTTGAATACAAAGAACGTCAAATCTCTTCAGAAGACACCGCAACGAAGGTCTTTCATGTCATCCATAGTCATTTGAATAGGGAAGACCTCGCTCAAAGCACTCAGGATGGTGAGTTTTGTATCCGTTACCGACCTGAACATTTCTTTATGTCCTTGGGAGAGTACTTGGGAGACGACACCTTGAATCACGATGTGTGGCGTTATATCACAGACTATCCGCTCATCATCCGCATCGATGCGGGCGGGTGGGGCATGAGAGACTACCTCTACCTGCAAGAGCTTCAGCAGGGTGCCAGTCTCCCCAACACCGACGTGTCGTGCGTGGGACATGGGGCTGTGGGACTCTTCTCTTCGCGTACCAGCGTTACCATGCGTGGACGACTCGCCGGGGAGACGGTGCCTGATCTTTTAAGCATGAATTGGGGATTTCGTTTTATAGGTGGTAAAAATGAAGAACTATGCGAGAGTTATTGATCAGAACCCTTTCAGGTGCCGTCTTAGTGACGATCATTATCGGCTCCATCCTTTGGTCACCATGGGCATGGGCTGCCGTCGCACTGTTTGTCGTCGTTGTGGGAACCTACGAGATGTGCAAACTACAACAGTTGCCGTTGAAGCCTTTTCTTTTTTTAGGTGAGCTGATCGCTGTTGGTGGCTATGCCCTTGCCGCTTTAGTGGCCTTGAAGGTGCTGCCCATGCGATGGCTGCTTTTGGAATTAGCATTTCCCTTGCTTCCTTTCCTTGTGGCGCTTTTCTCATCACAGCACGACTTTAAGACTATCGCCGCATTTGGTTTTGGATCCTTGGCATATCTCAGCCTGCCCACTTCACTGATGGTTTTCATGTACCAGTCAGATCTTTTTGGCGACTTGGCAGGCCCTCGGCTGATCATCATGGTGTTTGGCTTGCTTTGGGTGAACGACACTTTCGCTTACCTCACGGGAAGGCTGCTGGGGAAACATAAGCTCTTCGAACGCATCTCCCCCGGTAAAACCATTGAAGGCAGTCTTGGAGGCCTGATCTTCACCTTGCTGGGAGTCATATTGTTAAGCCATTATTCCACTTGGTTGCCTATGAAAGCCGCCATTGGCATGGGCTTGATTGCCGTTGTATTTGGCACCTTGGGTGACCTGTGCGAGTCGATGCTCAAACGACAAGCTGGAGTGAAGGACTCAGGAAAGCTCATCCCAGGACATGGGGGCATCTTGGATCGTTTCGACTCGGTGCTGTTTGCCGTACCGTTTGTTTTTGTATATTTGCTGCTGGTATGAGACAGTTGCATAAAAGAATTCATGAAGAAGGAACGGTTGCCATCATCGTTGCCGTACTCATTGTGGCCGTTCTTGTCTTTGTCGTCAATTGGTTTTTCCCTTCTCAAACGGTGTGGCACGTCTTGTTATATGCCTTTTCTCTGGTCTTCTTGACTATGATTGTCCGTTTTTTCCGCATCCCTATTTGGCGTACGACGACCTTGGCCGAAGATGCTGTCATCGCCCCAGCCGATGGCAAGGTGGCTGCAAATGAGGTGGTGATGGAAGATGAGTATTTCCATGAGAAACGGCGGCAGATTTCCATCTTCATGTCGATTTATGACGTGCATATCAATGTCTTTCCTTTCGATGGAGCAGTGACCTATTATCAATATCATCCTGGTAAGTTCTTGGTGGCTTTCAACCCAAAGTCTTCCACCGACAATGAACATAATACCATTGTGTTGCGTGATGCCAAAGGCCGTGAGATCATGGTGCGGCAAATTGCAGGTTTTGTGGCTCGACGCATTGTCTGCGATCTTCATCCTGGAGATTCCGCTGAAGTGGGTGAGGAGATGGGCATGATTCGTTTTGGCTCGCGTGTGGATGTCTTTCTGCCTCTGGATGCTGAGGTGAAGGTGAAAATCGGCGATAAAACCGTCAGCAAGGAGACGGTCTTGGCTATACTCAAATAGTCTTATAATATATTCTTGATTTCCAGTAAGTTATGTATTTCGAAGGTACACTCTCCTTGGGAGGGCTGTCCTGAAGCATTGAAAAAGATTTGATCGATGTCTGCAGCACGGGCTCCATCGATGTCAACGGCCATCTCATCACCGATCATCAGGCTTTCAGCTGCATTGGCATGGGCTTTTTTTAGGGCATAAAGAAAGATCTCGGGATTGGGTTTCTTCACTCCGACTTCCTCGGAGACGGTCAAGGTTTCGAAATAGGGTTCCATGCCCGAGCCGGCTAGTTTTGTGTGCTGCACTTCTTGGAATCCATTGGTGATTAGGTGAAGATGATAATTGGGCTTTAAATACTCCAACACTTCCATGGTGCCTGGAACCAGCTTCACGATGCGTGGTGACCAATATACGTAATCCTCACTCAGATGGTCGGCCAGTTCCGTGTCGTGAATGCCGTAGTGTTCCAATGGTTTAAGGAAACGGGTGCGGTTGAGGTCCGCTTTGGTGATAAGGTCAGCGCGATACAGTTCCCAAAGTTTTTCGTTGAGCGGATGATACACTTCATGGAAATCATGGGCACTAGGGATGCCGAGTTCCTTCAACCGATAGGTGTTGTAAATTTTCTCGAAGGCCACCTCTGCTGCAGCATCGAAATCCCATAGGGTTCGATCCAAATCAAAAAATATATGTTTATATCTCCAACCTTTCATCTTTCACCTTTCACCTTTTACCTTTCACCTTTCACCTCTCATCTGTCTCTGCCATTCAAAAAGAGCCACTGCTGCTGCATGGCTGACGTTGAGTGAGCGAGTTGGCCCCGGGACGGGGATATAGACCACCATGTCGCATTGTTTGAGCAAGTCTTCGTTAAGGCCATGACTCTCGCTGCCTACGATAAAGGCGACATCCTTGGGTAACGCTGTGTCATAGATGCAGGTGGCGTTGTCGGCGGTCTCGATGGCTACGATGGTTTTACCTTCAGGCACAATTTTGTGCAAGTCAGTCTCTTCGGTAAAATACCATTGGATGTTGCCTCGACTGGATGCGGCAGCGCGACGTATCTTGCCGAGACTGTGCTTTGACTCCTCACCAAGGAAACACATCTCCGTGGCACCAATATTGTCGGCAATGCGGATCATGGCTCCCATGTTGTCTGGGGTCATCAGATGATCGGCAATGACGATGGGCCGTGGGATCCTTTCATAGAGGTCCTCCGTTGGAATGCGCTCGAAGAGCTCGTTGGATTTTATGTAGGTCATGTCATTCTTCAGTTAAAGTGTTGAGAAAAGCTTTGAGTTGGGCTTTTTCCGTGTCGGTGAGCTGAACTCCTCCCTGCATCACATGGTGCATCAAGGGACTGATGTGTTCTGAATACTGAACTCCCTCAGAGTAAAAGTCAATGACTTCATCAAGCGTATGGAATCGTCCATCGTGCATGTAAGGAGCCGTGATGGCAATGTTGCGTAGGGTGGGAGCCTTGAAGTTGCCGTGGTATTCTGAGTCTAATCCATTGTTATATAATAGGTTAGTTGTAAACAAGGCGTTAGATCCTCCTCCATGGCAATGAAAACAATCCGCTCCTTCTTCCGTGACAAAGAGCAGGTAGCCATTGAGCTCTTCTTGGCTGAGCTGTACTTCACCTCGCAGATAACGGTCGAACTTGCTGTTGGCAAAGACTAGGCTTCGTACATATTGTGCGATAGCTTTCTCGACCAAACCGAAATGAATAGTGCTTGTGCCAAAAGCTTTGTGGAATAGCTCAGGATAGGTGTCGGACTGCTGCAGGCGTTCCACGAATCGGGTGGTGTCGGTGTTGATCTCCTTAGGGTCAGTTACGGCGGCATAGACCATATCTTCGAGGCTGGCCACTTCGCCTTTCCAACCTAAGCCAGAGGTGTTCCAAGCCAGGTTGATCAGCGGAAGCATAGTGTGTTGGGTGCCCAAGTTTTCCAAGTTGCCATCGGGACCAAGTTCAAAGCTGTATTCGGGGTGATGGCATGAGCTGCAGCTGTTTTCCTCAAAGAAAAGCTTCTCGCCTAAGGTTACTCCTTCTACCGTCATGGGGTTGTCGGCAGGGATGCTGTTTATCGTGGGGAAGAAGAGGGGTTGGGGTAAAGCGTAAGGTGTTGTGGTATGACCTACTTCGTCGGTGGGCCGGCAGGAAAAGAGAAGCAGTGGAAGCAGAAACAAGAAACCGGCTCTTCTCATGGTTTCTTGTTTTTATGGGTGATGTCTGACCATAGTTTGCCCATGTTCTCCATGGTGTAGAAATGAGGTTTTGGGCTAGCACAATGCATGATCTTTTTCACCGGACGAGCAATGGCATCGATGCGGGAAGCCACGGGGGTGTCTTGGGAAGCCTTGTCAGCTTTTGGGCGGCAGCCAGAGAAGAGGGCTAAGCAAAGTATCATCATACAAAGTGTTTGTTTCATTTTTGACCGAATTGTTTCGCAAAGATAATCGTTTTTTTTCGGATATGGTTATCTTTGCAGGAAATTTGAAGACTATGACAAACGTGAACATTGGAGATAAAGTGAATTTCCTGAACGCCGTGGGCGGAGGAAAAGTGACGAAGATCATCGATTCAAGGATGGTGATGGTGGAGATTGAGGACGGCTTTGAAGTGCCTTGCATGATTTCCGACCTCGTTTTGGACTACCGTTCACAACCAGCTCGTCAGCAACAGATTGTCGATACGATCCAGAAAGAAATTCAAGAGAAACAGTTGGTGCAACAGCAACAGGAGGAAGAGGCTCGTCATGGCGGCTTGCGTCGGTTTGCCAAAGAAGCCGAGAAAGAAGGTGCCTATCTTGCCTTTGTTCCTCATGAACAACAATGGCTTCTGACAGGAGCCATGGATGTGATGCTCGTCAACCACACCCCTTATGAGATGCTTTATACTTTCACCATTAAGGAGGAAGAAAAGTTCGTCAATGTGGACTATGGACAACTTGACAAGTACGAGAAGGTGGTGATAGAGACCATATCGCGTGAAGACCTGGAATATTGGTGCAACGGCATCGTTCAGGCCATCTTCACTCGCGACAGTTGCGATGAGGTCTTACTTCCCTTGAATGCACCTTTCTCACTTCGTGCCAATCGTTTCTTTAAGGAAGGTAGCTACCTGATGTCAGGGGTGTTGGGTGAGAAAGCAGTGATGGTATGTCTCTCGGAGATCGTCGCTTTGCGTCATGGCGACAGCGACTTCACCAAGCTGATGAAGGACGGGGTTGGGGCTCAGGCTCCGAAGAAAGACCTAGTGAAGCAGGAGGCTCCCATCGACAAGCATAAGACCGCCCAGGGGGAGGCAACAGTGGATCTCCATATCGGTGAGTTGGTGGATAACATCCTCGGTCTCTCCAGCCATGATATGTTCAATATCCAAATGGACTACTTCAAAAAGATGCTTGACAGCGCCATTGCTGCCGATTACACCAAGGTGACCTTTATTCATGGCGTGGGCAACGGAGTCTTGAAGAATGCCATCATCGAGGAGTTGAAGCATTACAAAAACACCGAAAACCATATGGCCTCTATCGCCAAGTTCGGTGTCGGAGCGATTGAAGTGGTGATTCGGGATAAAGAAAAGAATTAATAATTAATAATTTAGAATTTAGAGGGAGATGGGGAAGGTTTTTGTAAAAAGGGTTTCAGGTGTTATTTTCTTTCTTGTGTTATCATTGTTTTTTTCTTGTCATCGAAACCAGGATACTTTAGTGGGACGATGGATTGTGGACAAGGTGAATGTGGATTTTCATGAAAATCTCGCCACGCCCGAGATGGTAAGGCAGTTTGGAGAACTGGAGAAGGGTAATGTGGTGGAGATCAGCATGGATTCTGTGTTGACTTTGATAATGGATGGAGATACTGTGACGGGTCGATACTCCATGCAGGATGGGAAAGTTATATGGGATGGTGAACCATTCGGTAGTGTTGAGGATGGTGTTATGAAAACAGAGGTCCTTACTCCCTTGGGGTGGGTGAGGACCACATATAAGAAAGCTGGTAAGTGAACCCGCAGGGAATCGAACCCTGATCGAAGGAACCGGAATCCTTTATTCTATCCATTAAACTACGGGTCCAAGCACCAAAGGCGCTGCAAAATTACAAAAAACAATTCAATACCAACCTCAAAAACCCCTCTTTTCATCTTTCACCTTTCACCTCTCAATTCTCAATTTGCTTCAAGTGTTCCACATAATCGTCGATGCGATGAAGCTCTTTGGGAATTTCGATATTCTGAGGGCAGTGTGGTGCGCATTGGTTGCAACCGATGCAGTGATCGGCTTGTCGCAGCGAAGGCACGGCACGGTTGTATTCGATGAGGAAAGCTTTTCGAGCACGGCGGTACTCCTGTGCCTCTGGGTTGCCCGCAGGCATCCGTCCTTCGGTGATGGTGGCGTTATAATGCGCAAAGATGGCAGGGATGTTCAATCCGTAAGGACAAGGCATGCAGTAGTTGCAGCTGGTACACGGCACGGTCTTGAGTTCGACGATTTCTTCGGCGACTTTCATCAGGAACTCGTCTTCCTCGGGCGTGATGGGACGCAGCGGAGAGAAGGTGGCCACATTCTGTACCAGATGTTCCATATAGGTCATGCCGCTGAGCACAACGAGGATGCCCTCTGGAGTGCCGGCATAACGGAAGGCCCAACGAGCCACTGGAGTCTCCGGTTCGCGCTCCTGCATCTGCTTCACGATGAAGTCGGGCTGGTTGGCAAGCCGTCCGCCCAGCAAAGGCTCCATGATCACTCCAGGGATACCGCGACGATGCAGCTCGTTGTAAAGATAAGAGGCGTTGGTGTTGCGGCTGTTGATGCGCTTGGCGTAGTTCCAATCGACATAGTTCATCTGGATCTGTACGAAATCCCAGTGATAACGGCCCTCGTCGTGCCATTTCAACAGCATGTCGAAAATATTGACATCGCCGTGATAGGAGAATCCGAGGTTGCGGATGCGTCCTTTCTCTTTTTGTTCGACGAGCCAGTCGAGGATGCCGTTGTCCATGAAACGGGCATTAAACAGTTGTTTGCTGTTCAGCTCCTGGGTCTCACCACCGATGCTGTGGAGGAGCAGATAGTCGATATAATCGGTTTGAAGTTCCTTGAGCGAGTTCTCGAACATGTTGATCGAGGCTTCGCGACTCCAGGTGTTGGGGCTGAAGTTGGACAACTTGGTGGCGATGTAATAGCTGTTACGTGGATGACGTGACAGGGCGATGCCAGTGGCGTGTTCCGACTTGCCCTTGCAGTAAGCCGGGGAGGTGTCGAAATAGTTGACGCCGTGCTCCAAGGCGTAGTCGATCTCTTGGTTGACCATTTCTTGGTCGATTTCCGAGTTTGGGTTCTCGCGACCTGAGCCGCCGCCTTCGACGGGGAGTCTCATCATGCCATAACCGAGGATGGACACGCGGTCGCCGCTGTTCGGGTTGGTTCGGTAGGTCATCTCGCCTTGGCCATCGATGACTTCGCCCTTTGAGGCGACGGGTTTATCGTTCGATGTGCAGGCGGAGAGCACTGCCGAGGTGGCTATAGCGGCCCCGCCCATTTTCTTTATGAATTCTCGTCTCTTCATACTAACTTCTTGCTTCTGTCTTCTTACTTCTGTCTTCTAATCCACGTGGTGCATCACGTTTCCTTCCACATAAATCGCGCTAAACGGGCGTGCGGGACAGAGATGTTCGCAGGCACCGCAGCCGATGCATTTGTTCTCGTCGATGGCGGGAACCATGACGGTTTGGCCGTTGTGGTTGTATTCAACCATCTGGATAGCCCCCGTGGGGCAGTGGCGTGCGCAGTTGCCGCAGCTCACTCCATCAGTGAGGGGGACGCAGTTGTCCTTTACCCAAACGGCATGGCCTACCTGAATGGCTGTCTTCTCCTCACGGGTGATGGGCTTGATGGCCCCTGTAGGACATACTTCGCTGCAACGTGTGCATTCAGGACGGCAGTAGCCTCGCTCAAACGACAAGGAGGGTTGCATGAACTTGGTGAGCTCCGTGGATGGACGCAGCACGTTGTTGGGACAGGAAGAGACGCAGAGCTGACAAGCGGTGCAATGCCGTTGCATGTGTTTCGCTGAGATGGATCCAGGTGGGGTGATGGAAGTCTCACGCTTGGGGGCAACCTTGTCCTCGATGACCGCCAACCCTCCATCCACTTTCATCTGAGTCTGGGCTGTGGCAGCGGCAGCGGTTACCATGGCTGTACCCACAAGGAAGGAACGCCGGCCTTGGTCGGGCTCGACAGCAACTGCTTCATCCTTTGAAACAGTTTTCTTGGCGGTGTAATGCAAGGCGTCGAACTTGCATTTGGCTAGGCAGTCGCCGCAGACCACGCAACGCGAATAGTCCACAGTGCCAGCCTTGAAGTCGATGGCCCGTGCCTTGCAGTTCTTCTCACATTGGCCGCAGATTTTGCACTTGTCCTTGTCGAACCTGACGCGGAACAGGGAGAACCGAGAGAAAAAACTCAAGATGGTACCTACCGGGCAGATGGAGTTGCAATAGGATCGTCCGTGCTTCCAAGCCAAGACTGCGAGGATAAGCAAGGTGAGCAAGGCCACAACGAAGGTGGTCACGCTGCGCATCCAGACCTGTACCTCACTGAAGTTGTAACGACTATGCGTGGCGTCGATGGAAGCAAGCCAGTTGTTCAAGAGGTCGTACAAGGGCTTGAACAGACTGTTGACGATACGGCCGTATGCACTATAAGGCGCCAGCAAAGTGGTGATTGGTGCGAAGCCGATGATCAAACAGACGATAAAGACCGCGAGGACACCATAGCGAAGCCATTTGTGTTCCTTGGTGTAGGAGAACCGGTTTTTCTTTGCTTTTCCTCCTAGCCAAGAGAAGATGTCTTGCATGATGCCCAATGGACAGACAACGCTGCAATAGATTCTGCCGAAGAGAAGGGCGACGACGATAAAAACCGCCAACATAACGAAGTTCAGCGCTAGCAGGTTGGGAAGAAACTGGATTTTCGCTACCCATCCGGCCCAGATGTTGACCCGGAAGCCAATGCCGAGCAACAACAAGGTCACCAAAGTAAAGGTGATGATGGCTAGTGCGATTCGGAGCTTTCGTAGCATATTATTAAGTGTTATTTGATGATCATCTTTTGGAAGGTCCTTTCGGAATCTTTCTTAAGTTCTACAAGGTAAACGCCAGGCTTCAGCGACCCTCTGCCTACACGTTGTCCGCTGATGGTGTAAATGGTCACGTCGGAGTCATTGAGGAGGTCGATCTCTTGATAAAAGTCCTCAACGCTATCGTAACCGACATAGGGGATGTAGGTGACCAGTCCCAAGGAGGCATCATCGGCTTGGTGGTAGATGTGGTCCTCGATTTCTTGTTGGTCGGTGGCACCCCATTTGTTGCCGATGGCCATGATGTCAAAGCTCGAGTTGTTGTAAAGATCGTATATCGCACCACCGTTGCCGTTGCCATGGATGTCGTTGTTTCCCCAGTCGTCTTCGGTGCCAAGATCGACGTGGTTGATATAGATGGAGGTGATGCCCCAGAGGTTGCCTGTGATCTCGTTGTTGCGAATGATGGCTCTACAGTTTTCGGTGTAGCCATAGATGGAGATGCCGCTTCCGCCATTCATCGGATTGGTTTCACGATTGTTATCGATGAAACTGTTGCCGATGATGAGTGAGGAAATGGTCATGCCCTGTTGGTTGTAACCATAGCGCCCGTCTTTGATAAGGTTGTTTTTGATGAGTGCTTTGGTGGAGCCGGTACCCATCATGTCGGCAATAGAGAGTCCTCCGATGGGTGACTGGCAATAGGTTCCGATGATGCTGTTGTTGACGATGCGTATGGTGTCGTCGGCTCCTGGACCCAAGTTGATTTGAGGGCTGTTAATGGCATCTTTCACGTTTTCATCAAAAGTGCAGTTCGTGATGGTGGGGGAACCTTGGCCGTTGGCTGGTGAGCTGATGGCCGCTCCATTGTTGATCATGAATACACAATCGTCGAAGATGGGGTTGCAGTTGAAGAAATCGACCACGGCATTACAGTAGTCACGTGTAAAATACAGGAACTTGCAGTCGGTGAAGCTGACCTCCGATTCGATGAGTTTGATGCCAGCGCCATCGCTGAAGTATAACTTGCGAAGGTCGCAGTTGCTGGCGTTCTCAAATCTTATGCTGAAAGAAGGCGTGCCATAGATGCCGACTCGGACTGCAGTGTTTTCGCTGATGAGCGAGCCTTGTATGGTGATAAGGGCATTGTTGATATTGATGCGCCCCACATGATCGTTGAGCACAAGGATGTCGTTGGCTGAAATAGTGATGTCGTCGTGGATGGTGAAGGTGGTAGCATCGTAGGTGACGGTGCCGTCACTAAGATTGACAAGGTCATTCATGGTGTAGCTGGTTCCGTTACCTGGGCTAACCCATTGGGCATTCATGAAAGAAGAAAAACCAAAAAGGATGAGGAGAAAGGGTAAAACTCTTTTCATAGGTTGTGGGTTTGAAATTAAAATGCAAAGTTGACAAAGATTTGTGGATTATCCAAATCTTTTTTTGATCAGCCAAAGATGATGGAGAAAGCCTTCTCCATACGAGGAAAGATGGGGGAGAAGTGGGTGCCTTCTACGAGTTCAAAGCTCACTGTTCCCTGGCATTGCGTTTTTAGGAACTCTGCGGCAATCAGGGTGTTCTGCTCCACGGTGGCCATGCGTTTCTCTTTGGAGTTTTTCTCCCGGTCGCCGAGGAGCAAGCAGACCTTTTCGACTTTTTCTGACAGACTTTGCTCTCTCATCCATTCGGTAAATCCATCATACCAAAGTGATCCAGAGATGCTGATGATGTTGTTGAAGGCTTCGGTGTTGAATCCTGCCCAAATGGCAAATAGTCCAGATAGTGAGACACCCAACAACGATCGTTTTGCTTCTTGTATTTGGAGTGAGTCTTCCACTTCAGGGATGATTTTGGAGATCAGACGTTCCAAGAAATCGCGGGATTTGCCACCGAAAGGCTTGGCCTTCCGGAACACTCCGGGTGCTGGCCAGGGGGTGAGGTCATCATTCCAATCGACTTGTTCGAGGAGCACCAAGGTGACGGCATGGTTCTCTGCCAAAGTTTTCAGCCCTTCGTCAAGATCATGGGTAACGCCTTGAGGCAGGATGAGGTAGCAGATCTGCCTGATGGGATTATTGGAAGTGATGATTCTCATTTAAGTGCGCTGAGATATAAGATTAAAAACCCGCTGAAAACCAGCGGGTTTTGTTTGTGGAGATGGAGGGAGTCGAACCCTCGTCCAAACAAGGAACCCCCAAGGTTTCTACATGCTTATTCCGCCGTTGGTTTTCGAGCCGCGCAAGGGGACAGACGCCCTAAACGAGACCTTATCTCCTAAATCTCATCCGCGTGTCGGAGCCCCACGTGAACTATCCCGAAATTACTTAGCACCTCGTTCTCAGGCCGGAATCAGGCATCTCCACCTGCGAGATGTTTCGTCCTCCCACCTTGTGGGCGGATTAAGCCAGTGATCTACTGTACTTCGATCAGGCAGCGAAAGCGTAGTTATTCTCGCCAATTAATTTTTTGTAGCCAGGATTAACGAGCTTCACCACAGTGCTCGGCATGCTTCCGTGACAATTCATCTTGCTGTCAAAACCGGTCACCCCCAGTTGTTCTAGTTGAAAGTGAAAATTGGAAAGGTTTTTTCAGTCTTCAAATATCACGGTGCAAAATTAGATAAAAAAAGTCTTTGGCGCAAGGGGGAAGTGGAATTTAGAATTTAGAATTTAGAGTTTAGAGTTATTTCTTCTATTGGGACTCCCGTAGAAGCATGGATAGTTGCTATGTCAATCCCCAACTCAAGCATTTTCTTGACGGTTTCGATCTTCGCTTGAACAAGCCCTATTTCTTTTCCTTCGGCGAGCCCAATTTCTTTTCCTTCAGCGAGTCCAATTTCTTTTCCTTTGGCGAGACCGCGTTTTTCTCCTTCGGCAAGTCCTTCTTGGTGACCAATGATACGACCACCTTCAATTTGGTTGTAGGTGTCCAAATAAACCTTCATGCTTCGTTCATAGTCTAATTCCTCTTCAGGGGTCATCGCGGCCAGCTCTGCTTGACGAAACAGTTTATCAAACATGGCATCGTTGAGGTTCTTGGGTTTCCTGTCGTAGAAATAGAGACTGTTCAATGCATGGAACCACTGTCCCAACGACGTGTTTAGATCGAGCTTCGCATGGTCGATCTTGGGTAGCTCCACATAAAATAAGGTCAACTTCTCGTAAAACACATGGAAGTCCTCCACGTCCATGAGTTGTACCTTGTGTAGGAATGAGTCCTGGGGATATTCTTTCGCGGGCAAATTGAAGTTCATCATCGCTACCACATAGACATTTTTCAGCTCGTAGTCCCACTTCCTATTTCGCCTTTTTTCTGTGGTTTGATCATCGTCATCCATGTTTTCTTGATCCAGACACTCCTCGGTTTGACTGCTTTTTTTCATGGCGAGTTCTGCCTCTTGGAGACCTTTCTTTCCTTGGTCATGGATGGGTTTTGCCGCATAATAGATGGTGCGATCCTTGAAGAAGGGCTGCCAAGTGTTCTGCATCTCTACGATGAACTCGTCTCCAGTGTTGGTTGTGCAATACACGTCAAAATAATTCGTCCTGGTTCCAATGAGGTCACCGATGCGTTCCACATTCTTGTAAGTAAGGTCTGTGATGGGATCCTCCCCGCCTATGAGCGCGTTGAGGAAGCTGATGAGCAAATCTTTGTTCTCTTCGGATCCAAAGAGCTTTTTGAAGCCGTAATCAACAAATGGGTTAAGGTAACGTTCGTACATGGGCGTTATGTTATAGGGTTAAACAAAATCGTTACAAATATACGACATTTTTTTAATGTCAACGATTTTATTGTAATAAATTTCCTATAAATAACTTCCCGTGTTTTATTTTAATGGGTTCCCAAAATGAATCACATCGTCCTTAGAAATGGTACTTCCGCAAAGGATTACCAAGCGCTCAACGATGTTGTGCAACTCGCGGATGTTACCTGTCCATTGGTACTGTTTCAGCTCTTCCATAGCTTCGTCAGTGAACTTCGGGACAGCCTTGCCCATGTTCTGTGAGATGTTGTTCACGAAGTTATCCACCAACAGCGGGATGTCGTCCTTGCGCTCCCGCAATGGTGGGACGTGAATGACAATGACGCTTAGACGATGATAAAGGTCCTCTCGGAAAGCATTTTCATCAATCATCTTTTTCAAATCTTTGTTGGTAGCAGCAAGGATGCGAACATCTACGGGAATCTCCTTCTCGCCGCCCACTCGAACAATCTTATTCTCCTGCAAAGCACGTAACACCTTGGCCTGAGCTGCCAAACTCATATCGCCGATTTCATCCAAGAACAATGTGCCTCCATTAGCCAACTCAAAATCGCCCTTGCGCTGTTTGATAGCTGAGGTGAAAGAGCCTTTTTCGTGTCCAAACAACTGGCTCTCAATTAGTTCTGATGGAATAGCAGCGCAATTGACCTCGATGAAAGGAGCGTAACGCCTTGAGCTGAGCTCATGCAGTTGCCTTGCCACCAACTCCTTGCCAGTGCCGTTCTCTCCTGTGATGAGAACACGTGCCCCCGTGGGAGCCACCTTCTCGATCATGTCTCTTACCACCATCATCGGAGCTGAATTGCCAATCATCTCGCTTTGACGATTGACGACTTTCTTCAAGGCCTTGTTCTCCGTACTGAGGTTTTTCTTGTCGAGAGCGTTGCGAACGGTGATGAGCAAACGGTTCATCTCAGGCGGCTTCTCGATGAAATCGAAGGCACCTTTCTTGATCGAGCGGGCCGCTTCATCGGGACTGCTGTTGCCAGAGACCATGATTACGGGGACTTCGCTCATCTCTTTGATGTGCTCCAATACTTCCAAACCATCCATCTCGGGCATCTTGATGTCGCACAACACGGCATCATACTCCTGCTCTTTGATCATCTGCAGGGCCTTGGCACCGTTGTTGGCATCATCGACTTGGTATTTCTCGTTCTCCAAGATTTCTCGCAACACTCGGCGGATGGGATCTTGGTCATCGATTATGAGTATCCTTGACATAATTCAGAATTTGCTACAAAGATAGTTTTTTTTATTTTTGTCTTTCAAAAAAAAACCTTCATGAAACGTTTTCTAGTCGTTTTAGGCCTGCTTCTCGCATCAACACTTCCTGTTTTTGCGCAATATCCTTGGACCGGCGGACTCAACGCATGCCAATTCGGACGGATGGACCTTGATGGTGACGGCATTAGCGATCTCATTGCCTTTGACCGTCATGGCGACCGAATCCTCTGCTTCCTCAACAAGGGTGGGGTGGGGGTGATGGATTACCTTTATACGGATGCCTATGACACTTTTTTCCCTGAACTCCACAGTTGGGTTATCTTTACGGATTATGATGGAGACGGCAAAGAGGATATCTTCACCTATTCCAAAGGGTGGGCGGGAATCAAAGTGTATCGCAACGTGTCGATAGATCATCCTGAATTTCAGTTGGTTGTTGATCCTTATCTTTGTTCATGGCAAGGAGGAGGCGAGGTAAATATCCTCGCTACCGAAGCAGATTATCCAGCTATTGTCGATATTGATGGTGATGGAGACCTTGATCTCCTCACCTTTGGCGTTATGGGAACTTTCATTGAGAAACACCTCAACCTTTCGGTGGAACGCTTTGGCAGTCGCGACTCTTTGCTTTTCGAACGCTCCGATCCCTGCTGGGGACATGTCGCGGAAAGCGAAGAAAACAACCTGATGTATCTCGACACCTGTCTCTTTGGTTACGGCATCGTTGTCACTGATGAGTGTCTGCGGCATCGAGGATCTACAGTCACCATTCGTGATCTCACCGGTGACGGTCTTCTTGACATGCTTCTTGCTGATGTCGATTACCCTGGCTTGACCTTATTAATAAATGGAGGTGCATCGTCATCGCCCATGATGGTTAGCCAGGAGACGGACTTTCCTCCTCGTAAACCGGTGTCCCTTTTTTCCATGCCCTTGCCTTTTTTCACGGATATCGACAACGACGGGGTGGACGATTTGCTCGTGTCTCCGTTTGATCCTGACCCTATGGTTTCTGAAGGACAAAATAGCGTGTGGCTTTATTTGAATCGTGGAACTGATAATATTCCTGATTTTCAGTTGGTTACTAAATCTTTTTTACAAGATTCAATGCTCGATGTGGGTACCGGTGCCTATCCAGTGATTGTTGATTATGATGGTGATGGTTTGTTGGATTTGGTGGTGGGTACTGTTGGCAATGTTGACAGTATATGGTATCAGTATGGTAGTTTGGAGGTGCGTCGGCAACCACAGCTGACCTTGTTGAAGAATGTGGGAACTGCCCAAGTGCCAGCATATTCGGTAAAGCCTTTCCCTATGGCTTTTCCGGAACTTGATGGAATGGCAGGCTGGGTTCCTGCTTTTGCTGACCTGGATGGTGATGGTCGGCTGGAGATGCTGCTGGGAACGGCTGAAGGACGAATGACACTCTATGACGATGATGGGAGTTTGCTGGATCTTGATTTGTTACATTACGATAAAGCTTGGTCTGCACCTTGTTTTTTTGATGTGGATCAAGATGGGACAATGGATTTGGTGGTGGGTAATGCCTCTGGACGTTTGTCTCTCTACCTTGGGAAGGATGGCTCGTTCGAGAAAAAAACGGATTATTGGGGAGGCGTCGATGTTCGCGATTATGCCACCTCCTATTATGGGTATAGTGTACCTGCCTTGTTCAGGTCAGGAGGGAAAACGTATCTTTGTGTCGGATCGGAATCCGGAAGGCTTTTCCTTTATGAGGGAGTCAGTGCTGAGGATGAAGCGGTTTTTGAGGATGTGTCAGATCGTTGGAGCGTCTTTTGTGAGACTATGCCTCGGCGCTTTGGGATGCGTTCTGCTGCTAGTTTGGCTGATTTGGACAATGATGGACGTTTGGATATTATTGTGGGAAATTTCTCCGGTGGATTACAGTTGTATAATGCTGTAGTTCCAGTGAATTTTAGCTTGGAAGAAATTGAATTTGAAGAGGATCTGTTGATTTATCCCAATCCTGTACAATCCCAATTACGGATTGTCTCAAAAAATGACCGTCTGCGCCAGGTGATTGTTGTAGATTTGATGGGAAGGAAACGAATGGAACGCGAAGTTGTAGGGAAAGACATCACCTTGGATCTCAGTGCATTACCTTCAGGAGGCTATTTGCTTGTTGCGTACACCGAACGCGGTTTGGTAAACCGTATCTTTCTCAAGCGGTAGTTGATGGTGGCTTTGAGATGAACGAGGAGATCTCCGCCAATGACTCCATCGATTCTTGGAAGTTTCAAGGTTTCATAATTGTCGTGGATGCTACTCAGGTCGATGGCGACGGCTTCATAGTCATGGAGTGTGACTTCCCCTAGTTCCAGTGCTTCTATGGTAAACAGGAAACTATCAAGGTTTTCGCTACCCACGCCGGCAGCGATGCCTTCTTTTTTCTTCAATTGGGCTTGGTTAATGAAGCGGTCAACAGCAGCTAGGTCAAAGATGGTGCGTGAAGCTCCGGTGTCGATCAACAAGTTGGCTTCCATGCCATTGATCTTGCCTTTGATCATGACATGGAAGCCTTCTTCTTCAATCGAGAGTAATCGAAAGGGCACTTCGATGTATTGTCTCATTAGAAGTTTGGTTTTATTGCATATTTTTTATAAAAATCCTTGATGAGCTTGACGGCTTCATCGGCAGTATCGACGATATGGAAGATCTCGAAGTCTTCTTCTTTGATCATTTTTTCTGCGAGAAGGGTTTGGCGGAACCAGTCGATAAGGCCTTTCCAGTATTCGGAGCCCACGAGGATGACGGGGAAGTCAACCATTTTGTTGGTTTGGATGAGGGTGATGGCCTCGGAGAGTTCGTCGAGGGTGCCAAAGCCACCAGGCATGGCGATGTAGCCTTGGGCGTAGCGCATGAAGATGGTCTTGCGGACGAAGAAGTAGTCGAAGTTGATATTTTTGTCGTGGTCGATATAGGGGTTGAAATGCTGTTCAAAGGGGAGGTTGATGTTGAGTCCAACGCTGATGGCACCGCCTTGGTTGGCGCCTTTGTTGCCGGCTTCCATGATGCCAGGGCCGCCTCCGGTGATGGTTCCGAAGCCATAGTCGGCCAGTTTCTCAGCGATTTCGACGGCCATCTCATAGTATTTGTCGCCCGGTTTGGTGCGTGCTGATCCGAAGATGGCAACGCAGGGGCCTATTCTGGACATTTTCTCCATGCCTTCCACAAACTCGGCCATGATTTTGAAGACAGACCATGAGTTGTGGGTCTTGATGTCGTTCCATGACTTGGGGTGGAAGCTCTCGCGGATGATTTGTTCTTCTTTATTGGTGATGGGCATGTTTTATTAGAATTTTAGAAGTTAGAAGACAGAAGAAAGATTTTTTTTCTGGGATTAATAGATTTTTATTATTTTTGCAGTTGCAAATGCGAATGTAGCTCAGTTGGTAGAGCATCAGCTTCCCAAGCTGAGGGTCGCGGGTTCGAACCCCGTTATTCGCTCAACGTCGAGGCGGTGTTTACACCGCCTCGACGTGTTTTATGGTCTTAGGCAACCGGTTTGCCGCATTCGGGGCAGAACTTGCCGGTGACTTCAGCGCCACAATTAGTGCAATGTTTTGGTCCGTTGTCGGCTGGAATCGGGGTACCACACTCAGGGCAGAACTTGCCTGTGGTCTCTGTGCCGCACTTCGGGCATTTTTTAGTGGGTTTTGGAGCAGGTACCGGTTCGCCGCACTCAGGGCAGAACTTGCCTGTGATCATGGTGCCGCATTTCGGGCAAGGAATTCCTTGAGGTTGTGGTCCAGCCGGATAGCCTGGATTCGGCTGAGTTGGCTGGGGATGCTCTGGCGGCATCATGCTGCCTCCCATCATGTTGCCAGCGGTTCCAAATCCCATGCCTGCCATGCCGATACCCATGAAGCCTGTGCCTGCACCAGCTTCGTTGCCTGCTGCGGTCCGCATGGTGCCGAGTATGCTACCTCTAGCTTGAGCAGCGTTAGCACCTGCTTCGAATTCATTGAGTTTCTGCTGACTTTGCTCGTCGAGAGAGACAGATTCGATGAGGAAGCTGACCAGACGGACGCCACGGGCGCGGATGTCAGAGTCAAAGACGTTCTCATCCATGAGTTTCTTCATGTCTGCGGTGCGACTTGGCAGCTCGAGGGCTCTGACTTGGTTCTCCTTGGTGCCGAAAGCATTGATCACAGCTTGCAAGGCGGCGACCACTTCGCTACGCATCTGTTCGGTAAGGGCGTCTTTTTTGACCACATTGCCCACGCTGGCGTATTGACGCATGAACAGCGCCATGTCGTCAAGACGGAAGGTGTATTTTCCGTAGCAGCGGATGTATAAAGTGAGCGGGGTCTCGCGTCCATTGGCAGGGTTAAAGCTGCCATGGTCCCAATCTTGGAACATGATCGGCGTAGCAGTGCCGAACTTGTTGCCCATGATTTCCTTGATGTTGAAGAAGAACACGGCCTGTTCCTTTGCGGGAGTGCCGCCGTAGGTGAAACGTTGCCACATTTCTTTGAACACTGGACCAAATTGTCCACCGAAGAATGAGGGCGATGAGGATTGGTCGAAGGTATAGACGCCTTCCTCAGCGGTGGCATCGAGGATGCTACCACTATCGTAAATCACTGCCACCTGGCCAGGGGCTACAATGATACGGCTTCCTTTGGAAATCTGCCCTGACTTGGTGGTCTGTTTCACCATCAGGGTGTCCATGTCCATGTTGTCACATTTGATTAGATCCAGCCACTGGTCACGCAAAGTGCCACCGATGGATCCAGCGATTGCTTTGATAAGTCCCATGTTGTTTAATTGTTTAATTGTTATTTGTTTATTTGTTTAACTGTTTTCTTTTGTTTTCACCTTTCACCTTTCAACTGTTCACTCCCACCAAATTAGCCAACACCCAGTCGTGTTCACCCGTGGTGATGACGCTGCCGCAGTAGGGGCATTGTCCCGATGAGGTAATCTCAGTCGGTGCACCGCAGTTAGGACAGTTGGTGGTTGACATGTTGCTCAGCCCAGCCTTGGTCTTGACACCGGTCTTGCGGTTGAAGGTGAGCTCATATTTCATGTACCAGTCTCGGTTGGGGTCGCTCTCCAAGACTTGGCGTGAAGTGGCATCGATGACATAATCGCGCATTACGGCATTGAGCAGCACTACCAAAACCTCTTTGTCGCCATCCACTGTGAACGACTTCAGGGAGCAATGTTTGATGCCAACTTTCTCGATGACATTGATCTTGTTGAGACGGATGTATTCGTTAAGTTGCTGTTGGTGTTGGTTGAAGAGCGTCTCACTCTCGAAAGGCCGGATGATCTTCCAGTCGCGGGTGGTCCATGCCTCTTGGATCTTCAGGAACACCTCTTGTGCCCAGCCGATGAACTTCTCTGCGGAGAAGTCGGGGTCAGTTTCGCGAATCTGTGAGGCTACGACATCGGTGTAGTTCATGATTACGTCGTTATTGGCTTGGTTCTGTACCTGTTGGTTGATATAGCCTGGGTCAGAGGCTTGTTTCTTGCGTTTTCTCCGAGCAATGAGGAGGAAGACAACCAAGATGAAGAGAACGATAAGGCCGGTGACAGGGTCGTTGATGAACAATCCGATCAGGTAGCCAACCAATGCTCCTATGCCATCCCCGTCGAAGTCGGATCCGCCTCCTCCAGAGGTGTATCGATTTTGGTTGCCCACGTCACCAAAGGCAACGACGCTTGAGACGAGGGCCAGGATGAGCAAGAGGAAGGGAAGAAGTGGTAGCAACTTCTTAAAAAAGATGGGTTTTCTTTTCATCGTGTCGAGTTTTTAATGTGCAAATATAACTCTTTTTTTAATTTTTTGAAAAAAATGCCTCTGAGAGCAAAAAAAATACTATCTTTGCAGCCGCAATGGGAGTTTAGCTCAGTTGGTTCAGAGCACCTGCCTTACAAGCAGGGGGTCGCTGGTTCGAATCCAACAATTCCCACAAAAATTGTAGGGACGTCATACAATGGCGTCCCTACTTTGTTTTTAGCATCGTTGCAAACATCACGGTTTATAGACCTCGAGGAGGCTCAAAACCTTCACATCTCCGTTTTTCTCCACCCAGACGCGACCGATCTTTTGATCGACTTTCTTCACTGTGTAGCCTGTGTTATAACTGCTGGTAAAGATGGCCATCACCTCGTCACCGGCCTTCAAGTTCTGGTTGGAAGGGATTACTTTGCAATCGGAGCGCCTATAAACGGCAATCTTACCGGCAAAGCCACTGACCAACACCTTGTCGTCCGTGCAGGAAATCAACGTGCCAGCTTCATTGCTACTGGTGATAATCTGAGCACCAGGCTGCCATTCACCATTGTTTAAGACCACAAACGAGTTGGGCTTGAGTTGCTCGTTGGCATGGTTGTTGGCGAAACCAGTGCCGTCATCCTTGTATGACAAGTCGAGGTAATCCACTTTAGGCATGGTTGGATTGGAGGCATCGGTGACGATGGCGCGCTGCAAGCCTGAACCGCTCTGCCACCAAGTCAATACGATATCACCTTTTTTCGCCGTCTGCTCCTTGGGAATCGGTATGATGAGGGAATTGGGCATCTCAATGTCGTCGCCAAAATATTTGACCGATGACTTCGTATCGCCAACAGTACTCAACGTGGCACTGTAGAATATGTAAGTCTCGTTGGCTGGATTCTCCGACTCAATTAGTTTGGAAGGATAGAAGGAATGGATGGATAGCACATATTGGCCTTCTTCCAGGTTGCCGTTTTTGATGCCTTCAGGGTAATTCCAGGGGAATCCGGGCTCTTTTGCTTCTTCAGGTTCGGGAGTTTCAACGACTTCCGTGGCGGCTGGCTCTGCGCTGCCATTGTCAGTCTTCTTTTCTTTCGGTGAGTTGTTTCCGCAGCTCGATAAGGTCATTGCCAACGGAAGGGCAATGGCGAAAAACAAATGCTTTTTCATGGTATGTAAACTTTTTGATTGATTAGTTTTCCATCTTGGTTCAGGCCTTGAAGGATGTAAACGCCTGTGCTCAGCGTCTCATAGTTTGCGTTGAGGATGATCTGTCCAGTCATGGTATAGACTTTCAACACAGTGACGATGGTATCTTCGGCATGTTCTTGAATATCAGTTACCTCGACAATCAGATGATCTTCACCAGTTGGGGTGGTGGCGGGCATCGAATAGCCGCAGTCGAGGTCTGCATACAAGGCTCTCAGTTGGTATTTGAACGAGCCGATGCCACTTTGATCGTAGTACTCATTGATGCCGCCGAGCAGTTCGATGACGGTTTCCTCATTATTGGAGAGATCGGTGCGATAGACCCTATAGTATTCGACGGGATCAGTGGGCTCATCCCAGAAGAGTCGTGCTCCGAAGTCTTGTGCTTCCATGTCGTAGAGGTATTCTCCTTGGAAGTTTACGGGTCCAGGGCATCCCGTCGGCTCGACCACGATGCCCATGATTCCATCAGGATGGATGTTTTGGCCAAAGATGCCCCCATTGTCAGCGTTGGTCCAAGCAACAATGTTCTGCCCCTGGTGGAAACCGGTGCTGTTTTCGCAGAACGAGCGAGCAGTGGATGACGAGCTCATGATGGTTGTCCAGAGGAGAGTGCCGCTCATATCATAGCCGGCAGACTCGATCACGGTGGTGTTCTCAAACTCAGGACCACGCAAGTAAATCACGGCAAAACCGCTGCCATCGGCAAAAGCATCGACGGTGAGATCGGTGATAGTGTAGTCCGTGCTGGAATAGATGCTGATGCCTTCATCCCAGACTCTTTCTCCGGTGGTGGTGATGCGATTGACGTAAATGTTATTTTGTGACTGTGAGTAAGAGTCGGTTTGCTGATAGGCGATGATAAGGTCATGACTGATGGGATCAACGGTGGCATAGGCGTCAAGGTAGTAGTTGGCGGGATCCTCAGAATGAACCGAGATGCCGTTGGGGTTGTCGATTGTGGATTTGCCATCAGCGTCGAAGTGGAACACGTAGGTGTTGAAAGCATCCGTGCCAGAGTGCCAGATATAAACATAGCCACCGCCTAGGCCGTCGGGTACCACATGGTGAATGTAGGTGGACTGGAAAGTCTGTGTGGCCATCAGTTCGATGTCTTGAGATAAGAGGGAACCGTCAGTCCGGAATCCGACGAGATGGATGGTCTTATCAGTGAAGAAACCGCTTCCCAGCTGCTCGTAAGTCAAAAAGACATTGTTGTCGTTGCTCAGCGTGAGTTGTCCGAAAAAACATTTCTTTCCTGTTGTTGAGATGGTGTTGGCGGGATTGAGGGTTCCGTCAGCGTTGACATATTGGATGTAGCTGTTGTTGTAGTCAGACCCTAAAGCCCAGAAGCCGCCATCGGTACCTGCCACCAACTCGGTTCGTGAAAACCCTAGTCCATTGAACAGTTGAATGCCTTGCTCGCCCCAGACAAAATTACCGTCGGGGTCGATCTTGACAGCGTAAGAGTTGCCTTCATAGTCGGCAAAACAACTTACCACACAGCCATCGGTAGTGGTGACCATGGATATCCCCTCACTGGAGGAGCTGAAAGATATACCAGCAATGTGAATGCCTCCTTCGGCCCATTGAGGCTTGCCTTCTTGGTTAAGACGCTGCAGGAATGGTGACCATCCGTTGGTTGCACCAGCGCACCACTGAACATAGGTGTCGCCCGTGTTCTCGTTAGTGGCTAGATAAATCTCACCAGCAGTGGGGGATGAGCTGGCAATTTTGGAGTTGTATTCGTGGTTGTCGGTCCATTGGGCTTGGACGCTTGCAAATACCAATAATAAGATAAGGAGTAATAGTGTTTTTTTCATAGAATATGAGTTTTGTAATCTTTCTTGATGCAAAGAAAAGGATTTTATTGTTTCTTTGCAAAAAATAATATGAATCTTATGGAAGAACAGTTCACCCAACAGGAAAGCGAAGCCATGTTCAGTGTATTGTGTGCCTTGGTCAAGGCGGACTACCGGACGCTTACCGATGAAAGCAATCAGCTTACGGATTATGCTAAGGAACTGCACATTGATAAAGACTACCAACCAATTCCCAAAGGGCAGTTGGAGGGGTCGGCTTATGAGACGCTCAAAAATATGAGTTTGGATAAGAAACGTGCCTTTTCAAGGATGATGACAGAAATCGCCCGTTCCGATGGCCATTTCGGACCCTCAGAACGGGCGCTCGTAGTCGAGATTCTGGAGATGTGCAATATCCCCTTCGTCCATAGGTGAAAGGTGAAAGGTGAAAGGTACCTTCGGACGATAGTCCAACCTTTCACCTTTCACCTTTCAATTTATTTAATGTTCGGCTCTTCCAGGCCAAGATGCTTCTTGGCATCCACGCGTTTCAGGATGATGCCGATGACCAAGGCAGCGATACCGAGGCATGCCAGCATGACGAGCGGCCAAGTGTAGTTGAGAGCCAACGGGTCTTCAACGCCAGGATTGGTGTTCTCGAGAACCTTGCCGATGAGCAATGGGAACAGCCACAAGCCGATGTTCTGGATCCAGAAAATCAAGGCATAAGCTGAACCGATGATCTTTTCGTCAACAAGCTTCGGGACGCTCGGCCACAAGGCTGCGGGAACCAGCGAGAACGAGGCGCCCAGCACGAGGATGGTCACATAAGCCAACACGACACCACCAACGGCATTGCCCTTGAACAGAGGCAGCACGAAGGCGAAGGTGAGGTGGCAGATGATGAGCAACAGAGAGCCGATCATCAACATGGAAGCAGCCTTGCCCTTGTTGTCAACATAGCTTCCCAAAATCGGGGTGATGGCCACGGCGAGCAGCGGGAACACAGCGAAGATGGTCTCCGCAGTGCCGCGCATATAGCCCATGTAGCAGTAAACCACCAAGGCAATGACAGCAGCAACCATCAAACCGACCTTCATGCCTTTCTTCTTTGAGAAGTTGCTAGCGAAGGAGCATACTGCCACAACCAACATGATGATGTATTGCACGATGGTGACGGTGTCGCCAGCCCAGAAGGAACCTGCAGAAGGTTCAGTCAAGGTGAGGTTGCACTGCAGCATGTTGACGGCGTACTTCTGGAAGGGGAAGATAGCGGAGTAGTACAGCACGCAGAGCAAAGCGACCAGCCAGAAACCAAGGCTCGACAGGATCTTTCCGATATCGGAGACTTTGAAAGGATCGTCCTTCTCTTCAGCTTCGCCAGTCTGCTTGTCGAGTTTCTTGTCCATGAAGAAATAAACGATGAACATGATGAGGGCGATGCAGAGCAGCACCACACCGAAGGCTACGGAACGGCTCACGTTGATGTGACCACCGAGCTTGGCGAAGTAGGGGGAGAAGATCATGCAGGTGGCTACACCGAGACGGGCAAGAGCCATCTCAGAACCCATGGCCAAAGCCGTTTCACGGCCTTTGAACCACTTGACGATACCACGGCTTACGGTGATACCAGCCATCTCGGTACCGCAACCGAAAATCATGAAGCCTACAGCAGCCATCTTGGCAGAAGCCGGCATGCCTCTATAGAAAGGCGAGACGCCCAGCTCCTCAAAGACTGGAATGTAGTTGAGGTTGTTGTTGAACCAGTTCTCAAGGCCACTGCCCATGAACGACTCGCTGATGGCGTAGTACTTGATCAAACCACCAACAAGCATCACAGCTCCAGAAAGCACAGCGGTAAAACGCACTCCCATCTTGTCGAGGATGATACCGGCAAAGATGAGGAAAAACACGAACACGTTCAGGAAGGTCTCCGAACCTTGCATGGTACCGAAGGCCAAACTGTCCCAACCACGCTCGGTCTGCATCAAGTCTTTGATGGGGGACAGAATGTCCATGAAGATGTACGAACAAAACATGGCCAAAGCCAAAAGCAACAAGGCAATCCACCTATAGGTGGGGTTGTCTCTCATAGTGAGTTTCTCTGTCATTTGATTGTTTGTTTATTGATTGATTAAAAATTCTAAATTCTCAGTTCTCAATTCTAAATTCATTCCGGCAGTTGCACCACCTCTTTGCGATGGCCTTTCAGGACCTCCTTGGCAAAGTCGGCGATGGTTTGTGGGGTGATGCTCTTAACGATGCTGTCAAACTCAGCCACAATGTTGATGTTGTCGTCTTCGAAGGTGTCGATGGCATTGATCCAGAAACTGTTCTCTTCGAGCTGTTCAGCACGTTTCTTATAGAGGTTTTCGATGACTTTGTTCAGGTCTTCTGCTGCGGGACCGTTCTTGGCAACGTCCTCAAGGCCTTCGTAAACCTTAGCAATCAGTTTCTCGTACATCTCCTTGTTGGTTTCAAAGGCGACGAGGAACAGATAGTCTTCTTTAGGTTTGTCGGTGACCTGTCCCATGACGCTAACACCATAGGTGCCACCTTCTTCTTCACGGATGGTCCGGGTGTAATAGATGTCCATGACATCACCCAAAGCCTTCATGTAAAGGTTGTTGTGATAGTTGTATTTCATGGCACCATTGGTAATCATATAGATGGTGACCTTCGGATTTTGCATCTGTTTGGTGAAACGGCAACTGTAGTCGTTTTCGGGGATGCCAAGGTTGATGTCTTTCCAATCCTCATTGCGCTTATTGGGTTCCAATGAAGCCAGATATTGCTCAACGAGGGGCTTGAAGGTCTCTGCATCGATGTTGCCTACAAAATAGAAAGTGAAGTTGTTGGGGTCAGCGAAGCGGTCCTTGTAGATTTCCATGGCTTTATTGTAGTCGATCTTATCGATGTCACTGGCTTTCACTCTTTGACGGAGTGGATGGTTGTTATACAGTACTTTGACCAGCGAGTCGGAGAAAGACATCATGGGGTTTAGCTCTTGGTTTTCGAGGGCGGCCTTGGTGCGTTGGGTGTAGGACTGGAAGGCTTCCTCGTCGGCGCGCGGAGCAGTGAAATACAAGTAGATAAACTGCATCATGGTCTCCAGATCCTTGGGTGAGCAGCTTCCTCTCATGCCCTCGGAGTAAGTGTCGATGGTGGGAGTCACACTGAGTTTCTTGCCTGCAAGCACTTTGGGAAGGTCGGTGGCGCTGAATTTGCCCACACCACCAAGAGTGATGAGTCCGGGGAGCTCTTGCAGGGTTACGAAGTCTTCTTGTTTGAGGACGGAAAGACCGCCTTTGCTGGTAGCGCTGAAACGGATTTCGTCTTCCTTGAAGTTGGTTTTCTTGTAGATGACTTTCATGCCATTGCTGAGGGTCATCGTGATAGCGTCGAACTCAGACAGCAGTTCTTCTTTTTTGATCTTTCCTGGTTTAGGCAGGTTCTCAACGATGGGGCCGTCAAACACCTCTTCTTTGTAAGGCTCTACCTCTGCAGCGTTGGCGGTCTCGTAAATCTTGAGGATCTCTTCCTTGGTAGGAAGGGTCTCGCCGTCTTTCTTCGGAGCAGTCACGGTGATGACGAGGTTGTTTTCGGGGATGAGTTGCTTGGCCACGGCATTGATGACCTCAAGGGGGATGCTGGGAATGATTTGTTGGTACAGAGCGTATTCAGTTTCGATGCCCATCATTGGCTCATTGCTGATGAAGTTGGAGAGGCATTCGTTGACATAGCTTCCGTTTTCTGTGTTGTTTCTTTCATTGTATTGACTTTCAACCTGTTTTGTGAAGTCAGCCTTGGCTCTTTCGTATTCCGAAGCGGTAAAGCCAAATTGTTGCATTCGTTTGTTCTCGGTCACCAACGTGGTGATGGCTTCGTCGATACCAGCGGCATCTTTGGCCATAGCCGCGCTGCACCAAGCTTCTTTGGTTGGGGCGACATAGTAGTTGGAATAGTAGCTGTAGCCATAAACAAAGGGAGGATTGGCCTTTTTGGTGAGTTCTTGCAAACGGTTGATTTCCATGTGAGAGATGATGGAGAGCATGTATTGGGCAACCCAATAGTTGAGGTCACCCTTCAACGAATCAGGTGTGGCGTCGGTCTTGTAGTAAAGGTTTACCTCATAGGAAGTCTCTTCTGGGTCGGAAGCGATGGCCACGATAGGTTCCTCATTGTCGTCAATCATGAAACGTGTTCTCGGAGCCGGGTTGACGGGCGCTTTGATGTCGGCATACATTTCTTTGATGCGGGCCTCGATGGCATCCACGTCGATGTCGCCAACGATGATAAGACCTTGAAGGTCAGGACGATACCATTTATGATAATAGTCTCGGAGTGTCTGATAAGCGAAGCTCGATATCACTTCGGGAAGACCACCTGGAAGACGGTTGGCATAGGGACTGTTGGGATACATGATGGGGAGAATCTCTTGCATGATACGCTGGCTTGCATCTTCGCGTGTACGGAGCTCTTCCAGAATCACACCGCGCTCGTTGTCAATCTCAGCTTCCTCAAGGGCGATGAAGCTCGACCAGTCATGGAGGATGAGCAAACAAGTGTCAACCAGTCCCGGATAGTTGGTGGGAACGTTGGTAACCATGTAAACGGTTTGGTCGATGCCGGTTCCGGCGTTAAGGTTCTCACCGAACTTGATACCGCGGCTTTGCAGATACTCGCGGAGCATCATGCCGGGGAGGTTCGTCGTGCCGTTGAAGGCCATGTGTTCCAAGAAGTGAGCGAGGCCGCGTTGGGACTCTTCCTCCAGGATGGATCCTACTTTTTGGGCGATGTAGAAGTCGGCACGTTGGGCAGGTTTCTCATTGTGCCGGATGTAATAGGTCATGCCGTTGTCGAGTTTGCCAATCCTCACGTTGGGATCCAAGGGAGTGGGCATTCCCGACTGAGCCAATAACGTAAAGCTCAGGGCAAACAAAGTGACTAAAGTCAATGTAAGTTTTTTCATGGTTTTATATGTTTAATATTATTTAATATAAATGTACTACAAACTTCTCTATAAAATAATCCTCGGTGAACCATTTGCTCACGGCTGTCTTCTTGTATTTCCAGAAGCGGTTAAGGCCTTTGAATTCCTCTGAAAGATCACCGCCTTTGAGATACAGGATGCCGCCAGCCTCTTCATCGCCACGGATGCGTAGTTTGTTGCCGGCGAGGTTGGCGATTTCGGGCAAGGTCATGACGGCTCTTCCAGTAATGACGTCAAACTTGTCTTTCACCTCCTCGGCACGTTTGTGTTCTGCCACCACGTTTTTTAGGCCGATGGCGTCTTTCACTGCGTTGACCACATTGATTTTCTTGCCTGTGCCATCAATGAGATAGAAGTCGGTCTGAGGAAACATGATGGCCAAAGGGATGCCGGGGAAACCACCGCCGGTGCCGAGGTCCATGACTCTCATGCCTGGAAGCAGTTCAAAGTATTTGGCTATGGCCAAGGAGTGAAGCACATGGTGCTCGTAGAAGTGATCCATGTCTTTTCTGGAGATGACGTTGATCTTGCTATTCCATTCCAAATATAAGGCTTTCAGCTGATTATACTGATCCTTTTGGGTGTCGGTAAGACCGTTGAAATAGGAGAAGATTCGTGATGCGTCCATGACAATGGTTGTTTGAAAATAGGCAAAATTACGGATTTATTGTATATCATGGTCGTTTTATGAAAAGTTTTGTATCTTTACGCACGAAATTATTCTATCAACCATGCTCAGACGTTTGCTATTGCCACTGCTGTTGTTGCCGCTTTCCGTGATGGCGCAGAAAATCACCGTTGAACAGTATATCGAAACGTATAAGGACATCGCCATGCGCGAGATGCGAGACCACAAGATTCCGGCATCAATCACCTTGGCACAGGGCATCTTGGAATCGGGAGCAGGTAACAGTGCTTTGGCACGAGAGGCAAAAAACCATTTCGGCATCAAATGCCATAAGGGATGGACGGGAAAAACCTATATCATGGACGACGATGAGAAAGACGAGTGCTTTAGGAAATACAAAAATGCCGAGGAATCGTTTGTGGATCATTCTGAATTTCTGACCTCGCGTAACCGTTATGCTGGACTCTTCGAGTTGGATATCATGGACTACCGTGCATGGGCAAAAGGCCTCAAAGCCGCTGGCTATGCCACCAATCCGAAATATGCCCAGCTGCTCATCGAACGAATTACCTTGTATGAGCTGGACAAATACGATAAAATAGCCATGGGCTTGATGACGGAGGATGAGGCCGTGGAGGACTCCCTCTCCGATGAGGAGCTACAGGAATTGGAGTTCCTGCTTGAACTCGCCTATTCTCCTGCTGATCGCTCTGTGTTCGAACTGGTTGACATGACTGAGGAGAAACGCTTCATTTATGAGAACAACAAGGTGCGTTTTGTCTTTGCCAAGGAAGGGGAGACCCCGGAAAAGATGGCCAAAGCTTTTGGCATCAGGTTGAAGAAGTTCTGCCGATACAATCTCATCACCCGTCCCGATGAGGTGGTGTTTCACAGTGGCGATGTGGTGTATCTGGAAGCTTTGCGAAAACGCAACTGGAAAGCCAAATCGCATATCGTTGCCGAAGGAGAGACGATACGTGACCTGGCATTGCGTTATGCAGTCCGACCGGAAAAAATCATCAAGAAAAACAAGCTTCAACCCAATGCTCGCCTCAAAAAAGGCCAAAAAATCAAACTCCGTTAATTTTCATCTTTCACCTTTCAATTTTCACCTTTCAACTCTCCCCTCAAGTACAACCCCGTATAGCTCTCCTGGCATTGGGCCACTTCTTCTGGGGTGCCTTCGCAAACGATGCGGCCTCCGCGGTCGCCACCTTCGGGACCCATGTCGATGATGTAATCGGCCATCTTGATGACATCCATGTTGTGCTCGATGATGAGTACCGTATTGCCCTTGTCAACGAGTTTGTTCAAAACCCCCATCAGCACTTTTATGTCCTCAAAATGTAATCCAGTGGTGGGCTCATCAAGGACGTAGAGCGTCTTGCCTGTGTCGCGTTTGGCCAGCTCAGTAGCCAACTTCACGCGTTGTGCCTCTCCTCCGGAAATGGTGGTGGAGGCTTGTCCCAAGGTTAGGTAACCTAGGCCGACCTCCTTCAAGGTCTTGATTTTCTGGATGATGGCAGGAATGTTCTCAAAGAACTCCACGGCCTCGTTGATGGTCATGTCTAGAACATCGTTGATTGACTTGCCCTTGTATCGCACCTCTAGTGTCTCGCGGTTATAGCGTTTGCCTTGGCATTCCTCACAGACCACGGAGACGTCAGGGAGGAAGTTCATCTCGATGAGCTTCACTCCAGCGCCTTTGCATGCCTCGCAGCGACCGCCTTTCACGTTGAACGAGAATCGTCCTGCCTTGTAGTTCCGAATCTTCGACTCAGGCAATTCGCCAAAGAGCTTGCGGATGTCATCAAACACTTTGGTGTAGGTAGCAGGATTGGAACGAGGAGTCCGACCGATAGGAGCTTGGTCGATTTGGATGATCTTGTCGATGTTTTCGATGCCTTCGATAGCCTGGTATGGCAGTGGTTCCTTGACGGAGCGGTAAAACTTTTGGCTAAGGATGGGGGTGAGAGTCTCGTTGACGAGGGTCGATTTGCCCGAGCCGGAAACGCCGGTGATGCAAGTCATCACGCCTAAAGGTAACTTGAAAGTGATATCTTTCAGGTTGTGCCCGGATGCTCCTTTTAATATAAGGTATGGCACACCAGTCACTGGTCTTCGACTCTGAGGCACTTCGATGCTTCGGGTCCCGTTGAGGTAGTCGCAGGTGATGGACTTCCCCTTCATCGTCTCAGCTGGAGTGCCAGCAAAGACCACCTCGCCACCGTGTCTTCCGGCTCCTGGCCCGATGTCAACGATATAGTCAGCGTTGAGCATGGTGTCCTTGTCGTGTTCCACCACGATGACAGAGTTGCCAATGTCGCGGAGCTCTTTCAGCGACTCAATCAGCCTGTGGTTGTCGCGCTGATGCAAGCCAATGCTAGGCTCATCAAGGATGTAAAGCACGCCCGTCAGCTGAGAGCCGATCTGGGTGGCCAAACGGATACGTTGGGACTCACCTCCCGAGAGGGAAGCGGCTGGACGGTTCATGCTGAGGTAGTCGATGCCGATGTCCAACAGGAAATGTACCCGCTTGTCAATCTCGCGAAGAATCTCTCGGCCAATCTCATATTGCCGTTCAGTGAGTTTGTTGGGTAGTGACTCAATCCATCGGCAGAGGGCTCGAGTATCCATCTCGGCAACCTCTGCGATGTTCTTGCCATCGATGAGGAAATATTGTGCTTCTTTTTTTAGTCGGGTGCCGTTGCAAACTGGACAGGTGACGTGGTTCATGAAAGAACTGGCCCATCGGGCAATGCTCGCAGGCGCGTCTTCGTTATTCTGCGACTCGATGAAATTGATGATGCCTTCGAAGTTGATCTTGAAGGTGGAGGTGATCCCGAGATATTCGCGCTTTACCTCAAAAGTCTCGTTGGTGCCGTAAAGAATCACATCGAGTGCTTCGTCGGAGATGTCCTTCATTGGGGTGTCGAGGGTGAATCCATAACGTAACCCAATGGCTTCCAGTTGTTTGAATATCCAGCTTCCCGCTTTGTACTCGCCTGCGGGTGCGAGTCCGCCTTTCTTGATGCTTAAGTTGGGGTCGGGGATGAGTTTCTCCTTGTCAACCACCGTGATCTCGCCCATGCCGCTGCATTTGGGACAGGCACCATAGGGCGAGTTAAATGAGAAGGTGTTTGGCTCCGGATCTTCGTAGGAAAGGCCAGTGGTAGGGCACATGAGTAGGCGACTGAAATAACGAAGCTCATCGGTGTCGTTATCCATGACCATCAGCAGTCCTTTGCCGTAGCGGAAAGCTGTTTGCACCGATTTGGCGATACGGGTCCGACAGTCATCTTTGACTTCGATTCGGTCGATGACAGTCTCAATGGTATGGGTCTTGTAACGGTCGAGCATCATGCCGAACTCGATTTCCCGCATCTCTCCATCGACACGCACTCTGGTGAATCCCGCTTGGCGGATATGCTCGAACAACTCGCGATAGTGGCCTTTGCGTCCACGGATGTTGGGAGCCAGGACATTGATTCGTTTCCCTTGATAGTCGTGGAGGATGAGGTCGGTGATCTGCTCTTCGGAGTAGCGTACCATCTTCTCGCCTGTGTTGTAGGAATAGGCTTCGCTGACACGGGCGTAGAGCAGGCGTAGGAAGTCGTAGATCTCGGTGATGGTCCCCACGGTGGAGCGTGGGTTGCGGTTGACGGACTTCTGCTCGATAGAGATGACGGGACTCAGGCCAGTGATTTTGTCAACGTCGGGACGTTCCATGTTGCCGATAAATTGTCGCGCGTAGGCAGAGAAACTCTCCATGTAACGACGTTGCCCCTCGGCATAGATGGTGTCGAACGCCAACGACGACTTGCCACTGCCGCTGATGCCGGTAATGACTACGAAGGCATTGCGAGGAATCGACAAATCGATATTTTTGAGATTGTTCTCCCTGGCCCCTAAGATGACTAAGTTCTTGTCTTCGTTGAAATCGTTCATTTCGGGATTTTGATTTTGTAGCTGTTGCCTTCAGAGATGGTCAGCGAGTTGCCCCTCAGCCAGGGGTTGTAGTATTTGAGCATCTTCAGGTTGGTACCGTTGTTGAGAGCGAACTCGATAAGGTCGGGGATGGACTCGGTGACAGTGAGTGTCTTGAATTGAAGCGGTTGGTACCATCCCTCGTCGCTGATGTGGAAGCCATATTTGGCAGGATCCTCGGTGATGAGTTTGAGTGCCAAGATACGATAGACGTAACGCTCTGTCTCGTTGGGTAGCAGCATGTCGAAGTACGAGGTGACTTTTTGCTCTTCGATAGTCTTGCTGATGCGTCCGTTGCCGCAGTTGAAAGCCGCTGCTGCGGTGATCCAGCTGCCGAACTTACGGTATGATTCTTTCAAGTATTTACATGCCGCCACTGTCTCCAACTCCTGGTTGTAGCGCATATCGACTTCCTTGTTGATCTCTAGATTGTAGTCTTTGCCAGTGCCTTCAAGGAACTGCCAAAAGCCGACGGCTTTGGAGGGCGAGACGGCGTTGGTCAGGGCACTCTCAATCATGGCCAAGTACTTGAAATCTTCAGGGAGTCCGTTTTTCTGCATGATGGGCTCGATGATGGGAAACCATCGCGAGGTGCGTTTCAAGAGGAGCATTGTGCTGGAGTGGAGATGGGCGTTGACCAAAAGCTCACGCTCCAGACTCTCGCGCACATAGAATCGATCCATGGGAACGTACTCGCCGCAAAACTCTAATGAATCGGGTAGGGCGATGTCGTGGATGTTCTGGTCGAGGTGGTCGTAATAAAGGATGTCGGGGTTGAGCGACTCATAATACGCTTTCTCATCTTCCTCGTTGGTGTTTTGTGCGATGCTGAAAGTGATGGCGGCAGTGACACCTATTAATATAATAACCATCCCGCAGGCAATGAGCAGGTCTCTCGTCTTCATATTTCTCGCTTTGTATAATTTCAATTATCTACTGTCTGTTTTCAACTTCTCCAAAAGGAGTGATAAAGTCTTTGAAGAAAGGT
The DNA here is from genome assembly GCA_016284305.1 of Bacteroidales bacterium. Taxonomy (GTDB): domain Bacteria; phylum Bacteroidota; class Bacteroidia; order Bacteroidales; family F082; genus Limimorpha. The sequence goes on from JAEEON010000028.1 coordinate 60,614, forward strand.
GAAACTTTGTCCTTTTCTGAGAGGATCGGGTTTTCAATGTTCCATTGGATGTTCAGGTCGGGGTCGTTCCAACGCAGGCTTCCCTCTGAGGCTTTGTTATAGACGTTGGTGCACTTATAGGTGAACACGGAATGGTCTTGCAAGCAGACGAAGCCATGGGCGAAGCCTTCAGGGATCCAGTACATGAACTTGTTGTCTTCAGTAAGCACCACCGATTCCCATTGCCCATAGGTGGGTGAGCCTTTGCGGAGATCGACAGCCACGTCCATGACGGAACCTTTCACCACACGTACCAGTTTTCCTTGGGCATAAGGGGGCTTCTGGAAATGCAGTCCACGGAGAACGCCTTTCATGGACCGCGACTCGTTGTCTTGGACGAAGGTCATGTCCAACCCATGTTCCAAAAAACGTTGCTTGTTGTAGCTCTCAAAGAAATAGCCCCGTTCGTCGCGAAACACATCTGGCTTGATGATCAGCAAATCTTTTATTTTGGTCTCAATAATCTCCATTCTATCTTCTAACTTCTATCTTCTGACTTCTTTAAAGATGCACGCATTCGTTGTACGCGGCAGCAGCGGCTTCCATGATTCCTTCTGACATGGTGGGGTGGGGGAACACGGCGTGGATGATGTCTTCGCCTTTTGCGCCCAACTCACGGCAGAGCACAGCGGCGGCCACCATCTCTGTGACGTTGTCGCCAACCATGTGACAGCCCAGCCAGTCGCCAGTTTTGGCGTCGAAGACGACTTTGATGAAACCATCGCGGTTGCCGGCAGCAGTGGCCTTGCCCGAAGCGGTGAAGGGGAACTTGCCGATCTTCACCTCGTAGCCTGCGGCGATGGCCTTTGCTTCGCTCAGACCTACGGAAGCGATTTCAGGCGTGGTATAGGTGCATCCGGGGATGTTGGCGTAGTTCAGCGGTTTCGGGTCGAGGCCGCAGAGCTTCTCTACGCAGATAGTGGCCTCGTGGTCGGCCTTGTGGGCCAGGGCGGGTCCGTGCACGATGTCGCCGATGGCATACACGCCCGGCACGTTGGTGCGGTACCATTCGTCCACGTTGACCTTGCCGCGTTCGGTGGCGATGCCGAGTTCTTCAAGGCCTAAGTCGTCGATGTTGGTCTGCACGCCCACGGCGGAGAGCACGATGTCGGCCTCCACGGTCTTGTCGCCTTTCTTGGTGCTGATGGTGCACACGCACTTTTCGCCTGTAGTATCGACATGGGTCACCGAGGCTTCGGTCATGACGGTCATCTTGAGTTTCTTGAAGGAGCGTTCCACTTGTTTGGAGACCTCTTCGTCCTCGTTGGGTACTACGTTGGGAAGGAACTCCACAAGGGTGACTTTCACACCCATGCTGGTGAAGAAGAAGGCGAATTCCGAGCCGATGGCGCCAGAGCCAACGACCACCATGCTCTCGGGAAGTTTATCGAGCACGAGGGCTTGGCGGTAGCCGATGATTTTCTTGCCGTCGATAGGCAGGGCGGGTAGCTCGCGCACGCGAGAACCGGTGGCGAGGATGATGTGGTCGGCTTCATAGAGGGTGACGTTGCCTTCGGCGTCGGTCACAGAGACCTGCTTGTCGGCAGTGAGGCGTCCATAGCCTGCGAGGACTTCCACATTGTTCTTCTTAAGGAGGAACTGCACGCCTTTGCTCATGGTCTCGGCCACACCGCGGCTGCGAGCCACCACGGCTTCCATGTCGGGTTTCACTTCGCCTTCTACCTTGATACCGTAGTTCTCTGCATGTTTCATATAGGTGTAAACCTGGGCGCTTTTCAGCAGTGCTTTGGTGGGGATGCATCCCCAGTTGAGGCAGATGCCACCCACTTCGGCCTTCTCGACCACGGCGGTTTTCTTTCCAAGTTGTGATGCTCTGATGGCAGCCACATAGCCTCCCGGGCCGCTGCCGATAACGATGACGTCGAATTTCATTATTTAAGGATTTAAAAATTCAAAGATTTAAAGATTCAAAGATTCTTTTGAGTGTGCGAAGATACGAAAAAAATCTTTATTTTCGCTTTTTGCTAACTAAAACGACATACTATGAAAAAACTTAGAAAGATCTTATCGGCCATCGTCCTGACGGCGATGGTGGCTTTTGCTGCCGGGTGTACCCCCGAGGACGACCCGAGCAATGGCGGCAACAACAATGACGTGTCCGTTACCGTGACTACAGCTACACCAAGCGACATTACCGCGACGACCGCAGTGTGCGGCGCGACTGTGACCGTAAGTGAAGGTGCCACGCTCTCCCAACTTGGCGTTTGCTGGAGCAAACAGGCGAATCCTACGGCAAGCGACAACCACCTTTCCACTACTACATGGAATGCTCCTTTCACTTGCACGCTCTCCGATCTTGAGCCGAACACCGTCTATCATGTGCGCGCCTACGCCTTGCGCAACCAAGAGTATTACTATGGCTCTGACAAGAGCTTCACCACACTTGACGCTGGCCCGGTTGTTCCAGAAGGTGTCGTAAATGGCTTCTTTACCGTCAACAATGACGGTGCCCAGGTGCGTTTCTCGCACGGCAATTTGCAGTATCAGGCCTCTACGGGCACTTGGCGCTTTGCTTTGAACCAGTATGACTATGTAGGAGAGGGCAACCTGAACATTTCCCCGTCCTACTCTGGCTGGATAGACCTGTTTGGTTGGGGCACGAGCGGCTGGGATTGCGGAAACAGACATTACAAACCGACTGATATTGAGTATAGCAATGATAGTCAATATAGTTACGGAATATATTATGGGCCTGAAGGCACTAACAGCCTTACTGGAGAGTATGCTAATTCTGACTGGGGTGTCTATAACGCTATTTCCAACGGTGGTAATGAGCCTGGTATGTGGCGTACCCTTGGCGCTAACGAATGGTTCTATCTGATGTATAAGAGAACGACTGAAACCAATTCTCGCTTTGTCAAGGCCCAGGTCAACGAAGTTAATGGCCTTGTTCTTTTACCCGATAGCTGGACTACGGAAACTTATCCTTTCGAAAATATAAACTATACTACCATTAACTATAATGTAAATGTCATCTCAGCAAGCGATTGGTCGGCGTTGGAGGATGCCGGATGTGTGTTCCTGCCCGCCGCAGGAGTCCGATATGTTCTTGAATTGAGACACATAAATGCAGAAGGTGACTATTGGTCAAGAGATCCTGCAAACGGTGCTGATGGCAGTTTTATATGGTTCGATAGCAATAATATTCCTTACGGCCTGTATGGTTGGCCTCGTTGGCAAGGGCGCAGTGTACGTCTGGTGCAGGATGTGCTGTAAGGTAATTTCAAACGTACGAAATCGCTGGTAACCCCTCACTTCATACATCGTAACGCCATTTCATACATCCCGCTAGGGAAACCCCTTCACATGTCGGTGAAAAGCTGTTGTTTTGCATGGTTCAAACAATAAAACCATGAAAAAAGACAACCCCATTTTCAACCAAGTCGTTCGTTGGGCGGCAGGCATCGCGATCATCGCCTTGGCGGGCTTTATGACATCCGCTAAACCTTACCCGAAACCGCTCAAGGTGGAAAGGCAGCAATGGATACTGCAACATATGGTGGGCAACATCCCATCCGAGGATTTCGACATCGGCATCATCATCGACGTGCCTGTGGGTGGCGACCCTGTCATGGTCGATTCCGTCACGTGTCTGCTGAACCAGGCACTCTATTGTTTCCTTGAAAGCTCTCATGAGCCGCACTTCACAGCGGAGGAAGTGTATTGCGCTGATGGGAGAAGGGTACTCCAGCATTACCAAGAGGTTTACAAACCTTTTATTGTTGACACCTGCTACAAAGGCGACGAGCCTCCCTGTTTCCCCCATTTCTTCCATTTCCTGACCGTGGTGAAGGAAGAGCAAACTAACAAGTACTTGACTTACAGGGTTGCCGAATATTTTGTCGGTGAGGGCGATTTTGAGTATTCTGATTGGGTCACATTTAACAAAGCCGATGGCCACAGGCTTCCCGAAGTCATCAGCGACGCCGAATTCTTGCGTTTCCTTGAGGAGCATCCCGACCTGCGGACGGATACTTGGGATGACATGCAATGGCACATTGAAGAGGGCTATGGCGTGAAAGGCAGGAACCATTTCGGTTTGAAAACCGACAGTGTGTGGAACGAATATCTTTACGACCCTGGTATCATCGACACAATGTGGTATGATATGGAGGTGATCCGCCCATATCTCACCGAAGAGGCTCAAAGGTTATTGGAGTAAACATCCTCTCCAATTTTAATATTTTTCACAGTCTGTTGTTTTTTTGAAAAAATTTTATATTTTTGTTTTTTCTTACTAAAACGACGTACTATGAAAAAACTTAGAAAGATCTTATCAGCCATCGTCCTGACGGCGATGGTGGCCTTTGTGGCCGGGTGTACCCCCGAGGATGACCCGAGCAATGGCGGCAACAACAACGGTGGTAACAACAACGGAGGCAATGACAACTCCCCGGTGCAAGTGACTACGGTGACACCGAGCAACCTTACTTCGAGGACTGCCTTGTGTGGTGTAAAAGTGACTTTGGGTGATGGTCATCCCGAAATTGATGAAATTGGGGTTTGCTGGAGCAGGAATTGGAATCCCAAGGCGAACGTCAATCATCTTTGCACTGATGTTTGCAACCAGCCTTTCAGCTGTACCATTGCCAGTCTTCGTCCAAACACCGAGTATCATGTCCGTGCCTACGCTTTAGCGGGTGAGGATTATTATTATGGTGAGGAACTTACTTTTACCACACTGGCGAGCGGTGGCATTCACAACGATCCCGAATTTGTCGATCTTGGGCTGCCCAGTGGCACTTTGTGGGCCACTTTCAACGTGGGGGCCAACTTCCCCGAAGAGCCGGGCGACTATTACGCTTGGGGCGAGACGGAGATCAAGGAATATTACAAAACTGAGAATTACCAATACGGTCAATACAATGCGCTCACCAAGTATTGTCCTGGTCCTGAATTTGGATTAAACGGGTATTTCGACCAGCTTACTAGTTTGGAGCCTGCTGACGATGCAGCCACTGCCAACTGGGGGAGCGAATGGTGTACGCCCACCTTGTTTCAATGGAAAGAAATGGTCAATACCACTACCAATGAATGGACAACGGTGAACGGGATGTGTGGACGTCTCTATACGGCAAGCAATGGGAACAGTATTTTCCTGCCCGCTGCGGGGGCACACCATGAAACCAACGACCCCTCTGGCATAGGGAGAAATGGTAATTATTGGACAAAAGACATCTTTATCTACGATCCGAACTTCGCGGATGACGTGTGGTTCGATGAGGAGAACTGGTTCCATGGCACTAGTCCTGCTTATGAAACAGGCGAATTGCGGTATTTCGGTTATTCGATCCGTCCGGTGCGCGTTGCCAATTAAGCATTTGAAATACAACTAACAAACGACATGCTATGAAAAAACTTAGAAAGATCTTATCAGCCATCGTCCTGACGGCGATGGTGGCTTTTGCTGCCGGGTGTACCCCCGAGGATGAACCGAACAACGGTGGAAACAACAATGGTGGTAGTAACAATGGCGGCGGCGAGACCCCCGAGGTGCCGACCATCCCGACGGGTGCCGTTGACGGAAAGTTCTCCATCAATGCGAGTGGAGACA
>JAEEON010000029.1 GCA_016284305.1 Bacteroidales bacterium
CAGGTTGTCGAACATCTTGCCGTTCTCAAACTCCTTGAACACCGACCAGCGCAAATGGCTGTACGGCACATTGATTTTCAGTTTCTCGTCCACGAAGTTCCCATCCTTGAAAACGAAGTCGGACGGCGTGCCGATGTTGATGCCACGGCTTTTCATGTCGTTGATTTTGCGTTCCTGCTTGATTTGGTTGTCGTCCAGCATCTTGATGAAAATCAAGTAAGTAATCTGCTGGATGTCAATCCACGGGTTCGTCATCTGGTTGCTCCACATGGCGTTCCAAAGCGTATCGAGTTTGTTTTTTATTTCGCCGGTGATCATGGTATATCTTTGATTATTAAAAACAGCTTTTAGGATTAATCGCTTCGCTAATCAACGCCTGTCGGTAACTGATCAAGGTCTCTCTTGCTTTGCCGCCAAGCATAGGTATCAGTTCGTCTAATGCTTTGGTTTTCGGTTTAAGATACCTAACAACAGAAACTTGCTGAGTCTTCGAGGGCACAATTAAACTAATCGACCGCAAATCTGACGAAGTTAAATGCTTGATGGCTTCTCCTCTGGCTCTTTGGCGCAACTCGGGTTCTTTTGCTTTTAGTTGATAATAGAAATAGTCCTTGTCGAAGGCATCTGTGGTCAATTCCACCTTTACCAACGTTTTGGTCATACAGCCTTGTTTTCCATAAAATACCTCTCCGGCATTCTCACCATCCATCAATATCAAAACATCCCCTTCTGCCACAATTTGGTCACTGGCCAAAGATTCAACAAATTCGTTTGGTTCAGAGATGTATCCGCGCAAATAATCTGGGGTCAAGATAGGATATTTACTTTTTCTACCAATCCTATCAAGTGGGGTTCGGGATCTGGTAATTTGTGACACAGAACCTACTACGGCTCGCAATGGATGGGTTTCTTCAGGAATATACAACCGATCATTTTGTTTTTCATTGAAAAGATTGGCGAACAGCGCTGTAATGCCTTTACTCAGTTTCGACACATTATTCTCAATGTCAGCCAAAGAAGGGCATTCCAATACTTTCTCGAAAGGAGCATAGATATCAATTTTGCATTTTACCCTCACCGAGGTTTGATCAATCCACGAGTCCTTGTCTAGATGTGTGATAACATTGCGATAGATATAATCCTCCAGATTATTCTCACCTTTGGGAATAGTGACAGAGATTGTTTTCTCTCGGTCGGCAACCATCTTGCCATCAATAATAGCGATAGAGCCATCCTCTTTTCTTTTAGGTTGCTTTATTTGTACCTCAGACTGGAAGAAATCGTCGTTATTTGCTATGCGGCAATAGCTATTGTTTTCAAACGAATGGTATATGGACAGCAGCATTTCTATTGCCCTATCTGTGAGCAGTATCCCACGCATTCTTTGACGAGGAAACAATGATTCTGCATTAATAATCTGGACAGTGCCTTTTCGCTGTTTGGACTTATTCTTGTTTAACACGCATAAACAGGTCTTTAACGTTGTACCTGAGATAAATCCACTTGGGAGAGCGATGATACACTCAATAACATCCTGTTTCAGTAACCAAGAGCGCAGCCTATCGCTGTAAGGATGTTCTTCGAATAAGAATAACGGTGCACAAGTGAAAACTGCTTTTCCTTTAAGAGCCATCTTTGAGACAATATGTTGGATAAATAAACCTGTGGCATCACTGTTTGATGGCATTCCCATAGGGAATCTGTTGTCATTCCAAAGGAGATGGTTGTCAATCCTCATACGAAAAGGTAGGTCTGCAACAACATAGTCGAATTGTCTTTCTGGAAATCCATCCACTTCCAAAACATCACCTGGAACGAAATAGCAATCTCTAATATTAGATGTCTTTGCCAGCAGACCATTGAGAGAAGTCATTCTTTCCGAAATATCTTGACCATAAACAGAAACTGGGTGCTGATATTGGGATTGGACTACTCGTAAAAGGTTTCCACTGCCACATACTGGGTCGTAAATCGTAGTAAGCTTTTCCTCTTTTTTATCAGCTAGTAAAGCTGTAGCCATTATCTTGGACAACTCGCTGGTGGAATAGGATTCAGCATTAACTTTTCCATCTGAATATGATAGCTGAAGTAACCAAGATACAACTTCATCGAATTCTTCTCGAGTTATTGTCGCATCTAATGATAACTTACCGACCTCATTAATGACTTCGGCAAAGGACTTGGCATAGAGAAGTCTGTTAGCATAATCCAAAGCACCAAACTTAATTAATTGTTCTGCGGTATTGCGGTCGAAGCATCGTATATAATGCTCCAATCCAGCAGTCCCTTGGAAGTACCCATGAGCTAGCAAATCCCGCATGGTGCTATTTGTAAGAATATAGTAATCCAAATCTCTACCTAAAGCCTTGCGGATTTTCTTGTCCATATCATACTCATCGAGTTGGTTCTTATCCCTATCATAAATGGACAGAACTTTCATGCGATAGGGTTCATAGAGACATTCCAACCGTCTTATTACCATAAAGAGCAGCAGCGATGATGCGGCATACGACGGGGGAAGGATTCCTCTCGTCAAAGAAAGAAGCTTCCAAACTACAGATACTATGTTTTCTTTTGCTGTCATTATTTATATCGTTTCGAAATGCAAAACTATGGATTAAATGTTCGAGGCCGTTTCTGAAGATTGAAATCTAAGGAAATTGCTTTTTTTGTCACATTTTTCATCACTTTTAATTAAGTCAACATTGACTTTTTCAGTTTCTGAGATTATTTCCTGCATATCGTCAATAAAACGCAATGAACTTTTCATATTGTCTGTGTCAGCATTACTATGTACATGAAGCCATCTTCCTTTTGTAATCTTGTTACCATTCGAATCAAAATAGTTATAAGAATCTCCACTTACAAAAAGCTTATAATTAGTAAAAATTGTTCTGTCATGCTCTTTTATTTTTTGTTCACCATCTTTTCTTTCTCGTCTCGCCTCAACAATTGTAACATTCGGACGGAATTTCCCTCCTACACCATCTTTTATTTTTGAGCGTATTGTTTTCCAGTCATCCTTCGACTTGGAATCGTCCTTAAGTGTAATAATTACAATATTTACCTTTTGTTTATTTGCTTTAGAACAAAGCTCTCGACACAAGGGAATAATGTTTGACGAAAACAAACTGTTATCAGACATAATAAATGGATCTGCTATTACAATATCAGTACATGGAGAAGAATATTTCAAAAGGTCTTTCCATTTGCCAATTCTATCAAAAATATTATCCATATACTGATTTCCCTTTACAAACAAAGAAGAAAGCGTTTTTAGTTCTTCCCCTTCTTTAGCGATTAGTAGAGTACCTTTATCTGCTTCTTTCTGACCACTTTGTATACAATATACTGCCATCAGATATTCTCTACCCAAATCATATGGATTGAAAGAATCATTGAAGCGTTGGTCATTCCATTTTATTTCACTTGCCAAATTATCTATCGAACTAATCCAAAAAACAAAATCATCCTTATCGTCTCCATTCATTTTTTCTATTTCTTCTTGTGAAAAAGAAACATGTAGTTCAAAGTTATCCAAGAGCATTCGCATACAATCATTGTATTCGGGCTGTCCTGCAGAATGAATAAACGAAATCAGATTTGGGAAATCGAAAAAAACTTTCATATCAAAATAGTTTGAAGGCTAAATTAGATGCTTCTTTATAAAAAGATGTCTTAAATTCGTTAGAGAAACGACCGTTTTCACGATAAATCATTTTGTATGGGCCCTCTTTGCTATCGAAAAAGTACACATTAAACGGGTTGTTTTCAATGGAGAACTTATTTTCTCCTATCTCTTCCCTTACAAGAACCTGACTTTTCCTAACAAGGTATTCTGAATGGGTTTCGATGATAAACCTAACACCATAACTATTATAAACATCATAAAACATTTCGGTCAATATCGATTGCCATGAAGGATGCATATTTTGTTCCGGCTCTTCAACAAGGACAATTGGAACTTGTGGGGTATCCATTATAGAACGGAGAGAATTGTCCCTATCATATTTCTTTATAATGGAAGCTATCCTAACTAAAAGCGTTACAATTTGAATGGCACCTCTTCCCATATCCGCCAAATTAACCCACTTGCCATCCTTCTTTAATTCAAACTGGTAAGCTTCGCCTTGAATATTCGTAATCCTATAATCACTTACATCACAAAACTTTAGCAACCACTTACAAACAAAATCTTTTCCAATAGGGGATTTTGAAGTAATTCTTTGGTTGTAAAACTCGTGAATGCTTTTTGAAACATAATCGTTCTCATCTTTCTTGTTGTACAGGATCCTCTGCCCAGCATCGTGAGAATAAATATACTCAATCTGAATTTTTGAAATTGCCTTCATGAATCGATCTTTAATGTCATGCAACTGACTATCGTACGATTTCATCAAGTCATTTCTGGATTCATCATCGTTTTTGTCCACAATACCGTAGCTGCCGTAATAAGGATTGGTCAAACCACTTATATAACTAACAACATCGGGTAAACTGTCCGACCAAAAATCTTTTTGATGTTTTATTTTATATGATCGCTTAGGCGTAGTGACAGTGACTCCGTAATTATCGTTAGACTCTGTAAATTGAAAATCAAGATTGATATTTGATTCCCTATCATACACTTTGAAATATTTCACATCAGCATAGGCGACATCTTCTTTGCCCGCTTCTTTTGGACTATAGATGCAAACTTCTATTTCAAAGTCGTCAACAACGGAGGTAAAGGTAATCTCTTTTTCGTCGGTATCCCAACATAATGCCCTTCTGAATGTGTCAATATTCACATCATGAGAATCAGGGCCATCAAATCTAAACTTTGGATTTTCATTAAACGATGTCCTACTGTTTTTCAGAAAATCGAACAAAAGAAGCATTCCTTTGACAACAGTGGATTTTCCAGCATTGTTTCCACCCACAAACATATTGACTCCACCAAATTCAATGGGTTTCATCTCTTTAAACCGACGAAAATTATTAAATCCGATACTTTTCATATTTTCATTTCTTTTGTTTGTTATGGTTGCAAAAATAGCATTTATCCTTGCAACTTTTCTTCACACCGGTATTTATTTTTCAAGTTTTCAATCTTATTGCTAATCGGCTATTTTAAATAGTCCTTCATCTTTCACTTTCTCGATTGCCATATTGGTTTTTCTTCTGTTTTCGTCTGCAAATGTACAACCCTACCGCGCAACCTATTTTCGTGAATTTTCTTTTTTCAATTCCAGTTCTCTCACCGTGCGCTCCACCACCTGTTCAAGCTGGTAGGAGGACACGCCAAGCGGCTTGTTGATGTCGCGCAACGACCATTCCACAACGGTCTTGTCGGTCGATTTGCAGATGATCAGCCCCACGGTGGGGTTGTCGCCCTCGCCACGCAGCAACTCATCAACGGCGGTAACGTAAAAATTCAGCTTGCCGGCAAACTCGGGGATGAACTTCACCACCTTCAGCTCAATGACGACATAGCGGTGCTGCGGGATGTGATAGAACAACAAGTCAGGGAAAAAGGTCTGTCCGCCAGGCATCTGCAACTCCATCTGTCGCCCCACATACGAAAAGCCCTTACCCAGCTCCATAAGAAAGCGCGTGACATTCGAAACAAGCGCGTCCTCCAAGTCTTTCTCCTCGTACTCCTCACTCATCGAAAGGAAACCGAAATGATAAGGATCTTTCAGTATCTCCTTGGCCAACTGGCTCTGCGGAGCCGGAAGCGTGTGCTCAAAGTTGGTCACGGCTGCCCCTTGACTGCCGAAGAGATTGGCGGCTATTTGGTTCTCAAGTTGGCTACGGCTCCATCCCTCTTCAGTCACCTTATTGATATAGAAAATGGCCTCGTCGAGGGTTTGGCATTTGGAGATAATGAGGACGTGATGTTTCCATGGGACCAGCCCAAAGATTTCAGGCATTTTCAATTGGTCAGCAGCTTGCTGACCTTTTTCGTCAGCAGGTTGCTGTCGAATTGCAGCACCCAATTCGTCACCAGCTTGGTGACGAATTACAACATTTGGTTCATCACTTTGAACAGCACTAATTTCGTCACCAGCTTGGTGACGAATTTCGTCAACGACTTGTTGACGATTTACAACTCTCTCATTATAAAAGGCATACCAACGCTTCATATACTTGAGGTTGGTCACTGAGAACCCCGTTTCTTCGGGAAAAGCAGTCCTCAAATCAAGGCTCAACTGATCAAAGAAACCGCTGCCCCATTTGCTTTCTGCACGCAGTTCCACCATGTCTCTTCCCAAACTCCAATAAAACTCAAGCATGGCAGTGTTCACACGAACCGTCGCCTTGATTTGGCTTTGGCGGAAACGTTGCTTGATGTCAGCCATCCATTGCACATAGCCCTCATCGGCAGTCATCATGTCACGGGATACAAATGCAGGTTTGTTGCTCATCTTTCTATAAAGTTAGTGAAATGCAAATATACAAAAAATTTCATTATAGAGCCTGATAAGCTTGAAAATGTTGTGTCACGCGATCTTGCACTTTTTTTCGGATTTCGGTGGGCGAGAGAACCAACAGGTCTTTCCCGAAAGAAGATAATTCACGGATAAGTTCATAGTTCTCTATGCAGTCAATGGAGAAGAATGCGCCTCCTTCAAACTGTGGGTATTGTTGGCGTAATTCCATTTCTCTTCCCCCTTTGTAATGCCGTTGAGACTCATGTAAGGGTTTAGTGGCCACATAATCCTTGGAATAATCACTCACCCAGAACATGATGGTCTGCAACGGATTACCGTCGATGAGCGTTACCCCAATGATGTCTTCGAAGCGTTCATTAAGGTTGCCATCATATTCCTTATAACTACGAGAAGGCAAAGGGACAAACTTATCAATACGGTCGAGTGCAAACGACAGTATTTTTCCATCATTGTCGGCGGCAACGATAAGATACCAACGGCGATTGTATTCTTTAAGCAAATAAGGATGAACTATCAAATGACGATCCTCATCAGGCGTGTCAAACCGATGGTAATGCAATTCCACCACCTGTTTCTGCGAAATTACCGTGAACAATTCACCCAGCAGATTCTTGCCTTCCAAAGGATTCTTTGAGAAAGATACAATCTGCCGTTCGGTTTTTACTTTGAGACTTTCCCTCAGCCTTTCCAAGCCTTCAAGATTGGGCAGTCCGTCAAATTGCCCGAGTAGCGTGAAAGCCTCTCCAAGCAGGTGTTTCTCGTCATCAGTAAGTTTCTGCGTAAATATGGAAAACGACGGGTCCGCATATCGGTGACAACTTTTCTTGATGGTTTTGAGGGTTCGCTGGCTGACATCGTCAACCTGATAATGCTCTATCTCCGCCAGAAACGGTCCTTCGTTTTCAATATAATTAAGGTCAAGTTCGATGGTTCGACGGCTAACAGGCTCTTGGCCCATTTCGGCCAACTCCTCATTGACAAGTCGAAGCAACTCCTCAGTAGAATAATGATGATAGCGATTGGCTAACAGTTTGTCGAGGATGTAGTAGCGTGTTACAGCGTTTTTGTTTGCAGGCATAAGAACTGTTATTATTATGCCGCAAAGATACAAATAATCCGCGAAATCTATTTTCGCTATTTTATCTATTTGTTGAAAAACCCACTATACGCCACCCCAATACTGAAACTTGGCTCGTCATTATACTGCTCCTTGAGGAAGCGCTTGGCGTACTCGGCCTTGATGACGACCTGCTTGATGGGATAATAGTTCACACCCAAAGTCATCACATGACGGTCCGTCCACTGATAATCGGTAAGGGTCAATGCCGAAGGGATGTAAGTGTCGTAATAGTCGTAACGGCCAAAAAGATATAGCTTCTGCTCACCCATCTTCTTCATTGGACTGAAGATGTCGTAAGCCACCTCGCCACCGTAAGCCAGAGCCTTCTCCCCTACCATGGAACGAGGATATGGCGAAAAACTCTGGTGGTTTTGGTTCTTGTTCCACGACGAGATCAAATTGGCCTCACCGAGATAGCCGTAGTCAAAATTACCACGCACCACCAAACCATGGGCCTTATAGTCGAACTCGGCAGTGCCAATCACCACAGTACCTTTCACGTCTTTATAAGGACTGGTCTCAGAGAACTCATTGGTGACGATGTCATTGTTGAAGCAGTTGCCGATGTAACCGCTCACGCCTAGATGAAGGTCCTTTACGGAATAGTTGTCGATGCGCAAGACACCCGCAAAATGGTTGGCTACCTTGAACTCATAGGGCGACGCGGAGCCGTTCTTTACCCAGTTGGCGTTGTTGAACATGTTGGAATTCAAGGCAGGAATCAGCTGTGCCTCATAACGCCATTGGCCCAGCCGTCCCCAGAGGCTGATGCCCGTCTCATGCCAAGTGCAAGGCATGATGCTAAACTCACCTTCAGGACGATAGCAGGTGAAGAAACGATTAGGCTCATGGGCATTGTTGGTTTGCCCTACAGGGACGATGATATGGCCCATACGGATGTTGAATCCTTTGCCAAACGACTTCTGAATCCAGAACTGCTCCAATGCGACCTCGCCGCCACGCTCGATCTCATGCTCGAACTCACCGGTTTCCTCCGCTTCCACCTCCACGGCCGACTCGGCACCACCGTGCTCAAACTCGATCTCTGTACCAAAGCTCCAACCACGACCAAAGTCGTAACCCATGTTGATGACCACATGAGGCAGATCGATACGGCCGTGTCCTTGTGCATCGGTATAAGAAGAAGCATGGGAATAGCGATACATGTTGTCGCTGAAAAAGTTACGGGTATAGAAAGCCTCACCATAACCACCGATGGTCAACTTAGGCTTCTCTTCTTGGGCTTGTAAGGAACTGACCATCAGAGTCATCACCAACAAGCAGAAACAGGTCTTCAATTTCGTTTTCATCGCTTTATCCAAAGATGTTGTTCAAGCCGCAAAATTCCTTATTAAAAAGGCTTCGCACCATCACAACATTTAGGTATTTTAGCGAAGAAAGCTCATCAATAACGGCTATTGGTCAGAATTTGTAATTCACCATGATTTCAAAACTACGCCCCGGCATGGCCCGCCAGATGACGTTTTGGTAGCTGACGTTGGTGAAGTTGTTGCATCGCAGCTCGAAGCGGAAACGGTCCAGCTGTTTGCCCAAAGCCAGATGATGCAACACGTAAGCCCTCAAGGGGAAAGTCTCATAGTCGGCGTAAGAGGTGCTTCGGCTACCCGTCATCTCAAGGGTGTAACTCAAGTCCCAAGTGGTCCAACGCAGGTTGGCAAAGAGGTTTCCATGATGACGAGGAATATAGATCAGCTGTCTTCCCTTGATGCCATTGTTTTCAGCGTTCTCACTCTCATCGGTGGTCACCGTAAACACATAGTTTCCTGAGAGGCTCCATTGCCAGTCGCCCTTTTTATAACTAATGTCGATATGGTTCTCAACACCGCGGGCAATGACCCATGCCACATTCTCAGGCTCCCAAAAACGATAAGAGGTCGGCACCCACTGGATCCAGTTGCTCACCCATGACCGGTAAGTCCCAGAACGCAGATCCAGCTTCCATCCATCACGGTTCAGGAGATAGCTGAACGCCAAATCAATGGTGCGACCATTTTCAGGCAACAGATCCGAATTGCCACCAGGATACCAATAAAGGTCATTCAACGAAGGGTTGCGGTAGTTGTGGCTGTAACCCAAGATCATGCCAAGTCCCATGGGGAGACGATAGGAGAAGGTGGCCGTGGGAAACACTCCCATCGACTTCCCATCGACGATGTCATAGCGGGCGGTCACACTCACATCCATCCGTTCCATAGGCTGTCCTTCAATGGCAGTATAGGCCGAGACCAGGTTGCGGCGCTTGGTGCCGGCATAGTTGTTAGAGGTGACGCTCTCGCGGTCCCATTGCAGCTTACCCTTCAGCTTCCACGAGGCAAAGAGCTGCTGTTCCACCTCGGCAATCTGATGCAAGACCAAGGCGTGGTTGGTGGAGTTGATATGGTTCACGATTTGGTCGGTGGAGGGGTTGCGTGTCTCAAGAAAATAGCGTTGGTTCTCGATGAAGGCTCCTGACTTCAGCTGAAGGCTGCCATCATCCCAGAAGTACTTGTACGACAGAAAGTTACGTGAGAAGTTATCTTTAGTCCATTCTTCGGTGGTCGTATTGGAGACGTTAGGCATGATGGTAGGCAGGTTACGGTTGTTCCACTGGTTCCACGAGGAGACGGAGAGGATGCCATGTTTAAGCATCAAGCTGACCTCGGGCATCACACCATAGTCAACGAAATCGGCATTACGTTGTCGCATCCACTCAGGGGGCAGGATGCCAATGTTATAGTATTTGAAGTCATTGTCGGAAGAGTTACGATAGACTTTGACTCGTACCGAGACTTTTTTCCCACCATAGCCGATCGTGGCGAAACTTCCCAGGGTGTTGAAGCTTCCGTAGGTCTGTTTCAGGTCGAGATGCAAGCCTGTTCCAAAGCTCGTTTTGTTGTCGATGTTGACGGAGCCTCCGAGTCCGCCACTGTTATTCGAGGTGCCACTCCCCCATTTCAAGTCGATGTCATCGGCAAGGAACACGGGGATGGTACTGAAGTCCACCTGACCCAGTGTCGGGGCGTTAAGTTGGAAGCCGTTCCAAAGCACCAAGGTATGGCTTGCTGTCGTACCGCGGAACGAGGCGGTAGAGACGCCTCCTGGACCGTAGGACTTGATGAACACTGGACTATGTTGGATGAGGAGTTCCGACAGTGTAGCGGTGCTTTTGTTCTCCAGGACGAGCGAATCGACTTTCCGGGTCACCAAAGGCTTGAGTGATTCATTGGCGATTTTGTCGGCAGTCACGTTGATTGCGTCGAGCGTGATGGTATCTTGAGCAGAGCAAAAGCACGCCCAAAATGAGAACAATAGCAACAATAATGACGACTGTTTCAAAGCCCGATGAACGTATTACTCTTTCTTCGCCTTCACCGGGGCGTTGTTGTTTTTTTTTGTATTTTCGACCTTGGTCTTCGAGCCCGCAATCTTCTTCGTATCGAGCTTCAAGTCTTTGCCTTCTTTCTTGACAGCTTCCTTAGCTGCGGAAAAAGGATGTTTGTCTTCGTATTGCTTCACTTTGCCGACCAACGAACCATTTTTGTAGGTGGCTTCCGACTTCATGTCGCCGCCTTCATAGTATTCGACGGACTGGCCTTCGAGCACGTTGTTTTTAAACATCTTGGAAGACTTGAGACCTCCTGTGGCATAATAAGTCTCTTGTTTTCCATCGAACAGCCCTTTCCTATAGGTAATCATCATGCTTTTGTTACCTTCACGGTTAAACCAGGTGGTCACACCGTCGCGGAGGCCTTCACTATAATTGGACACCTCTTGGCTGTTGCCATTGTCGTAGCAAAGAATCTGTTCTCCGTGGAGTTTGCCATTTCTGTAGCTCGACTTCTGTGTCAGGCGTCCACCATTGGTCCAGGTGTAGGAAGTGCCTTCAGGGTTGCCTTTGACATATTCCGTCTTTTTGCTGATATAGCCATTTTCGTCGATTTCCATGTAAAGTCCATCCATAGTACCATTTTGGAATTGGATGACACGGCGGAGAAGGTTTTTCGTATTGTTGTATTCGTACCAGGTACCTTCTTTTAAGCCTTTTCTCACGTTGCCTTCGACACGGGTGTCACCGAAGGTATGGACATAAAAGCCATCACGTTCTTTGGAGACATTCACTGTCTCAGCATTCTGAGCCACCGATGCCAAGCTCAACAGCATCGCTGCGGCAAACATAATCAATCCTTTGCGCATAGTTGTCAGTTTTGAATTTGGCTTCAAAATTACAAAAAAACGGTGTATCTCTAGGTTATATTCGTTATTTTTTCCATCTTTGCACCAAACTCTAATATCAAAGATCATGAAAGCTGTTGAAGTAAAGAATTTCAAGTTATACACCACTGCGGTAATCAGCGTTGAATGGAAAGACGAGTTGCTCAACGTCGATCTCGACTTGGCCATGATGCTCAAGATGATGGAGCTGGAGGGCTTGTCGCAAAAGGACATCCAGCGTTACAGCGACGCAGGTCAACCCATCCCCTTCAAGAAAGTCACTTTGTTACTCTTTGAGGAGGATGGCAAACCAGGTCAATACTACACCGATGAGTCGTTCGATGAGGACGACGATCCCACGGTCTTCTACGTTGAGTTGAAAGGTTAAAGTTGAAAGGTGAAAGGTCCTTCGGATACAATTCACCTTTCAACTTTCATCTTTCATCTTTCACCTTTAATAAATTGGTCAATAGCTTTCGCTGCTTTCTTGCCGGCACCCATGGCGAGGATGACGGTAGCGGCACCGCTCACTGCGTCGCCTCCGGCGAAGATGCCCGGACGCGAAGTGGCGCCCACCTCGTCGGCCACGATACAGCCCTTACGGTTGAGTTCGAGGTTACGTGTCGTGCTTCCGATCAAAGGATTCGGTGAGGTGCCCAAGGCCATGATGATCATATCGACATCGAGGACGAACTCCGAACCAGGTACTGGGACAGGGCTACGGCGACCGGAGGCATCCGGCTCGCCCAACTCGCAGCGCACGCACTTGAAGCCTTTCACCCAACCATTCTCATCGCCCAACACCTCCACAGGAGCGGTCAGCAAGTCGAAGAGCACACCTTCTTCCTTGGCGTGATGCACCTCCTCCACACGGGCGGGGAGCTCAGCCTCGGAACGGCGATACACGATATGGACCTCGGCGCCAAGACGCAATGCGGTACGTGCCGCATCCATGGCGACGTTACCACCACCGACCACGGCGACTTTCTTGCCGACGTAGTTGGGAGTCTCAAAGCCTTCCTTATATGCGAACAGCAAGTTGTTACGGGTCAGGAACTCGTTGGCCGAGACCACACCGCAGAGGTTCTCTCCCGGCACGTTGAGCATCATCGGGAATCCGGCACCCGAACCCACAAACACTGCTTCGAAGCCTTCGCGGTGCATCAGCTCATCGATGGTGATGGTGCGGCCGATGACGACGTCCTTCTCGAACTTGGCTCCCAACCTGCGCACGCTCTCCACCTCTTTCTTCACCACCGTCTCCTTTGGCAGACGGAACGACGGGATGCCATAGACCAACACGCCGCCGAGCTCATGCAGTGCTTCGAAGATGGTGACGTCATAACCCATGGCCAGCAAGTCCTTGGCGCAGGTAAGTCCCGAGGGACCGCTGCCGATGATGGCCACCTTGTGACCGTTCTTCAGGCCTGGGTTGTCGAAATGCAGGTCATGCTCGATGGCATAGTCACCCACGAAACGTTCCAGCTTGCCGATGGCGATGGGTTCGAACTTCTTGCCCATGACGCAGGCTCCCTCGCACTGGGTCTCTTGGGGGCATACACGTCCGCAAACGGCCGGCAGTGCCGAGTCGCAGCTGATGACGCCGGCAGCGCCTTCGAAGTCGCCTTTGGCCACACGGGCGATGAAGCCCGGGATGTTGACATTGACCGGACAATGTTGCACGCATTGCGGGCTCTTGCAGTTGAGACAACGTTGTGCTTCCATGATGGCCATGTCGGCGGAATACCCCAGACACACCTCGTCGAAGTTATGGGCGCGGACCTTGGGATCCTGCTCCGGCACCGGCACACGGTGTTTCTTGTCGAAGCTCTCTTCGGCGATGCCACCGATATGGCACTGATGGCCTTCAGCCTTCTCTTCTGCCTGAAGCTGCTTACGCGTCACCACGTTGTTATACATGGCCTGACGTTTCATGGCTTCGTCGAAGTTGACCTCGCTGCCAAGGAACTCAGGACCGTCGATGCAGGTGAACTTGGTCTTGCCAGCGATGCTTACACGGCAGGCGCCGCACATGCCTGTGCCGTCAACCATGATGGAGTTGAGCGACACCGTGCAGCGGATGCCCAGCTCCTCGCAGGTCTTGGTGGCGAACTTCATCATGATCATCGGGCCGATGGCGACGGCCTCGTCATACCGCTTGCCGCTGGCCACAAGTTGGCGCAACACGTCGGTAACCAAGCCCTTGCGGCCCGTGGATCCGTCGTCGGAGGTGACATAGAGGTTGCAGACACTCGCCAGCTCCTGTTCAAAGATGAGCAGGTCCTTGGTGCGTGCACCGATGATGCAGTCCGACATGCAACCGTGCTCGTACAACCACTTGACCTGAGGATAGATGGGGGCGATGCCCACACCGCCGCCGATGAAGACAAAGCTTCGTTTGCGAAGCTCCTCAGCTGTCATGTTGACAAACTCGGAAGGCTTTCCCAGAGGGCCCACCACATCGGCGAAACGATCGCCCACCTTATATTCTGCCATCTTACGAGTGGATTCACCGATCGCCTTGAACACGATGGTGACCACCCCTTTCTCACGATGATAGTCGCTGATGGTAAGGGGGATACGTTCCGAATTCTCTTCCATTTTGACGATGAGGAACTGTCCTGGCAACGCAGAATGCGCGATGCGTGGCGCCGCGATGTCCATCAAATAGGTCTCCGCAGCGAAAGTCTTCTTTTGTAATATTTCAAACATGACGTTAAATGATTGGTTGGGGCAAAAGTAAAAACATTTTTTTTGATTTCCTAAAGAAATCTAAAAGATGTTCATGGCAATGACGGCGCAAGCTTCTGCATCGGACAAAGCGTTATGGCGTTTCTCCATCTCAAAACCGAAATGCTTGGCCACCGTGGGCAGCTTATGGTTCTCCAAGTCGGGAAGATACTTCTCGGAACCGATATGGGTGCAATAGAACGGGTAGTTGGGATACGGGATCTTGTAGAGCTCATGCAGGGAGCGAAGCACATGCTGGTCGAAGAGCATCCCATGAGCCACGAAAGGCAGTCCTTCGACCTTGTCGCGCACCTGAAACCACAGCACGGGAAACCTCGGAGCCTTGTCGGTGTCCGACTTCTTGAGGCCATGCACCTTAGTATTATACCAGTCGTAATGGTTGGGGACCGGCTTCATCAGTCCATAAAAGCGATCAACGATGGTGTCGTCGCGAACGATGACGAGGCCCATGCTGCAAGCACTGGTATAGGCCGCATTGGCGGCCTCGAAGTCGATGGCTACGAAGTCGCGAAGATGCTCTTTAGGGATATAAGAAGGTTGCGTATTCATTTCGGCGACAAAAATACGGATTTTCCTTGCTTTTTAGAAAAAATACCTATCTTTGTACTTCATGCGATTAACTATTCATACCGCCGAATCATGAAAAAGATCAGACTCCTTATCCTGCTGTTTCTCTCGGTTACCTCCTACTGTTTCTCACAGGAGAAGCTGACCGACAAAGAGTTAGTCAACGTCATCTATGCCATGGGACAGATGTATCCTGAAGGATTCACTTTGGACTTGAGCACAATGCGTCAGCCCACAGAAGGCATCTTCGTCTCGTACAAAGAGACGCAAAACAGTTTCGACCGCAAGAGTCTCCCCGCGGTGATTCGCCATGCCCGCAGCCACCAGAACCTCGTTGGCGGCTGGTACAACCCCCAAGAAGACAAGTATTACTTCGACAGCAACCGGTGCTTCCCTGAGGACAGCTTGGCCGCAGCAGTGGCCTTTGCCCGCGAGAATGAACAGCATACGGTCTATATCGCATCCAAAGGCATCAACCTATGGTCTAATTACGAGCAAAAAGACATCCGCATCATCCTGGACTGCGACATGGGCAGCTCGACCGACGACCTCTTTGCGTTGATGATGCTTTATCGTTACATGGACATGAAACGCTGCAATTTGCTCGGTGTCATCGTTGACCGCATGGGCAAGGCCAACGCCGATGTCGTTGATGTCATGAACAATTTCTACGGTTATCCCGACATCCCCATCGGGTTGGAGACGCAAGGCGTTCAGACACCCCACGTGTTCATCAGCTACCATAACGCTCCCTACGCCCGCACCACCGATGCCGAGCCGATGTTCAAACGCAGCGTTGGCGATGACAGCACCTATATGGAGAGCTACAAGCTCTACCGCAAGCTGCTCAGCGAGCAACCTGACCATTCGGTCACCATCGCCTCGATCGGTTTCGTGACCTCTTTGGCCCGTCTGCTTGAGTCGGGTCCCGACGAGTATTCCCCTCTCAATGGCCAAGACCTGGTACGGACCAAGGTAAAGGAAATCTTCGCCATGGGTGGCGTTTTTGGCGATGCTGTCGAACCCGACTATAACTTCAAGGCCGCCATCGACTTCTCACTGAAGTTCTTCGCCTTGCTGCCCAAAGAGGTTGACATCGTCTTCTCTCCCGGTGAGGTGGGCGGCCCACTCGACTACCGGCCTGAGACGGTCATCGCCGACATGAACTGGACCGACATCCATCCCATCAAATGGATCTACCAGTTCCTCAACTGCGACACGGGACAGAAGATGTGGGATCCGCAAGCCGTTATCCAAGCCGTAGAAGGCGACGAGTTCTACGAACTCTCCGAACGCGGCTGGGTCACCCTCACCCCAAGAGGTGAGACGCTATTCACTCCCGATCCCAACGGCAATGCCCGCTACCAACGTCCAGGCGACGCCGTTTGGTGCGACATGGTACTGAAATACATCCGCCTCATGGCCATTCAACATTGACCATTTTGAGCAAAAATATCGATAATCAACTTTAAAACACGAACTAAAATGGAATTAAAAGGTTCAAAAACTGAAGCCAACCTGATGGCTGCCTTTGCAGGCGAATCTCAGGCACGTAACAAATACACCTACTTTGCATCTAAAGCTCGCAAGGAAGGTTACAACCAAATCGCCGACATCTTCGAGGAGACGGCCCGCAACGAGATGGAACACGCCAAGATCTGGTTCAAGCTGCTCCACGACGGTGAGGTGCCGGACACCAAAACCAACCTGAAGGACGCCGCTGATGGCGAGAACTTCGAGTGGACCGACATGTATGCTGGCATGGCCAAAACGGCTCGTGAAGAAGGCTTCAACAAAATCGCTGCCCTTTTCGAACTGGTAGGCAAAATCGAGAAGGAACACGAAGAACGCTATCGCAAGCTCTTGAAGAACATTGAAGACGGCATCGTCTTTTCACGCGAAGGCGACATGGTATGGCAGTGCGCCAACTGCGGCCATATCGTCATCGGCAAGAAAGCTCCGCAAATCTGCCCAGTCTGCAACCATCCGCAATCCTATTTCCAGATCAAGGCGGAGAATTATTAAGGTGAAAGTTGAAAATTGAAAATTGAAATAATATGAAAAAGTACGTATGTGATGTTTGCGGGTACATCTATGATCCCGCAGTAGGCGATCCGGATAGCGGCATCGCCCCTGGCACCCCTTTTGAAGCAATCCCTGACAGCTGGTCATGCCCACTTTGCGGTATCGGCAAGGACAGCTTCTCCGTCATGGAATAAACCTTTATCGTAGAGACGCACTGTGTGCGTCTCTACTTTTTCTTTTTTTAACAACAACCATGGATACCAAGGCATTATCCTATATTGGCTATGGCCTTTATGTTCTAACCACAAGATTCAACGACATCGACAATGGCTGCATCGTCAACACGGTGATGCAAGTCACAAGTAATCCGTTACAAATCGCTGTGACGGTCAACAAAGGCAACTACACGCATGAGCTCATCAAAAACTCAGGCGTGTTCAACATAAGCATGCTGACCACGGAAACTCCGATGTTCGTCTTTGAGCATTTCGGCTTCCAGTCGGGACGGACTGTGAACAAGTTCGCCACCTGCGAGACCGAACACCGCACGGTGAATCAAGTGCTCTACATTCCCAAATACACGAACGCCTACCTTGCCTGCAAGGTTCTCAACAGCATCGACTTCGGCACCCACACCATGTTTATCGGCGAAGTGCTCGATGCCCAAGTGCTTTCCGACCAGCCTTCCCTCACCTACGACTACTACCAAAACAACATAAAACCCAAGCCTCAGCCTCAAGGCGAACAACCCCAAAACGGCAAACGCCGCTGGGAATGCAAGGTATGTGGCTATATCTATGAGGGCGACTTCCTCCCCGACGACTTCGAGTGCCCGTTGTGCAAACACGGCGTGGAAGAATTCGAGGAACTGTTACCCAATCCCAAAGCTGAAACGGCCTCTTCAATAGCGACAGCACCCATCCCCGAAACCAAACCTGTTCAAAGAATCATAACAACACAAAACACAAACCCGATGAATCAAATCCAACTAACTGAAAACATATTCTATGTTGGCGTCAACGACCGCCACACCGAGCTTTTTGAAAATCATATCGAACTACCCAATGGCGTTTCCTACAATTCCTACCTGATCATGGATGAAAAGGTCGCCCTCATCGACCCTGTAGAAGCGAACTTCCTTGAGGACTATCTCTTCAAGGTGAAGTCGGTGTTGCAAGGCCGCAACGTGGATTACCTCATCATCAATCACGACGAACCCGACCACAGCAGCACCGTGGCAGCCGTCATCCGTGAATGGCCTGAAGTGCAAGTGGTGGGCAATGCCAAGACCTTTGCTCCGTTGGAAGCTTTCTACGGCCCCATCACCAACAAGAAGGTAGTGGCTGAAGGCGAGACTTTGAGCCTCGGCACCCACACCTTACAGTTTTTCATGGTGCCTATGGTGCACTGGCCCGAGTCGATGGTGACTTACGAGCAAAACAGCAAAATCGTATTCAGCAACGATGCCTTCGGCGGCTTCGGTGCCTTGAACGGTGGCATCTTCGACGACCAAGTCAACCTCGCCTTTTACGAAGATGACATGCGGCGTTACTACGCCAACATCGTCGGCAAGGTAGCCATGCAAGCCTTAAAAGCCATCGAAAAGCTCGGTGGTTTGGAGATCAAGATGATTGCCCCCTCGCACGGCTTGGTGTGGCGTTCGAACCTCGCCTGGGTACTCGGCAAATACACCCAGTGGAGCAAGCACGAGGGTGAAGAAGGCGTGGTCATCGTCTATGGCTCGATGCACGGCAACACCGCCCGTATGGCCGAGATTGTAGCCCGTGGCGCCGCCGAGGCCGGCATCAAGGAGGTGAAAGTGTATGACGTGGCCAAGACCGAGGTCTCGTTCATCATGAGCGACATCTGGAAATACAAGGGAGTCATCCTCGGAGCATGTGCTCATTATGCAAACATGTTCCCTGACATGACCCTGCTGACCCACGAAATCAACGAGTTCAAGCCAAAGAACAAGTGCTATGGCATCTTTGGCGGCATGAGCTGGAGCGGCGGTGGCGTGAAGACCCTCGCCAAATGCGCCGAAGAAGGCCAATGGAACCTCGCGGCTGAAAGCGTCGAGGTGAAAGGCGCTCCCATCCGCGAAGAGGACTGGGATAAGCTCTACGAGCTAGGAAAGGCGGTGGCAGAGGCGGTGAGGCCATAGCCTTTTGACGATGTATTTGCGACCATAGATGTTGATGGCAAGGGCAAATGCCAGCCAGCAGGCAAAGTCATGTTAGAACAGCTGATCTATAGTTATCACATGTTGGAAGATTCCGCTATGCTCATTGTATTTCAGCCCGAAGGTTGTAATTAGTATATGTTGGACAATTGCACGTTTAGGAATCTGTTCTTCCAATAGATTTTGACGATGCACAAGTTTTGCATGGTAGGATTTAGTGACAGTATAATCTTCATTGTAAAATTTCATTTCACACATATCCACCACATTGTCCTTACGACTAATAAGCAAGTCTATTTGACCGCCCTCCGTATCATCATCACCTCTTAATGCCCAGGAGGACTGGGTTGAAGATACGTCAAGGATGTTAATTGCCTGCTTAATCTGACGAACATGAGACAAGCACACCTCTTCAAAGGCGAATCCTCTCCATGAGCTGACGCCTTGAGACGTCACGTTGTGAACCCAAAACTTGGGGTCTATCTCAGCACGCCCTTCTACAAATTTCTGATAGAATAGGCAGAAAGGATCCGTAAGTTTATAATGTTCATCATGCTTACTCATTCCAAAAGGAACGTATGGCTGGATAAAGTCACTTGCTACAAGAGCTTTAAGCATCTTGCTCGACGAACCATTATCATCAAGTCCCACTTTGGAGAGTATTTCTTGTCGGGTGTATCCGCTGCGACGGGATCCCAAGAAACCCACGATACGTTTCATCTGATCAGGATTTGAAAAGACCGAGGCAAATAGGCGGTCATACTCATTCCGTAATTGGGCTTTTTCGTCAAAAAACAACTGGTCAATGTTCTGAGCCAGACTTAACCCCTTCTTCATGTAACCTAAATAATACGGTATGCCACCAAGAACCATATAACTTTGAACGATGTCGTAACGTGACATCCTTATCCCTTTATTCTTAAGAAACTTTTCACATTCCCCCAGCTTAAATGGGCTGAGTTTCACCTCATATGTGGTGCGGCCATAAAGCCCACCGTGGCTGTTTATCAGATTATCGAGCATCCATGAATTGGCAGAGCCACAAACAACGAGCATCAGACTGTCACGATGGCAACCCCAAGTATTCCAAAATCCTTCGAAGGCTGTTATAAAACCTGAACGGGGAGTGTCCATCCAAGGCAGTTCGTCCAAAAACACTACTTGACGCTTCCTGTTGTCTTTGGCATCCAACAGTTGAGAAAGCATGAAGAAGGCCTCCATCCATGATGATGGACATTTGCTTTTTTTCATGCCATAAATCTGAAGAGAGAAGTAGAAATGCTTCAGTTGTTCTTTCAGCGAATTTTTTTTCCCTACCTCATCAACAGGAGATAAGCCTGCATGGCGAAAGGTAATCTTACCCTTTAATGACTCATCGACCAAAAACGTCTTGCCAACGCGACGACGGCCATATATTGCCACAAATTCTGATTTACCGCTGTTATACAGCTCTTTTAGTTCTTCTATTTCCTTCTCTCTACCAATAATTGCACTCATAAAAATTTGTTTTATTTTGCTGCAAATATACAAAAACCATAATTTGCAGCAAAATAAAACATATTATTTTTCAGCTACTCCACCTCCCGCACCAACCGCACCGAGCTGCCATCACCGAAGAGGATAAATAGACGCACGTATTCTCATGCATTCCATCCACAGCTCGCACACCGGCCTTCGGCAGGAAAAAACAAAAATAGGCGGTAAGAACATCAAAATCCCTCGCCTCAACGAAGAGACGAGGGATGGGAATAATGGTCTTTGGTTTTTATTCAGCGACAACCACCGAGAGGTGTTTCAGACCGTTTTGGGTGTGAACCCGCAGGTGATACATGCCTTCGGCGCAGCCGCTCAGATTCAGCGTGTGCGTGTCAGTGTGGACTTCTTCCATGCGGACCAGCTCGCCCAGCATGGTGTAAACCTCCACCCGCTCCATGCCTTCGCCTTCCAGCTGGAACACGCCCGTGGACGGGTTGGGATAGGCTGTCACCACCGGCTCGGCAGCGTCCGTCACTCCCGTGTTGCCGAAGCGAAGCACATACGGCTCCGCCGTGCTGCCCAGGACGGCATCCTTGGCGAACACCGCTCTATCGCTGGCGAACAGCACTCCCTCGTCATTCTTCAGGCGGAAGCTGAGCCCGTCGCCGTCCTCGCCGTGGACGGTCAGGAAGGCCACGTAACGGTCGAGGGGAGCCACATACAGCAGTCGGACGGCGCCGCGGCATTCGCCCTGGCTGAAGGCGCCTATTTCGACTCCCTCGCTCCTCACCTCTTCCCCGTTGACCTCCACGACCGCCATCACGCTCATGTTGTCGGCATAGCTACCGCCGTCGGGGTTCCACCACGTAGCGGCCTCGGGGCTGTGAATGTAGGCC
>JAEEON010000030.1 GCA_016284305.1 Bacteroidales bacterium
GCCTCATTTGGGCGACTTACATCACTGCGGCACTGTTTATCGTGGCGACTTTGCTTATTTATGGAATCACCTATATCTATGTGCCGTATTTGGTGTTTTTCGTATTCCTCATCTTGTTCATCATCAAGTTCAGAATAGAGGTGCACCGTTTCAACAAAGGAGGCGCGCAATGAAGAACCGTTTGAAAGTGGCACGAGCCGAAAAGGACCTCACACAAGAGGATTTGGCCAAACTAATTGGTGTGAGCAGGCAATCAATTAACGCCATAGAATCAGGGCGATATGTGCCCTCCACGGTCTTGGCCTTGAAGATGGCGCAGGTGTTCGGGAAATCGGTGGAGGAGATATTCTTCCTCGAAGAGGAGGATTGATAGTGAGAGATTCCCTTCGGGAATGGAGTTGTAATATGTATGTAAACTGCGGCGGCATGAGGTGCTACCATTGGGTAACTTGCTCTTGCCGCCGCTGTATACATATAACAAACACGCCATTCCCCGCAGGGGAATCTCGTTTTACTTAATTATGTTTACTTTTTTCGTAATCACTCCTTCATCGCCTTGAATCCTAACAAAATACATTCCCTCGGCCAAACCCGAGACATCAATCTGTTGGGTTTCATCGGTGATGTGGCCTGAAAGCAGCGTTTGGCCTGTCACGTTGGTGATGAAATATTCGGTTTTCTCTGGTAGAGACGGTGTGCACACCGTCTCTACAAACAGAATACCGTTTGTGGGATTAGGATAAACATTGATTTCCAACGCGTTATTCTCATCAACGGCCATCACATCCTTGTCCAAACAATCCGACCAAGAAATAGTGTTTCCACCATCAGTGCTGATGCCGTATTTGTATTGTCCAATGGGCAGGGCATCCCAACCGTAATCGACATATTGGGCGTCGGCAATGTTGGAAGCAATCAGCGTGACGTTGCTGCCGTCGCAGTTAGCGCGGTAGATGTTGTAGGTGTTACCCACGGTGATGTCGTCGATATAGAAGGCGTTATCGTATTCGCCTTCAGCGAGTTGGTTGGCGTATTTCCATTCCAGGATGTGGTTGCCGGGACCGATGGCCACGGTGTAGCGCGTCCACGGCACTTCGTCCTTCAAGGTCTCGCCATACTGCACATTGTCGATGAAGAAACCACAGCCATTGAGCGGGAAGCAACTGACGCGGGCATGGTAGCTTACGACACACGAGGTGGGCAGGTTGACTGCCAGCGAGATCTTGCTATTGGAGAACATGCCCGTGTTGGTCGACTTGGCGCAGTAGGTGCCTGTGTTGGGTTGCGTGGTGGTGACGACCCAAGGACTGGTCGCATCGTTGATCCACATGCTTTGATAGAAGTCGCCCGACTCGAAGCCGTCGTAAATGCCTGCAGGCATGTTCCACGACAACGACACACGCATGTTGTTGATGACTTCAGCCTCAATCTCGACCGCTTTCGTCAGGGTGACGTAGTTGGAAGGGAGCGAGGTCATGTCGTTTTCCAGATGGGCGATAATATAATAGGTATAGGAACCCGCGTAGCTGATGTGGTCGGTATAGGTGGTCGCCGTCAGGCTGTTGGCGATGCGTATGCCGTCGCGATAGACGTCGTAGGAGATGCCTTCGGGTGCGGCTGTCCAGTTGAGGATGACCTGTTCGCCGTCGAAGTCGGCGGTGAGGTTGGTGGGGCCATGGTGGAACAATGCGTTCATGGCTGCCAAGGCATCGATGCGACCTGAGCCTACGCGATTGTTTTTCATGGTGTTGCCGACACGCACCGAGGTGAGCTCGATGATGGAATCCAGTTCGGCAGGACTCAGCTCAGGGTTGGCCTCAAGCAGCATGGCTAACACGCCTGCCACGCAGGGTGTAGCCATTGAGGTGCCGTCCAGCTCGGTGTAGCCGTTGGTGGTCAGGGAGTTCAGCGAGGTGATGTTGGCGCCAGGAGCCGAGATGTCGGGACGGATCAAGCCCGGTTGGTTGACGTCGCCGTTTTCGTAGGGGTAGTCGTTGTAGTTGCCGACATTGGATCCAGCGGCCCAAGTCGTGGGTCCGACGGAGGCGAAGCCGCAGCGCTCGTCGTTGGAGTCGGTGGCGCCCACGCTGATGACGGAGGTCAGGCCGCCTTCGATGAGGTTCCTTTGGTCGGGATGGAGCCATGCCGGAGGGCAGTTGCCTGGGGCGCTGATGTTGAAGGGGACGGGGAAGGTGTATTGTGTTTGGCCTTCGTTGCCGCATGCCACGGCAGCTGCCACGCCTGCCTCGAGGCAGGTTGCGAAGACGTCACGGTAGTAGTAGCAAGGGCCAGCGCCTACGTCGCTGAGCGAGAGGCTGAGGATATGTGCACCGTGCTCCAAAGCAAACTCAACACCTTGGATGAGGTGGGTGGCTTCGCCTTGACCGTCTTCACCCAAAACCTTGATGGACATGATTTTGGCACCTGGTGCGATGCCCGTTTGGGTACCAGCCGTGCCTTGTCCTGCCAAGATGCCAGCGGTATGGGTGCCATGACCGTCGTCGTCCATGGGGTCGTTGTCTTGATAAAAGATGTCATAGCCGTGGTGAGGGAACTCGCTGCCGCCGTCCCACATGCTGTTGGCGATGTCGATATGGTTGTAGTTGACGCCCGTGTCGATGTGGCCGATGATGACCCCGTTGCCCGTATAGCCCGTGCCGTTGTAGTTCCAAACCGCCGGCGCGTTGATCTTGTCGACATGCCAGGCATTGGCTCTTGTGTTGACGGGACGAACCATTTCGTTTTGAGGAATCATCTGGCGCATCTCGTCAGGGATGATCATGGCAACGTCTTTGCGTTGAGCGAGTTGTGCGATGACTTCGTCACTGGCGGAACAGCTGAAACCGTTGAATGACCAGAAGGTTTTCAGGTCGTTGACCATGTTGTTGCTCTTGTAACTTTCAAGAAAATCAAGCACTTGGGCTTGCGAAGCTTGACAGAACGCTTTTCGTTCGGCGATGACGAAGTCGCGGCGTTGCTCCTTGGTCATCAGGGCGGTCTTTTGCGACAGTTGGCTGTCGTCGTAATGTTCCGCCATCATCACGATGACGTGTTGAAGATGGTTGGATTGGCCAAATAATGCACTGAAGCAAAGGGCCAAGAGAAGGGTGAAAATGGGTTTCTTCATGATATTTGGTTGATTTTGTGTAACAAAACATTTCCGATACGGCAATCAAGACACCGTTTGCGTTTGCAAAAATAGGAATAAAGGTGTAACAAGGCTTGTGTTTGCATGGC
>JAEEON010000031.1 GCA_016284305.1 Bacteroidales bacterium
TGACGGCTTCGAGTTACTACAGCTCGCCTACGCCTTCTCTCTTTTACGAGTGGGGTTCCCGTTTCGGTGTCAACGCCGGCCTCAAGGCTGATTTCTTCGACCGTAAGATGTCGGTCTTTGTCAACGCTAACGACATCTTCAACTCCAACAGATGGGGTGAGACGAACTCCAGCCCCTACGTGGAATCCATTTCCAGCTCCAAATACAACAGCCGTAGCGTCTCAGTCGGTGTGACCTTCCGTTTCGGTAAGATGGAACTCGAACAGATGGCCCGCCAGGGTGCCGACGACTCTCAGGGCGCTCCCCAAGGTGCCGGAATGGGGATGTAGAGGTCAAAAGAAGCAATACTGAAGCACTTTATAAAAACGACTGTATCCAGGAACCGTTCGGAATTGTTAACTGCTATGGCGTATTATGATTCGGTGGGATACTCGTTTTTGGCCGCTCGGTGTCACTACAAGCAATAACAGGCTTTTTTCACCGCCTTTTTTCGTCCCTATTTCTGATAGTTTTTTCACCAATACCCCGATTTTCGTCCCTAAAATCGGGGTATTTCGTCCCAAAACACCTATTTTCGCCACATTTTGGTCACGATGACCACCTTTTTATTTTCGTGTGCTCAAACCGATATACTTTTGCAGCGTTTTTAAGTTTTTTGAAAATCGAGCAAAAATCATTGCACTATGAAAATTATTGGAACTGGAAGCGCATTACCGTCACTTACGGTTAGCAACGACGATCTTGCCACCTTCTTGGATACTAGCGATGCTTGGATCTCAACGAGAACTGGAATCAAGACGCGTCACCTTTTATCTACTGAAACTCTTTACGACCTGGCTGTCGAAGCTGCCAACAAAGCCATTCAAAAGTCAGGCTTGACCCCTGACCAGATCGATTTCCTCCTGGTCTCCAACGTGGCCAATGAACATATTACCCCTGGATTGAGTTGTATTATCCAAAAGCGCATTGGCGTTACTTGTCCTGGCTTGGACATTAACGTGGCCTGTGCAGGCTTCGTCAATGCACTGATGCTAGCCGACGACATGATGAAGGCGGGTCGTGCCAAGTACGTCCTCATCGTATGCGCGGAAGAGCCCTCCAAATACTGTAACTGGCAAGAGAGAGACACCAGTATCTTGTTTGGTGATGGCGCCGGCGCCGTGGTGTTGGGTCCGGGCGAGGCATTCAAAGATGTGCATCTCACCATGATCTCTGATCGTGATGTCCTTTATTATGAGCGTCATATGGAAAAGACTCCTTTTGAACATAAACAAGTTGAAGGCCAACCCCTCATGATGAAAGGCAAGGACTTGTTCCGTACCGCGGTCTCCGAATCTGCGAAAGACATCCAAAGAGTACTGAATGACGAGAAGGTGAAGGCGGATGACGTGGATTATTACCTCTTACATCAAGCCAATAAACGTATTATTGATGGCATCCGCTCCATCCTCGGACAGCCGGAAGACAAGTTCCCAACCAACATTGAAAAATATGGCAACACCTCTTCGGCCAGCATCCCGATCCTGCTCGACGAGATGATCGCTCAAGATAAGATCAAGAAAGGTGACAAAATTGTGATGAGTGCCTTCGGCGCTGGATTTGTGTCGGCCGCTTGCCTTTGGGAGTGGGAGTGATGAGAATTGAGAATTGAGAAATGCGAAGCATTCAACGAAGTTAATTTAGAGATAGCCCTTTAGGGCTTAAAGCTCGGTAGAATCGGTAGAAAAATGGAAACGAGAAGAGTAGTAATTACAGGTATGGGGGTCGTATCGCCGGTAGGCAATGACCTCGAAACCACATGGAATAATCTTATTAATGGTGTTTGTGGCATTGCCCCAATCAAGAGCTTTGACACAACGGATCTTCCAGTGAAGATTGCCGGTGAGCTGAAGGATTTCGATCCCATTGCAGCAGGTGTAGATAAGGGTTTTGTCAAACGCAACGACCGTTTTGCCGTCTATGCCATGGCCGCTGCGGCTCAAGCTATGAAAGGCAATGAAGACTTGCAGATGGATCCTAGCCGCTTGGGTGTGTATATCGGCTCGGGTATCGGTGGCTTCGACACCATCATGAACGGTGTTATCCGATACCATGACGAAGGGGCACGCTGGATCTCTCCGCTGATGATTCCCACCATGATTGGCAACATGGCCTCGGGCAGTGTCGCCATCCGTTACAACGCCCAAGGTCCCTGTGTGCCTATCGTAACTGCTTGTGCTACTGGTACCCATAGCATCGGCGAGGCTTACCGCGCCATCAAGCACGGTTATGCCGAAGCCATCATCACCGGTGGTTGTGAAGCGGGCATCAACCCAGTCTCCATCGGTGGATTTGCCAATTGCAAAGCCCTCACTAAGGTCGAAGACCCACTGAGAGCTTCGTTGCCCTTCAACAAAAACCGTGGCGGTTTTGTCATCGCCGAAGGTGCTGGCATCGTCCTGTTGGAAGAATATGAACACGCCAAACAGCGTGGCGCCACGATCTATGCCGAGGTTTGCGGCTACGGAAACAGTTGCGATGCCTACCATAGCACTGCCCCGCGTCCGGATGGCACTACCCAGAGCCTAGCTATCAAACAAGCCCTCGACGAGGCAGGATACAAAGCTGGCGAATCATTGTATATCAACGCTCATGGCACGGGTACTCCGATGAACGATAGTGGTGAGACCAAGGCCATCAAAATCGCTATGGGCGAGGAAGAAGCCCACAGAGCACATATCAGCTCCACCAAATCGGAGATGGGTCATGCCCTCGGCGCTGCCGGTGGCATCGAACTTGTCGCCGCCGTCATGGCTCTCAACACAGGCATCATCCCGCCTACCATCGGACTGGATGAGCCGGATCCTGAATGCGACCTTGACTACACCCCCAACCAGGCCATCAAGGTCGATCTCGACATCGCCATCTCCAACTCCCTCGGCTTTGGAGGCCATAACGCTTGCGTGGCAGTGAGGAAGGTGAAAGGTGAAAGATGAAAGGTGAAAGTTATCCCGACCTGGCAGCACCTCGAAGAGGTGCGATCTCTATAACCCCAGGTGAGCGAGCGCAGCGAGCGTAACCTGGGGCGAGGGGTGAGCGAGCATAGCGAGCGTAACCTGGGGCGAGGGGTGAGCGAGCATAGCGAGCGTAACCTGGGGCGAGGGGTGAGCGAGCATAGCGAGCGTAACCTGGGGCGAGAGGTGAGCGCAGCACCACCTGGAGACTAGAGCCTACCACCACCTGAGGAATAGCAAACAAATCAACAAACTAACATATGAATAGAGAAGAAATCAAACAGTACCTCCCACACCGCGAGCCCATGCTCCTGGTGGATGAGATGACCCTCGACGAGAACCATGTGGCTCACTCCAAGTACCACGTGACCGG
Source organism: Bacteroidales bacterium (assembly GCA_016284305.1). Taxonomy (GTDB): domain Bacteria; phylum Bacteroidota; class Bacteroidia; order Bacteroidales; family F082; genus Limimorpha. Next base: position 3,367 of record JAEEON010000031.1, read on the forward strand.
TGAGGAGTTTTTCCTGAAAGGCCATTTTCCAGGTGAACCGGTGGTCCCGGGCGTCATCCTCTGCGAAATCATGGCCCAGTCCTGCGCCTTGCTGATGAAAGACGACCTCATCGGTAAGCTTACCTTCTACACGGGCATCGATAAAGTCCGGTTCAAAAACAGTGTGAGACCTGGTGATACCGTCGAAGTGGAAGCCACTCTCGATGTGCACCGCGCCAACATCTACATCTGCTCCGCCAAACTGAGCGTCGGCGGTAAAATGTGTGTCAGAGGCGAGCTCTCCTTCGCTCTCCTTCCCGACACCCGTAATCAACAACCAAATAACTGATAACTGAACAACTGCTAACTGATCAACTTAATAATAGTACCAATGGCAACAATTCAAGACAAAGTAAGAAGTATCATCGCTTCTAAATTAGGCCTCGATGAGAGTGAAATCACTCCTGAAAAGAACCTCGCCAACGACCTCGGAGCTGACTCTCTCGACGTAGTTGAGCTCTCCATGGAACTGGAACGTGAGTTCAACCTCAAGTTTGAAGATGCCGACACCGAGAAAATCCAGACTGTCGCTGATCTTTATCAATTGATTGAGGGGAATAAAGGAAAATAAGAAGTAAGAAGAAAGAAGTAAGCGTTGGCTGTTTTTTGTAACTTTGACGCTTCGAATCTTTAAATCATTAAATCATGAAATTATTAGAGAATAAGGTAGCCCTCATCACGGGTGCAGGTCGTGGCATCGGCAAAGCCATCGCTGTCCGTTTCGCCCAAGAAGGCTGCAACATTGCCTTTACGGATATCGCTTTGAACGATTTCGTGTTGGAGACTGAAAAGGAACTGCAAGCCATGGGTATTCAGGCCAAGGCATACGCTTCCAACGCCGCAAACTTCACGGAGACCCAACAGGTCGTCGATGAAATCGTGAAAGACTTCGGCCACATCGACATCCTCGTCAACAACGCTGGTATCACCAAGGATACCGCTCTGAAACGCATGACCGAGGAACAATGGGATGCCGTCATCAACGTGAACCTCAAGTCGGTGTTCAACTTTACCAAAGCACTCCAGCCTATCATGTGGAAACAAGGTGGCGGTAGTGTCATCAACATGAGTTCCGTGGTGGGAGTGTCGGGCAACGCCAACCAATGCAACTACTCGGCCTCCAAGGCTGGCATCATCGGCTTCACCAAGAGTGCAGCCAAGGAGATGGGCGTTCGTAACATCCGTCACAATGCCATCGCCCCTGGATTCATCATCACGGCCATGACCAATGCCCTCCCCGAGGATGTTCGCAAGGCTTGGGAAAACCAGATCCCGCTGCGTCGTGGCGGCACTCCAGAAGACGTCGCCAACGTGGCGCTCTTCCTCGCCTCCGACCTTTCCTCGTATGTCACGGGTCAGGTCATCCACTGCTGTGGCGGCATGAACTGCTAACAATTTACAAAACGACAGATTTTTATTTGATAACAGCACCTCAACGAGGTGCTGTTTTTTTTCTCCCCAGGTTGCGCTCGCTGTGCTCGCTCACCTCTCCCCAGGCTACGCTCGCTGTGCTCGCTCACCTCTCGCCCCAGGTTACGCTCGCTGTGCTCGCTCACCTGGGGTTATTGAGATCGCGCCTCTTCGAGGCGCTTTCAGCTCAAGGATAACTCTCACCTTTCACCTCTCACCTCTCACCTTTCACCTCTTATTAAACGCCTCCAGCACCCGATTCGAATAAGTCTTCGACACTGGAATGGAATCCAATCCTTCTCGCTCAAAGTCGATGATAAAACCATCGGTCTCGTTATGTAACACGCTAATTTTCTTGATGTTAACAATATAAGAGCGATGGCATCTCATCAACGATCTGATATCCGCGCAGTTGTCCTCGATGGTCTTCATCTTGCAGCGCAACATGTATGAAGCAATGGTGCCGTTGCGTTGATAAAACACATTGATATAGTTGTCTTCCGCCTTGATGTAATAGAGGTTGTCAAGTTTCACGGAGAGTTTCAGGTTGCCGTTGTTGTCCATCAAATTGATGATCTCGGTATGCTCTGGCAGTACTTCGTTGTCGGACTCCACCGTATCGCTCTTGGTAAGCGTCAGCTTGCGGCGCGACTCTTTGAGAAGAAACATCAGATCGACAATCGTGTAAGGGACGGCCAAGGCGATGAAAGTAATCAACAGACTTTTGCCAAAGATGTACCCCAACGAATAGTTGGTCGCTTTTACTAAGAAATAGGAAAGATAGGTGTGAAAAGCCGCAATCAATACAATCTCCAGAAAAAGCCAGAGGAGATAAGCCCACATGGCAAAATGCCTCAGCCTTTTGACACAGTAGGTCATCAAGGTCCGACTGCACGCCAAAAACAGGGTTCCGACCCCCACAAACCCTAAGGTCCCGAGAAAACGGCTATTGGTGCCTAACTGGAACCAAGAGGTGTTGGAAAAAGGAGTGTAGGCCGTGAGAAACACCAGGGCGAATAAGACGGAAATGATAACGTTTTGTGCCTGACTAAAGGGGTCAGTGAGGCATTCTGGAGCTTGGGTGATGAGTTGTTTGCGGATTTTCATGATTCAATAATGGAATGCAAAAATAAGGAAAAAACGCTTAATCTCCAAAATCTTCCTTTAGGACTTCCCATACTAAACTGGCCTCGAAGCCGCGCTGGATGGCATATGCGGCCAATTTTCGTTTTTTCTCGAAGTCGCTCTCTGACTTGATGCTTTTTGACTTGACTTGAAGGATTTCGACAAGCCGTTGACGGTATATTTCGGCATCTTGTTCTTGTAAAGCATTGTCAATCAATTCTTTACTAATACCTTTCTGCGCCAAGTGAAATCGAATCTTGTTGAGACCCCAGCCGTTTTGGTTGACTTTGCCTTTGACAAAGGCTTTGGCAAAACGCTCATCATCGACAAAACGGTTATCTAACAAATAAGCAAGGATTTCGTCTTTGGCTTCTTGCGGGATGTTGTAAGACCTCAGTTTGTCCGTCACATCTTTTACACACCGTTCCTGATAGGCGCAATACTTAGCCATCTTGTCCAGCACCTGTTCCATACTTCATACTCGTTTAGCCTCCCCTCTCCTTCGGAAGAGGGGTCGGGGGAGAGGCTTTATCAGCACTCGATTTTTAAGTCTCCTTCTTTAATCCAACCGATTCTTCTCAGGATCATGCCAAAAAGCCAAGAGAGGATGGCGGGAAGCACGAAGCACACTAGCAACATGCCGATCCACATATTCGTTCCTCCGTCGGGCATGGCGGTATAGATGCCGATAGGCCCGACGAGTCCGCAGGTGCCCATGCCTGAGCCGATGGGGATGTTTTCCAGATGAAACACACAGGTGGATAGGGGGCCGGTGATGGCGGCAGCCAAAGTCGGAGGGATCCAGATCCGTGGGTTTTTGACGATGTTGCCCATCTGTAGCATGGAGGTGCCCAATCCTTGAGCGATCAGTCCGCCCCATCGGTTTTCCTTGAAACTCAGCACGGCGAAGCCTATCATCTGGGCACAGCATCCTGCTGTGGCAGCTCCTCCGGCGATGCCTCCAAGGCCGATGGCAAGGCAAATGGCAGCAGAGCTGATGGGTAAGGTGAGCACCATGCCGATGACCACCGAGACGATGATGCCCATCAATAACGGTTGCATCTGAGTGGCATTCTCGATGAAGGTGCCTAAAGCAGTCATCACTTTTTGGATGGGAGCGCCTGCGGCAAAAGCCACAAGCACTCCGCTGATGATGACGACGGCCGGGGTGACCAAAATGTCAACTTGAGTTTCCTTATAAACCATCTTGCCGAGTTCGATGGCCACCAGCACAGCGACATAGGCACCCATGGGACCGCCTAACTCATTGCCTGCGATGCCCACTGCGATGGCACTGAACAGTACTAAGCCCTCGCAGTTGAGTTTGTAGGCGATGGCGACCGCAATAGCAGCTCCTGTAGCGGCCTTGGCATATTTCGCTATGGTGACAAACGCCTCCCAGCCCGTCTTGTCACCCAAAGTCTGAAAAATGGTTCCAATGAGCAACGAGGCGAAGAGGCCTAATGCCATGGCTCCGAGCGCATCCACAAAATACGCCCTCCAAGTCAAATCGACCTTTTTCCGCTCTAAAAAACTTCTAACTCTCAATTCTCAGTTCTCAATTCAAAAATTGATTCCCTCAATGCCATTCTCTTTCATCAAGTCAGCCAACTTGGTGTCGGTGTCATCGACAGCGGCGAGGCAGTTGGTGACGATGCGGATCTGCTTGGCAGGGTAGAAGGCCATCAGGTCTTTGGTGGTCTCATATACACAGTAGTCCGTGGCGATGCCGCAGACGTCGATGCCTGTGAACCCAATCTCTTCGATGGTGTTACGGAGTTTTTCACCGCTCTCAGCGTTTTGGAAGATGCTGAACTCCTCTCTCTCGGGGAGGTTGCCTTTTTGCATATAATGGAGGTCGATGCCATTGATCTTGTTCAAGGCCTCTTGAAGGGCGGGATACACTTTCATGCCCTCAGTGTCTTGCACGCAGTGAGGAGGAAACACGCCACCTTGTTCCACAAAAGAGCAGTGGTTGGCTGGATGGGCATCTTGAGTGACGATGATCCAGTTGTAGGCTTTCCAAGCACCATTGTCGATGGCATTGGCCAGATAATCCATGGCCTCCGGTCCTTTGGCGGTGGCCAGGCTACCAGTGATGAAATCGACTTGAGGATCGACGATGATGAGCATGCGGTTCTCTTTCACTTCTTCAACTTTTTGGGCTTCGGTGTTTTCTTTTTTCTGATTCTTGTTTCCGCAACCAGTCATAATCAGGGCTGCGACGAGCACGATGGCTCCCAGGATAGTTTTTTTCATGATGTGAAGGATCTTTTTAAAAGTTGCCGCAAAATTACAATTTTTTTCGGTTCGGTTGTTTTTTGTGTTTCAATTCCTTATTTTTGAACCGTCAAATTGATTCAAGTAAAAAAACGCAGTTGCGCACGACACGTAGAAGTGCATTGATTATGAGAAAGATTACGCTTGCTTTGCTTGCCCTGATGACGGGCATGCTGGCGATGGCCCAGGAGGCCATGCTTATGGACCGTTCCTCATTGGACGAGCCTCCGACGGGCTACGTCAACGGACTGTTCACGGTGAACGAGGGTGGTACCCAGGTATATTTCTCGCAGGGCAACCTGCAATATGTGGACGGCGAATGGCGCTTTGCGGAACACCAGTGGGACATCCTTGGCGACAACGGCCAGGGGAGCGCGTCGGAGGATGCCTCGCGCGACCTTTTTGGCTGGGGGACGAGCGGGCGAGCGCACGGTGCGTTGAGCTACCAGCCG